>NZ_JBITGW010000025.1:0-211183 GCF_044457345.1 Nonomuraea sp. NPDC050547
ACACTCATCCTCCGACAACACCAACGGCATCAGCTTCGGACTCGGCATGCCCCAAGCCTACAAGCTGCACATGAATTAATAACTCAGAACACTAGAGCCTGGTCCGCAGCTCCTTCCGGTCGATCTTGAGCACGCTGGTGACCGGAATCGTGTCGACGAAGTGCACCTCGCGCGGGTACTTCACCCGGCCGACCCGGTCGCGTACCCACGCGATGAGCTCCTCTCCCGCGGTCTCGGCGCCGGGACGGAGCTGGACGAACGCGACGACCTCCTCGCCGTGGCGCGGGTCGGGACGGCCGACCACCCCGGACATGACCACGTCCGGGTGCCGGTTGAGCGCGTCCTCGACGTCGCGCGGGAAGACGTTGAAGCCGCCGCGGATGATGAGGTCCTTCTTGCGGTCCACGACGTAGAGGTAGCCGTCCTCGTCGAGGCAGCCGATGTCGCCGGTACGCAGTTCGCCGTCCACGATCGGGGAGCTGAGGCCGCCCCAGTAGCCGAGCATCAGTGACGTGCCGCGGATGCAGATCTCGCCGATGTCGCCGGTCTCGACAGATTCGCCGGAGTTGTCGCGGACGGTGAGGGTGTAGCCGGGCAGCGGCAGGCCCACGCTGCCGATCCGGCGCCGGCCCGGCGGGTTGAAGGTGGTGACCGCGCTGGTCTCGGTCATGCCGTAGCCCTCCAGGATCTGCGTGCCCGGCATCCGGCGCTCGAACTCGATCAGCGTCTCGCGCCCGAGCGGCGCCGCGCCGCAGGTGAGGAAGGCCAGGTCGGGCAGCGGGTGCTCCTCGAGCGGTTCGGCCAGCAGCATCTGGATCATCGAGGGCACGACGGTGCCGAACTGCGCGCGTTGCTCGGCGGCCAGCGCCAGGAACGGCTTGGGTTCGAACCAGCGCATCAGCACCGCCTGCTGCGGCTCCTCGGCGTGCATCTCGGCGACGGTGATGATCAGGCCGTAGGCGTGGGAGAGGGGCACGGGCACGATCGCCCGGTTGAGCCCCTCCTGGTGGGACATGGCGAAGGCGTCCTTGGCGACCTGCCACAGGCCGCGGTGGCTGAGCTTGACGCCCTTGGCCCGCCCGGTGGTGCCGCCGGTGTACATCAGCGCCGCGAGATCCCCGGGGTCCACGGTGACGGGGCCGTGCTCGGGCGCCTGCTCAAGCTCCCCCGTGTCCAGAAAAATCCGCACTTCATCGGGTACGGCCAGCCGCACCGTCTCCACCAGCTCCGGCGACGTCACCACCGCCACGGCGCCGCTGTCGGCCAGGATGTGACGCAGCTCGTCCGGGCCCACCAGGAACACGACCGGCGTGACCACCGCACCGGCCGCCCATAACGCCTGGTAGACGATGGCGACGTCGGGACTGGTCGCCATCATCACGGCCACACGGTCGCCGGGCCGTACACCCGCGGCCACGAACCCGCCGCAGACCCGCCTGGTCCGCTCGGCGAGCGTGTGACGGCGGTGCCACGCACCGTCGTAGAACACCGAGTCGTAGTCGCCGAAGCGCTCCCACGACTCCTCTGCCAGCCTGCCCAGCGTTTGCTCGGTCACAGGATCAAGCTGATGCGGTCAACGGCCGGTAGTCAAGTCTTCATTGCAGGCCGGCGACTCCGGTGATGCGGTGGAGGGCGAAGCGGTGGACCGCGGCGCGGGTCTCGTCGTAGGCGGTCAGGTAGCCGCCCTCCATCCTGGCCGGCTCCAGGATGCGGGAAGTGGCGTTGCCCTGGGAGTCGAGGTAGCCGATCCACACGCGTACGCCCTGGCGGATGGCCTCCTGCAGCGCGGAGATCGTCGCGGTGGCCGGACCGCGCGGCACCTGGCCGTCGGGCGCCTCCACGGGCTCGCGGCGGGCCAGGTGGGCGGCGTCGCCGGCCCGCAGCGCGCGTACGGCCGCCGCCGCCACCCCGGAGTCCAGCCCCGTCGCCGAGGCCACGGAGCGGACCGGCGCGATGCCCTCGGTACGCCGGCTGTCGAGCTGGCTGATGATGACGTCGCCGTCGAGCGACTCGGCGACCGGCGCGTACCCCATGGCGCGCAGCGAGTCGACCAGCACCGCCCGCGACGAGCGGGAGGCGATCACGGTGGGCGCGAGCCTGCGCAGCCTGAGCTGGGCGGCGCGGCGGTCGGCGGTGATCTGGTCGAGCAGAGCCGGGTCGTCACAGCGGATGTACGCGCTCGCGGTGCCGACGCGCATGCGGCCGTGGCGCCGGGCGACATCGGCGACCAGGTAGGACAGGGCCTGCGGCACCGGCGTGGCCGAGTGGCGGGCCAGCATGGCGAGCAGTTCTTCGGCGCCGTGGCCGGCGTCGAGCGCGCGGCGGACGGAGGATTCGCCGAAGCGGTAGACGGTCGCGCCGCCCTTGGACTCGATGTCGGCGGTCAGCGTCATCCAGCGGTTGAGGTCGCTGGTCAGCGGGCCCGGCGCGACGGCGGTCAGGTCGGCCTGCAGGAGCACGTGGTCGACCGGTTCCGGCAGCAGCGGCTCCAGGACGGCGGCGGCGTCCAGGCCGTCGCGTAGCGCCCTGGCGTGCCCGGACAGCACGCCGAGGCCGGTGACGCCCACCTGCTCGGCCTCGCGCAGCGCGAACTCCATGAGCTGCTCGCGCAGCGCGCCCCGGCGTCTCGGCTGCTCCCACGCCAGCCGTTCGGCGATGGACTCGCGCGTCGGCGCGAGCCCCGCGGCGGCCGCCAGGACGCCCAAGGTCGCGGCCCGCACGCCGGGCGCGGCCGAGCGGCGCAGGTCGGTGTGCAGCGCGTTGAGCGGCCGGTCGCGCTCGTCGCGCTCGCCCACCAAACCTGGCACGCGGTCCATCTGCAGCCACGTCGTGGCCAGCACCACCCAGCGGGCGGCGGTCGGCTTGACCCGCCACAGGTCGTAGCCGGTCGTGGGCAGCCACTCGCCGTCCACGGCGCCGCCCGCGGCGATCAGCCCGGCCGCGTGGGTCACCTCGACGACCAGCGCCGCCGCCCACTCGGGCAGGTCGAGGTCGGTGGCGGCGCGCTTGAGGTCGCGCACGCCCAGCCCGCCGGTGCGCAGCACGCCCGGCGGGTCGACGCTCCACCGCTCGCACAGCTCCTCCACCGAGCGCACGAACGCGAACGCCTGCCCGGCGGCGGTACGATCGGCCATCTTCTGGTCGCGCTCGGAGCCCTCCAGCGCGGGCGCGGTGGCCCGCAGGTCGCGGTGGACGCGCCCGTCGCGCAGGTACAGGCCGACCTCCCGGGGGAGCGTCACGCTCTCCTCGCCGGTGGCGGCCAGCAGGGCGCGGGCCAGCAACTGCTCGATGGGCGAGCGGGCCGACTCGACGCGTACCTCACGCCGGGCGTTGGGCACCCGGCCGGTGGGCGGGCCCCAGGCCAGCTGTTCCAGCGCCGCCCGCGCCTCGCCGGAGACGTCCTCGATCAGCTTGCCGGGCTCGGCCAGGGCGGCGGCCAGGCGCTCCTTGCCGGTGCCCGAGGTGCCGGGGGCGATCTCGTCGGCCATGTCCGCCAGCTGATCGGGCGGATGGTGGCGGAACGCCTCGGCCGCCGGTGGCCCCAGCCCCGCGGGGTCGTCGAGTACCTTGCGCACGCCGGGCGCCAGGTCGAGCGCGCTGTCCGGGCCGTAGACGAGCGCGAGTTCGCGCAGCCGTTCCAGGGCGGCGGAAAGTTCGGGCTCGGGCTTGCCCTCCGCCAGCGCGCGGCCGATCACGGCGCGCAGGCGCGCCTTCGAGATCGGCTTCTCCTGTACGGCCAGCGTCTCGACGACCGCCAGCGTGAACCGGTCGAGCCGGTCGAGAACCCTGCCGATCGCCGAAGGACTGCCCGCCCGTGAGGCGAGGCCTTCCAGATGGGCGGGCACCGGGGTGATCAGCTCGGGGCGCGCCGAGACGAGCGCCCTCAGCTGTTCGTCGGTGCGCCCCCTGATCCACTCCGTGAACTCCATCGATGCCATGGTATGTCGCAGGTGATTCGGGCAGCATGGCTCCCGTGACAGAGCGGGCAGATCAGCTGATTCTTAATTACGTGAGCGCGGCTGCCGACGCCGCTCACGGCGTGCTCAGAGCGGATCAGCGGCTCGACTTCTCCCGGCGGCTGCGCGCCAGGATCGAGCAGGAGCGCCAGGGCAGCCAGAGCGCCCGTGACGTGGCGAAGGTGCTGGCCCGCTTCGGCGATCCGGAGGCGCTCGTGGCCCGCGAGGCCCGCAGGCTGGCCGAGGGACAGCCCGGGGAGCGAGAGCCCGAGTCCACCGCCGCGTTCCCGAAGATCCGCGACGACCCCGGGCTGCCTCCCGGCGCCGCCAAGAGCGTCAAGCTCGCCCAGGACCGGCTCTCGCGGCGGCCGGGACGCGGCATGCCGCTGGCGGGGCTGCGCAGGGCGGTGATGTCCAGCGCCAACCCGATGACCACCGAGGGCCGCGACGCGGGCACCATCGTCAAGGAGCACCCACGCGAGACGCTGGCGATGGCTCTGCTGCTGGTGGCGGCGCTGATGGTGCCGTTCAACCTGCCGTCGGTGGCCATCTTCACGGTCCCGATCATCATCTGGGCGATCGGCACCGTGATCGTGCTGCTCAGCGACAGCTGGACGTGGCGCGACCGGCTGCTCGGGACCAGCGCGCCCATCCTCGGCTACTCGGTCGGCGGGGTGCTCATCGGCGGGCTGCGGGTGGGGGCCACGGCCGGGTTCGAGCGGTTCTTCACGGAGTTCTTCAATGTCAGCGGGATCATGTTCATGATCGGCGCGGGGCTCGGGGTGGTCCTGCTGGCCTACCGCCTCTTCAACGTCAGCTGACCGGTGCGGGGCTCGGCAGGAGGCCGACGGCCAGGCGTACCCAGGCCGCCACGAACTGTTCCTTCTCCGCGTGGCCCGGCGTCTCGCCCACGGTCTCCTGGAAGAGCCGGTAGTGCACCACGGCGCCGCCGAGCACCGCGGCGATCGCCGGCCAGTCGATCTTGGCGTCGGCGTACTCGGGCTGGGTGGTGAACCAGGTGGTGATCGCGTCGAACATGGGCTGCAGCAGGCCCTCCCTGACCACCGTGACCAGCTCGGGGAACTGGCTGAGGTCGCGGAAGAAGACCCGGGTCAGCTCGCTCTCCTCGCGTACCTTGGCCAGGCCCGCGCGGCACACGTGCGACAGCCGCAGTTCCAGCTCGGCCGACTCCATGCCGCCGAGTTCGGCCAGGCTCTCGGCCACCTGGGCCTTGGTGCGGTTGGCGTGCTCGTTGATCGCCGCGGCGAGCACCTCGTACTTCGACTTGAAGTGCCGGTAGAGGCCGCCGGCGCCCGGTGAGAGCCCGGAGGCGGCCTCGATCTCGGCAACGGACGTGGCGGAGTAGCCCCGCTGCGCGAACAACCGCAGGGACTCGTCGATGATCCGCTCACGCGTGCTGGTGCTCGGCGATCTTGTCATGTCTTACCCGTTACCTCCGCAAGGAGCGTAGCCGTCATGGAGCCAAGCGCCGGACAAGGCCCGCGGCCACGGAGCCGAGGATGAGCCACACCACGGCGGCCAGACCGTAGTTGACCAGGGTTTCCCAGCGGGCGTCGGTCATCTGGAAGAGGTTGGACAGGCCCAGGGAGAGCCCGGAGGCGAGGGATTCGACCAGTTGGTACCAGGTGTTGGCGGGGTTCGCCCGGAAGACGGTGAACACGGCGTAAAGGACGGCCACGAGCGCGGCCAGGCGGGAGGCGACCCTGATCACCCAGACGGCGAACGTCACCGTCCGCTGCCACGCACCGGGCTTCCTGACGGCCGAGGGTCTGGCGGGGCGGTGGGGGCGGGTCTGCTCCAGCGGGGCCGCCACCAGCTTGTCACCCGGCTCTGGCGGCCTGGGGGTCTCCGACATGGGCACTCCCTCGATAAGTAATTCCTTTCTGCCCTCTCCACGGTCCCACAATTACCCTCGTTACGCTTCCTTTGGCATGCTGCTGGCGTGACTGCTTCTGTGGGCTTCGACCTGGATATGACGCTTGCCGATACTCGATCGGGCATTGCCGCCGTCTACGACGAGCTCGCCAGGCGGCTCGACGTGGAGATCGACAGCCAGGCCATCATCGCCAGGCTCGGGCCGCCGCTGGAGCTGGAGATGGCCAACTGGGTGCCCGAGGAGCGGGTACCGGCGGCGGTGACGCTGTTCCGCCAGATCTACCCCGACCTCGCCGTCCCCGCCACCACCGCCATGGCCGGAGCGCACGAGGCCGTCGAGGCCGTCAGGGCCGCCGGCGGGCGCGTCATCGTGGTCACCGGCAAGAACGTCCACGACGCCCGCCGTACCGTGAGCTGGCTCGGGCTGAAGGTCGACGAGGTGGTCGGATCGGTGTTCGGGGCGGCCAAGGGGGCGGCGCTCACCTCGTTCGGCGCCGCCGCGTACGTGGGGGACCACGTGGCCGACATCGAGGCCGCCAGAGCGGGCGGCGCCGTCAGCGTGACGGTCGCCACCGGCCCCTACACCGTGGGCGAGCTGCGTGATCACGGAGCGGATGTGGCACTGGGCGACCTGACGGAATTCGCGACATGGTTTGGCGATTGGCGTCAGGTGTAATTCGGGGCCAAATACCCGGTCGCTACGGGGCTCTCCGGGGCATAACCTACATCCATCCTTTTTCCAACGTTCCGAACGAGGTCCCTCCTGTGCCGAGTGGCAAGGTCAAGTGGTACGACGCCGACAAGGGTTTCGGCTTCCTCAC
This sequence comes from Nonomuraea sp. NPDC050547, assembly GCF_044457345.1. Lineage (NCBI taxonomy): Bacteria > Bacillati > Actinomycetota > Actinomycetes > Streptosporangiales > Streptosporangiaceae > Nonomuraea > Nonomuraea sp. NPDC050547. The sequence goes on from NZ_JBITGW010000025.1 coordinate 6,674, forward strand.
CCGCGACGACGGCGGTGAGGTATTCGTTCATTCCTCCGCGCTTCCCACTGGTTCTGCCCCGCTGAAGCCCGGCCAGAAGGTCGAGTTCGGCGTGGCGGAGGGCCGACGCGGCCAGCAGGCGCTGTCGGTGCGCATCCTCGACCAGCCGCCGACGCTCGCCAAGGCCAAACCCAAGGGCAAGCGGAAGAAGCCCGACGAGCTGGTCGTCATCGTCGAAGACCTGATCAAACTGCTCGACGACCTATCCACGTCCTACCAGCGGGGCAAACACCCCGACGCGGCCCACTCCAAGAAGATCGCGGCCGTGCTCCGGGCGGTCGCCGACGACGTGGACGCCTAGCCGTAGGGGTTGGTGAGCGGCTTGGTCCGGTCGAGCGGACCGGGCTGCGCGTCCGGCGTGGGCGGCTCCTCGTGCGCCCACGCCTGCTCCGGCTCCCTCGGGACCGGCGCCGTCGGCGGCTGCCGCTCCTCATGGATCTGGGCGTTGACCGCCTTGATCCGCCGCCTGCGCCGGATCAGCAGCCAGACCAGCCAGGCGAACAGCACCACCGACAGCGTGATGAAGCCGGGCGGGCCGTTCTCGGTCAGGGACAGCAGCAGGCCGACCAGCCCGCCGAACACCCAGGCCATCTGCAGCAGCGCCTCGACCACGCCGAAGGTGGACGAGCGCACCTCCTCGCCGATCTCGCGCTGCACGATCGCGTCGAGCGCCAGCTTGCCGAGCTCCTGAGCGAAGGCGGTGATGAGCGCGACGGCGATGGCCGTCCACAGGTTGAAGAAGATCGCGGTGGCCACGGTCATCGCGACCGTCAGCCCCAGCGTGAGCAGCACGATGAGCTGCGGCGAGTGGTTACGCGCCCAGTTGGCCACGGCCGCGCCGACCAGGCCGCCCAGGCCGGCGGCCAGCGCGAGCACGCCGATCGTCTTGGGCACGTCGAAGAAGGTGTCCTTCACCTGCAGCCACGGCGCGCCCAGGTCCTGGACCAGGAACAGCATGAAGAACAGCAGGAACCCGGAGAACAGGCGAACGCCCACGTTGGCCAGCATCGCCTCGGTCACCGCGGGGCCCACGTTGAGCAGGCTGCGCCAGCGCTCGGCTCTGCCGCCCTCCTCCGGGGCCTCCTCCTCCAGGTCGGGGGAGTCGACGTGGCGCGGCAGCCGTACCGCGAAGACGCCGACCAGGAGGAAGGCCACCATCGCGACGCGCAGCATCACCGCGCTGCCCAGCCACGCCGTCAGACCCGCGCCAATGGGTACGGCGATGCCCGCCGTCACCAGCGAGAACAACGCCACGCGCGCGTTGGCGGAGACGAGCGTGATGTCGGCGGGCAGCACGCTCGGCATGATCGCCGCCCGCGAGACCGTGAACGCCTTCGACAGCACCAGCACACCCAGCGCTCCCGCGAACAACGTCGGCAGGTCGCCCGGCCCCACCGCCGCCGCCATCGCGAAACACAGCAGCCCCCGGCCGAACAGCGTCCCGGCGATCACATAGCGCCGGCCCGAGCGGAACTTGTCCAGGATCGGCCCGACGAAGGGCGCCACCAGCGCGAACGGAATCATGGTGATCACGAGGTAGAGCGCCACGGAGCCGCGCGCCTCGCCGACGGGGACGCCGAAGAAGACCGTGCTGGCCAGCGCCACCGTCACGAACGCGTCGGCCGCGCTGTTGCCGATCGACAGCTCGATCAGCCGCCCCAGGCCGGTACGCCCGGCGCCGTTGGCATGGGTGAGGCGGCGCGTGGCCTGCCCCATCTTGTGCGCGCCCCGAGCGGTGGCGACCCCGGCCCGCTTGGTACCCGTGGCGGTGGCCCGGCCGGCGCGCCAGGAAGCACGGCCCGCCTGGGCCGCGCCCTTGCCGACACGCCGCGAGATCTCTCGCGCCTTGTTCCAGCCTTCCGCCACGTCTACCAGTCTTACCCGATTTGCGGTCGCTCTCGGACCCGGATTCTCTGTGAGGGCGCTGTCAGGTCCGCCCATGGGTGAGAATGAAGTGTGAGCGAACAGCACCTTTCGGCGGAGGCGGTCCGATGACCCGCACCAGGACACGCGTGGCCCCGCCCGACCAGGCCTGCGTCGCCGCGGTCGATCTGGCCCGCGCCGCCGCGCTCGAGCTCGCCTGGCCCGGCGAGCCCGGCGATCACCTGGGCGTCGAGAGCGAGGGCGACCGGGTCGTCACCCACTACTTCGCCTGCCAGGACCGGGCGTACCGGGGCTGGCGCTGGGCCATCACCGTCACCCGCGCCTCGCGCGCGAAGATCGTGACGGTCAGCGAGGCCGTGCTGCTGCCCGGCTCGGGCGCCCTGCTCGCGCCCGAGTGGCTGCCGTGGAGCGAACGGCTGCGCCCCGGCGACCTCGGCGTGGGCGACCTGCTGCCCACGGCCGACGACGACGACCGCCTTGAGCCCGGTTTCGCCGAGACCAGCGACGACGGCGACACCCAGATGATTTTCGAGTACGGCCTGGGCCGGGCCCGTGTGCTCTCGGCCGCCGGCAGGGACCGGGCCGCCAGACGCTGGCACTCGGGCGAGCACGGGCCGCACACGCCGATCGCACACGCCGCGCCCGCTCAGTGCTCCACCTGCGGCTTCTTCTTGCCGCTCGCGGGTGTGATGCGGCTGGAGTTCGGGGTGTGCGCGAATGAGTACGCCCCGGACGACGGCAAGGTGGTCTCCGCCGACCACGGCTGCGGCGCCCACTCCGAGGCCGCGGTCATGCCGCCTCCGGTGGAGCAGGCCTCGCCCATCCTCGACGACATGGGCTTCGACCTGATCGAGGACGAGGCGGGCTCGGTCGACGAATCGGCCTCCGAGGAGCTCGGCCACTCCTGACTTCACTGTCGGTCGGGGCCGCTAATCTTCGGGGACCCCTACCCGCATTGGAGGATCGTGGACAGCTTCGGCACCGACCGGATGCGCGCGGCGGTCCTCACGGCCTGGACGGCCTCGCCCGCCCGTTTCCGTGAGGACGCCAACGCCGAGGAAGACTTCGCCCTCGGCGGTTATCGAGATCGGCTCATCGTCGAGCTCGCGCAGAACGCCGCCGACGCCGCCCTGCGCGCCGGCGTGCCGGGGGTGCTGCGGCTCAGCCTCGACGGCGACGTGCTCACCGCCGCCAACACCGGCGCGCCGCTCGACGCGACCGGCGTCGAGGGCCTGTCCACGCTGCGCGTGTCCGGCAAACGCGACGAGGCGGGCGCCGCCGGGCGCTTCGGCGTCGGGTTCGCCGCCGTCGTCTCGGTGACCGACGAGCCGTCCATCGGCTCACGCGAGTCCGGCGCGGTGCGCTGGTCGCGCGAGGAGACCACCGCTCTGGTCGCCGGTGTACCGGTCCTGGCCGGTGAACTGTCCGGGCGTTCCGGGCACGTCCCGCTGCTGCGCCTGCCGTTCGCGGCCGACCCGCTCACGGTGCCCGACGGTTTCGACTCTCTGGTACGGCTGCCGCTGCGCGACAAGACGGCGGCCGAGGCGGTCCGGCGGATGCTGGCCGAGACCAGCCCGGCGCTCCTGCTCGGCCTGCCCGCGCTCGAAGCCATCGAGATCGAGCTCGACGGCGCGCTGCGCCGGGTGGACGCCGACGGGTGGCACCTGGTGGCCGACTCCGGCGAGTTCACCGCCGAGCAGGTGGCCGAGCTGTTCGCCGACCGGCCCACCGAGGAACGGGCCCGGCCCTACTGGTCGGTGCGCTGGGCCGTACCCGTGGACGGGGTGGTCACGGAAGGGGCCGCGCGGGAGCCGCGGCCGCTGCCGGCCGGTGTGCCCGCGGTCGTGCACGCGCCCACGCCCAGCGACGAGGCGCTCGACCTGCCCGCGCTGCTCATCGCCTCCTTCCCGATGGCCACCGACCGGCGGCACGTGGCCAAGGGCCCGCTGACCGACTTCCTCATCGACAAGGCCGCCGAGTCGTACCTGCGCCTGCTCAAGGAGCTGCCGCGCACGCCCAAGCTGCTCGACCTGGTGCCCGCGCTCATGGGCAAGGGCGAGCTCGACGCCCGCATCCGCCGCGCGATCCTGCGCCGCCTGCCCGCGGCCCCGCTGCTGCCCGCGCTGTCGGCGCCCGCTCCGGCCGTGGAGACCGCGTCGTTCAGCGAGGCCGCCGTCTACGAGCCCGACGCCCAGTGGCACGTCGAACACCCCGCCCCCGCCAAGGGGCCCGACGGCTGGGTCGTGGCGGGCCGCGAGGCGGCGGTGGTCGCCGGGGCGAGTGACCTGCTGGAGGCGGTCGCCGGGTTCGTTCCCGGCCTGCTGCCCGCGGGCTGGCCGGCGCGGCACCCGGCGATGGCCTCGCTCGGCGTGCGCAGGGTCGAGCTGGCCGACGTGATCGACCTGCTGTCCGGCGAGGGCGTCGAGGGCCGCGACCCCGCCTGGTGGCACGCGCTCTACGACGTGCTGCCCTACGACGACCCCGAGTCGCTCGGGGCGCTGCCGGTTCCGCTGGCCGATGGGCGGCTGGTGCGCGGGCCGCGCGGCACGCTCATGCTGAACGGGGCCTCGCTCGACCTGGAGGCGCTGGGCCTGCGGATCGTCCACCCCGACGCGGCGCACCCGCTGTTGCTGCGCCTCGGCGCCGCCGAAGCCACGCCGCGCACCGTGCTCGAAGACACGCTCACCCGCACCGCCATCGCCGAGTCGCTCGACAGCGACGACCCGGAACCGATCGCGCGCGCCGTACTCTCCCTGGTCGACGCCGCCGCGCTCGCGCCCGGCGAGGCGCCGTGGCTGGCCGAGCTGGCCTTGCGCGGCGCCGACGGCGAACGCTACGCCGCCGGTGAGCTGCTGCTGCCGGGCGGGGTCCTGGCCGGGCTGCTGGAAGAGGGGCCGCTGGTCGCCGACGAGCTCGTCAGCGCGTACGGTTCGCGCGTCCTGGTCGCCGCCGGGGTGCTCGACGGCTTCGCCGTGGTCAACGACGCCGACGTCCTGCTCGACCACGACGAGTGCGACCACGACCTCGACGGCGAGGAGGCCTGGCTCGACCACGTCCACGACCTGCTGCCCGACCTTGAGGTGCCGCCGGTCGTGGCCGAGTTCACCGCCGTACGCGACCTGGAGCTCGTCGCCGACTGGCCCGCCGCCCTGCCGCTCCTCACCCGGCCGCCGCTGCGCGGGGCGCTGCACCCGCTGCGGGTGGACGGGGTGGAGGTGCCCTCGTACACGGCGTGGTGGCTGGCCGGGCACCCCGTGCTCGACGGCCGCCGTCCGCGCGAACTGCGCCTGCCCGGCGCCGACCCGCTGCTGCAGGGCCTCTACACCGACGCGCCCGCCGGGCTCGACGAGAGCGCGCTGTCGATGCTCGGCGTGCGCACCACGCTGGCCGACCTCCTCGCCTCCCACGGCGGGCCCGAGGAACTGCTCGACCTGATGGCCGACGCCGCGATCGTGGTCGACCGGGCCCAGTTGCGGGCCCTGTGGATCGCGCTGGCCGGGGTCTCGCCGTCGCGGGTGGCGCCGCCGTCCCGGGTCCGCGCGGTGCTCGACGGCGAGATCGTGGTGGCCGCGGCCGACGACGCCGTGGTGGTGGAGGCGCCCGACCTTTTGCAACTGGTGGCGGCGCGGCCGTTGGTGCTGGCGTCCTATGACCTGGCGGAGTCCCTGTCGGAGCTGCTCGACCTGCCGTTGGCGGGGGAACTGGTGAGCGGCGAGGTGACGTCGGAGGGGCAGGCCAGGCCGGTGCCGCCGGAGGTGCGGTCGCTGCTTCCCACCGCGCCCGAGACGTACGTGGAGCACGAGAAGCTGCTGGTGGACGGGGTTCCGTGCGCGTGGCGGTACTTCGACGGCTCGATCCACTGCACGGGGGTGGACGGGTTGGCCAGGGGCCTGGCCTGGGCGGTGGGCCAGTGGTCCGACCGTTTGGCGGTGGCGGCCCTCCTGCGCGACCCCGCCGCCGTCCCCCTCCTCCTGGCCGAAGCCGACCTCTCCTGAAAGTGTGGTCCTCGCCTGGGGCTCGGGCTGTGGCAGAGGGCCCGAAGGCGTGGTCCTCGCCGGGGGTGCTTCGCGCTTTGGGCTCGGGCTGCGACAGCGGGAGCAAGCCCCCGCGCCTCCGGCGAGAGGCCTTCCGGCCCCTCGCGCTCCCCGGTCGTGGGCCGGATTCGGCCTGGTCGTATCCGGGGCTGGACGACCACGGCCCCGGTCGCCCCGTGGCGTTGGATGCGCGCAGGGTCGTCGCCGTGGCGGGCATGGCGTCATCCGCACCGGCAGGCGGCGATCGGGGCGTGCCGGCTGCCGGCGACGCGTCTATGGCGACGGCCGGGAGGCGAGGATGGCGCAGACGCGGTCCGGGGCGCAAGCGGCCGGGTCGGTTTCCTGTGCGCGTCGCCGGAGAGCGAGCAGGGTTGAGCGGGCCGAGATGAGTTCGTCGATACGTTCGTTCACCTGGGTCAGATGTGCCTCGATCAGCTCGCCCACGTGCTCGCAGGGCGCCTGGCCCGCATCGCGGATGTTCAGGACCTCGCGGATCTGGGCCAGGGACAGCCCGGCGGTCTGGGCGTCGCGGATGAAGGCCAGGCGGTCGATCGCGGCGGCCGGGTAGTCGCGGTAGCCGCCGCTGGTGCGTGGGGGTTCGGGCAACAGCCCGGCCTGCTCGTAGAAGCGGATGGTCTTGGTGCTGACGCCGGCCTCGGCGGCGAGCGTGCCGATGCGCATAGCCCCAGGGTATGGCCTTGACCTTCCAGTGCGCTGGAAGGTTTAGCGTGTGCGCATGGAGATCGTGCTGTTGAGCGTGCCGGGCTGTCCGAACGCTCCCGTCCTGGCCGACCGCCTCGTCCGGGCGATGGCGGAGGTGGGGGTCGCCGACACGGTCGTACGCCGGACGGTGAGCACCGATAAGGAGGCGCGGCGGTGGGGCCTGCGCGGGTCTCCCATGCTCCTGGTGGACGGGCTTGACCCGTTCGGCGTCGCGGGGATGCCCGTCAGCATGTCGTGCCGGCTCCAGGAGATGCCTTCGGTCGCGGAGTTGCGGCAGGTGTTGCGGCGTACGTCCGCGATGGTGTGGTCGGACGCGCTGGGCCGTGCCGTTCATCTGAAGGACTCATGGTGATCGTGTGCCCATTGCTGGAAGCTGCGCGGTCGTTTCCCGGTGACGTCGGCGACGGTCGAGGTGACCAGGGACGAGGCCGAGCGGTTCTCGGCCGCCGACAGCAGCGCGTCCACGAGGGTGGGTGGGCGGCCGTCGGCCAGCATCTGTGCTCGTGCGTCCTGGACGGCGACCTCTTCGAAGCGGAGCTCGCGGCCGATCGCCGCGCCGATCGCCAGGACCTGCGCGGGGCGGCTGATCGTCTGGGGTCCGGTGAGCCGATAGGTCGCGCCCACGTGAGCGTCGTCGGTGAGCGTGCGGACGGCGACGGCCGCGATGTCGCGCGGGTCGATGACCGCCGTCGCCGCGGTGAGCGGGCCGCGCACCACCCCGGTGGCCCGGATCTGCTCGGCCCAGCCCAGGGTGTTGCTGGCGATGGTGTCGACCCGCAGTACGGTCCGGGGCAGGCCGGACTCCTCGATCAGGCGTTCCATGCCGGCGTGCAATGTGAAGATGGGGTCGTCTCGTTCCTCGGGGCGGCCGTCCACGCCGATCGAGGACAGGTAGACCAGGCGCTGGGCGTTCCGGGCGATCGCTTCCAGTACGCCGGGCGCGCCTTGGGCGGTGAGGAAGGGCCACACCAGGAAGACCGTCTTGATGTCGGTCAACGCCTCGGCCAGTCCGTCCGGGGCGTCGAGGCTTCCGGCCGCGACGCTGATGCCGCCGGGCACTCGGGTGGTTGCCGCCGCGCCCGGACGCACCAGGGCGCGGATGCCGGCCGTACCCATGGCGTGGAGTTGGGAGAGCACGTGTCGCCCGACGTTTCCCGTGGCCCCGATCACCAGAATCATCGCCTCATCCCTTCCCGAGGTTTCCGTTCCCGGCAATCGTGCGAATCCGGTGGGCCGCCTGGCGACTCAGAACCGGATGAACGAGCTGAATTCGACATCTCATAGGCTGGTAACGGTGGGAACCGACATCGCGGACGAGCTTGACCGGCGGCTGATCCACGCGCTCCAGCTCGACGCGCGCGCACCGTTCAGCCGCATCGCCGAGGTCCTGGGCGTCTCCGACCAGACGGTCGCGCGTCGCTACCGGCGGTTGCGTTCGGCCGATCTGCTGCGGGTCGTGGCGGTGCCGGCCGCGAACTTCTACGGGCACGGGCGGTGGATGCTGCGCCTGCGCTGTGTCCCGGGGGCGGCCGACGCGATCGCCTCCGCGCTGGCCCGCCGTCCCGACACGGCCTGGGTGCAGGTGGTCTCGGGGGGCACCGAGGTGCAGTGCGTCACCCGCGCCCGAGTGCCCGGCGAGAGCGAGCACCTTATCCTGGAACGCCTGCCTCGCAGCGGACGGGTGGTGGACATCACCGCCTACTCGCTGCTGCACACCTTCTATGGCTCACCCGGACGCGTCCGGCTGCTCAATGCCCTCACCCCGGAGGAGGCGGGCCAACTCGGCCCGGGGCCTGACGCGGTGACAGGAGCCGGCCTGCCGCACTGCGACGCCGACGACCTGCGCCTGCTGAACGTCCTCGCCCACGACGGCCGTACGGGACCGGCCGACCTCGCGGCGGCCACCGGCTGGTCGCCATCGACCGTGCGGCGGCGAATGGACGAGCTCCAGGCAAGCGGCGCGCTCCACTTCTACGCCGAGTTCGATCTCGCCTACCTCGGCTACCGCGCGGGCATACGGCTGTGGGCCACGGCCCCGCCCGCCGAGCTGGCCGCCACCGGGGAGGCCCTGGCCTCCCACCCCGAAACGGTCTTCGCCGCCGCCACCACCGGGCCCACCAACCTGGTCGCCACGGTGATCTGCACCGACGCGCATGACGTGTACCGGTACCTCACCGAACGCGTCGCGGCCCTGCCCGCCATCACCCATGTGGAAACGACCCCGGTCATACAGACCCGTAAACGCGTCGGCCGCCTCCTTCGGCCCTTGGCCCCAGCACCGGCTTAGCGGCATCGACGACAGGCGGCCCGCGCCCGCCGGTCAGGTGCTCCGCGGCAGGTGGGCCAGGGCGGCGTGCATCTCGGTGGGGTAGGCGGCCCGCACACGGGCGGGCATCGGGCGGCCGATCATCGGTCGCTCTCCTTCTCGCCGGTGGTGCAGCAGTCGCCGCCGCACGTGGCTGGCTCGATCGAATCGCCGTCGCCGTCGCCGTCGCCGTCGCCGTCGCCAGCGCCGTCGCCAGCGCCAAGGCCAGGGCTGGCGACGGTGTGGGTGCGGGTGCCGGGGTGGCTGTGGAGGGCGCAGCAGGCGTCGCCGCGCCAGGCTTCTCGGCCTTCCTTTACGGCGACGGCCGCGATGACCAGGGCGGCGATCGGGTCGGCCCAGGACCAGCCGAACAAGCTGTTGAGCGCCAGGCCCACCAGCAGCACCGCGGACAGGTAGGTGCACAACAACGTCTGCTTGGAGTCGGCCACGGCGGAGGCGGAGCCGAGTTCGCGGCCGGCGCGGCGCTGGGCGGCCGACAGGAACGGCATGACGGCCAGAGACAGGGCGGCCAGGATCAGGCCGGGCGTGGAGTGCTCGGCCTCGCCGGCGCCGGCCAGGGCGCGTACGGCGTCGAAGGTGACGTAGGCGGCGAGCGCGAAGAACGAGATCGCGATGACGCGCAGTGCCGTCTTCTCCCGCTTCTCGTGGTCGGTGGCCGAGAACTGCCAGGCGACCGCCGCCGCGGAGGCGACCTCGACCACGGAGTCGAGACCGAAGCCGATCAGGGCCGAGGAGGAGGCGATGGTGCCGGCGGTGATGGCCACGACGGCTTCGATCACGTTGTAGGTGATGGTCGCGGCGACCAGCAGGCGGATACGGCGGCGCAGTACGGCCCGCCGCGCCGGTGCCGGCCCGAGGCCGGGCAGGTTCAGCGCGGTCACGCGCCCACCCCTCCCTTGGCAGGCACGGCGGTCTCGGCGGTCTCGGCGCCGCCGGGGACGGAGATGGAGGCGCCGCCGGGGGTGGAGACGGGGCAGAGGGTGACGGCGTGGCCGGTGGCGGCCAGCAGTTGTTCGGCGGCGCCGAGCAGGTCCATCAGTTCGGGCCGGGTCAGGGCGTAGAAGGACTGGCGGCCTTCTGCGCGGTAGTCGACCAGGCCGCAGCCGCGCAGGCACGCCAGGTGCTTGGACACGGTGGACTGCGCCAGGCCCAGCTGGTCGGTCAGGTCCACGACGCGGGCCTCGCCCTGGGCCAGCCGCTGCACGATCTTCAGCCGGGTCTCATCGGCCAGCGAGTGGAACAGCGCCGCCGCCGGGGGGATGCCCGCGGCGATGTCGGTGTTCACACATCGACCGGCATCTCTATCAATCGCCATATGGCGATGATAGTCCGGCATCGCGATATATTGTCAACGGTCATGGCGTCCGGGGCTTACCGTCGGGGTATGGCACAGGACATCGCCCTTGACCAGGGATGGGCTCCTTCGGCGTGCACGCTGCCCACGGCCGAGCGGCCGGTGCGGCTGGCCGAGTTCGACGCCTTCTTCGCCGACGCGGTCCAGGCGGTGCGGCGCCCCGGGCGTGAGCTGCTCCGGCTGGAGCTCGTCTTCAGCCCGGAGCGCGCCGCCCGTGCCGCCGAGCTGAGCGCGCGGGAGAACGGCTGCTGCTCCTTCTTCACCTTCACCCTGACCATCGCCGACGGCCGCCTGACGCTGGAGGTGGCGGTGCCGGCCGTACACGAAGAGGTGCTGGACGCGCTCCAGGCCCGCGCCACGGCAGCAACCTCGGCATGAACGCGCGTCACGCACAGGACCCGCGCCCGCGATGAGCCGGACCACCCGCATGGAAGATCATCAGATTGCCGTCTACCTGGCCGCGATCGCCGCCGGGGCGCTGCTGGGATGGGCGTTGCCCGGACCGGGGGCGGCCCTGGCCGGGGCGATCAACCCGGTGCTGGGCGCGTTGCTGTATGTGACGTTTCTGCAGGTCCCGGCCGCCGGGCTGGTGCGCGCGCTGCGCCAGGGCCGGTTCCTGGCCGCCGTCTTGGTGGTCAACTTCGCCGTGGCGCCGGTCGTGGTCGCGGTGATGCTGACGCTGCTGCCCGCCGATCAGGCCATCCGCATCGGCGTGCTGCTGGTCCTGCTCACCCCGTGCGTCGACTACGTGATCGTCTTCAGTGGCCTGGCCGGCGCCGCCGCCGACCGGCTGCTGGCCACCACCCCGATCCTGCTGCTGGCCCAGATGCTCGCCCTGCCGGCGCTGCTGTGGCTCTTCCTCGGCGCCGACCTGGCCGCGACGGTGCGGCCCGGCCCTTTCGTCGAGGCGTTCGTCGTGCTCATCGTCATTCCGCTCGCACTGGCCTGGGCCACCCAGGCCTGGGCCGCGCGGGCCCGGCCCGGCCGCGTGCTCGCCGCGGCCGCGGGCGTCGCGATGGTGCCGTTGATGGCCGCGATCCTGCTGGTCGTGGTCGCCTCCCAGGTGCCCGCTCTCACCGCCGGCCCGGCCGATCTGGCCGATCTGGCCGGTGTGGTGCCGTTCTACGCCGCTTTCCTGATCGTCATGGCCTTCGCCGGGCTCGGCGTCGCCCGCCTGTTCCGGCTCGGCACCCGCGACGGGCGCGCGATCGTCTTCACCGGCGCCACCCGCAACTCCCTGGTCGTGCTCCCGCTGGCGTTGGCCCTGCCCGCCCACCTCGCCCTGGCCGCCGCCGTCGTGGTCACCCAGACCCTCGTCGAGGTCATCGGCATGCTCGTCTACATGCGGGCCGTACCACGCCTCCTGCCCGCTGCGCCGGAGACCGCGAACCGCGCCGAAACGAGCCCATGAGCAGATGCCCCTCCCTGGTTGGGAGGGGCATCGGGGCCGGGCGGCCGCCCCCGTCAGGCCGCCGGCCGGGTCAGGCGGCGGGGCAGGTGGCGTCCTTCTGGGGGAGGGTGCCGTTGAGGAGGTAGGTGTCGATGGCGCGGGTCACGCAGCTGCTGCCGCTCAGGTACGCGCCGTGCCCCTCGCCCTCGTACGTGAGCATGACGCCGGTCTTGAGGCTGGCGGCCAGGCGGGGCGCCCACTCGTACGGCGTGGCCGGGTCGCCCTTGCCGCCCACCACCACGATCGGGGCAGAACCGGTGGCGTCGACGCGCTTGGCGTCGTCGTTGGCGCCGCGCACCGGCCAGTAGCGGCAGATGGAGGCGAGCCCGCCGTTCTCCATCATCGGGTTCACCGCGAGGGTCGCCTTCTTCACGTCCTCGATGTCGGCGTCGGTGGGGCGTTCTGGGCTGTCGACGCAGTTGATGGCCTGGAGGCTGGTCATCATGGTGTTGTACGTGCCGTCGGGCCTGCGGCCGGTGTAGAGGTCGGCCATGCTCAGGAGCGCCTGGCCGTTGCCCTTCTTGGCCGCCGCGACGGCCTGCTCCAGCACGGGCCAGCTCATCTTGGAGTAGAGGGCGGCGATGACGCCGGTCTGGGCCAGACCGCCGGTCAGCTCGCGGTCGCCCACCTTGACGGGCTTGTCGTCCAGGGACTTCAGGAAGGTCTGGAGGTCCTTCTGGACGGCGGCGGGTGTGGCGCCGAGGTCGCAGGTCTGGGCGACGCAGTCCTTGGCGAAGGCGTCGAAGGCCTGCTTGAAGCCCTTGGCCTGGGTGACGGCCCGCTCCTTGAAGCTGACCGAGGGGTCGAGGGCGGCGTCCAGGACGAAGCGGCCGACGTTCTTGGGGTGCTTGGTGGCGTAGACGGCGCCGAGCTGCGTGCCGTACGAGAGGCCGAAGTAGTTGAGCTTGTCGTCGCCGACGGCGACGCGGATACGGTCGAGGTCCTCGGCGGCGTTGGCGGTGCCCACGTGGGGGAGGATCTTGCCGGACTCCTTGGCGCAGGTCGCCGCGAACTCCTTCATCATGCGGTCGAAGTCGGCGGACTGCGGGGAGACGGCGGCGAACTTGTCGATGTCGCCGCACTTGACGCCGGAGCTGCGGTCGACGCCGCGCGGGTCGAAGCTGACCAGGTCGTAGCGGGTGCCGAGGCTGGCGAACGCCTTCGAGGCCAGGGCGAGGGTGTCGACGCCGGAGCCGCCGGGTCCGCCGAAGTTGAAGACCAGGGAGCCGAGCCGGTCGCCGGTGGCCTTGATGCGGATGAGCGCCAGGTCGAGCTTGTCGCCGTCCGGTTTCGCGTAGTCGAGGGGGACGGGGAGCTTGCCGCACTCCAGGGAGGCGTCCTTCAGGGGCTTGCCGTCGGGCCCGGTCAGGTCGGTGCATGGGGCCCAGACGACGGCCCCGGTCGTCTCCTTCTTCTTCGCGACGGGGGCCGGGTCCGGCTTGGCCGCGGTGCTGCATGCGGTGAGCGCCGTCGCGAGCAGAAGGGTCGTCGTCAAGGTCTTCTTCATGCCCTCAAGCATGGTCAGACCGGATTTGCCCAGGTAGTGGGAGATGACAGCAGTTGCGGGTGACTTATGTCAGCGCCTGCGCCTGACAAACCAGATTCCGAACAGGCCGAAGCCGGCGCCGGTCAGACAGGTCCAGATCCACCAGGTGTTCTCGGGCGCGGGCCGGAAGATCAGCAGAACGACGAGCGCGACCGCCCAGAGCGCGGTGCCCACGGCGATGGCGGCCGGATCGTTGGTCTTGATCGGCTCCGGTTCTGGTCGCCATTCGCGTTTCACATTGTCCAGGGTAGCTTCCAATACCATCTCGATACGATCACCTACGCTTTTCATGTGTTGCGACGGCTGTCACCCTTCGCGCGTGAACAGCACTCTTGACCGGTTCTTCAGCATCACCGCACGAGGTTCGACGCTCTCCCGCGAGGTCCGCGGCGGCCTCGCCACCTTCTTCACGATGGCCTACATCGTGGTACTCAATCCCTTCATCATCGCCACCAAGCCGGACGCCGACGGACAGTTCATCGGCGACGGAACCAGCCCCAACATCGCCCTGGTCGCGGCCGGAACCGCGTTCGTGGCCGGTGTCCTGACCATCCTCATGGGCGTCGTCGGCAGGGTGCCGTTCGCCATGGCCGCCGGGCTCGGCCTCAACGCCTTCGTCACCTTCGGCATCGCCACCCAGATGAGCTGGGAGGAGGCGATGGGCCTGGTCTTCGTCGAGGGCGTGATCATCGGCATCCTGGTGCTGACCGGGTTCCGCGTGGCGGTGTTCAACGCGATCCCCACGCAGTTGAAGACCGCGATCAGCGTGGGCATCGGTTTGTTCATCGCGCTCATCGGCTTCGTGGACTCCGGCTTCGTCCGCGGCAACGCGGTGCCGCCGCTGACCCTGGGCATCGCCGGGGAGCTGACCTCCTGGCCGGTCCTGGTGTTCATCGTCGGCCTGCTGGCCACCGCGGCGCTCGTGGCGCGCAAGGTCAAGGGCGCGATCCTGATCGGGATCGTCGGCACGACCGTGCTGGCCGCGGTCGTCGAGCTGCTCTTCCGCCCGGGGGCGTTCTCCAAGGACAACCCCGGCGGGTGGATGCTGAACGTCCCGCACATCACCTCCGACATGTTCGGCATCACGAACCCGCTGGTGCTGTTCACGGAGTTCGACCCCATCGGGGGTTTCACCCGGGTGTCGGTGCTGCTGGCCGTGCTGCTGGTGTTCACGCTGCTCGTGACGGACTTCTTCGACACGATGGGGACCATCGTCGGCGTCGGCCGCCAGGCCGACCTGATCGGCCCGGACGGGCAGCTGCCCAGGACCAAGGAGATCCTGCTGGTCGACTCGATCGGCGCGGCGGCGGGCGGCGCGGGTTCGGTGTCCTCCAACACCACCTACGTCGAGTCGGCCTCCGGTGTGGCGGAAGGCGCCCGTACGGGCCTGGCCAGCGTCGTGACCGGCGTGCTCTTCCTGGTCGCGATCTTCCTGGCGCCGCTGGTCAAGGTGGTTCCGTACGAGGCGGCCGCGCCCGCGCTGGTCATCGTGGGCTTCCTGATGATGAGCGCGATCAAGGAGATCGACTTCAGCGACTACGAGGTCTCGATCCCGGCGTTCCTCACGATCGTGCTCATGCCGTTCACCTACTCGGTCTCCAACGGCATCGGCGCCGGATTCGTCAGCTACGTGCTGATCAAGGTGCTGAAGGGCAAGGGCCGCGAGGTGCACCCGCTGATGTGGGGCGTCTCCCTCCTGTTCGTCGTGTACTTCGCCCTGGGGCCGATCAGGGACCTCATCGGTTTGTAGCGCCCGCGACCAGCTCGGCCACCTTCGCCCTGGAGGTCAGGCCGAGCTTGGCCAGGATGTGCTCGACGTGCGTGTCGGCGGTCCGCTTGGAGATGTGCAGCCGCTCGGCGATCGCCCGGTTGGACAGGCCCTCGCGCAGCAGCACGGCCACCTCCCGCTCCCTGCGGGTCAGCAGCTCCATCGCGGGCCCGACGGCCACCGGGGCGCAGCCGGGCAGCCGGTCGGCGTCGGCGAGCGCGGCGCCGACCACCTTCTCCAGCGGCGTGCGGGCGCCGTGCTCGCGTTGTTCGGCGAAGCGCTTCTCGCCGAGCGCGGCCAGCACGGCGCCCGTCGCGCTCTGGTGGAACTCCTCCATCACGACCGTGCCGCTCAGCCGCAGCCCGGTCATCCGCCAGAGCCGGTCGGCCGCGCCCAGCAGCCAGGCCGCCCGCTGCGCGCGACCGCGTACGGCGGCCAGCCAGGCGTGCGTCTCCAGGCAGTAGGCCGTGCCGATCATGTCACCCAGTTCCGTCTTGATCCCGATCGCCGTACGGCCCGCCGTCTCACACCCCTCGTAGTCGCCCTTGCCGAACAGGGCGGCACTGGTGATGTAGTACAGGTATCCGCGCAGCCACTGCTCGCCGGTGCCGTGTCCCAGCCGCAGCAGCCCGTGCTCGCACAGCCGCCGCGCCTCCTCCGGCTCGCCGGCCAGGTGGTGGCGGTAGCCGTCCTGGGCGTCGAGGGCGACCAGCCCGATCCGGTCGTCGACCTCTTCCATGATCTTCAGCGCGGTCTCGGCGGCCTCGGCCGCCTCCCCGAGCCGGCCGGCGAAGCAGAGCGCCAGGTGCCGGTAGAGCAGAATGCGCCCGGCCAGCAGCCGTTCGCCGAGCTCCTCGGCCATGGGCAGGGCCTCGTCGCAGTCGGACAGGGCGGTGTCGAGGTCGCCCTGGAAGGCGATCAGGTACGCGCGCACGCCGAGCGCCCTGGCCCGCTGACGGGAGGGCGCGGTGCACCGGTGCAGCACCTGGCCCAGCCAGTAGCGGCTCTCGGTGTACAGGCACGAGATCTGCCAGTAGCCCCAGAGCGCGTTGATCAGGTCGGCGGCCACGTTCGGGTCGGGCAGGAGCATGGCGTGCTCCATGGCCGCGCGCAGGTTGGCGTGGTCGCGCCGCAGCGCCCGGTAGCGCTCCACCTGGTCGTCGTCGATGAAGTGCTCGTCGAAGTAGGCGGCCAGGCGGTGGAAGCGGGCGATCTGCCGGCCGCGCACGGCGGCCTGCTCGCCGCTGCGGGCGAGCTGGTCGGCGCCGTACTCGCGGATGGTGTCGAGCTGGCGGTAGCGGGCGCCCGGTTCGTCGGCGAGCAGGACGAGCGATTTGTCGACCAGGCCGATCAGCGTCTCCATGACGGTCTCGACGGGCAGCCGGTCGTCGGCGCAGACCTCCTCGACGGCCTCCATGTCGAAGGATCCGGCGAACACCGACAGCCTGGCCCAGAGCACTCGCTCCGCCGGGGTGCACAGGTCGTGGCTCCAGTCGATGGTGGTGCGCAGCGTCTGGTGCCGTGGCAGCGCCGTACGCCGGCCGCCCGTCAGTAACCGGAAGCGGTCCTCAAGACGCTCGATGAGCTGCTCCAGCGGTACGGCCCGCAGCCGCACGGTGGCCAGCTCGATCGCCAGCGGCATCCCGTCGAGGCGGCGGCACAGCGCGACCACCTGGTCGCCGTTGGCCTCGGTGAGCTGGAAGCCGGGCACGACGGTGGCGGCGCGCAGGGCGAACAGCTCGATGGCGTTCCCGCTCCCGGCGGCGA
Source organism: Nonomuraea sp. NPDC050547 (assembly GCF_044457345.1). Lineage (NCBI taxonomy): Bacteria > Bacillati > Actinomycetota > Actinomycetes > Streptosporangiales > Streptosporangiaceae > Nonomuraea > Nonomuraea sp. NPDC050547. The sequence continues at coordinate 23,565 of NZ_JBITGW010000025.1, forward strand.
GGGCGGCGGAGTCGGGCACGGGAAGCGGCGCGATCATATACGTATGCTCGCCGGGAACGTCGAGCGGCTGGCGGCTCGTGGCCAGTACGCATACCCGGGGTGTCTCGCGCATGAGGATGTCGGCCAGGCCCGCGCAGGCGTCGATGAGGTGCTCGCAGGTGTCCAGGATGAGCAGGATGTCGCGCTCTTGGAGGTGGTCCAGGAGCGTGTCGAGCTGGGTCTGCCCGGCTTTCTCCGGAAGTCCGAGCGCCGTGCACGCGGTGTGGGTGAGGAGTTCGGGATCGCGCAATGCGGACAGCTCGATGAGGCAGATTCCGTCGGCGAAGCGCTCCTTGACGGCGTCGGCGACCCGCAGGGACAGGCGGGTCTTGCCGACGCCGCCCGGTCCGGTGACCGTCACCAGGCGCTCGCCGGTGAGGAGGGCGGCGAGCTCGGACTGCTCGGTCCGGCGCCCGATGAACGCGGTGACGTCGCGGGGGAGCTCTCCTGGCCGTCTGCGGAACGTGCCTAGTGTCATGTTCGGATCGTATTCATTGCGTAACGATCGGTTATGGGATTCCGCGCAATCCGTGGAGTACGTATGCCGAGAGAGCAGGTCGCCGGGAAATCCGTAGGGGGTACCGATAGCCGGGACGCGGGCCGTACCGGCACCCTGTGGGAGTGTGACCTCCGCTCCGCGCAGGAGCATGGATGTCTCAGCGGGCGGTGATCCGGCGTGGCCTCTGGAGGGGTGAGCCACCCCGGGTCACCGCCCCTTTTTCATGCTCGGCCAGGTCTGCTGTATCAATGGGTGAGATCTTCGGCCTGGAGGGAATGTGTCGGGTATCCATATAGTTAGCAAAGGTAATGACTCATGCTAACGAACACCCAAAAGATGGACCTGCGGAGCGACGCAGGCCTGGCTTCAGCTCTGCGCGTGTCACTGGCGCGGCTGACCAGGCGGCTACGACGACAGGCGACGGCGGCCTCGCTGACACCCACTCAGGTCGCGACGCTCGCCGCCGTGGAACGGCATTCCGCGATAACCCCCGGCGAATTGGCCGAGCTCGAGAAGGTGCAGCCGCCCTCGATGACCCGCGTGATCGCCGGGCTCGTGGAGCGAGGATTGCTCGCGCGTACACCGCACCCGACCGACCGGCGGCAAGTGACCGTGAGCGTGACCGAAGCCGCCTTGAAGCTCCTGAAGGAGGAGCGCAGGCAGAAAGAGGCTTGGCTGACGCAGCGGTTGAAGGAGCTGACGCCGGAGGAACGGGCGGTGCTCAGGCAGGCGGCCCCGATTCTGGAGAAGCTCAGCAAGATCTAGAACCTGAGGAACCCAGGACCGGGATGTTCCGGTCGCTCAGGAATCACAACTACCGGCTGTTCGCCTCCGGCAGCGCCGTCTCCAACCTCGGCGGTTGGATGCAGCGCACCGCCCAGGACTGGCTGGTGCTCGACCTCACGCACGGCAGCGCGGCGGCCCTCGGTACGGCTACCGCGCTCCAGTTCCTCCCGATGTTGCTGTTCGGCCTCTTCGGCGGCGTGCTCGCCGACCGCTACCCGAAGCGGCCCATCCTGGTCGTCGCTCAGTCGATCATGGCGCTGCTCGCGCTCGCCATCGGCATCCTGACCGTCACCGGCACCGCGCAGGTCTGGCACGTCTACGTGATGGCCTTCGCGCTCGGCCTCGTCTCCTGCGTCGAGGTGCCGACCCGGCAGACGTTCGTGGTCGAGATGGTCGGCCGCAAGGACCTGTCCAACGCCATCGCGCTCAACGCCTCGATCTTCAACCTGGCCCGCGTGGTCGGCCCGGCCGTCGCCGGTGTGCTGATCTTCATGCTGGGCGGGACCGGACCGATCTTCCTGCTCAACGCGCTGACGTTCGCCGGGGTGATCTCCAGCCTGATCTTCATGCGGAAGGCGGAGCTGAACCTCGCCGAGCCCGTCCCCAGGGCCAAGGGCCAGCTGCGCGAGGGACTGCGCTACGTGCTGGGCAAGCAGGAACTGCTGATGCCGATCCTGCTCATCGGGTTCGTGTCGATGTTCTCGCAGTCGTTCTCGATGTCGATCGCGCTCATGGCCCGCGAGGTGTTCAGCGCGGGCGCCTCGTCGTTCGGGCTGGCCTCCAGCATGTTCGCGGTCGGCGCGCTCGGCGGCGGGCTGCTGGCCGCGCGCCGCGCCAAGCCCAGCAGGAAGGTGCTGCTCACCGGCGCGATCAGTTTCGGGTTGTTCCTGGTCGCGGTCGGCGTGGCGCCCGTCTACCCGGTCTACCTGGCGCTGCTGGTCCCGGCCGGCATCGCGCTGATCACCGTCAACACCGCCGCCAACGCCAGCGTCCAGCTGGCCACCTCGCCGGAGATGCGCGGCCGGGTCATGGGCATCTACCTGCTCGTGTTCACCGGTGGCGCGCCGCTGGGGGCGCCGCTGGTCGGCCTGCTGTCGGAGTTCGGCGGCCCGAGAGCCGGAGTCATGCTCTCGGGTGCGCTGGTACTGGCCGGAACCGGCATGGCGCTGCTCATGACACGCATGATCGGCGCGCGCCGCAGGGTGGCGCTCGCCACGGCATGATGCCCGCATGAGGTTGTTCGCGGCTCTGGTACCGCCCGACGAGGTTCTCGACGAGATCGAGACGGCGATCGCTCCGCACGCCGGACAGGTACCGGGCCTGCGCTGGCCGGACCGCGCCACCTGGCACATCACCCTCGCGTTCTTCGGCGAGGTGCCCGAGCGCGTCCTGCCCGGCCTCCAGGTACGGCTGGCGCGCGCCGTAGCCCGCCACCCCGCCCTCGACCTGGCCTTCGACGGCTTCGGAGCCTTCTCGTCGGTACGCCGGGCCAGGGTCTTCTGGGCAGGCGTCACCGGCGCCTCGATGGCCCGCCTGGCCGACTCGGTCAAGGCCGGAGCCCGCCGGGCGGGCGCGGTGGAGACCGACGAGAAGCGCTTCCACCCGCACCTCACGCTCGCCCGCGCCAAGCACGAGCAGGACCTGAGCGCGCTGGTGGAGTCGCTGGCCGGATTCACCGGATCGCCGTGGCGGGCCGAGTCGGTCCGGCTGGTCAGCTCGACGCTGGGAGCCCAGGTGAGGTACGAGTCACTGGCCGAGTGGGCGCTCGCACCTCCGGAGCCCGGCTAGGCTCCACAATCGTGGACCGTCCCCGTTTCTGGCTCCTGCCCATCGTGCTCGGCCTTCTGCTGCTGATCGTCGTCGTCGGCGCGCTGGTCACCTGACCTACCAGGCGTAGTCCTCCGGCGCCGTCCTGTGCCCGGGGAAGATCTCGTCCAGGCCGGCCAGCGCCGCCTCGTCGAGCTTGACCTCCAGGGCGGGCAGACTGCTCTCGAACTGCTCCATCGTGCGCGGGCCGATGATCGGCGCGGCCACCGCGCGCTGCTTGAGCAGCCACGCCAGCGCCACGTGCGCGGGGTCGGCGCCCAGGTCGTCGCAGAGCTTCTCGTAGGCCTCGATCTTCTCGCGGTGCTTGTCGAGCTCGACGAGCATCCGCTCGGACGACGAGCGGCCCTTGTCGATCTTGCGCAGGATGCCGCCGAGCAGGCCGCCGCCCAGCGGGCTCCACGGGATCACGCCGATGCCGTAGTCCTCGGCCGCGGGCAGCACCTCCAGCTCGACCGCCCGGTTCAGCAGGTTGTAGTGGCTCTGCTCGCTGACCAGGCCCACGGAGTTTCTGCGCCGGGCGGCCTCCTGGGCCTTGGCCAGATGCCAGCCGGCGAAGTTCGACGAGCCGACATAGACGATCTTGCCCTGCTGCCGCAGGACGTCCATCGCCTCCCAGAACTCCTCCCACGGTGTGCCGCGGTCGACGTGGTGGGCCTGGTAGATGTCGATGTAGTCCGTCCGCAGGCGCTTCAGCGAGGCGTCGCAGGCCTTCCTGATGTTCAGGGCGGACAGCAGGCCGTCATTGGGCCAGTCGGTCATGCCGCCGTAGAGCTTGGTCGCGATGACGGTCTTCTCCCGGCGGCCGCCGCCCTGGGCGAACCAGTTGCCGACGATCGTCTCGGTCGCGCCCCGGCCGGCCGACTGGCCGTACACGTTGGCGGAGTCGAAGAAGTTGACGCCCGCCTCAAGGGCGCGGTCCATGATCGCGAAGGAGTCTTCCTCGGAGGTGAACGGGCCGAAGTTCATGGTGCCGAGGCACAGCGGGCTGACCTTGAGGCCGGAGCGTCCCAGGTTCACGTATTCCATGGACATCACCCTAGGTAGCTGGAGTGCACTCCAGGCTAGGATGACTTTCCGTCGTGATGGTGCTGCTTCGGTCCGCTGTTCCCCTGTTTCTGTCCATGGTGACCGGGATGGTGGGTTCCCTGGTCGTCGCCGGCGCGCTCGGGCGGCACGCGCCCGTCACGCTGGCCGCCTTCGCCGTCATGACCGCCGTGCTCAACCCCGCCGCCACCGCCGTGGCCGGGGCGCTGCGCGGGCTGATGCCGTTCGTCGCGCCGCACAAGGACGACCCGGTACGCGCGGTGCCGATCCTGCGCGACGCGCGCTGGCTGACGCTGGCAGTCGGGCTCGCCGGGGCGCTGGCGGTGCTCGGGGTGCCGTTGCTGGCCGGTGCCGCGGGGGTGTCGCGGGAGATCGTGGCCGAGCTGGGGCCGCTGCCGTACCTGCTGGCGCTCGATCTGCTCGTGCTGGCGTCGAACGGCGGCGCCAACACGGTGCTCATCGCGCTCGGACGTGCGCGGCAGGTGCTCTGGTCCGGCCTGGCCAACACCACGACGGTGATCGTGCTGACGCTGGTCCTGGTGCCGCGCTGGGGGCTCGACGGGATGGGCGTGGCGTGGCTCGCGGCCGGGCTGGCCGGCGTGCTCGTCTCGAACGTCTGCCTGCGCCGCGCGCTCGGCCGTCCCGTCGGGCAGGCGCGCCCCCGGGTGGCGGAGATCCTCGCGCTGGCGCGGGTCAGCCTGCCGCTGGCGGGGACGGTGCTGGTCAAGTTCGGGGCGCTCGGGGTGGTGACGTTCGCCGCGACGCTGACGACCGTGCGCGAGGCCGCCGCGCACGCGGTGCTCGGGACGCTCACCGGGTTCACGTTCCTGGCGTCGCTGGCGGTGGCGCAGGCGGCGGTGCCGGAGATGGCGCGGGCCACGACCTCGGCCGAGGTGCGGCGGGTCAACCGGCGGGCGGCGGTGCTGGCCGTGAGCGCCTCGGCCGCGGGCGGGCTGGCGCTGCTGGTCTCCGGGCCGGCGCTGGCCGGACTGTTCAGCGAGGACCCCGGTGTGCGGGGGGCGGTGCTCGCGCTGGTGCCGTTGATGCTGCTGTCGTCGATGGCGGACGCGGCACAGGCCGTGCGGGGTTTCGGGCTGTCGGCGCTCAAGCGGGCCGGCGCCTCGCTGGTCTACTTCGCGATCGGGTACGGCCTGCTCGTCGCCGCGGCGGTGCCGGTGGCGCGGGTGTGGGGGATCACCGGGTTGTGGGTGGCCATGTTGGCGGTGAACGTCCTGCTTTATGCGTTGCAGAGCTGGGGGTTCCGCAAGCACAGTGCCCAGGTGGGGATGGCCGGGGCCGCGGAGCGGGCATGATGTCAGGGTGGGGGATGTCTGGATTAGGGCGATTGCCGTGACCGTGCTGGCCTGCGCGCTGCCTGCGGCGCCGGCGATGGCAGCGGCCGATGAGGCGGAAGAGAAGCTGTTCACCTTCCGCGACGCGCGGATCACGGAGTCGAGCGGGCTGGCGGTCTCGCCCACGCATGCCGGGATCTACTACACGCACAACGACAGTTCGGCCGCGGCGGAGTTCTTCGCGGTCGACGGGGCGGGCCGTACCAAGGCGGCCTTCAGGGTGTTGGGGGCGCAGGCGCGCGACTGGGAGGCGATGGCGGCCTCCAAGGACCCCGCGACCGGGCGCGGCGTGCTCTGGTTCGCCGACATCGGGGACAATCTGGACGGCGCCTGGCCGGACATCTCCATCTACAAGGTGATGGAACCCGCCTCGCTGAGAGACGCCACGGTGCCCGCGGTGCGCTACCGGTTCCGGTACGCCGACGGGGCCCGCAACGCCGAGGGGATCATGGTGAACCCCAGGACCGGGCGGTTGTCGGTGGTGTCCAAGGAATTCACGGGGGCGGTCTACGAGGCGCCGCTGAAACTGCGGACCGGACGCGTGAACATCCTGCGCAAGGCCGCCGCCGCGCCCATGATGGCCACCGACGCGGCCTACGCGCCCGACGGGTCCTCCTATGTCGTGCGGACCTACTTCTCCGCCACGCTTTTCCGGCCTTCCGGCGACATCATCACCAAGATCTCGATGCCGCCGCTGGATCAGGCCGAGTCGATCGCGTACACGGCCGACGGCAAGGCGCTGCTGACCGGGTCCGAGGGGGCGCGCAGCCCGCTCTACCGGGTGCCGCTGCCGGAGCGGGCGCTGGCCTCGGCCGACTCCAGGCCGACGCCGTCGAAGAAGGCGTCGGTGGCGGCGGCCGAGACCGCCCAGGACGAACGCGGGCTGAGCGGCCAGGACATCCTGATCTGGCTGGCCGCCGCGCTCGGCGCCACCGCGGTCATCGCGGTGATCGCGCGCCGTAGCCGCTGATCTAAGCTGGACCACCCAGGTACGTCTGAGTACGTTCGCCCAGGCGTGGGGTTGACGTGCAGCGGCATCATTCTCACTATGCATCCTGATAGTGGGAAATTCCGGGTGATGGCGTGCCCGGACTGCGGGGCTCCGCTGGCCGGCACCCCGGGCGTCTGCCCGCGCTGCGCCCTGCCCCTGGCCGGGCCGACAGCGGCCGAGCTGTGGCGGGTCGACTCCGCCCTCGCCGACCTCAGGATGCGTGAGGCCGACCTCCACCGCCGCCGCGGCCACCTCCTCGGCCTGCTCCGCGAGGCACGGTCCAGGGCCCTGCGAGCATCCACGGCCGTGCCGGGCATACCGGCGGGTTCGGCGGGTCGGCCGCCCATGCCGCCCATGCCGCCCATGCCGCCCATGCCGCCCATGCCGCCCATGCCGCCTGCGCCGGGGGCGCCCAGGTTGTCTGGGGGGCCGGGTGGGGCTGGGCCGGCGGAGGTTTCTCGGCGGACCGCGCAGAATCTGCTGCTGATCCTCGGTGGGCTCCTGCTGACCGTGGCGGCTGTGGTGTTCACCGTGGTCAGCTGGGGATACCTGGGCATCGCCGGGCGGGGCGCGATCCTGGTCGTGGTGACCGGGGTGGCGCTGGCCGTACCGGCGCTGCTGCTCAAGCGGGGACTGACGGCCACGGCCGAGACCGTCGGGGTGCTGGCGCTGGCGCTGATGGCGCTGGACGGGTACGCGGCGCACCGGGTCGGACTGCTCGGCGGACTGTCGTGGGTCGACTACGGCGCGGGTGTGATCGCGGTCGTCGCGGCGGGGGCGGCCGTCTATGGCAGGGTGCTGCCGCTCCGGGTGGCGCCGATCATCGCGATCCTGCTCGCTCAGGTGCCCATGGTCATGTGGTTCGGTTCGACCGCGACCGGGACGGCTGCCGCGTTCACCGTCACCGCCCTGCTCGACGCCGCCGTCTGGAGCCGCGCCAAGCGCGTCGAGATCCGGGTGACGGCCGCGATCTGCCTGGGGATCAGCGCGCTCGTGGCGGTGTTCGTGGCCGCGGTCGAGTCGGTGGTGGGTGACCTGGTGTGGGCTCCGGCCGGGCTGCTGCTGGTGCTGGCGGCGGCGGGGATCCATGTCGGGATGCGGGTTGTTCCGCTGATGCGCTGGGCGCCGCTGGGGCTGGTGGGACTGGCCCTGATGTTCGCGCTGGGCTCGCCGGTGCGGCCGTTGCTGAACTCCTCGTGGCAACTGCTGCCGTACCCGCTGGCGGCGATGGTCGTCATGGTCGCGGCGCTGTGGCTGCCGGTCGTGATCCGGCGGGCCGGGGTGGTGTCCGGTGCGGTCATGGTCGTGCTGGGTGGGCTGCCGTTGGTGATGGTCGTGCTGAACGCGCTGCTCATGCCGTTCCGCAACGTGTCGGCGGTATGGGCGGGCACGCGATGGGAGGTCGCCCAGCTCGCCCTCGCTCGGCCGGGTGTCGTGTTCCTGGCCGTGGCGGCCGCGGTGTGCGTGGTGGCTGCCCGCCGGTGGAGTGTGCCGGCGGCGCGGGTCTCGGCTTCCGACCTCTCGGGGCTGGTGTTCGGGAGCGGGCTCGTTCTCGCGCTGCCGGCGTTGCTGGTGGTTCCGGCGGCCTTCGGGCTCGGGTACGCGGCCTCGGTCGGGGTGCCGCTGCTGGTCGCGGTGGCGCTCAGCGTGGCCGCGACCAGGTATCCGGCCGCTGCCTGGGGCGCCGGGACGGTGGCCGTGCTCGCGCTGACCGAGGGGCTGGCGGGGGAGGCGGCGACCTACACGGTGCTCGGCGTGCTCCTGGTGACCTGGGCCGTGCTGTACCGGCGTCCGGCCGCGCTGGCCGGCGCCGCGCTGAGCGGCTCGGGCCTGGTGTGGGCGGTCCTCTACGGGCTGGAGGTGGCGGTGCTCGACGCGGCCGCGCTCGGGTTCGCCGCCGGTGCGGTGCTCGCCCTCATCGGCTGGTACGGCACGCCCGAGCCGGCCGCTGAAGCGCAGGCCGGGGGTGCGCGGCAGGTTCCGGGGTTGAGGCTGGGCTGGGCGGTTGGGCGGGTCCTGGCCGTGGTGCTGGCCGGGGTGGCGGTGCTGCCGGTGGTGGACGTGGTGGTGCGGGGGGTGGCGAACTTCTCCGGGCTGCTCGACCCCTGGGGCGGGGCGCCTTCACTGCCGGAGGCTCGGTGGGCGGCGCTGCTCGCGGTCGTGCTCGCCGGGGCTGTGCTGGTCGCGGCGACCCGGCCCGCGGTCGCGGTGGTCGTGGCCGGGGTGCTGGTGGCGGTGGTGCCGGTGACGGTTCGCCTGCCGTACCAGGTGAGCTTGGGGTTGCTCCTGCTGGCCACGGCGGTGGCGGCGGTGCTCGCCGCGCGGCGCGCCACGGCGGGCGGGGAGTGGGTGCTCGCCGGTGACCTCGCGATCGGCGTGGCGGTGTGGCTCGGCGTGCTGTCCGTCGCGGGGGCGGCGGCAACGCAGACCGGGACGATCGTGACGTTGGCGACCCTGGCCGGGGTGGCGGCGGGCGCGAGTCTTTGGGGGCGGGGCGGGGTCGCCGGAGTGGCGCTGGCGAGTGTGCTGGCCGTCGCCGAGGTGGGCGTGGTCGCCGCCGCCCACGGCCTGCGTACGGCCAGCCTCGTCTGCGCCGGAGCGGGAGTCGTCGCGGTGGCGGCGGCGGCTTGGAAGCGGGTGCCGGCCATCGGGTATCTGGGGACCGGGTTCCTGCTGGTGTCCTCCTGGATGCGGTTGTGGGCGGAGGAGGTGACGGTGGTCGAGGCTTACACGCTGCCGTTCTCGCTGGTGCTGCTCGGGATCGGCTGGCTGCGGGGGCGGCAGGGGTCGTCGTGGAAGGCCTATGGGGCGGGGCTGTTGTTCACGTTCGGGCCGAGCCTGCTCGCCGAGCCGACGGCCCTGCGGTCGCTGCTGCTGGGGGCGGCGGCGCTCGCGGTCACCGTGGCAGGAGCCCGCCACCGGCTGCAGGCCCCGGCCGTGCTCGGCGCGCTGACGCTGGCCGCGGTGGCCGTCCGGGAGCTGGCGCCGTGGGTCGCCGGGCTGGTCACGGCGCTGCCCCGGTGGGTGCCCATCGCGGTGGGCGGCATGCTGTTGCTGGTGGTCGGCGCCACGTACGAGGCGCGCAAGCGCGACCTCGTCCGGCTGAAGGACGCCGTCGTCAAGCTCAAGTAGACGGATCAGGAACGGATGGCCGCGCCGACGTTCGGGGCTCGGGCGCGAGGGGCTGCCCGGGTGGCGGGGTTCTGGTACCGGTGGCTGCTCGGACGGCGGGGACGATTTCGGTGGCCCAGCGGGTCAGGGCTGTGGTCGCCGGGGTTCCGTCGGCGATGGGGAAGTAGGTGAAGCCCGCGGCGCCGTACTCCAGGACCGCGCTCGTGAGCTCCTCCACCCACTGCGCGACCGAACCGCCGCGCCAGCGCCCGCTCGCGTCGCGGGTGGCGGGCAGTGGCGCCGTGGTGATGCGACCGGGCAGGTTGTAGATCGTGGCGATGTCGCGTGGGTCGCGCCCGGCCTTGACGGCGGCCTCGTCGATCAGCGGGCGGGAGGTGGCCACGCGGTCGCTACGCCAGTCGGAGGCGTGGCCGGGGATCCAGCCGTCGGCCACTCGGCCGGTGACGGCCAGCGACTTCGGCCCCAGCGAGCCCGTCCAGATGGGCGGTGCCGGGACGGCCGCCGGGATCAGGTCGTTCACCCGGTAGAACTCGCCGTCGAAGGTGACCGGCCCGCCGCCGCCCGACAGCGCGCGTACCACCGTGATGGCTTCTTCCAGCGCCCGTACGGCCCGCGCCGGAGACAGCGGCTCGACCCCCAGCTTCTCGATCTCCCGCCACAGGCCACCGGCGCCCAGGCCCAGGGCGATCCGCCCGCCGGACAGCGCGGACAGGCCGGCGACGGTCCTGGCCAGCATGGGGGCGGGGCGGGTCGGGAGGTTGGTGACGTTGACGGCCGCGGTGACCGCGTTCGTGCGGCCGAGGATGACGCCGAGGGCGGCGTAGGCGTCCAGGCGGTCGTGGAGGTACGGGTGGTCGGAGACGGTGACCAGGTCGAGGCCCTCCCGATCGGCCTGTACGGCCTGGCCGATCAGCTGGTCGTCGTCCAGGCCGAAGCCGAACAAGATCTTCATCGTGCCGCCTCCGCTCCGAGCAGGCCGAGGTAGGTGTCGAGGAACAGTTCGCCCTTGATGCCCACGGTGGCCTCGGCGCCGAGCACGCCCGCCTCGGGGGCGTAGGAGACGCCGCCGCGCGGGCCGAGCGGCAGCACGATGGCGTCCTGGGCGGGTTCGTAGGCGGTGAGGCTGGTCTGTCCGTCGATCAGGGCGCGGATGTTGGCGGCGGCCACCTCGGCGTGCCGCTGGGCGAAGCGGGCCATCTTCATCTCGGGCACGCTGGTGATGTCGCCGATCGCGAAGATCGTGTCGCTGCCGGGCAGGCGCAGCTCGGGGGTGACGTCGAGCCGGCGGCCGGGGACGAGGTAGCCGGTGTTGGGCGTGGCGCCGTAGCAGGCGAACCAGATGTCGGCGCTCAGTTCGGCGCCCGCCCGCGTGGTCGCGGTGAACGGCGCGGCGTGACCGGGCGCGGTCGGCGGCGGCTCGCTCAGCGAGGTGCCGAGCAGCAGTTCGACGCCGAGCGCGGCGAGCTGGGCGCGCAGTTCCGCGCGGAACTCGGCGGGGAATTCTCCGGGCAGCAGCTCCGGGGCGGGATCCACGACGGTGACGTGCTTGTCCGGCCAGGCGGCCTTGATCTCCCCGGCGAACTCCAGCCCCACGGGCCCGGCGCCGAGCAGCAGCACGCGCGGGGCACGCGAGAGCGCCTCGTGCGTGGCCCAGAGCTTGGCGCGGGCGTCCACGCTGTCGTCCACGTCGAGCTTGGCCGGGTAGGTGTGGCGCGAGCCGGTCGCCAGGACCACGAAGTCGGAGGTGACCCGGTCGCCAGAACCGAGCTCCACGGCCGAGCCGAACATCCTGGCCGCCCGGTCGTGCCGGATCCGGCCCCGGGTCAGCAGGCCCTCGTACGGGATGAAAAGCCGCTCGGCCCACACCGGGTCGGTCACCGCGCGCAGTGCCGCGACGTTGTGGACGAAGGTGTCGCGGGGTTCGACCAGGGTGACGTCGGCCACGTCGTCCAGGGCCTTCGCGACGGTGATGCCCGCGTATCCGCCGCCGATCACGGTAACGGTCGCTGTCATGGAGTCCTCCAGAATGGTTCAGATTATGAACAGTTCTTATCATGAACCATAGAGGTGGTGGCAAGTGGGCTAGCCTGGGCCTGGAGGCGAGATGACCGAGATCGACGTGACCGAGACCAGGGAGCTGGCCACGGCCCTGGTGGGTCTGTCGCACCATGTGCTGCACATGTTCAACGACATCGGGCGGGGGCACGACCTCACCGCGCAGCAGACGGAGCTGGTGTGCGCCGTGATCGTCCGGGACCGGGTGCGGATGAGCGATCTGGGCAAGATCATGCATCTGGAGAAGTCCAACCTGAGCGGGCTGGTCGACCGTACGGAGAAGCGGGGCCTGATCGTACGCAGGCGCGATCCCGGGGACCGGCGCGTGACCTACGTCGAGCTCACCGACGAGGGACGCCGGGTGGCGGTGAGCACCCACTGCGAGGTCACCAGGCGGCTGAACCAGCTCGTCGCCCAGATCCCCGCCGAGGACCAGCGCAGCCTCACCGTGGTAGTCGAGAAGATCACCGAGTCCTGATATATAACAGTGCTGTTGTATCTTGGGACGATGTTTCCTGAGATCGAGCCCTATGACCATGGCCACCTCGACACCGGCGACGGCAACCTCGTGTACTGGGAGGCCTGCGGGAACCCCGGCGGCAAGCCCGCGCTCGTCGTGCACGGCGGCCCCGGGTCCGGATGCTCGCCGAACATGCGCCGCGGGTTCGATCCGGAGCGCTACAACATCATCCTGTTCGACCAGCGCAACTGCGGGCGCAGCCGTCCCCTCGCCGCCGACCCCGCGACGGACCTGACCGCCAACACCACCCAGAACCTCATCGCGGACATGGAACGGCTGCGCGAGCACCTCGGCGTGGACACGTGGCTGCTGTACGGCGGTTCGTGGGGATCCACGCTGATCCTCGCCTACGCGCAGGCACATCCCGAGCGGGTGTCGGCGATCGTCATCGTGAGCGTCACCATGACCCGCCGCTACGAGATCGACTGGCTGTACGACGGCGTCGGCCGCTTCTTCCCCGAGCAGCGGGCCCATTTCCGCGCGGGCGCGCCGGAAGGCGCCTCCGGCGCCGTGCCAGAACTACTGGCCGCCTACGGACGGCTCATGGCCGACCCCGATCCCGAAGTGCGGGCCAAGGCCGCGGTCGACTGGACGACGTGGGAGGACTCGGTCATCTCCCTGGAGCCGAACGGCAAGCCGAACGCCTACTCCAACCGGCCGTCCGAGGCGCTGCTGACCTTCGCCCGGATCTGCGCGCACTACTTCTCCAACGGGGCCTGGCTGGAGGAGGGCGCCCTGCTCCGGGACGCGCCCAAGCTGGCCGGGATTCCGGGAGTGCTGATCCACGGGCGCTTCGACCTGGGGTCGCCGCTGGAGAACGCCTGGCAGCTGGCCCGCGTGTGGACGGATGCCCGGGTGGTCGTGGTGGAGGACTCCGGTCACACCGGCAGCTCGACCATGCAGGCAGAGGTCCTGTCCGCTCTGAACTCCTTCGCCTCCTGACCCACGCTCCCGTCTCGGTTCTGGGTCGGTTGTGGCGCGCTCCGCCAGGGGTCAGCGGGGGCGGCGGAGGGTGGCGGTGAAGGTTTCGCCGCGCAGGGCCCGTTCCACCGCGTCGATCGCGCGGGACAGGCGGACCAGGCGGGGGCCCTCCTCGCGGTACACGTCAAGGACGGCCTCCACCGCGTGCGGCGGCAGGTGGCCCTTCAGGTCGACGGCGGCACCGCGGTAACCGGCGCGAGCCGCCTCGATGGCCGAGTCGACGTGGTGGGCCGCCATCCTGGCCAGCGCGATCGGGTGGCGGCGCAGCACCTCGTGCGCCCGGTAGTCGGGCGGGACGGCGTCGAGCAACCAGGCCACGGCCGAGGTCTCCCAGTCGGGCACGCTGGGCGGTCGGACCTCGGCCGGCCACTCGGGCGGGACATACATACCGCCATCGTACTCATGTTCGAGTGCCCGTCCATGAAAGCGGGGCCTGTACGGCGAACCAAGTAAGCGCTAGCTTGCGAAGCATGCGTGTCTTGGTGACCGGCGCCTCGGGATTCGTCGGCTCGTACGCGGTCGCCGCGCTCCTCGGTGAAGGCCACGAACCCCACATTTTCGTGAGAAATCCGGAAAAGGCGGCTCGTGTCCTCCGCCGCCTCCGTCTCACCTCCGAAGCCTCTGACCTCCCCACCCACGTCGGCGACATCCGCGATGCCGGAGCCGTCCGCGCCGCCCTGTCCACCTGCGAGGCCGTCCTCCACGCCGCCGCCGACATGGGCGTCACCGGCCACGCCGCCGACCTCGAAGGCGCCAACGTCGTCGGCCTGAAGAACGTCCTCGGCCAGGCGGTGGAGCTGGGCCTGGACCCGGTCGTGCACGTCTCCACGGTCGCCGTCTTCGTCCCGCCCGCCGAGCCCGTCATCACCGTGGACACCCCGCTGGCCGGCCCGCGCAACGGCTACGGCCGTTCCAAGGTGAGCGGCGAGCTCTACGCCCGCGGCCTCGACGGCGTCACGATCGTCTACCCGGGCGGCGTCGCGGGCCCGCACCAGCCGACGGTCGACGCGCTCAACGAGGGCTTCCGCGCCGGCGTGGCCCTGGGCTGGCCGATGGTGCCGGGCGGGGTGAGCGTGCTGGACGTACGCGATCTGGCGCTTTTCCTCGCCCGCTGCATGACGCCCGAAAAAGGCGCACGACGCTACATGATCAGCGGAAATTTCCGGACCTGGCGCCAACTGGCCGACCTCTGCGAACAGCTCACCGGCCGCAAAGCGCGCAGGTTCCCGATCCCCGCCGCCCTCCTGCGTACGGCCGGCTCCGCCCTCGACGTCGTCAAACGCGTCAAGCACGTGCCCTACCCGCTCACCCGCGACGCCGCCGACTTCATGCTCACGCTGGTCCCGACCGACGACCGCCCCGCGCTGAACGAACTCGGCGTCACCCTCCGCCCAGTGGAAGACACCGTTTCGGATACATTGCGCTGGCTGTCGGCCGAAGGCCACCTGAACGTCCGAAGAATCGGCAGACTAGCCCCGTGACGGAGAAGATTGGGGTCGTCGGCGCCGGCATCCTGGGCCTGGCGGTGGCCAGAGAGCTCGCCCTGGTCAGGGGCGCCGAGGTCACCGTGCTCGACAAGGAGCACCAGGTGGGCGTCCATCAGACCGGCCACAACAGCGGCGTCGTGCACGCGGGCATCTACTACCCTCCGGGTTCGCTCAAGGCCCGGCTCTGCCGCGAGGGCGTGGCCATGCTCCGGGCCTACTGCGTCGAGCACGGCCTGCCGTACGAGGAGGTCGGGAAGCTTGTCGTGGCGGCGGGCCGGCACGAGCGGCCGGGACTGGCCGCGCTGGCGGCCCGCGCCAGGGAGAACGGCGTGCCCGGCATCACCGAGCTCGACGCGCTCGCGCTGCGCGAGATCGAGCCGCACGCGGTCGGGGTGGCCGCGATCCACTCGCCGCACACCGCGATCGCCGACTTCCCCGCCGTCGCCCGCCGCCTCGCCCAGGACGTGAGCGAACACGGAGGTTCGGTACGGCTGGCGCACCCCGTCAAAGCCATCAGGGAACGGGCGGGAAAGGTCGAGGTCCTGGCCGCCGGGCGCGTCTTCGCCTTCGACCGCCTGGTGGTGTGCGCGGGGCTCGGCACCGACGCGGTGGCCGCCATGGCCGGCCACCGGGGCGACGTACGGATCGTCCCCTTCCGCGGCGAGTACTACGCGCTGGCCGGATCGGCCAAGGACCTGGTCAGAGGCCTGATCTACCCGGTTCCCGACCCCAGGTACCCGTTCCTCGGCGTCCACCTGACCCGGCACATCGACGGCGAGGTCCTCGTCGGCCCGAACGCCGTGCTGGCCCTGGCCTACGAGGGCTACACGTGGCGCGACGTCCGCGACGCCCGGCGCATCCTCACCTGGCCCGGCACCCTGCGCATGGCCAGGAGACACTGGCGCACCGGCGTCAAGGAGGTCTACGGCTCGCTGGTCAAGCAGGCGTTTCTCGACGCCGCCCGCCGGTACGTCCCCGCCCTGACCGCCGCCGACCTGGAGCGTGCGCACGGCGGCGTCCGCGCCCAGGCCGTCGCCCGGGACGGCGCGCTGGTCGATGACTTCGTGGTCGATGTCCACGACAGGGTGGTTCTGGTGCGTAACGCACCGTCTCCTGCGGCCACGTCGAGTCTGGCCATTGCGCGGCATATCGCGGGAGTTGTTCCAGCACCCATCAGCTGAGTGCATCCTTAGGGGTGATGGAATCACGCCTGCTGATCGTCGAGGACGACGCCAACATCCTCGACCTCCTCGCCGCGAGCCTGAAGTTCGCGGGCTTCGACGTCCTGACCGCCAGGGGCGGCCACGAGGCGGTCGCCGCCGTGCAACGGCACCGCCCCGACCTCATCGTGCTCGACGTCATGCTGCCCGACATGGATGGGTTCGACGTGGTGAAACGGCTGCGGAGCGGCGGCGCGGCCACTCCGGTCGTCTTCCTGACGGCGCGTGACGGCACCGAGGACAAGATCCGCGGGCTGACCCTCGGCGGCGACGACTACGTGACCAAGCCGTTCAGCCTCGAAGAGGTGATCGCGCGCATCCACGCGGTGCTCCGCCGTACCAGCGCGCAGTCGCCGCCGCCGCGGCTCACCTTCGCCGACATCGAGCTCGACGAGGAGAGCCACGAGGTGTGGCGCGGCGGGCGGCTGGTGCCGCTGTCGCCGACGGAGTTCAAGCTTTTGCACTACTTCATGACCAACGCCGGACGGGTGCTGTCCAAGCCGCAGATTCTCGACCACGTCTGGGACTACGACTTCAGAGGCGAGGTCGGCATCGTGGAGTCGTACGTGTCGGTGCTCCGGCGCAAGATCGACAAGGGCAACCCGCGGCTCATCCACACCCTGCGCGGGGTCGGCTACGTCCTGCGTCTGCCACCGGGGCCCTGATGCGCGGGCTGCCACTGAGGATAAAGCTGATCGCCGCGATGCTCGCGCTGCTCGGGCTCGGGCTGACGTTCATCGGCGTGATCAGTGTCTCGGTGCTGCACCGCTACCTCATCGACCGGGTCGACGGCCAGATCATCCTGCTCAGCCAGCGGGTCCAGAACAAGCTCCGGCACGACCAGCTGGACAAGGCGCGCAAGGGGCTGCTCATCGAGTCCGACACGATCGTCATGGTCCGGCGGCCCGATGGGCGGCTGGCGCCGCCGTACACCAATGTCAGGGAAGTCGACCTCAAGTCCAAGCCGGGGCCGACGGCGGTCGTGGGAGCGCCCGTCACCGTGCGGGCGATCAGCGGCGAGGGCGAGTGGCGGGTGCTGCGCACCAACAGTCCCTACGGCGAGGCGACCGTCGCCGTGGACCTGTCGGAGGTCCGCGACATCACCCGCCGCCTGGTGCTGATCGAGTCGCTCGGCGGCGGCGGCATCCTGCTGATCCTCGCCGTGGTCGGCGTCGCGCTCGTGCGCCGCAGCCTGCGCCCGCTCGTCGTCATCGAGCGTACGGCCGGCGCCATCGCGGCAGGCGAGCTGAGCCGCCGCGTGCCCGACGGCGACCCGCGTACCGAGGTCGGCAGGCTCGCCAGCGCGATCAACGGCATGCTGGCCCAGATCGAGTCCGCCTTCACCGCGCGCTCCGCCTCCGAGGCCGCCGCCCGGCGCTCGGAGGACCGCATGCGGCAGTTCGTCGGCGACGCCTCCCACGAACTGCGCACGCCGCTGACCTCCATCCTCGGCTACGCCGAGTACTCCAGGCAGAACCCCGGCGCCGACCCGGCCGAGATGATGCGGCGCGTGGAGAAGGCGGCGGGCCGCATGAGCCTGCTCGTCGACGACCTCCTGCTGCTGGCCCGCGTCGACCAGCAGCGGCCGCTGCAGATGCGGCCCGTGGACATGCTCGCGCTGGCCGCCGACGCCGTGCACGACGCCCGCATCCTCGCGCCCGACCGCAACGTCAAGCTGGACGTCGTCGGCGACGCCGCGCTGATCGTCTCCGGCGACGAGGTACGGCTGCGCCAGGTCGTCGCCAACCTCATGTCCAACGCCCTGCACCACACGGAACCCGGCACCCCGGTCGTCGTCAGGGCGGGAGCGGGCAGGAGCACGGCGTTCGTCGAGGTCGCCGACCAGGGCCCCGGGCTCACGCCCGAGCAGGTCGAGCGGGTCTTCGAACGTTTCTACCGGGCCGACTCCGCCCGCTCCCGCCGCTCCGGCGAGGACCGGGGCAGCGGGCTCGGCCTGGCCATCGTCCGCGCGCTCGTGCATGCGCACGGCGGCGACGTGCTGGTCAGCAGCACGCCGGGCGCCGGCTCGGTCTTCAGGGTGGAACTCCCACTCGACTTGGAGTGACTCTTCAGCTTTCCCTAAGGTCGCTCGGGCACCCTGTGGCTGTGAGTACCCCAGAGGCCCTGATCATGGTGGTGGACGACGAGCCCAGCATCAGGGATCTGCTCTCCGAGAGCCTGCGCTACGCCGGGTTCGAGGTGCTGACCGCCGCCGACGGCAGGGAAGCCGTCGAGATCGCCGAGCGCTCCTCGCCCGACCTCGTCGTGCTGGACGTGATGCTGCCCGACCTCGACGGGTTCGAGGTGGCGCGGCGGATCGAGGCGCCCGTGCTGTTCCTGACCGCCAGGGACGCCACCGACGACAAGATCACCGGGCTGGCCGTGGGCGACGACTACGTGACCAAGCCGTTCTCCCTGGAAGAGGTCCAGGCCAGGATCCGGGCGGTGCTGCGCCGTACCCGGGGAGAGATCACGCCGCCCAAGCGGCTGCAGGTCGGCGACCTCGAACTCGACGAGGAGACCCGCGAGGTGTGGCGGGGCGGGCAGAGCGTGCACCTGTCGCCCACGGAGTTCAAGCTGCTGCACTACTTCATGTCCAACGCCGGGCGGGTCGTGTCCAAGGCGCAGATCCTCGACCACGTGTGGAGCTACGACTTCGGCGGCGACACCGGCGTCGTCGAGTCCTACGTGTCCTACTTGCGGCGGAAGATGGATGACACCGAGCCGCGGCTCATCCACACGCTGCGCAGCGTCGGTTACGTGCTGAGGGAGCCGTCGGCCGGTTAGCGTGTCCTCATGGAACTGGTGAGCGCATTAGAGTCACTGCGCCGCCGTCTCGACCGTGAGCTCTTCCCGCTCGCGATCGGGCAGGCGGCGGCCGATCGGCTCGCGCTCAAGGAGCTGACCGGCCAGCTCGACGACTACCTGCTGCCGCGGCTGCGTTCGATCGACGCGCCGCTGCTGACCGTCGTCGGCGGCTCCACGGGCGCGGGCAAGTCCACGCTGGTCAACTCGCTGGCCGGCGCCGACATCGCCGAGCCCGGCGTGCTGCGGCCGACCACGCTCGTGCCCACGCTCGCGGTCAGCCCCGCCGACCACGCCTGGTTCATGGGCCAGAACGTGCTGCCCGGACTCTCCCGTGCCACCGGCGACAGTCCCGGCGCGCTGCGCGTGGTGACGGTGGACACGCTGGTCCCCGGCCTCGCGCTGCTCGACGCGCCCGACATCGACTCCGTGGTCACCGCCAACCGGCAGCTCGCCGCCCAGCTTCTCGCCGCCGCCGACCTCTGGCTCTTCGTCACGACCGCCGCCCGCTACGCCGACGAGGTGCCCTGGAGCTTCCTGCGTTCGGCCCGCGACCGGAGTACGGCTCTCGCCGTCGTCCTCGACCGGGTCCCGCCCGAGGCCATGACCGCGGTCTCCGCCGACCTGACCCGCCTGCTCGACGTCAACGGGCTGGCCGGCGCCAAGCTCTTCACCGTGCCGGAAGCCGTGCTGCCCGACGAGAAGGCGCGGCTGCCGCAGGAGTCGGTGCGCCCGATCGTCTTCTGGCTCACCGAACTGGCCGCCGACGCCGCCGAGCGTTCCCGCATCGTGCGCCAGACGCTCTCCGGCGCGCTCGACAGCCTGGCCGCCCGCGTGCCGGCCCTCGCCGACGCCGTCGAACGCCAGCAGGAGGGCTTCACGGCCCTGCGCTCCATCGTCACCGCCGCCTACGCGGGCGGCATGGCCGACTTCGACGCCGGCATGCGGGACGGGTCACTGCTGCGCGGCGAGGTGATGGCCCGCTGGCAGGACTTCATCGGGACCGGCGACCTGATGCGCTCCCTGGAGAGCCGGGTGGGCCGGCTGCGCGACCGGATCGTCGGCTTCTTCACCGGCAAGGCGCACACGACCCAGCTGCGCGACGCTCTGGAGAGCGGCGTCGAGGCGCTCATCAGGGGCGCCGCCGACGGGTCGGCGGAACGGGCGCTCGAAGGCTGGTCCGCGGCGCCCGGCGGCCCCGGCCTGCTCGACCGGGTCGGCGCGGTCGAGGCGGCCAGGCTGGGACGGGCCTCCTCCGCGCTGGGCGCCGCCGCGGAGAAGGCGGTGCGCGGCTGGCAGGACTACGTCCTCGACCTGGTGCGGCAGGAAGGCGCGGCCAAGCGGACCACCGCGCGGGTCGCCTCCTTCGGCGTCAACGGGGCGGGGGTGCTGCTGATGCTGGCGGTGTTCGCCTCCACCGGAGGGCTGACCGGGATCGAGGTGGGGATCGCGGGAGGGACGAGCGTACTGTCGCAGAAACTGCTGGAGGCCATCTTCGGTGACCAGGCGGTCCGTACCCTGACCACCAAGGCCAGGGAGGACCTGCGCGACCGCGTCCAGGCCCTGCTCGACGCCGAGTCCGCGCGCTTCACCGACCTCCTGGCCGAGGCCGAACCCCCTCCCGACACGGCCGGCGCCCTCAGAACCGCCGCCGCCGACATCACCGCCCACCGAAACGACCTGCCCGCCGCCGGAGGTGAGGAGGGGTGAAACTGCTGCGCCGCGGACCGTCCCTGGACGATCGGCTCAACGCCCTGCTGGAAGCGGCCGACCTGGCCGGGGGACGGCTGCCCGCCGACGTCGTCGCCGCCGCCCGGGAGGTCGCGCATCGGGCCGGCGTACGGCGGAGCCTGTCCGTCGACCACACCGTCGCCGCCCTCGCCGGAGCCACGGGCAGCGGCAAGTCGTCGCTGTTCAACGAGCTGACCGGCGCCGAACTCGCCACCGTCGGCGTCACCCGCCCCACCACCTCCACCGCCCAGGCCGCGTTGTGGGACGGCGACGGGGCCGGGCCGCTGCTCGACTGGCTGGAGATCCCCCGCCGCCACGCCGTCGCCGCCGACACCGGAATGGCCGGGCTCGTCCTTCTCGACCTGCCCGACCACGACTCCATCGAGCTCGGCCACCGGCTGGAGGTGGACCGGCTGGTCGAGGTGGTGGACCTGCTGGTGTGGGTGCTGGATCCGCAGAAGTACGCGGACGCGGCGGTGCACGAGCGCTACCTCAGGCCGCTGGCCAGGCACCGGGAGGTGATGGTCGTGGTCTTGAACCAGATCGACCGGCTGCCGCCGGCGGCCGTCTCGCGCTGCCTCGCCGACCTGCGGCGGCTGCTCGCCGACGACGGTCTGGACGGGGTGCCGGTGCTGGGGGTGTCCGCCCGCACCGGGGCCGGGCTGCCCGAGCTCCGCGCTCTGCTCGGTGAGAAGGTGGCGGCCCGGCTTTCCTGGGCCGGCCGCCTGTCCGCGGACGTCGCCACCGCCGCCGACGCGCTGGCCGCCACCGGCTCCGGCGCGGTGGAGGTTTCCGGGCGGCTTTCCGGCGGGGTGTCCAAGGCGCTCACCGCCGCGCTGGGTGCGGCGGCCGGGGTGCCGTTGGTGGTCGACGCGGTGGGCAAGGCGCACCGGCATCGGGCCGTGGTGGCGACCGGGTGGCCGGTGACGCGGTGGGTCCGGCGGTTCCGGCCGGATCCGTTGCGGCGGTTGCGGATCGGGGTGTCGTCCGCCGCCACCGGAGAGATCGTGGGGAAGACTTCGCTGCCTGAGGCATCGGCCGTGCAGAAGGCGCAGGTGGAGACCGCGATCAGGGACGTCGGCGAGGCCGCGGCCGACGGGCTGCCCGGGGTCTGGGCGGCGGCGGTACGGCGGGCTGCGCGGTCACGGGCGGGGGAGCTGGCCGACGCCCTGGACAAGGCGGTGTCCATCACGTCGCTGCGTGCGGCCCGGCGGCCTCGGTGGTGGCGGGCCGTGGGGGCGGTGCAATGGGTGGTGTTCGCGGCGATGGCGGCCGGGGCGCTGTGGCTGGGCGTTCTCTTCGGCCTCGGCTACCTGCGGCTGCCTGAGCCGCCGACGCCCACGGTGCTGGAGGTGCCATGGCCGACGGTGCTCCTGGTGGGGGGTGCGCTGGCCGGGGTGCTGGTGGCGTTGCTGTCCCGGGTGGCGGCGTGGATCGGCGGGCGGCGGCGGGCCCGCGGAACCGCCAAGGCGTTGCGCGCGGCGGTGGGAGAGGTGGCCAGGACCGACGTCCTGGACCCGGTGACCACCGAACTCGACCGCTACACCGCCTTCACCACCGCCCTGACCCAAGCTCGCCGGTAGCCTCACCCACCCGGACGGCGTGACCAGGCCCCCTGCCGGGTCACGCGAGGGGCTGAGGCGCGGCTCGCGTGGTCTGGTTGTGTGGCCGGGCCGGGGGTTGTGCGGGGTGGCTCTTACCGGGCCCTGGCCGAGGGGCTAGCGGGGGGTGAAGGCGATGGGCATGTGTTTGATGCCGTTGATGAAGTCCGAGCGCATACGCCGTACCGGGGCCGTGTGGGTGGCGGCGGGGAAGCGGCGGACGAGTTCGCGGATCATGCAGGTGATCTGCAGCCTGGCCAGGTTGGCGCCGAGGCAGAAGTGGGGGCCGCCACCGCCGAACGTCACGTGGTCGTTGGGCGTGCGCCGCAGGTCGAGGAGGTGGGCGTCGGGGAAGACGGCCTCGTCGTGGTTGGCGGAGGCGTAGAACGTGACGACCTTTTCGCCCTCCCGGATCGGTCGGCCGGAGATCTCGGTGTCGGCGGTGGCGGTGCGGCGGAAGTTGTGGATGGACGAGCCCCAGCGCAGGAACTCCTCGGTCGCGCTGCGCCACAGCGCCTCGTCGCCCAGTCCGGCGGAGAGTTCGCGGTAGGCGGCGGGGTGGTCGATGAGGGCCTTCATGGCGTGGGAGATGAGGTTGCGGGTGGTCTCGTTGCCCGCGACGCACAGGATGACGAAGAAGGAGTCGATCTCCTCCCGGGTCAGCCGGTCGCCGTCCACCTCGGCCTGGACCAGCGCGGTCAGGATGTCCTCGCGCGGCCGGGTGCGGCGCTCGTCCACCAGCGCGTCGCAGTAGGCGAAGATCTCGGCCGCCGCGATCTCGCCGTCCTCAGGGCTGGTGCGGAAGTCGGGGTCCTGGAAGCCGACCATGCGGTTCGACCAGTCGAAGATCAGGTGGTGGTCGCTCTCCGGGACGCCGATGAGGTCGCAGATCATCTGCAGCGGCAGATACTCCGCGACGTCGGTGACGAACTCGACCTCGCCGCCGCGTTCCAGCACGTCGTCGGCGATCCGCTCGGCCCTCGCCTGTACGGTCGCCGCCAGCTTGCCGATCATCTTCGGCGTGAACCCGGCGCTGACCAGCCGCCGGTAACGGGTCTGCTTCGGCGGGTCCATGTTGAGCAGGGTCAGCTTGGCGATCTCGATGAACTCGGGCGACTGCGTCCTGATGAACGTCGTGCCCAGTTCGGTGGACCAGGTCTTGGCGTCGCGGCTGATGGCCTTCACGTCGTGGTAGCGGGTGACCGCCCAGAAGCCGGTGTCGTCGGGGACGTCGTGCCAGTAGACGGGCGCGTTGCGGCGCAGGTAGGCGAACTGGTCGTGGGGGACGTGGCGTTCCCAGGTGTTCTCGAGCAGGTCGATGCGCATCGGGCTCCCTTGTGGCGCGGGGGATCGGGGCCTGGTTTCCGGTACGGCGGGCCGTACCGGATGAGGGGGTCAGAAGCCGAGCAGGTCGCGCAGGGCGAGCACCACGGCCGCCCGCTCCACGGCGGGCGGGTCGAGGCGGTGCTGTACCGCGCAACCGATGAGTAACCCGAGCACGGCCACGGCCGTCTGCTCGGGCGATCGCCTGAGCGGTACGCCCGCGGCCGCCGCCCAGTCGGACAGCCCCTCGGCTAGTCGGGCACGGATGTCGGCGTAGCGCCTGGCCAGCGGTTCGCCGATGTGGGGATCGCGCGCGCCGTGCAGCCACAGCTCCAGTTCGAGCAGGAGCCATGCCGCACCGCGATCCGGTTCGTCACGGGTGAGGACGTCGAAGAGGGCGGCCAGCCGGTCGTCGAGTTCGGTGATCTCCTCGAACCCGGCGAGCAGGTCGGCCGCGGTCTGGTCCTTCCACGCCTCCAGCAGGGCGAGCAGGAGACCTTCCTTGCCGCCGAAGTGGTTGTAGAGGGCGCCGGTGGTCCGGTCGGCGGCCTCGGCCACCGCCTCGGCGGAGACGGCGTGGAACCCCTTTCTGGCGAAGAGGTCGGCGGCGGCGTCGATCAGCCGGGTACGGGTCTCGGCCCGTCGCTGATCCTGGGTCGCCACGCTGACACCTCCGGTATATCGAGGTTCCGATATATATCCCTTTCCCTATATTTCATGACTTGCCGGGTTGGTCAAGGGGTCGGGTTGTTTCAGGTGTGCGGGAAGAGATCGGTGGCCGTGGCGTCCAGGGTGAGCAGCAGGGGACGCAGGAGCGGATGGTGTTCGGCGCCCCTGCGGACGGCGGCGAACACGCGGCGCTCCGGGCCAGGCGCCTCCCGCACCACCACGCCGGTGAGATCCAGGTCCCGCAGCGCCAGCCGGGGCACCAGCGCCACCCCGGAACCCGCCCCCACCAGCGCCACGACCGCGCGGAAGTCGTCGGAGGAGTGGGCGAAGTCCGGGGTGAACCCGGCCTGCTCGCCGGCCACGGCGATGACGTCGTGCACCGGGTTGCCCGGGTAAGGGCCGATCCAGCTCTCGGCCGCCAGCTCGGCCAGCGCGACGCCGCCCGACTTCGCCAGGGGGTGGCTGGTGGGCAGGACCAGGTCGAACGGCTCGGCGTACAGGGGGACGCGGGTCAGGCGCTGGTCGGCCGGTGCGCCCCGGTATTCCACGGCGATGGCCAGGTCGGCTTCGCCGTCCAGGAGCATGGTGAGGCTGTGGTCGCCTTCGGCGTCGCGCACCCGCACGTCCAGGCCGGGGGAGGTCTCGCGCAGCGTGCGTACGGCGGGGGCCAGGAGGGCGGCGATCGCGGTGGCGAACGAGGCCACGGTGACCTCGCCGGCCGCCCCGGTCGTGTAGGCGGCGACCTCGGCTTCCGCGCGTTCGAGCTGGGCCAGGACCTCGTTGGCGTGGGCCAGCATGATGCGGCCGACCGCCGTGAGCCGCACGCCGCGGCCATCGCGGATGAACAGCCGGTGCCCGACCTCGTGCTCCAGCGCGCCGAGCTGCTGGGACACCGCCGACGGCGTGAGGTGGAGCGCCGCCGCCGCGGCGGTGACCGTCCCGTGGTCGGCCACCGCGCGGAGCGTGCGCAGGCGCCGCGTCTCTATCACGCGGCCGAGCATAGGGTCTATCCGATGCGTGCCGTGATGAACGCGTCCACGGCGCGGTCGACGTCCTCGGTGGAGTGGGCGGCCGAGAGCTGGACGCGGATGCGCGCCTGCCCGTGCGGCACCACCGGGTAGGAGAAGCCGATCACGTAGATGCCCAGCTCCAGCAGCCGCTCCGCCATGGCTCCGGCCTCGGCCGCGTCGCCGATCATGACGGGCGCGATGGGGTGGTCGCCGGGCAGGATGTCGAACCCGGCCTCGGTCATCCGCGCACGGAAGCGCGCGGTGTTGGCGCGTAGCCGGTCGCGGGCGTCGTTGGAGGTCTCCAGCAGGTCGAGGATGCGCAGGGACGCGGCGGCGATGACGGGCGCGAGCGAGTTGGAGAACAGGTACGGCCGCGACCGCTGCCGCAGCAGCTCGCAGATCTCCTTGCGGGCCGCGACATAGCCGCCGCTGGCGCCGCCGAGCGCCTTGCCCAGCGTGCCGGTGATGATGTCGACCCGGTCGGTGACGCCGTGCAGCTCAGGTGTGCCGCGGCCGGTGGGGCCGACGAAGCCGACGGCGTGTGAGTCGTCGACCATGACCATCGCGTCATAGCGGTCCGCCAGATCACAGATCTCCTGCAACGGCGCGAGATATCCGTCCATGGAGAACACGCCGTCGGTGACGATCAGCCGTCGCCGCGCGTCCGAGGCCTCCTTGAGCCGCGACTCCAGCTCGCCCATGTCCCGGTTGGCGTAACGGAGGCGCCTGGCCTTCGACAGCCGGATGCCGTCGATGATGCTCGCGTGGTTCAGCGCGTCGGAGATCACCGCGTCCTGCGCGTCGAGCAGCGTCTCGAACACACCGCCGTTGGCGTCGAAACACGAGCTGTAGAGGACCGTGTCCTCCATGCCCAGGAAGTCCGACAGGCGGGTTTCCAGCTCCTTGTGCACCTCCTGGGTCCCGCAGATGAACCGCACCGACGCCATCCCGAACCCCCACCGCTCCAGCGCCTCCCGCGCCGCCGCGACGACCTCGGGGTTGTCGGCGAGGCCGAGGTAGTTGTTGGCACAGAAGTTCAGGACCTCGGCCTCGCCCACGCGTACGTGGGAGTTCTGCGGGGTGCTGATCACCCGCTCGGGCTTGTGCAGCCCGGCCTCGGTGATCTCGTCGAGCGTCTCACGCAGCTGGTCGCGGACGGTGGAAAACATCAAACCTCCAAGATCTGGTACGGCGGGCGGCGTTCACTCCCAGTCGAGAATGACCTTGCCGGTACGGCCACTGGCGGCGGTGTCGAAGGCGGCGTCGAAGTCGCGGTAGCCGAAGCGGTCGGTGATCACGGGGGAGAGGTCGAGGCCCTTCTCCAGCAGGACCGACATGTTGTACCAGGTCTCGTACATCTCGCGGCCGTAGATCCCCTTGATGGTGATCATCGACGTCACCACCGTGGACCAGTCGATCGCGAACTCCTCCGCCGGAAGCCCCAGCATCGCGATCTTCCCGCCGTGGGTCATCGTGGCGATCATCTCCCGCATGGCCCGAGGGTTGCCGGACATCTCCAGCCCGACGTCGAACCCCTCCCGCATCCCCAGCTGCTTCATCCCGTCCGCGATGGGCGTCCGCGCGACGTTGAGCGCGAGCGTGACCCCGAGCTTGCCCGCCAGATCAAGCCGTTCCGGGCTCACATCGGTGATCACGACGTTGCGCGCGCCGACGTGGGTGGCGACCGCGGCGGCCATGAGCCCGATGGGCCCGGCGCCCGTGATCAGCACATCCTCGCCGACGAGCGGAAAGGACAGCGCCGTGTGGACGGCGTTGCCGAACGGATCGAAGATGGCCGCGATGTCGGGGTCGACCGGCACCCGGTGCACCCAGACGTTGGAGGCCGGGATCGACACGTACTCGGCGAAGGCGCCGTCGCGGTTGACCCCCAGCCCGATCGTGTTGCGGCACAGGTGGCGGCGCCCGGCCATGCAGTTGCGACACTTCCCGCACACGAGGTGTCCCTCGCCGCTGACCAGATCCCCGACCTTGATGTCCTCGACCCCGGCCGCGACCTCGACGACGGTCCCGCTGAACTCGTGCCCCACGATGAGCGGCAGATCGAGAGTGTGCCGGGCCCAGTCATCATATTTCCGGATATGCAGGTCGGTGCCGCAGATGCCGGTACGCAGGACCTTGATCAGCACCTCACCCGGCCCCACCGTCGGCTCCGGCACGTCCCTCAGCCACAGCCCCTCTTCGGGCCGCTCCTTGACCAGCGCCTTCATGGCAACCAACCCCCTCGTCTGAACCTTACGCACTGTGCCCGGCGGGCTTCGGGCATGTCCATCGAGGTTTCCTTAACTCCCCCAACAGAGAACCTTCACGCCCCTGCCAGACCCCCCAATCCCACGGTCCACCCCCTCAGCGATCCCTGGCGTGTCGCCCACCCCCCAGCCGGGGACCGCTGGGGGAGACCGCCCGCAGACTCGCCCCCACCCGAGGGCCTTCGGGCTACCGGCCACATGTCACCCTGCCCGGCGACGCCCCTGCCGGGACGCCCTGCGGCCCTCCCGCGCGGGCGAAGGACGCATGTTCGTCTCCCCTGTCAGGCGGGCGGGTGGCGGGGTTGGGGTGGTTGACGGCAAACGGTTGGGGTGGGGTACCTGGCTGTGATTACGTAACAAGGTTGGCTAAGTACACTGTTCGTTCAACCAGAAGGGTGGAGGTCAGGTGGTACAGCAGAGCGGCGACGCCTCCCTTCTGCGCAGGCTCAACTCGGCGGCGATCCTGCGGATCCTGCGGGCCGGCGACGATGTCACGCTCACCGAGCTGGCCAAGGCGGCGAAGGTGTCCAGGCCGACGGCCGAGGCGATCGTGGAGGAACTCCTGGCCGAGGGCTGGGCGGAGGAGTGCGAGGAAGAGTTGGGCGACCGGCAGCGCGGGCGCCCGGCGCGGCGCTATCGGTTCCGGGCGGCGGCCAGGCACGTGGTGGGGATCGGGATCGGCGGCTCCACGATCCGGGCCATGACCGCTGACCTCAAGGGGAACGTGGTCGGTTCGCGCTCGATCGGGGTGCCGCGCGAGGTGGACGCGGGCGAGCGCATGGCCGCCGTGGTCGAGCTGGTGGAGGAGAGCGCGGCCGATCTCGGGCTGACGGCCGGGGACCTGGCGGCGGTCGGGGTCGGGACCACGGGTGTGGTCGACGGCGAGGGCCGCGTGGTCAAGAGCGTCAGGCTGCGCGACTGGACCGGTCTGGAACTGCAGGCCGAGCTGCGCAAGGCCCTGTCCGCGCCGCTGCTGGTGGAGAACGACATGCGCCTGGCCGTCCTGGCCGAGCACTGGCGGGGCGTGGCGCAGGAGTGCCGGGACGTGGTCTACCTGTTCACCGGCAACAGGCTGGCGCTCGGGCTGCTCATCGACGGCGTGCCGTACCGGGGCGCCCACGCGGCGTCGGGCGAGCTGGGCGAGCAGCCGAACGGCAACTGGTCGGCGTTCGGGAGCGTGATCGCCTACGCGATGGCCGCCGAGCCGGGCGAGCTGAGGGCGCCGAGTGACATGGCGGAGTTCGCGTTCGAGCGCGCCAGGTCGGGGGATCCGGCGGCGGTGGAGGCGGTGGAGCAGTTCGCGCTGAAGCTGGGCGAGGGGCTGGTCACGATCGTCAACCCGCTCGACCCCGAGATGGTGGTGATCGGCGGTGCGCTCGCGCGGGGCCGTGAGCTGCTGGTCGGCCCGATCCAGGCCTATCTCGACCGGGTCTGCCTCTACCCGCCCAAGGTGGTCGCCTCCGAGCTGGGCCGCGAGTCGATCGTGGTGGGCGCGGTACGGCTGGCGCTCAACCACGCCGACAGAACCCTCTTCTCCGTAGGGCTTTAACGCTGTCGAGTTGCTTATCTCCAGGGTAGTTCACGGCCCTGGTGTCGCTTACGCCGGAATTTCTGCCTGATTTTCTATAGATTCTTTCATAAATCCTCGCTAACCTTCAGGACTGGTCAAGGAGCCTGAAGGGACGGCAAGTGGAAGATCTACGCATCGGGGTCATCGGCCTCGGGCTGCGGCTCAGCCTCGCGGTGGCCGCGCACCGGCCGGGCCGCGGTTCGGTGGTCGCCGCCCTCTGCGACTCCGACCCTGCCGCGCTGAAGAAGGCCGAGGAGCGATTCGGCTCGCCGTACCTCACCGAGGACCACCGCGACCTGCTGGAACGCGACGACATCGACGCCGTCCTCGTCGTGACCCCGGACGACACGCACGAGCGGCTGGCGGTCGACTGCCTGGAGGCGGGCAAGGCCGTCTATCTCGAGAAGCCGATGCACATCACGGTCGAGGGCTGCGACAACATCCTGGAGACCGCGCGCAGGACCGGTACGCGGCTCTACATGGGCCACAACATGCGCCACATGGGCGTCGTGCGGCTGATGCGGGAGATCATCCAGAGGGGCGACATCGGCCCGCCCAAGACCGTCTGGGTGCGGCACTTCGTCTCCTACGGCGGCGACTACTTCTTCAAGGACTGGCACGCCGAGCGGGCCAGGACGACCGGCCTGCTGCTGCAGAAGGCCGCGCACGACCTGGACGTGATCCACTGGCTGGCCGGTGGCTACACGACCAGGGTCAACGCGTTCGGCGACCTCGTGGTCTACGGCGATCTGCCCCGCCGTGCCCCGGACAGGCCGAGGCCGGAGGGGTGGCTGAAGGAGTTCGACTGGCCGCCGACCGCGCGCAAGGACCTCAACCCGGTCGTGGACGTCGAGGACCTCTCGGTCATGAACATGCGCCTGGACAACGGCGTCATCGCCGCCTACCAGCAGTGCCACTTCACGCCCGACTACAACCGCAGCTACACGGTCATCGGCGCCGAAGGCCGCCTGGAGAACGACGGCGGCCACGTCAAGGTGTGGAACCACGGTCCCACCGGGTATCGCGCCGAAGGTGACATCACGTACAAGGTGCCCGAGACGAAGGGCTCACACGGTGGTTCCGACGAGCGGATCGTTAGCGAGTTCTGCGGGTTCGTGCGGGAGGGCGGCGTGACCGACACCTCGCCGGTGGCCGCGCGGATGAGCGTGGCGGCGGGCTACATGGCCACGATGTCGCTGCGCGACGGCGGCGTGCCGTACGACATCCCTGCCCTGGACCCCGAGCTGGTGGCCTACTTCGACCGCGGCCAGGTGGAGCGGTGAACGTCCGGCGCTGGCTGGCGGGCGAGGGCGTCTGCCGTCCCGCGGAGATCCGCGCGGAGCTCGTCCCCGGCCTGAGCGACGACGAGGGCGGCCCGCGCTTCGCCGAGGAGGGCTACCGCCTCACGATCACGCGCGACGTCGCCGTCGTGGAGGCGCCCTCCCCGGCCGGTCTCCTGTACGGCTCCCGCACCGCCGAACAGGCGCTGGCCAGGGACGGCGAGCTGCCGGTCGGCGTGGCCGTGGACTGGCCCGACTACGAGGTACGCGGCTTCATGCTCGACGTCGGCCGCCGCTTCTTCACCCCCGGCTACATCCGCGACCTGATCGGGCACATGGGCGAGCTCAAGCTCAACGAGCTGCAGCTCCACCTCAACGACAACGGCTTCAAGAAGGAAGGCGGCGGCTGGGACGGCGTCCAGGCCGCGTTCCGCCTGGCCAGCGCGCGCTTCCCCGGCCTGTCGGCGACCGACGGCGTGTACACGCGGGCCGACTGGGATTCCTTCGAGGACGTCGCCGCGGCCAACGGCGTCCGGCTGATCCCGGAGATCGACGGCCCCGCGCACTCGCTGGCCTTCACCCGCTTCCGCCCCGACCTGGGCGAAGGCGACCACCTGGACCTGTCCAGGCCGCGGACGACCGCCTTCATGATGGAGCTGTTCGACGAGTTCGTCCCGTGGTTCCGCGGTCCGGCGGTGCACTTCGGCGCCGACGAGTACTTCGCCGACCCCGGGTTGTTCCGCGACTACTTCAACGCCATGGCCGCCCACATCAGGTCGCACGGCAAGCAGGCCCGCGCCTGGGGCAGCTTCACCCGGATGACCGGCGACGCCGAGGGCTACGACCGGGACGTGACGATCAACACCTGGGCCAACTCCTGGTACGACCCGGTCGAGGCGATCAGGGACGGCTACCCGTTCATCAACACCAACGACGAGACGCTCTACGTCGTCCCGAAGGCCGGCTACTACCACCCGGACGGGCTGGACGCGGAGTTCCTGGCCCGTGAGTGGCAGCCGCACGTCTTCCCGGGCGGCAAGTCCGTCGAGCCCCGGCATCCGCTGCTGCGCGGCGCCATGTCGGCCGTGTGGAACGACATGACCGAACTCGACTACACCGAGCAGGACGTGGACCGGCTGATCCGGCCCACGTTCGCCATCCTCGCCAGCAAGATGTGGAACGGCTCGCCGTACCCGCGAGAAGGGATCTAAGTGGAAGACCTGCGCATCGGAGCCGTTGGTCTCGGCCTCCGGACGAGTCTGCACCTGGCCGCGCACCGGCCGGGCAAGGGGTCGGTGGTGAGCGCGCTGTGCGACATCGACCCGGCCGTCCTCAAGCGCCAGTCGAAGCGGTTCGAGGCCGACTTCCTCGCCGAGGACTACCGCGACCTGCTGGAACGCGACGACATCGACGCGATCATCCTGGCGACCCCGGACGACACGCACGAGCGGCTGGCGGTCGACTGCCTGGAGGCGGGCAAGGCCGTCTATCTCGAGAAGCCGATGCACATCACGGTCGAGGGCTGCGACAACATCCTGGAGACGGCCCGCAGGACCGGTACGCGGCTGTATGTCGGGCACAACATGCGCCACATGGGCGTGGTCCGGCTGATGCGGGAGATCATCCAGAAGGGCGTGATCGGCGAGCCGAAGGCCGTCTGGGTGCGGCACTTCGTCTCCTACGGCGGCGACTACTACTTCAAGGACTGGCACGCCGACCGCCGCTACACCACCGGCCTGCTCCTGCAGAAGGCCGCGCACGACCTGGACGTCATCCACTGGCTGGCCGGCGGCTACACCAGCCGCGTCAACGCCTTCGGCGACCTCATGGTCTACGGCGACCTGCCCCGCCGCGCCCCGGACACGCCCAGGCCGGAGGGGTGGCTGAAGGAGTTCGACTGGCCGCCTACAACGCGCCGCGATCTCAACCACGTCGTCGACGTGGAGGATGTGTCCGTGATGAACATGCGCCTGGACAACGGCGTCATCGCCGCCTACCAGCAGTGCCACTTCTCTCCCGACTACTTCCGCAACTACACGGTGATCGGCACCGAGGGCCGCCTGGAGAACTTCGGCGACGGCCCCGGCGACGTGGTCAAGGTATGGAACACCGGCCCGAGCGAGTACCGGGCCGACGCCGACATCACGTACAAGATCCCCGAAGCCAAGGGCTCGCACGGGGGCGCCGACCCGGGCATCATCGGCGAGTTCTGCAGGTTCGTCCGTGAGGGCGGCGTGACCGACACCTCGCCGGTGGCCGCGCGCATGAGCGTGGCAGCGGGCTACATGGCCACGATGTCGCTGCGCGACGGCGGCATGCCGTACGACATCCCGGCGCTCGACCCCGAGCTGGTGGCCTACTTCGACCGCGGGCAGTCATGACCTACCACCTCCGCTACCAGGTGCTGCCCGGCCGGGATCCGGCCAGGCTGGCGGCGTACTGCGCCGGGCACGGGATCGAGGAGGTCGTGCTCATCTACGGTTCCGAGGAACTGCACGCCGGCCACCCGGTCGGCGTCGGCGAGGACCTGTGGTTCGAGCACGTGGCCGAGGTGAAGGACACGCTGGACGCGCACGGGATCGGCGCCAGCCTGAACCCGTGGGTCACCGTCGGCCACGCCGACCGGGGTCGCACGCAGGACCTCGGCTTCGCGCCCATGGTCTCCCCGCTGGGCGAGGCGGCCACGGCGACCGCCTCGTTCGCCTGCCCGGTCTGGCGCGACTGGCTGGCCGGGCACTACGGGCGTTTCTCCCGGCTGGGCTTCCGCGTGCTCTGGTTGGAGGACGACTTCCGCTTCCACAACCACGCCCCGCTCACCTGGGGCGGCGGCTTCGAGCCCGAGATGCTGGAGCGGTTCGCGCTGCTCGCGGGCGACAAGCCGACCCGCGAGGAGCTGGTCGCCGCGATCACCGCCACCGGCCCGCCGCACCCCTGGCGGGCGCTGCTGCAGCGCACCTGGCGCGAGGCGCAGCTGGAGGTCCTCGATCTGGTACGGCAGGCCGTGGCCGGCCGGGCCAAGCTCGGGCTGATGAGCTCCGGGCTGGGCGTGGCCTCGGTCGAGGGCCGGGACTGGGCGGCGTTCTTCGACCGGATCGAGGTGCACCGGCCGCACTTCGCGCCCTACGGGGACGCGCCGGGGCGGCGGCTGTCGTACTCGATCGCGATGCTGGAGCTGCAGCGGGGGCTGCGTCCAGCCGGGGTGGAGGTGGCGCCGGAGATCGAGAACTGGCCGCACACCGAGTGGACCAAGTCCGACACCCAGACGTGGTCGGAGATGGTGACGGCCCGGCTGTCCGGTGCGGGCGGATTGCTGCTGGACGTGCATCCGTTCGTGACCGGTGACCCGCAGCGCTATCCGCGCGTGGGCCGGATGTTGTCGCGGTCGCGCCCGGCCGTGGACCGGGCGTTCAGTCCGGATATTTCGGTTCATGGGGTGGGGGTGCCGTGGTGGCCCGACACCGCCGCCCACGTGTGGGGCGACGGCGGGCTCGACGGGCTGCGGGCCGACCCGCTGCGGGCGGCCGAGTACCTGCTGCCCTACGGGGTGCCCGTCCAGGCCGGGGTGGGCGCGGTCAACGCCGTGTTCGGCAAGGTCGCCTGGGGTGTGCCCGATGGCGAGGTGGAGACGTTGTTGTCCGGCGGGCTGCTGCTCGACGGGCACGCGGCGCTCGTGCTGGCCGAGCGCGGGTTCGGGGAACTGCTCGGGGTGCGCGTGGAGGAGGTGGCCGAGCGGGACGCGCCGGCGCGGCAGCCGTACAGCATGGAGCGGGTTCTGGACAGCGGGCAGTTGCTCAGCGTGAACGTACAGCCGGCCGTCGCGCGGCTCGCGGCCCTGCCCGGAGCCGAGACCTGGACCGAGATCCTCACCCCACGCGGCGAACACTGGGGCGACGGCCGCGTCGCCTTCACCAACCGCCTGGGCGGCCGCGTCGTCACCCTGGCCGCCTGCACCCCCGAGTCGCTCGGCCGCTGCGACGACGGACAGGCCCTCGCCCACCGCGCCCTCCGCTACCTGAACGCGGAGCTTCCCCTGGTCACCGGCGGCCCGCACCTGCTGCCGCACCTGGCCAGAACCGGCACGGGCTGGCGCCTGGCGATCGCCAACGGCTCGGCCGACCCCGCCCGCCCCGTCGCCGACCTCGACCGGGACGTCACCGCGACGCTCCTGGCCCCGCTCGCGGAACCCGTGTCCGTGCCCGTGCGGCGCGCCGAGGGCCGCGTCCACGTCGAGGCCGACGTCCCGCACCGGGGATACGTGCTGCTGGAGTGGCGTTGAGGGTCCTGTCGTGGAACATCTGGGACGGTGGCCGCGCCGACCTGCCCCTCATCGTGGAGCAGGTCGCCGCCGTCGCCCCGGACGTCTTCTGCTCCATCGAGACGTACGGCGCCGCCGAGACGATCCTGCGGGGTCTGCCCGGCTACACCGGAACCCGGATCACCGCCAGGGACCGCGACAACCTCTGGATCTTCAGCCGCCTGCCGGTGACGCACGTGTTCCCGCCGTCGTTCGACGACTTCCGCTTCGGCGGCATCCGCGTGAGCAGGCCCGGCTCGTCCGGTCGTCCCGGGTTGGCCGGCGGGGCCGAGGTCAATGTCTTCGTCACGTGGCTCAACTTCTCCGAGCCCTGGCTGGGTGACGTGATCGCCTCCGGCGCCGGGCCCGAGGCGATCCGGGAGGCCGAGCGGGTACAGCTGTCCGAGCTCGGCCGGATCGTCGGCGAGGAACTGCCCCGCCTGCTGGACGGCGACCCGTCACCGGTGGTGCTCGCCGGTGACCTCAACGTCCTGCCCGCCGCCGACTGGCCCCACCTGCGCACCACCCAGATCCTGGTCGACGCCGGATACACCGACACCTTCCGCGCCGTCTCACAGGACCCCGGCCACACCTGGAGCACCCAGCCCGACCGCGCCCACGTACGCATCCCCGAGCGCATCGACTACATCTTCGCCAAGGGCCTCAAGGCCGCCGGCTCCAGGATCATCACCGAACGCCTGCCCCACCACCCGCCGGGCCCGTTCTACTCCGACCACGCCGCCCTGGTCACCGACTTCCACCCCTGAACCCTGGAACCCCCGGACATCCACGGACAGTAAAGAGTGTGGATGTGACGACGCGTGCCCGGATCCGGGACGGAGACCAGCAGGCCTTCGGCAACCTGTTCGACGAGTTCGCCAAGGCCGTCTACAACCACGCCTACCGGCTGACCGGCGACTGGTCGGCCGCCGAGGACGTGGTGTCGCTGACGTTCCTGGAAGCCTGGCGGCTGCGGGAGCGGATCGAACCGGAAGGCGGTTCCCTGCGCCCCTGGCTCCTGGGCGTGGCCACCAACGTGGCCCGCAACCTGCGGCGTTCCGCCCGAAGACACCAGGACGCGATGGCCAGAATGCCCAGACCGGAGATCGTCCCCGACTTCGCCGACGAGCTGATCGAGCGGGTGGCCGACGCCCAGCGCCTGGACGACGCGCGCGAAGCCTTCGTACGGCTGCGCGAACACGAGCAGGACGTCCTCGCCCTGTGCGTGGGCGCGGGCCTCGACTACGCGGAGGCGGCCGAGGCGCTCGGCGTCCCCGTGGGCACGGTCCGCTCCCGCTTGTCGCGGGCCCGCAAGAAATGGGAACTCGCCGCCGCCCGCCGACAGGTAAGAGGTGACCGCGGTACCGCGGTCCGGTCCGTCAAGGAGAGCACCCCATGAACGTCTTCCCGGAGGAGCGCGACCTTCCCGGCGGCCGTCACCGTGACCTGAAGGAGTTCGTGATGGCAGAGATCCAGCCCCGGCCGCGCCGCAAGTTGTTCCGCCCGATGATCCTGGCCCCGGTGCTGGGCGCGGCCGCCGCGGCGGCCGTGGCCCTCCCGCTGGTCCTGGGCGGCGGCGCGCCCGCCCACGCCGTGGAGAAGAACCCCGACGGCACCCTCACCGTCACCATCAACGAGGCCAAGGACCCCAAGGGCCTGGAGGCCAACCTCAAGGGCATGGGCTACAACGTGGTGGTCGACTTCGTGCCGCAGGGCAAGCAGTGCAGCCCGAAGAAGCGCAGTGACAGCTGGGTGCCGCGGGAGCAGTCCAGGCTCACCGTCTTCCCGTCCACCGTGGACTTGAGCGACGACCCCGGCTTCCAGCTCGACCTCGCCAAGATCGGCCCTGGCCAGACGGGCGTGCTGATGTTCGCCGTGGGCAAGGACGAACGGCACGTGGTGGCCGGCATCTGGGACGGCATCTCCAACGGCCCCGTGACCCCCTGCGAACTGGTCGACAGCGACGGCGCCCCCCTCGAAGTCGACTGACGCGACCACTCCCCAGGCCCGCCGGCCCAGCACCCTCACCGGCTTCCGGATCTGGGCCTGGGGAGCCCGTCATCTGGGCGGTGTGATGCCACTCACTTGAACGACGTTCAGGATTGAACGGTGTTCAAGTTCCGTGTCACCCTCCCCGCATGCAACTGAAGCGTGCGGACGTCGTGACGGGAGCTCTGGCCCTCCTCGACACCGACGGCCTGGACGGGCTGACCATGCGCGAACTGGGCGCGCGGCTGGGCGTCCAGGCCGGCGGCATCTACTGGCACTTCAAGAACAAAGAGGCCCTGCTCGGTGCCATGGCCGACCGGATCATCGGCACGGCGACCGAGACCCCGCACACCCCCGGCCCGTGGGACGCCCAGCTGGCGGAGATCGCCCACCGCCTGCGCCGAGCCATGCTCGCCCACCGCGACGGCGCCCGCGTGGTCGCGGGTACGTACGTGACCGAGCCGAACACCGTGCGCGGCGGCCACCGGCCCTCAGTATCCTCACCGACGCCGGCTTCCCGCTCGACCGGGCCGGATGGGTGATCTTCACCGCCCTGTACTACGTGCTCGGCCACACCATCGAGGAGCAGGCCCAGCGCGAGGCCGGCGACTGGGAGCGGCGCGGAAGCGAACTGGCCGACACCGAACTGCGCCGCGCCGTCGAAGGTATGATCACCGCCGACCCCGAGGAACGTTTCGCGTACGGCCTGGAGCTCGTCCTCGGCGGTGTACGCCTCCGCCTGGCCGAGGCCCAGAGGTGATCCCCAAGGTCAAGCGGGCCAGAGGACGGCGTACCACCCCCTGAACGTCCTCGCCAACGTCCGGCTGAGCCCGTCGACCGGCACATCGAGAAAAGGGACATCGCCTTCATCGGCTACTGGCGCCACGGCCGCCCCAGCCCTGGCTGACCGACCCTCCCCACACCAGCCACCCTGCCTCTGGACGAACCCGCAGTGTTCGCCTTCCTCGCCACCCGACTCATCCTCGATACGAACGGCAACCCACGAATGCCTCTAAGGGGTGGCTTCGATGAGCTCGATCTCGATGGCCAGGACACCAAGGGCTTCCTTCTCGGGGCCGTAGATGCGGCGGATGTCGGCCAGCTGCTGCTCGCGCGAGCTGGTCGGGTTCACCTGCTCAGGCCCCTCGGCGTCCAGCATCTCCTCGAAGCTGGTGTAGCGGGCGACACGTGTGACGCGGGTGAGGGCGTCGTCGCGGCCGCACACGAACCGGATATGGTCGCCGGCCTTGAGCGTGCGCAGGTTGGGGTACCGCACGCGCACTTCGACGGTCTTGGAGCCGTCGGCGACCAGGTCGAAGTAACGGCGGTAGAGGTTCATCTCGCGGGCGCGCACGCCCGTCCTTGCCGAGGGGCGCGCGGTCATGATCCTGTCCAGTTCGGCGGAGTTATAGGAGCGGTAGAAGTGCTTGGGGTCGGCGAGCATCAAATGGGCTGCCTTCCAACGCGGAACCCACGCCGCCCAACTGGGTGGAGGGTGGGCTCCAACTGCCTGACCACCCAGATGGGCAAGGGGTGGGACCTCAGGAAGGCTGCCCGAGCGGAGCGAGGTCCTTCAGGGGTCGGGCCCCCGGCCCGACTGGAAGAACGCGCGGAGCGTAGCGGAGCTCCTTGCCTTTAGGGGTTGCGCGGTTGGGGGTCTTTTTCGAGGTCGGGGAAGGGGGATGGCTCCGGTACGGCCGCGCCCAACTGCCGGGGCAGCCCGGGCTTCTCGGCTTCCTGGGCGGAGGCCACGGCTTCGGCTGCCGCCTCCGAGGCCTTGGCCACTTCCTCATCGGCCGCCGACGCGTCCGTGATCTCGTCTCGGGTGGCGGCCGAGCGGGGCAGGGCTTCGGTGAACGCCTTGGACACGCCCTGCAGCGCGGAGGTCACCTCGCTGGGGATGACCCAGAAGGTGTTGCCTTCGCCCTGAGCGAGCTGCGGCAGTACCTGGAGGTACTGGTAGGCGAGCAGTTTGGGGTCGGGGTCGTTGCGGTGGACGGCCTGGAAGACCTGGTCGATGGCGCGGGACTGGCCTTCGGCTTCGAGGATGGCGGCGGTGCGCTGGCCTTCGGCGCGCAGGATGCGGCCCTGCTTGTCGCCTTCCGCGGTGAGGATCTGGGATTGGCGCTGGCCTTCCGCGGTGAGGATGGCGGCCCGCTTGTCGCGTTCGGCCCGCATCTGCTTCTCCATCGCGTCCTTGATGGTCTTGGGCGGGTCGATCGCCTTGATCTCGACCCGGTTGACGCGCAGGCCCCATTTGCCGGTGGCCTCGTCGAGGACGCCGCGCAGTTGGCTGTTGATGGTGTCGCGGGAGGTGAGGGTCTTCTCCAGGTCCATGGAGCCGACGACGTTGCGGAGGGTGGTGACGGTGAGCTGTTCGACGGCCTGGATGTAGTTGGCGATCTCGTAGGCGGCCGCGCGTGGGTCGGTGACCTGGAAGTAGAGGACGGTGTCGATCTCGACGACGAGGTTGTCCTCGGTGATGACCGGCTGGGGCCGGAAGGAGACGACCTGCTCGCGCAGGTCGATCATCGTGTAGACGCGGTCGACGTAGGGGATGACGAAGTTGAGTCCGGGTTTGAGTGTGCGGTGGTACCGGCCGAGCCGCTCGACGTTGCGGGCCCTCGCCTGCGGCACGATGCGTACCGCTTTGAGTACCGTGATCACCGCGAAGAGGGCGATGACCAAGCCGACGATCAGCAGCTCCATATGATCACTCCCGGGGATAGACGAGGGCGGTGGCGCCCTCGATCTCGATGACGTCGACGGTCGCCCCGGTGGGGATGACCAGCGTTTCGTCATAGGCGCGTGCGGACCATTCCTCGCCACCGATGCGCACTCTGCCGTCGCGGCCGGTGACCTCGGAGATCACGTACGCGGGCTTGCCGACCAGCGCCTCGATGCCGAAGCGCTTGAGCTGGGGCTGGCGGATGTGCCGCATGGCGATGGGCCGGACCGTGAACAGCCCGGCCGCCGACGACAGGGTGAAGACGAGCAGTTGAAGCGGAATGGGCAGGCCTAGTGCCGCGGTGGCGGCGGTCAAGAGAGATGCGACGCCAAGGATGCCCAGAGCGGCCGTGAGGGTGAAGATTTCCGCCACACCGAGCACGACGGCGAGGATTATCCAGATGACCCAATCTTCCATGCGTTGGCCCTCCTGACAGGTGAACGGGCCTAGGTCTGCTTGGTGTTCCCCCTCCTACGTTAAACCTGGAGCGGGCGCTTGTTGCACCCATCCGCCGCCGGATGCCGGATCGTGAAGTGCGCTGCCCAGCTGCCATTTCTCCCAGGAAAGCTGCCAGAAGCCCCAGCCGTTGTTCCATTCGAGTGGGCGGTCGGTGCCGGTGATGCTGACGGGGTCGCCGCGCAGGGAGTTGGCGAAGAACCAGGCTGCCTGGTCAGGGCGGGAATTGATGCAGCCGTGGCTGACATTGGCCCGGCCCTGGGCCCAGACGTTGTTCTTCGCATGCACGTATTCGCCGGAATTCGAGATGCGCACGGCGTGGTCGATCATCAGGTCGTAAAAGCCGGGATCGCCTTTCTTCCGTCCCGGGGACACCATGCGCACCGGGTTTCCCTTGTCCATCGTGAGATGGACTCCGCTGGTGGTCGTGTATTCGCGGGTGGTGGCCATGCCGGCGCTGATGGCCATGTTCTGGACGACCTGGCCGTCGCGCCTGACCACCATCTGGTGGGTGCGGGTGTCGACGGTGCTGGTCTGCTTGCGGCCCACGGTGAAGGCGAGTGTGTGGTCGCCGGTGCCGAAGACGCCGGGGGAGGCGCGTACGCCGGTCAGGTGGGCGGTGAAGGTGACCTTCTGCCGGGCCGGCCAGAAGCGGCTGGTGCGATAGACGACCTGGGTGTCGCCGGTCCAGCGCCAGGCGCCCTCGATCGGCTTGGCCGCGGCGACCTCCAGCGCGCGCTCGACGGCGGCCTTGTCGCGGACGGGGCCGTCGAAGGTGACGATGATCGGCATGCCGACCCCGACCTCCTCGCCGGGCAGGGGC
This sequence comes from Nonomuraea sp. NPDC050547, assembly GCF_044457345.1. NCBI lineage: Bacteria > Bacillati > Actinomycetota > Actinomycetes > Streptosporangiales > Streptosporangiaceae > Nonomuraea > Nonomuraea sp. NPDC050547. The sequence goes on from NZ_JBITGW010000025.1 coordinate 64,044, forward strand.
GAGACGGAGGAGACGTTGAAGGCCCGGCCGGCGGCGCGGGTGCGGAAGCGGCCCATGGCGATGGACGAAGGACCGCCGGCGGTGGCGGCGGTCGCGGTCACCGCGTACTCGGTGTCGGGCTCCAGAGCCCACCTGGAACGCCAGGTGGTGCCGCTCGGGTCGAGGGCTCCGGGCACCGGGCGGCCCGCGGCGTACGCGAGGACCTGGCGCAACGTGCCGCCGCCGGCCTTGACCACGAGACCGCGGTCCGGCCGGGCGCGGTCGGAGTCGAAGGCCGGAAAGGTGGTGATCACCGGAGGCGCGGCCGCGGGCGTCTCGGCCGTGACCGAGGAGCACCCCACGGCCGTGAGCAGGACGACGAGACAGTACGCCGCGGCACGCCGCATCTCACTCCTGGATTCCTGGGGGCGGGGAGCTCCTAGAGTAGCGGTGAGTCACGACTTGAGCACGTTGAGTCACCTACCGGACAGTTCCGGAAACCTCCCCCAGGCCGAGCCCGCCGGCGGTGGCGGTGATGGTCACCGCGTCGCCGTCCTCCAGGAATGTGCGCACCGACCCGTCGGGCAGCTTGATCGGCTCGGTGCCGTTCCAGCTCAGTTCCATGAGCGAGCCGCGCTGTCCTGGCTCGGGCCCGGAGATCGTGCCGCTGCCGTAGAGGTCGCCGGTCCGCAGCGCCGCGCCGTTCACGGTCATGTGGGCGAGCATCTGGTCCGGCGTCCAGTACATGCTCCGGTACGGCGGCCGCGACACCACAACCCCGTTGAGCAGGACTTCCAGCTCGATGTCCAGCCCCCAGTCGCCCTGCCTGCGCAGATAGTCGAGCGGCGCCGGATCCTGCGCGCGCCCCGGCACCCGCGGCAGCGCCTCCAGCGGCGTCACCCACGGCGAGATCGAGGTCGCGAACGACTTGCCGAGGAAGGGCCCGAGCGGCTGCGCCTCCCAGCCCTGGATGTCGCGGGCGCTCCAGTCGTTGAGCAGCGTCACGCCGAACACGTGGTCTTCGAACGCCCCGGCGGGAGCGCCGATCGCGGACGGCGTGCCGACCACGAAGCCCAGCTCGGCCTCGATGTCGAGCTTGGCGCACGGCCCGAACACCCCGGCACGCAACTGCCCGCTGGGCCGTGTGACCGGCGTGCCCGAGACCACCACGGTCCCCGAGCGACCGTGGTAGCCGACGGGCAGGTGGCGCCAGTTGGGCAGCAGGGCCTCCGCGTTCGGCCGGAACATCTTGCCCATGTTGGTGGCGTGGTCGACCGAGGCGTAGAAGTCGACGTAGTCGGCGACCTCGACGGGCAGGTGGAGCGTGACCTGGTCGAGCGGGATCAGGTGTGGCTCGGCCAGCGAGAGGTCGTCGGTCAGCTTGGCCTGGATTAGCGCGCGGGTGTCGTGCCAGGCGTGCCGCCCGCGGGCCATGAAGGCGTTGAGGCTGCCGGTGGCGAACACCTCGTCGTGCAGAAACGCGGACAGGTCCAGGACGCGGTCCTCGAAGCGCACGCCCACGCGCGGGGCCTCGCCCCGGCGGGAGAACACCCCGTAGGGCAGGTTCTCGACGCCCCACCTACGCTCCGTCACTGATCACTCCTAGCGTCTTGAGGTCGTCGATGGGCGTGCTGGTGCTGCACGAGCCGTAACTGACCAGCAGTTCGCGGGCGCGCTTCGCGCTCTCCTCCGGTACGGCCAGCGCCAGCCGTACCAGGTGACCGACGTCGGTCGTGCGCAGGACGGGCACGGGATCGCGGTGCTCCACGGCCTCGCAGACGGCGAGCACGAGGTTGAGGAAGCCGTGCCGGTCGACGCCGAGCGCGGGGTCGAAGTGGCGTACGGCGTGGTGCAGCCCGGCCGTGGCCTTGAACGGGATGTCGTTGTCCACGCAGTGGGTGATGAAGGCGCCCAGGTGCTCGGCGGGCGGGAAGGCGTCGGCGGTCATTCCGCCGCAGCGCACCTTGAGCCCGGCTCCCTCGGGCAGGTCGGTGACCCGGGATCGGGGCGGTACCTCGATGAACAGGCGGACGCCGTCGGGCAGGTCCAGGCGGCCGGCTTCTTCCGGCGGCAGCCGTACCTCCACGAAGTCGATGGGGAGGTCGGCGAAGGCGGGCGGTTCGTCGGTGTCGAGGATCAGGCCCATGCGGGTGGGGCGGGGCTCGGCGCGGCGCAGTGTGTCGAGGCGGGAGGCCGGGCACAGGAAGCGGTGGGTGAGCAGGGGGCTGGCCGCTTCGAGGTCGCGCTGGTGGCGGGCGAGGGCCTCGTCCATGTGCAGCGAGGTCGGCGGGAACAGGCCGGCGTCGTCGACGAGGGCCGTGAAAAGGGTGTTCATCGTGCCCAGGTCCAGGCGTAGCCGGGGTCCTCGCACGACAGCGCGCCCTGGCCGAGGTCGAGCGGGCGGAAGGTGTCGACCATGACGGCCATCTCGCTGGTGTGGGTGGCGCCGGCCTCGATGACGGCTTCGACCGCTCCCGGCTGCGGGCCGTGGGTGAAGCCGGCCGGGTGCAGGGAGATCGAGCCGACGTCGATGCCGGAGCCCGCGCGGGCGGAGTAGTCGCCGCCGACGTAGAACATGAACTCGTCGGAGTCCACGTTGTGGTGGTTGTAGGGGATCGGCACCGCGTCGGGGTGGAAGTCGAGCGGCCTCGGCATGAACGAGCAGACCACGAAGCCGGGGCCCTCGAACGTCTGGTGCACGGGCGGCGGCGCGTGCGTCTTCTTCACGATCGGCTCGAAGTCGTTGATGTTGAAGGCGTAGGGGTAGAGGTAGCCGTCCCAGCCGACCACGTCGAACGGGTGGTTGCGGTAGACGAGCCTGGTCAGCCCGCCGCGGGTGCGGACGAGGACCGGGACCTCCTCGCCCTCGGCGGTGAAGGGCTCCTGCGGGGTGCGCAGGTCGCGCTCGCAGTAGGGGGCGTGCTCCAGGAACTGGCCGTACTGCGACAGGTAGCGCTTGGGCGGCCTGATGTGCCCGGAGGCCTCGATGGCGAGCACGTTCACGGTGCCGGACGGCACCCACCGGTGAATGGTGCCGGTGGGGATGACGACGTAGTCGCCCTCCGCGGCCTCGATGACGCCGTAGGTGGACTCGAAGCGCACGTTGCCGCGCTGGATGTAGACGCACTCGTCGCCCATGGAGTTGCGGTACAGCTCGCTGGGGCGGTCGCTGGTGGCGTACGACAATCGGACGTCTCCGTTGGCGGACAGCAGCATCCGGCCGGTCACCAGGTCTCCGGCGGAGGCGAGGTCCTGGGTGCGGAAGTGGCGCGGGGAGAGCGGCAGGTTCGCGCTGGTCGTGGTGGGCAGGAGCGGTTCGACCGCCTCGGCCTTGACGATCGCGGTGGGGAGATGGCGGTGGTAGAGCAGGGAGGAGTCGGATGAGAAGCCCTCTTCGCCCATGAGCTCCTCGGCGTACAGGCCGCCGTCCGGGCGCCGGAACTGCACGTGGCGCTTCCTGGGTACCTCGCCTACGAGCCGGTAGTACGGCATCTCTCTCAACTCCGTCCGGTTATCGGACACTTATGTCCTCTATGTGTAACTACCGTCCTTCATGGCGGGCCGTACTGTCAACCAAGGGCGGCGGCGAGTTCCCCGGCGGCCACCAGGACGCGGGGACCGGTGCCCTCGGCGAGTCCGCCGAAGCTCACCACCCCCACGGACGCCTCCAGCCACGGCAGTCCCGTGACCGGCGCGGCGATGCCGCGGGCACCCTCCTGGAGCTGGCCCTCCGTCACCTGATACCCGGTGTTGCCGCCGCGCATCGCGAGGATGGCCTGGCCCGCCGCGCCCTTGGCCAGCGGGTGCCGCGAGCCCTCGCGGTAGGCCACGTGCAGGTCGGTCCAGGACGGCTCGACGACCGCGACCGCGAGCCCGTCGTCGCCCTCGGCCACGGTCAGGTGCGCGGTGGCGCCCACCTCCTCGGCCAGGCGCCGCAGCGTCGGCAGCGCCGCCGCCCGCAGAAGCGGCTGTACGGCCTGCGCCAGCACCAGCACCCCGAACCCGAGATGCACCCGGCCCTCGGCGTCCCGGCGCGCGAAACCCTCGTTCATCAGCGTCGTGACCAGCCGGTACACCACCGGCCTGCTCAGCTCCAGCGAGGCGGCCAGTTCGGTGGGCGTGCGGCCCCCGTGCCCGTCGGCGAGCAGCCGGAGCAGGCGGAGCCCGCGCTCCAGGGTCTGGGCGGATTCTGCGGCCATGCTGTTGATTATGCGTGGTGCTGGTGTGACGCTCCGCACCGAAGCGGGTAAGTACCCGGTTAGTCGGACCGGGGGGTAAATATGCGGCAAATGTGGCTTGTCCTGATCGGCGGGCTGGCTATCTGTGCGTTGATCCCCGCTCTGCCTTCGGTCGGGGAGCGGGCGTCCTCCCTGATCCGCAGCAACGGCATGAGCCCGCCCCGGACATCCAAGCCCGGCCTGCTGGTCGAGACCACGTTCTACGCCACCCTGGGCATCGAGGTCGGCGAGCGGGTCCTGCCCTTCGACGAGCAGGCCCAGATCCGGCCCAAAGAGGTGGCGCCCGGCGTCCGGGTGGACGAGAGCGGCAGCCTGCAGGGCAAGCCGCTGAGACCCGGCACCTTCTCCTCGCCGATCGAGCTCTGCCGCGGGCGCACCTGCGCCGAGGACACGATCACGCTCATCGTCTATCGGAACGTTCCATGGGAGCCGCGCAACCTCACCTTCCCCGGCAAGGTCGGGGAGCCGATGAACGGGGAGATCTCGATCAACGGGGGCCCGACCGGCGTCCTGCCCACGTTCACCGTGACGGACTACGACAAGCTGCCTGAGGGCGTGAGCATCGGCCCTGACGGTCATGTCGGCGGTGTCCCGGCCGCGAGCGGGCACTTCGAGATCCCCGTGCGCATCTGCGTGGCGGGCAACTGCGCGGGCGTCGTGGTGAAGATGATCGTGGTCTGAGGGCCTTGCGGCGGGCGGCGTCGAGCGGCCACGGTGGTGGCATGAAATCGGTCATCGTGGTCGGAGCGGGTATTTGGGGTGCGTCGCTGGCATTGCGGCTGGCCGAAACAGGCTGGCAAGTGACGCTGATCGAACAGCACAAACCCGGGCACGTACGGCAGGCCAGCGCGGGCGAGACCCGGCTCCTGCGCGCCGCGCACGGCGACGGCGAATGGTACGCCCGGTCCTTCTGGCAGGCGCTCGACGGATGGCGCCGCCTGGAGGAACGGGCCGGTGAGCAGCTCTACCACGAGGCCGGGATGCTATGGCTGGCCCAGGATCCCGACGGGTGGGAGCAGGCCAGCGCCCGGATGCTGAAGAACCTGGACATCCCCTGCGAGGTGCTGGAGCCGTCGGAAGGGGGCAGGTTCTTCCCCGAGTTCCGGCCCGACGGGCTCAGCTTCCTGCTCTGGGAGCCGAAGGCCGGGGTGGTCAGGGCGCGGCGGGCCACCCAGGTGACGGCGGCGCTGGCCGTACGGGCCGGGGCGCAGCTCGTCAGGGCACGGGCGCTGCCCGCGGACGGCGGAGTCGTGATCGACGGGCGGAAGCTCACCGCGGACCGAGTGGTCTGGGCGACCGGGGCGTGGATGCCGGAGCTGTTCGACGCGCCGCTGACCGTCACCAAGCAGGACACGTTGCACTTCGCGGTGCCGGCCGCGTGGACCGTGCCGGGGATGCCCGCCTTCGTGGATCACAGCGCCTCGTTCTACGGGCACGGCGACGTGGACGGGGTGGGGATGAAGGCCACCTCCGACGTGGAGGGCGAGCCGTACGAGCCGGAGCACGGCCCGCGCACCGTGGACGCCGCCGGCGTGGAGCGGGCCAGGACGTATCTGGCGCGCAGGTTCCCCTCGCTGGCCGGCGCGCCGGTGCTGTTCAGCCAGGTCTGCCAGTACGCGCTCACGCCCGACGCGGAGTGGATCATCGCCGAGACCGCGCCGGGCGTGTGGCTGCTGGGCGGGGACTCCGGGCACGGGTTCAAGCACGCGCCCTCGCTGGCCGCGTACGTGGCCGGAGTCCTGGACGGCGAGCACGCCCCGGACGCCCGCTTCGGGCTGGGCGAACGGGTGCCGAACAGGGGCCTGCGGACCAGCGGAGAGTCCAGGTAAGGCCAGCCCTACCAGCGCTTCGGGGGAGTGCGGGGCAGATCAGGACGGTGATCGCGGCGGACACTTCGGGAAGGAACTCGGAAGGGAACGAAGATGTCTGCTCCGCACTCCGTCCGCACCGCCGCGGGCCTGTGGCTCACCGCGGTCGCGCTCGGCGCCGCCGAGACCGCGATCGCCGTCAGCGGTCCGCTGATCAGCGGCGAGGCGAGCGTGGGCGAGCTCGCCGGGGGTCTCGGCCTGCGCCTGGCGATCTACGCCGCCGCCATCTACCTCGCCCTGGCCCTGCGAAGGGGCAAGAACTGGGCAAGGCTCACACTGACCGCGACCCTGGGCGTGTTCGGCACGATCTCGCTGGTCATCGAGCCGATCCGGTACTTCATGGCCGGCGGCGGCCTCACGGAGGCCCTGACCTCGGCCAGCGCGGCCGACCTCGCCATGGGCGTGAGCCGGGTGCTCCACCTGACCGCGGTGCTGGGGGCGGTCGCGCTGATGTTCCAGCCGAGCGCCAACGACTACTTCTCGGGGAACTCCGGCGCCCGCAGGTTGCGTACACCCGGTGAGAGAAGGGCCGCGGCCGTCGACACCACGACCACGCCCGCGCAGACCAGCATGGCCGACCTCGCGTCGACCATGACCGCCAGGCGGCCCGCCAGCAACAAGCCGAGCGGCCCGAACATCAACGACCCCAGCGCGTCGTAGGCGCTCACCCGCGACAGCGCCTCGGGCGGCACCTCCCGCTGCAACGTGGTCTGCCACAGCACGCCGAACACGTCGAAGCAGATCCCGAGCAAGAAGGCCCCCGCCACCACCACCCACAGCGGCGCGTCCACCCCCAGCAGAAGGTACGGCAGCGCCGACGGGAAGCACAGCAGTGTGGCGACCAGGATGGGCCGCCTCGGCCGCAGCCGCAACGCCACCACCACACCGACCAGCGTGCCCACGGCCTCCCCTGCGAGCACGGCCGACCAGGCGCCCGCGCCGCCGAGATGCTCCTTGGCCAGCAGCGGCCCCAGCACTCCGTGGGCCGCCTGCAGGGCCATGACCATGACGGAGAACTGGGCCACCACCACCCACAGCCACTGCCGGGAGCGGAACTCCGTCCACCCGTCCTTCAGGTCGCGCAGCACCGAGGGCCGCGCGGCGCCGGCCCGCACGTGCGGCGGCAGGCGGAGGAACTGGATCAGCAGCCCGGAGACGCCGAACATCAGCCCGCTCACCGCCAGCGCCCAGGCCCCGCCGACCAGCGTCACAGTGATGCCGCTGAGCACCGCCCCGGCCACGCGGGAGGTGTTGGCGCCCAGGCCGAGCAGCGCGTTGCCGGTCTGCAGCCGGTCGGCGGGCACGACCTCGGGGATGATGCCGGTGAGGGCGGGGAAGAGCACGGCCATCGCGATGCCGCCGAGGGCGGCGGCGGTGGCCAGCGCGGGCAGGGGCGTCCAGCCGGTGAACAACATCGCGGCCAGCGCGGCGTAGGCGGCGCAGTTGACCCACTCGCCGGTCATCATGACGAGCTGCCGGGGGAAGCGGTCCGCGATCACCCCGCCGACCAGCATGAACAGCACCATCGGCAGCGACTGGGCGGTCAGCACCACCGACAGCGTGGACGCGTTCGCCCCGGGCAGCCCGAGCACGCCGAACGCCAGCGCCACCGGCGCGAAGGCGCTGCCGAGGACCGAGATAGTCCTGGCCGACAGCAGGAGGGTGAAACGGTGATCCCGGAGAAGCCCGAGATCCTGGCGAAAGCTCTGCACTCGCGCCATTGTTCCGCCTGCCTGCGGCATTTCTGTCGGCGGGTAACAAGACCGGCTTTGGAATGTGCAGGCGATTGGCAAGAAACGCGGTGCTATCTGCCGTAATTTGCTGGATCGTGAGCGTGCTGATACGGCGAGTCGCCCGATGGGCCAGGGAGATCCCCGACGCGCCCGCCTATACCTTCGTGGACCATCTGGGCGACGGGGCGTGGCACACGCTCACCTGGCGGCAGGTGGACCGCAGGGCCCGCGCGCTGGCCGTACGCGTGCGGGAGCTGGCCGGGCCGGGTGACCGGGTGGCCATCCTCGCGCCCCAGGGGCTCGACTACGTCGTGGCCATGATCGGGACCCTGTACGCCGGGGTCGTCGCGGTGCCGCTGTTCGCCCCCGACCTGCCCGGCCACGCCGAGAGGCTGGCCCGCGCCTACACCGACGCCGAGCCCGCCCTCACGCTCACGACCACGCCCGCGCTGCCCGGCGTGCGGGCCTTCGCGGACGGCGCGGCCGTACTCGCCGTGGACACCGTCTCCGACCTGCTCGCCGAGGAGTGGGACGAGGTGGCGCTCGGGCCTGACGACCTCGCCTACCTGCAGTACACCTCCGGCTCCACCCGGCAGCCCACCGGCGTGGAGATCACCCACGGCAACGTGGAGGCCAACGCCCTGCAGCTCTGGGAGGCCTTCGACGCCAAGCCGCGCTCGTCCGTCGCCGCGCTCTGGCTGCCGCTCTTCCACGACATGGGGCTGATCGCCACCATCGCGCTGCCCATTGTCGGGGGCAACCAGGTGGCGTTCATGGACCCGGTCGCCTTCGTCATGCACCCGGTGCGCTGGCTGCGGTTGCTCAGCGCGTTCGACGACGTCTACACCGGCGGGCCCAACTTCGCCTACGAATACACCGCCGCGCGGGTGAGCGAGGCCGACAAGGACGGGCTGGACCTGTCCGGCGTGCGGGTCATGCTCAACGGCGCCGAACCGGTCAGGCCCGGCACCGGCGCAGCCTTCCACGCCGCGTTCGCGCGCTGCGGGCTGCGGCCGCAGGCTCACACTCCCGCGTACGGCCTGGCCGAGGCCACCGTGTTCGTCTCGGCCGTCGGCTGTGACGAGGTCGCCAAGGTCACCGAGTTCGACCGGGAGGCGCTCGGGGAGGGGCGGGCGGTGGCGTACACGTCGGGTGCCAAGAGCACGCTCGTCTCCTGCGGGCGGCCGACCGGGCAGCTGGTCCGCGTCGACGCGCCGGACGGGCACGTCGGCGAGATCCGCGTCCAGGGGCCGAACGTCGCCCGCGCCTACTGGCGCGACCCCGAGCGCAGCGCCGAGGTGTTCGGGTCGGGCTGGTTGCGCACCGGCGACCTCGGAGTCATCCACGAGGGCGAGCTCTACGTGACCGGGCGGATCAAGGACCTGATCATCGTCGACGGGCGCAACCACTACCCGCAGGACATCGAGGCCACCGTTCAGGAGGCGTGCGAGGCGGTGCGGCGCGATCACGTGGCCGCCTTCGCGGTGCCGGGCGAGCAGGGGGAACGGGTGGTCGTGGTGGCCGAGCGTTCCCGGCGCGGGCTGGAGGCGGAACCGGCCGAGGTGACCAGGCTCGTACGGGCCGCCGTGGCCAGGAAGCACGATCTGGCCGTGCACGACGTGGTGCTGGCGGCGGCGGGAGCCGTACCGAGGACATCCAGCGGGAAGATCGCGCGGCGGGCCTGCCTGCGGGCCTACCTGGAGGACGCCTTTGTTTGAGTCGGCCGGGCGGATCGTCTATCGCGGCAGGTGGACGCTGCTGGTGCTGAGCCTCGCCCTGGCGGTGCTGGCCGCGCCGTTCGGCATGGAGTTGTTCGGGCGGATGGTGGACGGCGGGTTCGAGGACCCCAGGGCCGACTCGACCACGGCCGCGCGCTGGAACGACGCCTGGTACAGCGGCAACTCGCCCGACGTCGTCGTCCTGTACCGGCATCCGAAGGTCAGGGTCGCCGACCCGAGGTTCAAGAAGGCGGTGCACGACTCGCTGCGCCGCCTGCCCGCCGCGCACGTGCGCAAGCTCGCCACCTACTGGACCACCGCCTCCCCCCGGATGGTCTCCAAGGACGAGCACTCCACCTACGCGCTGATCACCCTGCGTGGCGGCCCGCAGACCAAGCAGCGCGCCTACGCCGAGATCAGGGACCGCCTCGCCGTCGAGAACCTTCAGGTCAAGGTGGGCGGTTCGGTGCCCCTGGTCAAGGAGCTCAACGACCAGACCGGCCGCGACCTGGCCAGAGCCGAGGCCATCTCGATGCCGGTGCTGCTCGTGCTTCTGGTGATCGTCTTCGGCAGCCTGGTCGCCGCGGGGCTGCCGCTGCTGGTCGGGCTGCTGTCCGTGCTCGGCGCGCTGGTCCTGCTGCGGCTGCTGACCGAGGTGACCGAGGTCTCCGTCTTCTCGCTCAACGTCGTCACCATGCTCGGGCTGGGGCTGGCGATCGACTACTCGCTGTTCGTGCTGAGCGCCTTCAGGGAGGAGGTACGGCGGGGCGCCACCAACGAGCAGGCCGTCGTACGCACGATGGCCACGGCCGGGCGGACCGTGGCGTTCTCCGGGCTCACCGTGGCCACCGCTCTGCTGGGGCTGCTGCTGTTCCCGCAGATGTTCCTGCGCTCGATCGGGCTCGGGGCGGCGGCGGTGGTGCTCGTGGCCATGCTGTCGGCGCTCGTGGTGCTGCCCGCGGTGCTGGGCGTGCTGGGGCGGCGGGTGGACGCGGTGCGGGTGGTCCCGGTCTTCACCGGAAACGGCACCTTCTGGCGAAGTATCGCCGCCAGTGTCATGAAAAGGCCCGTTATCTACCTTGTTGGGGTGATGGCGGTGCTGGTGGCGCTGGCCCTGCCGTTCGCCCACGTGAAGTTCGGCAACGTCGACCACCGCGTCCTGCCCGCCGCCGCCGAGTCCCGCCAGGTCGCCGAGGCCGTCGACCGCGACTTCGCCCGCAACTCCATGGCCGCCATCGACGTGCACGTCCTCATCGAACGCCACTTCGCGGCCGAACCCGTCACCCCCGGGCCGGTGGGGCAGGGGTACACGCCCGTCTCCGCCCTCACCCCGGTCAGCCCCCTGGACGCGAAGCCGTTCGCCGACCGCATCGACGCCCTCGACGGCGTCACCGGCGTCGACCTGGCCGGAGTCTCCCAGGCCAACGGCGCCGTCCGCCTGTCGGTCCGCTACGACGCCGACCCCATGTCCGCGCGCGCCCAGCGGATCGTCACCCTGATCCGGTCCATGGCGCCCGAGCCCAACACGCGCGCCGTCATCGTGGGTGGATCCACCGCGGCCCAGATGGACCTGATGGCCAGCCTCTCCGCCGTCCTGCCGTGGATGGCGCTGGTCGTGGGCGGGGTGACGTTCGCGCTGTTGTTCATGGCGTTCGGCTCGGTGGTGCTGCCGCTGAAGGCCCTGCTCATGAACGTCCTGTCCATCGGCGCCTCCTTCGGCGTCATCGTCTGGGCCTTCCAGGACGGGCACCTGGCCTCCGCGCTCGGCTTCACCCCGACCGGAACCATCGAGGCGACCGCGACCGTGCTGATCCTGGCGGTGGTGTTCGGGCTGTCGATGGACTACGAGGTGTTCTTGTTGTCCCGGGTGCGCACCGAGTGGCTGCGCACGGGGGACAACGCCGCCGCTGTGGCCCTCGGGCTGGAGAAGACCGGCGGGCTCATCACCAGTGCGGCCTTGCTGCTTCTTGTGGTGATCGGGGCGTTCTCCACGGCGGGGATCACGATCGTGAAGCTGCTGGGCGTGGGGATGTTCGTGGCCATCGTCGTGGACGCCACGCTGGGACGGGCGTTGCTGGTGCCCGCGACGATGCGCCTCATGGGCGGGGTCAACTGGTGGATGCCCCGCTGGCTCCAATCCCTCCACACCCGCCTCCCCGACCCCCATGGGGGCGAGTCGGCCGGTGGAGTGTCGGCCCGCTCGCCTGGAGCTTCGGGCGGTTCGCCGGGGGTGCTCGCCGGCGGCTTGGCCGGGGCCGGCCGGGGTGTGATGGCGGGGGTTGAGGGTGGGCCTCCCCGCGCTCTTGGCGCCGGGTCGGCGGGTCGGGACGGCGGTGGAGCTCGGCGCTCTGGTACGGCGGGCGCCGCGGGTCATGCGGGTGCCGCGGGTGATGGGGCACCGGCTCGGGTCATCCGGCCGAATCCCGACGGGCCCGGGTGGTATTGGGAGAGCACGGGCGAACCCGCGGCGGATGGAGCGGAGCGCGCCCCTGGTGACCGGGCTCTGGGTGACCGGGGTTTCGAGGGAGGGGTAAGCGGGCGGGTGGTGTTCGGGGCCGATACCGACCCTGAACCCGTGGCGGCGGAACACGAGCCGGAGCCCGGGGTGGCCGGGGGTGGGGCGGAGCTGCCGGCCGGGCGCGTACCGGGGTCCGGTGTGGCCGGGGCCGGGCGCGCGCAGGGGCCTGGGGTGGCCGGGCCCTCGCGGAAGTTGCCCTACTCGCGGAGGGAGGTTCCGGCGCCGGTCAAGGAGGTGGAGGTGGGGTGGGTCAAGGTTGCGGCCGGCCGTACCCGGGTGGTCAGGGCTGTGCCGGGTGGGTGGGTTTGGGTGGAGGTCGAGTCGTGACGGTCGCCGCCACCCGGGTGGAGGGGGCCTGGGCCGGGCTGTTCGGGGTGGTGGGGCTGGCGGGGTTCGTGACGACGCTGGACAACACCGTGGTGACGGTCGCGGTGCCCACGATACGGCGGGAACTGGGGGCGCGGCTGGCGGCCATGGAGTGGGTGGGCACGGGGTACGTGATCACATTCGCCGGGCTGATGCTCGCCGGGGGGCGGTTGGCGGATCTGTGGGGGAGGCGGCGGGTGCTGGTGGCGGGGATGGCGGTGTTCAGCGCCGCTTCGCTGGTCGCGGGATTGGCCGGGACCGTGGAGGTGCTGGTGGGGGCTCGGGTGGTGCAGGGGGTGGGGGCGGCGATGGTGTTGCCTGCCACGTTGGCCGTGCTGGCGGGTTGCGGGGAGCGGCGGCGGTCGGCGGGGATCGCGGTGTGGATGGCCTCCGGGGCGGCGGCGCTGGCGCTCGGGCCGGTGGTCGGCGGGTATCTGAGCGAGTACGCGCACTGGGGATGGGTGTTCCTGATCAACGTGCCGCTGGGGGCGGTGGTGATCGGGCTGGCGCTCGTGGCCCTGCCCCAGGATCCCCAACCCAACTCCGACTCCAGCTCCAGGACCGACGCCGGTCCCAGTCCGGGGTCCGGCTCCGGGAGCGATGGTGGTTCTGGTTCGGGTGGCTCGCGTTCTGGCACTGGGGGTGGGTTCTGGGGTGGGGTGGATGTGCCGGGGGTGGTGTGTTCTGGGGTGTTTCTGGGGGCCGGGACCTTTGTGCTGATCCACGGGGTTGAGTACGGCTGGGCCCGGCCGGTCATCGTCGCGGGCCTGGTGGTGAGCCTGGTCGCCGGGGTGGCGTTCGTGGTGGTGGAGCGGCGGGCGGCGCGGCCGATGGTGGATCTGGCGCTGTTCCGGGTCCGGAGCTTCAGCGGCGGCGTCGTGGCGCAGGTGCTCTGGGGGCTCGGGGTGAACGGGGTGTTCTTCTACACCGCGATCTTTCTGCAGGACGTTCTCGGGTTCACGCCGTCGGCCTCCGGGCTGGCGTTCGTGCCGCTGGCCCTGCTGGTGGTGGCGGTCGCGCCGCTGGTGCCGTGGGTGGAGCGGCAGGCGGGAGCGGGGCGTACCGTCGCGGCGGGTCTTTTGCTGGTGGCGGCGGGGATGGTGGTGGCGGCCTTTCTGCGGCCGGGGGACGGGTGGGGGGATCTGCTGCCCGCGGTCTGCGCGATCGGGGTGGGGTCGGCGTTGACGATGCCGCTGGGTTCGGCCGTGCTCGGTGCGGTGCCGGGGGAGCGGGCCGGGGTGGCGGGCGGGGTGTTCAGCGTGAGCCGGGAGATCTCCGGGCTGTTCGGGATCGCGGGGGTGGGCGGGGTGGTGCACGCCGTGGGGACGTTCGCCGCCGGGTACACCGTCGGGTTGCTCGCCGCTGCCGCGCTGGTCCTGGGCGGGGCGCTGGTCAGCCTGTCGAGCCTGCCGTGAGGGTCCGGTGAGGGTGGCCGTGCTGGGTCTGGGGTCGCGGGGGGACACGCAGCCCTGTGTGGCGCTGGCCCATGGGCTGGCCGGGCGCGGGCATGACGTGGTGGTCGTGGCGGCGCGGCGGTATGCGCCGCTGGTCAAAGACGGGGTGGGGTTCGCGGGGCTCAGCGTGGATCCGGTGGAGGTGGCCGGGAGCGCCGAGGGGCGGGCCTGGCTGGAGAGCGGGCCGCTGGGCTTCGTGCGGGGGTTCAGAGCCGTGGTCGAGCCGCTCGCCGAGACGCTCGTGAGCGAGGTGGACGCGGCCTGCCGGAAGGCCGATCTGGTGCTCGCTCCTGCTCTGGGCGCCTTCGGCAGGCATCTGCACGACCGGTACGGCATGCCGTACCGCATCCTGCATTTCCAGCCCGGCCACCCCACGACGGCCTTCCCGAACCCGCTCGTCCCCGCGCGGACCCTGGGCCGTCTCGGGAACAGGGCCAGCTACGCCCTGGTCGAGCGGCTCGGCTGGCTGGTGCTGGGCCGGATGGTGAACCGGCTGCGGGCGCGGACGCTCGGGCTGGGCAGGTTGCGGGGAAGTCCGTTCGCGGCCGATCGGCGGGATCGGGTGCCGGTTTTGTGTGGGTTCAGCGGGCATGTGGTGCCGCGCCCGGCGGACTGGCCCGACCAGGTGCGGCAGACCGGCTACTGGACGCGGGGCGGCGGGGAGCTCGGAGATGAGCTGACCGCGTTCCTGGAGGCGGGGCCGCCGCCGGTCTACGTGGGGTTCGGGAGCATGGTGCCGGGTGATCCGGCGCGGACGGCCGAGCAGGTTCGGGTGGCGCTCCGGCTGGCCGGGGTGCGGGCCGTGGTTCAGGGGCTGCCGGTGGAGCGGTCGGAGACGGTGCTGCCGGTGGGGGAGGTGGCGCACGAGGCGTTGTTCGCGCGGGTCCGGGCCGTGGTGCACCACGGTGGGGCGGGGACCACGGGCGCGGCGCTGCGGGCGGGGGTGCCGGGAGTGGTGTGCCCGTTCTTCTCCGATCAGCCGTTCTGGGGGCTGCGGGTGGCGGCGCTGGGGGCGGGGCCGCCGCCGTTGCCGATCTCGCGGTTGGTGGCGGGGGAACTGGCTGCGCGGCTGCGGGCCGTACCGCAATATGAGGAAAAATCGCAGCACATCGGGCGGTTACTGCGCGCTGAAAACGGAGTGAAGAACGCTGTGGATCTCATTGAAGAGAGCTGATCGTCCCAGTAGTGTGCTTCATGCCCCCTTGATCCTCCCAGAGTAGGTGCCATGCGACTTCGTCCGCTCATCGTCACCGGACTCGCACTGTCGATGCTGGGGATCGGGATCCCCGCCTGGTCGGCGGACGACCCCCGCAGCTGCAACGACCTCATGTCGAGCGACACGCCCGCCTACGTCATGTGCACGTGGCTGGCCACGCCCGAGGAGGCCGCCGACATCGCGAGGTTCTGGCTGGACAACGACGGCGAGAACATGAAGAACGCCGGGCCCAACAGCGAGGTCGGCGTCGACTGCAGCGAGGCCGAGAACGCCTGCGACCCCAACCTCGAAGGCGACGGCGAGATGCACGACGTCGGCTCGCCCGACGTGGACGGGGCCGAGGACGGCGGTACGCCGGACGCCTGCCCCGACGGCACCAAGTGCCACATCGACCCCGACGAGGTCTCGGCGACCGAGGCCGCCGCCGCCGAGAAGACCGCGGCAGGGCAGAGCGCCAAGACCGCGCGCACTGACGGCATGCGGGTGTGGATCGACGCCGAGCTCGCCGACGACTGGAAGGCCGGCAAGCTGGCCGAGGCCGCCAAGAAGGTCGCCGCCCTGGCAGCCCAGCCGGGCGTGGTGGGCGTGCGGTTCAGTTCGCAGGTCGGCTACAACAAGACGCTGCAGACCGCCGAGGAACTCGACAAGTTCCTCACCGAGGCCGCCCACGCGCTGCGCCAGGCCGTGCCCGGCAAGAAGCTGGCCATCCACACCGTCGTCCCGGCCCTGGGCTGCGGCGCGAACGAGGCCTGCAAGACGGAGATCGGCAAGAAGTACCCGCTGCTCGACCCCGACAAGGTCGGCGCCTGGCTGAAGGCGGGCCTGGTCGACCAGCTCGCCCTGGACAACGGCCACCTGTCCACCGAGTACGCCACCTGGCGGATCGACGCCGCCGAGGCCCAGCGCAACCAGTGGATCCAGGTACGGGCCCGCGCCTGGGACTCCCTGGCGCACATCGCCGCCGAGGACGCCGTCTTCACCGGTCCCGGTGCCTCCCAGCTGACCGCCGAGCAGGCCACGAAGACCATCACCGACCGCGTCGCCACCCCGCTGCAGGCCGACGCCGCCGAGACCGTCATCCTCTGGACCCGCTGGCAGGACGCCAAGGGCTCGGTCAACCGGGTCCTGGGCGACAAGCTGGCCGACAACGCCGCGTGGGAGCAGCTCAAGAAGCTCGACGCGGTCAAGGCGAGGCTGGCCACGATCTACGACCCGGCGACGCCCGAGGTCGACCAGGCCACCGACCTGAAGAAGCTCGCCGAGGTCTTCTCCACGGTGTACGTACGCGCCGCCTGAACCGCATCAGAATGAGCCCGCGCCCGGCGCGGGCTTTTTCTTTTCCTTTTCGGTGGCAAAGAGCGGACAATGGCCTTGCCTTCCTCGATTTCCTGACAGAAAGTCAGGGCGTCAAATGCACGGCCCGCGACCGAGGAGGTACCCCAATGGTCCGACGCTGGTTATCCGTCGCCTTCGCGATCTGCGCGACGGCGATTCTCGTGGCACCGCCGGCCACGGCGCTGGTGCTGCCCACTCCGCGGGCCTTCGTCTCCAACCTGGATCTGGACTGCTTCAAAACAAACCCGTATCAGCCGCCCGCAACCACCCTGACGCTCAGGCACCTCAATCCGCAACTAGGTGACCTGCCCATTCAGACGGTCACGCTCGGCGCCCGCGAACAATTATGTGTTCCGGTCGCGAAGAACAATGTGATTCCACCGGCCGGCGTACTCGACTTCGTCAGATTCGTCGACCTGTCCTGCTACCGGATCACCGGCCCGTCGATCAACAGGACCATCGTCCTCCACCACCTCAACCCGGTCCTGCAGGACCAGCCGCGCAAGCAGGTCGTGCTGAACCAGCCGCAACAGCTCTGCGTGCCCGTGGCCAAGAACGGCGTGGTCCCGTCCGCCGAGGTCCTTTCGGTGATCCGCCACATCGACCTCGAGTGCTACGGCTTCACCCCCAACCCGGTCATGAACAGGACGCTGAACCTCAGGCAGCTCAACCCGGTGCTGAGCAACATCCCACCGGCGAACGTGCAGGTCCTCGCCGCCCGCCAGCTCTGCGTGCCCGTGCAGAAACGCGGCGACAACATCCCCGCCGCGACGCTGAACATCGTGCGCTGGCTTGACCTGGAGAAGTACGACGTCAACGCCGCCACCACCGCGCCGGTGACGCTGAACCTGCGCCACCTCAACCCCGTGCTCGGGCAGCTTCCCGGCGAGACGGCGACGCTCACCGGCCGCTCCCAGCTGGCCGTGCCGGTGGCCAAGAACGGCCAGGTCCCGCCCGGGTGATCTCCGAAGGGGGATGACGCCGCACGGCGGATGCCCGGAGCCGGGCGGCGTCGGGCGGGGTCAACGACCGCTGGAGAGCTGCCAGCCGTCCTTGGCCCCGCCCTTCCCGATTCCCAGCGCGGCCAGGATCATCGGGAACGACGCCTTGAACTCCCTCGTCCAGTACGGCCATGTGTGCGTCCCGTTGGCGTACAGGTTGAGCGTGTGCCGGATGCCGAGCCCGTTCAGCCGCCGCGAGAGCGCCTTCGCCGTGTACGCCGAGATCGGCTCGCCCAGGTGGGCCGGATGCCAGGGCGAGCCGGGCGGGTCCAGCGGGCCGAGGAAGCTCGTGGTGCCGCTGGAGATGTACAGGCTCGTGCCCTTCAGGCCCGGCGCGAGCGCCATCGGGTCGTTCATCGCCCAGATCTTCTTGTCCTTGACCGGGTCGCCCCACAGGGCCTTCGGGTTCTGCTTCTCGCTGGCCTGCGCGTTCATGATGATCTCGGGGATGCCGGGGAGTTCGGTGGCCAGGATGCCGCTGTAGGAGCCGGCGAAGCGGAACATCCCGGGGTAGCGGGCCGCGTACTTCATCGCGCCGTAGGCGCCCATGGACAGGCCCGCGATGGCGCGCCGCGTGCCGCCCCGGTAGCCGATCTCCACCAGGCGGCGTACCTCGTAGGTGTGGAAGGTGGCCCATTTCGGGGTGCCGCCGCGGCCGCCGTTGTACCAGTCCGAGTAGTTTCCCGCCCGTCCCGCCTCCGGCATGACCACGATCGCGTCCACGTTCTCGGTGAACGCCGCGACGTCGGTCATCCGGGTCCAGGAGGTGTAGTCGTCGGCGCCGCCGTGCAGCAGGTACAGCACCGGCCAGGTCCGCTTCGCCGACTTCGACCAGCCTTTGGGCAGCAGCAGGCGTACCGGCGTCATCCGCCCGATCGACGGCGAGGAGATGAGGATGTCCAGCGTGCGCGGCCCGAGCCACCGCTCGCGCACCACCCGGGCGCTGCCGGGCAGCGCCTTCTGCCAGGGCACGCTTCGCTGGGCGCTCTCCGGTACGGCCGGCGCCTTCGTCGGCCCGCCCTCCGGCACGATCGACCAGTCGGGATCGGCCACCGCGGGCGTGGCGCCGGCGGCGAGGACGAACGTGATGGCCAGGGCCGTCAGGGCGCGCGATCGCATGGTGGGTTCCTCCGCCGGTGAGGCTAGGGCTCCGCGCGGGGGCGGGCTATGAACCCGCGGCAACGAATCGGCCCGCCAGTTGTCACCCGCGTGATAAATCGCTCCGGAGGAATGTTCGGCACGGGCCTGCCCCCGGCCCCGGCCTCCTGGGTAGGTTGGCCGATCACCCCGGCAGCATGGGAGCGCACGTGGACGTCCGTGGCTTTCTCCTTGAACGGCTCGCGGCCCGGCTGGCCGGCGAGGACGTCGATCCGGACCGGCCGCTGGAGGAGTACGGACTGTCGTCCAGGGATGCCGTGGCGGTGGCGGGAGAGCTGTCGGAACTGCTCGGCCGGGACCTCAGCCCCACCCTCGTCTGGGCGAGCCCGACCGTGAACCAGCTGGTCCGCGCCCTGTCCGAGCCTCCTCTACGAGAGCGACATGTTCGCGCGGCGGACGAGCCGGTCGCGGTGGTCGGAGTCGGGTGCCGGGTGCCGGGGGCGCACGGGCCGGAGGAGTTCTGGCGGCTGCTCATGGACGGGCGCGACGCGGTCGGGACCGTGCCCGGCTCTCGGTGGGCGCCCTTCGACGACGGCTCCGCCTCGGCCGGGGAGGCGCTGGCAAGGACGACCCGGCATGGCGGGTTCCTGGCGGACGTGGCCGGGTTCGACGCCGCGTTCTTCGGCATCGCGCCCGGTGAGGCGGCTGTCATGGATCCGCAGCACCGGCTGCTGCTGGAGACCGCTTGGGAGGCGCTGGAGCACGCCGGCATCGCGCCTCGGGGTTTGCGCGGGAGCCGTACCGGGACATTTGTTGGTATTTCCGGAAACGAGTATGCCTATCTGACCACCGTCGACCCCGCCAAGGTCGACGCCTGGACGGCGACCGGGGCGGCGTTGAGCATCGCCGCGAACCGCCTGTCCTACCTGCTCGACCTGCGCGGACCCTCCCTGGCCGTGGACACCGCCTGCTCGTCCTCACTGGTGGCGACCCATCTGGCGGTACGCAGCCTGCGCGCCGGCGAGAGCGACCTGGCGGTGGCGGCGGGCGTCAACCTGCTGCTGTCGCCGATCATCACCATGGCCTTCGACCAGGGCGGCGGTACCTCGCCCACCGGCCGATGCCGCGCCTTCGACGCCTCGGCCGACGGCATGGTCCGAGCGGAAGGCTGCGGCGTCGTGGTGCTCAAACGGCTCCCCGACGCGCTGCGCGACGGCGACCGCGTGCTGGCCGTGATCACCGGCACCGGCGTCAACCAGGACGGCCGCTCCAACGGCCTGGTCGCCCCCAACCCGCAGGCACAGGAGTCGCTGCTGAGACAGGTGCACGCCGGCCTCCCCGAACCCGCCTACATCGAGGCCCACGGAACCGGCACGTACCTGGGCGACCCGATCGAGGCCGCGGCCGTGGCCGCCGCGTTCCCCGGCGGGCCGGTGCTGCTGGGCTCGGCCAAGTCGAACCTCGGCCACCTGGAGGCGGCGGCGGGCGTGACCGGCCTCATCAAGACCGTCCTGGCGCTGCACCATGGCGTCATCCCGCCCAGCATCCACTTCACGACCCCCAACCCGCACATCCCGTGGGAGCGCCTGTCCGTCGTCACCGAACCCACCCCCTGGCCATGGCCTCGGGCGGGTGTGTCCTCGTTCGGCTTCGGCGGCACCAACGCCCACATAGCCCTCACCGCCGCCCCGCCCGCCACCGTCCTCGCGCCCGCCACCGTCCTCGCGCCCGACACGGCGAAGCACGTGTTCACGATCAGCGACGTCGGCGCGGACCGGGTGAAGGCCCACGCCGAACTCCTGGCGGAATGGGTCGTCGGCCAGGACCGGGTATGGGAGGACGTGGCGCACACGCTGGCCAGGCGGGCCGGACGCGGCCGGACCGCCGCCGCCGTCGTGGCCGCCACCTCCGGCGAACTCGCCCAGGGCCTGCGCACCGCCCGTCCGTTCGCCCTGCCACCCGTCTGCGCGGGTCCCGTGTGGGTCTTCAGCGGGTACGGCGGGCAGTGGCGCGACATGGGCCGCCACCTCTACGAGACGGAACCCGCCTACCGGGCCGCCCTCGACGACCTGGCCCCGCTCCTGAGAGCCGAGGCGGGCATAGACCCCTGGACCGCCCCCGAGGGCGTCGCCCAGGCCCAGCCCCTGATCTTCGCCACCCAGATCGCCCTCGCGAGGCTCTGGCGGGCCTACGGCATCCGGCCCGCCGCCGTGATCGGCCACTCGATGGGCGAGGTGGCCGCCGCGGTGGTGGCCGGTGGCCTGAGCCCGCGCGACGCGATCCGGGTGATCTGCCGCCGCGCCCGGCTCCTGGGCACACTCGGCGGCGGCGGCGCGATGGCGATCGTCGAGGCGGCGGCGGACGAGATCCCGGACACCCTTCACATCGCCGTCCACACCTCACCCCGCCAGACCGTGATCACCGGTGACCCGGGCCTGGTGGCGGAGTTCGCCGGGAAGATCGCCGCCTCGGGCCGCCTGACCAGGACGCTGACAGCCGAAGGCGCCGGTCATTCGCCGCAGGTCAAGCCGTTGTTGCCGCTGATCAGGGAGGAACTGGCCGGGATCGATCCGGGTAAGCCGGCGCTGCCGTACTACTCGACGGTCTTGGACGACCCGCGGGAGGTGCCGGTCTTCGAGGCCGCGTACTGGGCGGCCGGAGTACGCCGGCCGGTGCGCCTGGCCCAGGCGGTACGCGCCGCCGCCGACGACGGATTCACCGTCTTCACCGAAATCAGCCCACATCCCCTCCTCACCTCCGCCCTCCACGACACGCTCACCGGCGGCGGTGGGGTGCTGGTCACCCACTCGCTTCGCCGCGAGGACGATGGGGAGTTCTACGCTCAGGTGGCGACGGTGGCCGCCGCCGTCCCGCCGAGGACGGCCGGGCGGATCGTGGACGTCCCGCACGCGCCTTGGCGGCACGAGCGCCACTGGGTCGCGCCGCACCGCCGCGCCGCGGCAGCCGCCGACGGCGTTCACCGCCTGCTGGGCGCGCACGTGGAGACCCCTGACGGCCACGCGTGGAACACCACCCTGGACGACCTGTCCGACGCCCCGTGGCGCCTCGGCCCCGCCACCTGGCAGCGCCACGGCCGCCCGGTACTGCCGGTCACCGTGGTCGCCCGCCTCGCCCACGCGGCCGTCCGCGAGGTCTCCGGCGCGGCGCCGTTGCACGACGTGGTGCTGCACGCCCTCCTGCCGCTGCCCGCGCGCGTCACGGTGACGCTGTCCGACGGGGTCGTCCGGGTCAGTGCCAAGGACGCCGCCGGGATCTGGAAGGTGTACGGCACCGCCGCTCTCACGCCAGGCCCGGCGGCAGAGGGCGTGGAGAGGGTCCGGCGGGTGGGGGCGGACGGGACGTTGGAGGGCGTGGAGATCCGCGACATCCTGCCGCACGAGGTTCCGGCGCGGCTGGAGGACAAGCTGGTCGAGCGGGCCTGGGTCGAGGCGCCTCCTGGCGAAGGGGGCTCTGGGGCGCGCTCGGTGTTCGTGGTGCCGCGAGGGCTGGACCCGGCGGGTTCGCGGGAGCTGATCCTCCGCATCGCCCGCGAGGCGTCCCCGGGCGAACGGCTGACGATCGTGACCCGGCGGGCGCAGGCCGTTCTCGAAGGGGAGAAACCCGATCCCGGGCCCGCGTCGTTGCGGGGACTGGTCAGGGTACTGGCTCTGGAGCGTCCGGAACTGCGGGCCGTGCTGGTGGACGTGGACGACCTCGCCGTTCTGGACCGGGAGCGGGCCTGCGACGACGCCGAGGACGAGGTGGCCTGGCGGGACGGCACCCGCTACGCCGCCCGGCTCAGGCGTTTGGAACTGCCGCCCGCTCGGCCTGGGCGCGGGGATCCGGTGGTGGGGCCGGGGGCGTACGTGGTGACGGGCGGGTTCGGGCGGCTTGGGCTGGCGGTCGCGCGGTGGCTGGCCGGCCGGGGGGCCACGCGGATCGTGCTGAACGGCCGCTCGGCACCCGAAGCCCGGCTGCCGGCCGGTGCGGTGGCGGTCGTGGGGGATCTGGCTGAGGACGGTACGGCGGAGCGGCTGGTCGAGGCCGCTACCGAGGGCGGACTACGGCTGCGCGGGGTGGTGCACGCGGCAGGGGTGCTCGACGACCGGCTGATGGCCGATCTTGACGCTGACAGTCTCCACCGGGTGTGGAACGGGAAGGTCGCCGGCGGGCTCCGGCTGCACGAGGCCACTCGGGGGGCGGACTGGTGGGTGGCGTTCTCCTCGGCGGCCGCGTTGCTGGGTTCGCCGGGGCAGGGTGCCTACGCCGCCGCCAACGCCTGGCTGGACGCGCTCTGCCAGGTACGCCGGGCGGAGGGGGCGGTGGCCGTCTCCGTCAACTGGGGGACTTGGGCGGGGGCCTCCGCCTTGCCCGCTGTTGAGGCGCTCACCTTGGACGAGGGGATCGAGGCGCTGGAGGCGCTGCTGCTGCGGGGGTGTTCGGCCGGGGTGGTCAAGCTGGATGCAGGGGCGGCGGTGGCGGCGTTTCCCGGGGTTGGGCGCATGCCGTACTTCTCGGAGGTGGTGGAAGGGGAGGCGGAGGCGGGCGGGGACGTGTCCGCGCGGGTTCGGGAACGGGCGGCGGCGGTGCTGGGAGTTGACTCCGGGCGGCTCGACGACGGGAGCGTGCTCACCGAGCTGGGGCTGGACTCGCTGGCGGCCACGCGGTTGCGGGGGCTGATCGAGTACGACTTCGGGGTGGTGGTGCCGGTGGCGCCGCTGCTCAACGGGGGGACGCTCGGAGAGCTGGTCGCGGCGGTCACCGGGGTGCCCGCCCGGGTGATCGGGCCCCGGGACGCGGCCGAGCGGCAGGTGGTGCGGGTGCTGGCCGGGTTGATGGGGTACGAGCCTTCGGTCACCGACACCGTGCCGCCCGAGGTGGTGCCGGTGGCGTTGGACGTGCTGGGGCGTGAGGTGGGCAGCCGCGTCGTCACCGTCGGGACACCCGAGGCGCGGATCTGCGACCTGGCCGACGCCATCAGGGCGGTGGACTCGGTCGAGGCGGAACGCGCCCTCCTCCGCCCCCTCAACCACCACGCCCGAACCCACCCGGCGACCTCGGAAAACCCCGGGGAGCCCACGATGACGAGGGCGCCCGCGCAGCGGCCCGCGCCGGCCGGCCAGGAGGAGACCCGGGGAAACGCGGGGTGGGAAGAGGCGGCCGGGTGCAGCGCCGGGCAGTTCGGGCAGGTCGTGCCGAGGGGCGAGGTGGTCGGGGGAGGGGCGGGCCTGGGTGGGGCCGGGGTGGTTCGGGGGGCGTTGTTCTTGGGGCATCCGGCCGGGGGGACGACCGGGGTCTACACGTTGCTGGCGTCTCGGCTGGCTCGGCCGGTCTTCGGGCTGGAGCGAATTGACGATCCTGAGCTGGGCATTCCTGAGCGTGCGGCCCGGTATGCCGAGCAGATCCGGCGCACCGGGCCGGGGCCGTACCGGCTGGGAGGGTGGTCGTTCGGGGGGATTCTGGCGTTTGAGACGGGGCGGTTGCTGGGCGCCGACTGTGAGGTCGTGGTGATGATCGACTCCGGGCTGCCCGAGGTGGTGCCGGAGGAGGACAGGCGGCTGCTCCATGCCCGGAGATATGCGGACTTCGCGGGATACCTCGGGAAAACGTATGGGCTGCGGGTTCGGCTGGAGAGGCACGAGCTGGCCGCGCTGGACGAGCAGGAGCAGTTGGACCTGGCCGAGGCGCGCATCGCCGAGTCGGGCGTCCTGGGCATGCTCAGCCCGGCCATCCTCCGCCACCAGATCACCTCCCACGAGGACACCCGCGCCATAGAGCGCTACCGCCCGGGAGTCCACACCGGCCGCGTGGTCCTGTACCGCAGCACGGAACCCACCCCCTGGGCCGTGGAGGACCCGCGCTACCTGCACCACGACGACCCGGCCAGGGGATTCGCGCCGTTCAGCCCCGCCCTGGAGATCGTCGAGGTGCCGGGCTCGCACCATCTCAACCTTCTGGACCCGCCCCACGTCGAGGTCGTCGCCGCCCATCTGGAGGACCTGCTATGAACCTGGCACAGGCCGTGGCCGCCGGCGCGCCGCCCGAGGAACTGGCCCGCCTGGACGTGCCCCCCACCTACCGTGCCGCCTACGTCCACCGCGACGAGGTCGGCATGTTCAAGGCGGCCGCTCACACCAACGCCGACACCGACAAGGACGTACGGCTGTCGTTGCACGTGGGCCAGGTGCCGATGCCGGAGCTGGCCCCCGACGAGGTGCTGGTCGCGGTCATGGCCAGTGCGATCAACTACAACACGGTGTGGTCGGCGATGTTCGAGCCGGTCCCGACCTTCGCCTTCCTGGAACGGCTGGGCCGCACCGACCCCCGCCATGACCTGTCCACGCACGTCCTCGGCTCCGACGCGGCGGGTGTGGTCGTGCGCACGGGCGCGGCCGTACGCCGGTGGAAGGTCGGCGACCGGGTGGTGACCGGGCCCGCGTACGTGGACGGCGAGGACCCGATCGCCCAGCACGACGGGATGCTGGCCGCGGACCTGCGGGCGTGGGGGTTCGAGACGAATTTCGGCGGGCTGGCTGACTTCGCGGTGGTCAAGGCGACCCAGTTGCTGGCCAAGCCGCGGCATCTGAGCTGGGAGGAGGCGGCCTGCAACCTGCTGTGCGCCGCGACCGCGTACCGGATGCTGGTGGGGGAGCGCGGCGCGCGGATGCGGCAGGGGGACGTCGTGCTGTTGTGGGGGGCGACGGGCGGGCTCGGAGGGTACGGCGTGCAGCTCGTGAAGAACGGGGGCGGCATCCCGGTCGGGGTGGTGAGCTCGCCGGAGAAGGGCGAGCTGCTGCGCGCCATGGGGTGTGAGCATGTGATCGACCGGTCGGGGTTCGAGGATCTGGCCGACGAGAAGGACTGGCGGCGGCTCGGGGCCGAGGTGCGCAGGCTGGTGGGGGAGGATCCGGGGATCGTGTTCGAGCACACGGGCCGGGAGACGTTCGGGGCCTCGGTCTACGTGGCCAGGCGCGGCGGCGCGGTGGTGACCTGCGGGTCGTCCAGCGGCTACGACCACGCCTACGACAACCGGCACCTGTGGATGAAGCTCAAGCGGATCATCGGCTCCCACGGGGCGAACTACCAGGAGTGCCACGAGGTCAACCGGCTGATCTCGCTGGGGATGGTGCATCCGACGCTGTCGCGGGTCTATCCGCTGGAGCGGGCGGGGGAGGCGGCGCGGGCCGTACAGACGAACCGGCATGTCGGGAAGGTCGGGGTGCTCGCCCTCGCGCCCGGGGAGGACCTCGGGGTCGAGGATCACGCGCTGCGGGAGCGGATCGGGGAGGAACGGCTCAGGTTGTTCCGCCGAGCGCCTGCCGCGCCCTGAGCACGATCTCCAGCTCGAAGCGGATGTCGGGATCGGCGAGCTGGTCGCCGTAGAGCTCCTCCAACTGGCGCAGCCGGTAGCGGACGGTCTGCGGGTGCACGTGCAGCCGCGCGGCCACCTCGCCGGCGCCCCTGCCATGGCGCAGCCAGGCCAGCAACGTCTCGGCGAGGCGGTCCTGCTGGGTGGGCCGCAGGTGCGCCAGCGGCGCGAGCCGCGTCTCGGCCAGCGCGTCGACCAGCTCCTCGTCCTTGAACACGACCAGCGTCGCCATGTGGTCGGCGCACCTCAGGAGCCCGCGCGGCAGCACGCCGCGCGCGGACAGCTCCAGAGCCTCGCTGGCCCACCGTAGCGACGTCGGAGCCGAAGCAAGAGGTACGGCGGGCCCGATCGCCGCCTTCAACCCCCGCAGCGCGACGTCCATCGCCTGGCCCTGTCCGCGTGGATCGGGCACGAGCAGGCACGGATGGGCACGCTCAAGACCGGTGAGCACGTCGGGCGGCAACGCGGGCCGGCGGTAGGCGCCGTGCTGGTCGCCCAGCGCCACGCAGGCCACGGTCTTGGGCAGCCGCCAGCCGGCCGCCTTGGCCAGGTCGGCGATGGCCTCCTGACCGGCGGGAGGCCGGCTGAGCAGCAGGTCGAGCAGGCGGGTGCGGCGGCGTTCGATCTCTCCGGCGGCGTGCGCCTTCGCCTCGTCGAAGCCCTCCGCGGCGGCGTCGGCGAGCTGGTCGAGGTAGACGAAGATGGCCTCGCCCAGGTCGTAGAGCGACTGGGGGGACAGGCCGAGCGGCTCGGCGATCTCGGTGAGCCGCCGCCAGCCCACCCGGGCGCCGAGGCGCAGCGCGGTCTGCAGGGGTTCGAGGTTGCGGCCTTCGGCGGCCTCGCCCCGGCCGATCATGCGGAACGGCTCGGGGTCCCAGGCGGCGTCGGGGTTCTCGATGCGGTCGAGGAAGCCGTAGATGGCCTGCTCCACGGCCATCCGGATGACCTTGATGTACACCTCGTCCGAGGGGCGGGCGTACTCGGGGATGCGGGCCTGGATCTCCTCGATCACCTCGGTGGAGACCCGGCCGATGCCTTGCCGGAGTGTCGTCACGACGTCCGCGGGCGTCCGGGTGTCGCTCCTGATGGCCATGGTCCCTCCCGACGCCATTGTGACTTATGCGTCAGAAGAGTGGGTAGCAAGTGCTTGTTTTTGTCACCGTTCGAGGAAGGTGCCGAGCTCCCGCACGTTGATCAGCCCGTCGCCGTCGAGGTCCAGCTGCTTGACTGCCTCTTCGGCGCGTTCGAGCGTGACCGGCTGGCCCATGATCTCCATCAGCCGCACGAACTCCTCGGGCGAGATGAGCCCGTCGTTGTCGGCGTCGATCAGCTTGAAGGTCGCCTCGTAGTCGTTCATTGATGTTCCTCCTGTGTCGGGTCAGACCTTAGTGGCGAATCGGCGGAGCGAGTCGATAAATGCCACGACTTGCAGGCGTTTGTCGAGGGACCACGCCTACCCCACCGATCCCCCCTTCGAACACGCCACCACGGACACGATCGGGGCCCCGGAGGGCGACCAGAGAAGGGCCGCCTCCGGGCCGCCGTGGTCGAGTCCCGGCGCTCATGGAGAATCTCACCGCCGGCCGAGCCCCCCACCCGGACCCACCGGCCGAGCCCCCACCCGGGCCCGCCGGCGGGGGTGATGGACAAGCGCTCACCCGCCTCGGCAATCCCGGGCACGAGCCGGAACCCTCGGCGGGAGTGTAGGCACGAGCCGGAAACCTCGGCGGGGGCGTAGGCACGAGCCGGAAACCTCGGCTTGGGTCGCAGGCACAGGTCGGAAACGTCGGCCTGGGGTCGCGGGCGCAAGCCGGATTTGTCCGCCTGAAAATCGCGGGCGCAGGCCGGAAATATCCGGCTAGGGTCAGATCTCATGGGGGAAAATCTCGTCATCCATTCCGCGCCCAACCTGCGCGACGTCGGCGGCCAGGCCACCAGGGACGGCAGGAAGGTCCGCACCGGCTTGGCCTTCCGTGCCGGGGCCCTCGACCGGCTCGACGAGCAGGACCAGCGCCGCCTGCACGACGCCGGCGTGCGGCTCGTGTGCGACCTGCGTACCTCCACCGAACGCTCCGAGCAGCCCGACCGCCTGGCCGACGGCATCACCTACCTCGTGCTGGACGTGCAGCGCGGGGGCGGCCACGGGGCCGACATCGCCTCCCTGTTCACCTCACCCGACCAGGCGGAGGCGCTGCGCTCACCGCGGGCCGCGGAGAACTTCATCGTCGAGGTCTACCGCTCCTTCATCACCACCCAGGAGGCCCACGAGGCCTACGCCGACCTCCTGCGCGCCCTCGCCAAGCCCGGCACCCTCTTCCACTGCACCGCCGGCAAGGACCGCACCGGCTGGGCCGCCGCCCTGCTCCTCACCCTGCTGGGCGTGGACCGCGAGACCGTCATGGCCGACTACCTGGCCAGCAACGCCCACCTGGAGGCCCTGGCCGTGGGCGTCTACGCCCTGGCGGCCCAGCACGGCATCGACCGCGAACTGGTCCGCCCGCTGCTTGAGGTCCGCGAAGATTACCTCAACGCCGCTTTCGACCAGATCGAAGCCACATACGGCGATATTTCGGGCTATGTACGGCAAGGCCTCGGCCTGACCGACACCGACCTCCAAGCCCTCCACGACCTCTACCTCCGCTGAGACTCACCCACCACTGGAGCATGGTGTGGAAGCCGCGTGAGGGCTTGGCGCCGTAGCGGGCAGCTCCCGCAGGAAGATGTCGCCGGCTCGCGGACGGGAGCGTGTCCGGTGCGCCACCCGCTGAGACCGAGGACCCGTAGGGCGGGCAGCCGGCCGGAATCCGGCAGCGGGTCGCGCACCAGGCTGAGGCTGCCGCCGAGGTCGAGGTCTTCGAACCGGGTCAGCCTAGGCAGTGACACGTGAGGAAGAGCGTAGGTCCGCGCACAGACAATCCGGCGCGCGCGACAGGGTGCTGAAGCACGGCCTAGCGGCTCATCCTGGCCGCCAGCGCCGCCCCCACCCGCTGCACATGCGCGTCCCCGGCCGGATCCAGCCCGGTCAGCGCCGCCACCCTGCGCAGCCGGTAGTCCACGGTGTTGGGATGCAGGTGCAGCGCCTCGGCCGTGGCCCGGCGGGACCGCCCGTGACGCAGGTGGACCTCAAGCGTGCGCAGCAACTCCGGGTACGCGTCCAGCGGATCGAGCAGCGCGGCCAGCTCACGGGAGGCGGCGGTCGGCCGGGTGAGCTGGTACTCCAGCAGCACGTCCGTCAGCCGGTAGAGGCCGGGCCCGCGGCCGAACCAGCCCACGACGTCCAGCACCTCCCGGGTCTGCCGCACCTGCTCGGGCACCTCCGGGGGCGTGGCGTGGGCCGCCGCGGCGGTCACCGGCCCGCGGCCCGCCTCCGCCAGCCGTCCCACCAGGAGTTCCAGCCGCTCCCACGGCCCCGACCAGGGCAGCAGCGCGGCGCCCGCGGGCCGGTCGAAGAGCGTGCCGGGCGCGAACGCCTCCAGCTCACGCTCGATCCGGTGCAGCTTGCGCCGCGTGGCGACCGCGCCGCCCTCCCCGGCCGACAGCGACAGGACGGTGTAGGCGGGGGCCAGGCCGTCCACGTGCTCGCCGTTGAGCAGGGCCGACAGCAGGCGGTGCCGTTCGTCGCGCTCCTCGGCCGACAGGCGGCCGCGCTCGTCGAAGTAGGTGGAGGTGACCACCTCGGTGACCCGCCGCGTGTAGGCGAGGATCAGCTCGGTACAGGCCAGGACGTCGGCCAGGTCGCCGGGTTCCGCCCGAGCGGTCAGCGCCCGCCAGGTCTCGGCGAAGGCCAGGTGGTAGGCCTCGATGAGCGCGCCGGGCGGCATGCCCTGCTCGGCTCCCCTGATCGCGGTCTCGGCGACCCGGCCGCCCGGCTCGGCGGGCACCGTGCGCTCGCGCAGCGCCCGCGACAGCGCCAGGAGGTTCTCCTCGACGAGCGTGACGATGTCGTGGGCCACTTCCCCGGCGGGCAGGTCGCGGTAGTGCTCGACGTCGGCCAGCATCCGCGCGACGAGCTCGCGGGCCAGCCGGGCCCGCTCGTGCGCCAGCCGGCGGTGCACGCTCACGCCGCCGATCGTCAGCTCTTTGTCATCGGTCACAATGAACTCTGCGAATCGCTCCAATGGATTCCGGGGTCCACCCATTCAACTATGTAACGCATGACAACGCCCAGGGTAGGCCTCGCGGAGAAGGCCGGCTTCTTCGCCGGCAACGTGGGCAACATCGTGTTCAGCACGACGATCAACTCGTTCCTGCTGATCTACCTGACCGACGAGATCGGGCTGGCCGCCGCCGCGGTGGGCACGCTGTTCCTCGTCGCGCGCATCGTCGACGGCGTCAGCGATCCGGTGATGGGTTACGTGGTCGACCACCTGCCGGTCACCCGGTGGGGCAGGTTCCGTACCTACCTGCTGGTCGGTGGGGCCATCGGCGCCTTCGGCTTCGTCGCGCTGTTCCTGGCTCCGGCGCTGTCGCCGGCGCCGCTGGTGGCGATCTGGGTGGCGTACCTGCTGTGGGGGTTCGCCTTCGACCTCATGGACATCCCGCTCAACTCGCTGATCCCGGCCATGGCCACGCATCCTGGTGATCGCCGCCAGCTCTCGGGCATCAAGGCGTTCTCCTACCTGTTCGGCGGCGCGGTGGTGACCGCGGCGGCGCTGCCCCTGGCCGACCGGATCGGCTGGCCGGCGTTCGTGATCGGCCTGGCGGTGGTCTCGCTCCTGCTCACCTCGCTCGCCGCGACCAGGGTGCGCGAGCGGGTCACACCGGTCCGCCAGGACAGGTACGGCTGGCGCGACCTGGCCAGAATGCTCCTGGCCGACAAAGCGGTGATCATCCTGCTCGGCACGGTCATCGCCCTGACCGCGGCCGGCGGGGCACGCAGCGCCGGGATGGCCTACTACTTCACGTACTTCGTCGGCGACCGCGCTCTGATCGCCGTGGCCGCGCTGGCCACGGTCGTCCCGACGGCCCTCGGCACGATCGTCTTCCCCTGGCTGGCGCGCTTCTCCGGCTACAAGGCCACCTTCGTCGGCGCCCTGGTGCTGGAGGCGGTCGCGATCGGCACCCTGCTGGCCGTGCCCGCCACGGGCTGGCCGCTGGCCCTGGTCGCCCTCGGCGTGACCGCGTTCGGCGGCGGCGGCGCGCTCACCATGATCTACGTGATCGTCGCCGAGCTCGTGGACTACGTCGAATGGCGGCACGGCCACCGCGTCGAGGGCGCGATGGCCTCGCTCGGCTCGTTCGCGGCCAAGGCGGGCGGCGGAATCGGCGCGGCGCTGACCGGCTACACGCTCGCGATGACCGGCTACCTGGCCGGGCAGGAGCAGACCGCCGAGGGTCTGCGCGGCATCGTGCTGGCCCAGTCGCTGCTGCCCGGCGGCCTGGCGCTGCTGGCCGCCGCGCTGTTCGCGCTCTACCCCATCTCCCGGCAGCTGGCCATGCGCGTGGCCGGTGAGCTGGCCCAGCGGAGGGAGTCCGATGCGGTTTCCGCCCGGTAGGTGGCGCGGCCAGTGGATCTGGTCGCCCCGCCCCACGATCCGCCCCGCCGCGCGCGGTTCGCTGCTGCCGCAGGCGTATGACCGGCGGGTGCTGTTCCGGCGCGTGTTCACGCTGGACGAGGTCCCGGAAACCGCGCCCTTCCGGGTGACGGCGGACTCCCGGTACGTGCTCTACGTCAACGGGACGGAACTGGCCCGCGGACCGGTCCGGCACGGCCCGCGCACGCTGTACTACGACACCGGCGACGCCGCGCCCGCGCTACGCCCTGGCCGCAACGCCGTCGCCGTCCTGGCCCGCTTCTACGGCCACGCCACCCCCTGGTGGGAACCGTCGCCGCCGACCTTCACGCTCGGCGGCGGCTGCCTGGTCGCCGAGCTGCGGCTGGGCGAGGAGTGGCTGGTCACCGACGAGACCTGGTCGTGCCACGAACCGGCCGCCTGGACCCCCGCCGAGCCCAGCCACCACCTGCTCTCGCAGCTGCCCGAGGTCTTCGACGCCAGGGAACTCGACCCCGGCTGGACACTGCCCGACCACGACGACGGCCCCTGCCACGACGGCCCTTGGCACGACGGCTCCGGTCGGCCCGCCCACGACGACGGCTCCGGTCGGCCCGCCCACGACGACGACGGCTTCTGGCGGCCCGTCCGGGTCATCGAGGCGCGGGCGGTGGTCGGCGGCAACCCCGACTCCCACCCGCCCTCCGACCCGTTCGGCGCGCTGCGTCCCCGGCCGATCCCGCCGCTCACCTCCTCGGTACGGCAGGCCGACCTCGGTCCCGGCCTGGTGGCGGACTTCGGGCAGGTGGTCAGCGGGACGCTGCGGCTGGCCGTACGCGGGAAGGCGGGGGCGACGGTCGGCGGCGCGGTCGCCGAGGTCGTGACCCCGGCCGGGCTGGAGATCGCCAACCGGTTCGCCTACACGCTGCGCGGCCACGACGACGTCTTCGAGATGACCGACCCGGTCGGCGGCCGGTACGCGGTGCTGGAGGTCACCGGCGGGGCCGAGGTGGCCTCGGTCGAGGTGGTCGAGCGGCTGCGCCCGCGCCCGGCGGGGCCGTACTTCGCGTGCTCCGACCCCGAACTCGACGCCGTGTTCCTGGCGGCGCTGCGTACCGTGGACCTGACCGCCCACGACGCCTACATCGACTGCCCCACCCGCGAGCAGCGGGCCTGGACCGGCGACTCGGTCGTGCACCAGTCCGTGGACCTGGTCGCCAACCCCGACTGGAGCCTCGCCCGCCACCACCCGGCGCTGGCCGCGCAGCCTCGCCCCGACGGGATGCTGCCGATGGTGGTCGCCGGCGACTTCGCGGCCCAGGACCTGCCGACGATCCCCGACTGGTCGCTGCACTGGATCAGGTCCGTGCACAACCTCTACCGCTACACCGGCGACCGCTCGCTCGTCGCCGGGCTGCTGGCGAGCGCGGAGGGCGTGCTGCGCTGGTTCCTGCCGTTCCGGGGTGACGACGGGCTGCTGCATGACGTCACCGGCTGGGTGCTGATCGACTGGTCGCCCGTCCAGGTGCGCGGGACCAGCGCCGCGCTGAACGCCCTGTGGGGCCGGGCGCTGGCCGACTTCGCGGAGATGGCCGAGTGGCTCGGCGACCTCGGCCGCGCGTGGTGGGCGCGCGACCTGCACGCCGCGCTGGCCGGCGGCTTCGAGGTCTTCTGGGACGTACGGCGCGGCGCCTACCGCGACCACCTGCTCAGCGGGTCGGTCAGCGAGCACACGGCCGCCGCGGCGGTGTGCGCCGGGCTCGTGCCCGCCTCCCGGCGCCCGGCGGTCCGCGAGCTGCTCCTGGACCGGCGGGCCATGTTCACCCGCAGCCCGATGGGCGCGCGTGGCGCCGACCGCGACGGGCCGATCTCCACCGACCCGGTCAGCCTGCGCCCAGCCCCCGACTGGGACGTGGACCGGCGGGTCGTGGGGGCGCAGCCGTTCTTCCGCTACGTCGTGCACGACGCGCTGGCCCTGCTGGGCGCCGCCGACCGGATCGCCGGGCTCTGCCGGGACTGGACCGCTCTGACCGAGGCCGGGACGTTCCGCGAGTGCTGGGACGGCGGCTCCTACTGCCACGGCTGGTCCGCCACGCCCGCACGCGACCTGCTCGTCCACACCCTGGGGATCACGCCGGCCGAGCCCGGCTACACCAGGGTGCGGGTGGCGCCCAGGCTGGGTGAGCTGGCCTGGGCGCGCGGGGCCGTACCCTCGCCGCACGGTCTGATCGAGGTCGAGGTCCACGGCACGGAGATCAAGGTGGACGCCCCCGTGCCGGTGGAGATCGTGCGCCCTTAGACCACCGCGCCCGAACCCTCGCGGGCACGGCGGGCGCGAGGCTGCGGCGGCTGCGGCGGCGGCTGCTTGCTGCGGCGCTCCAGCGCGATGGCCGTGGGCCCGGCCACGAACGACGACGACAGCGTGCCCACCACGATGCCGATGAGCAGCGCGATCGCGAAGTCGCGCAGTGAGTCGCCGCCGAACACGGCCAGGGCCGCGAGGATGAACAGGGCTCCGAGCCCGGTGTTCACGGTGCGGGGCACGGTCTGCAGGATCGCGCCGTTCACCACCGTGGCGAAGGAGGTCTTCGGCTGGGCGGTCCACATCTCCCTGACCCGGTCGAAGACCACCACCTTGTCGTTGACCGAATAGCCGACGATGGTGAGCATCGCCGCCAGGAACACTCCGTCGATCGGCTTGCCCATCCAGGCGAAGGCGCCCAGCACAAGGACGGCGTCCACGAACAGCGCGCTCACCGCCGCCGCCCCGAACGTCCAGCGGAAGCGCACCGCCAGGTAGACGAGCTGCGCGGCCAGCGCCACGCCGAGCGCGATCAGCGCGTTGCGCCGCAGCTCCTCGCCGAGCGAGGGCCCGATCAGCTCGTCACGCTGCTTGGTGACCTCGCCCAGCGCCCCTTGGATCTTCGCCGCCTCGTCGGCGGAGATCTGTCCGGTACGCACGGAGATGGCGTCGTTCGACGACTGCACGACGGCGCTGGGGAAGCCGGCGTCGGCGACGAGCTTCCTGGCGGTGTCCGCGCCGACCGGCTTGCTCGTGGCGAACTCCATGATCCGCCCGCCGGTGAACTCCACGCCGAAGTTAAGCCCGCGTACCGCCAGCCCGGCGAACGCCAGCACCAGCAGCCCGCCCGCGACCGCCGTCCAGAGCTTGCGCCGGCCCATCAGGTCGGGGTTGCGCGCGGTGAGCCACAGCCGGATCCGGCCGACCGAGCCGAGCCCGGAGACCTTGGGCGGCACCCGGTCGATGATCCAGTGGGCGAGCACGCGGGTGATCAGCATGGCGGAGACCAGCGAGGCCAGCACGCCGATCGACAACGTCACGCCGAACCCCTTCACCGGGCCCGAGGCCAGCCAGAACAGCAGACCGGCGGCGAGCAGGGTGGTGACGTTGGAGTCGGCGATGGCGCTCCAGGCGTTCTTGAAGCCCCGGTTGAGCGCCTGGCCAAGACCGCGAGCCTTGGGGCCCTTGACGCGGGTCGCGCCGGCGGCGCCGTACTCCTCCCTGGCTCTTTCGAAGACCAGCACGTTGGCGTCGACGGCCATGCCGATCGCCAGCACGAACCCGGCGAGGCCGGGCAGCGTGAGGGTCGCGCCGAGCGCGACGAGGGCCGCGTAGGAGATCAGCGCGTAGGCGGCCAGGGCGAGCGCCGCCAGCAGGCCGACCAGGCGGTATATCACGATGATGAACAGCGCGGTGAGCGCCACGCCGACCACGGCCGCCTTGGCGCTGGCCGCGATGGCGTCGGCGCCCAGCGTGGGGCCGACCGTCCGCTGCTCGACGATCTCCAGCGGCACCGGCAGCGAGCCGCCCTTGATCAGCACGGACAGGTCGGTGGCCTCCTGGGCGGCGAAGTTGCCGGTGATCGAGGTACGCCCGCCGGGCATGCCGGCCCGGCACGGCGTCTCCTGGACCACCTCCGGCGAGGAGATGATCTTGTTGTCGAGCACGATCGCGACCCGGCGCTTGGGGTCGCCCATGGGTTCGCAGGCGGCGGCCCCGGTGAGCTGCTGCCAGGGCCCTGGCTCGCGGAAGTCGACGGTGACGAACCAGCCGGGCCCCTGCTGCGGATCGGTACGGGCACCGGCGTCCGTCACCCCCTCACCGGTGATGACCGCGGGCCCGAGCGTGAGCTTCTGCCCCGACTCGTCCGGCAGCCCCTTGCCGGAGGAGTCGAGGCCCCGCACCGCGTGGAAGGACAGCTGCGCGGTCCGCCCGATCACGTCGGCGGCCTTGCGCGGGTCGAGCACGCCGGGCAGCTCGACGATGATCCGCTTCTCACCCGAGCGGACCAGCGTCGGATCGACCACGCCGAGCGCGTCGGCACGGCGTTGCAACACCTGCAGCGCCCGGTCGGTGGCGGCGGCGTCCGCCTTGACGGTCGGCGAGTCCCTCGCCTCGAACACGAGCTGAGTGCCGCCGCGCAGGTCGAGCCCGAGCCGCGGCGACATGGTGAACGCCAGGAACAAAGAGGTCGCGATGACGGCCAGCGCCGCCACCGCGCGCCACAAGGGCGCACGTGACATGGGAGCCTCCACAGGCTTGACGCCGAGGCGGCACTACGGGCCCCTCGGCCGGGAAAAGGAAAGGTCAGGCGCTGTGGAGTGGCGGTGCGCGGGCGGGATGGGCGCGCGGGCGCTCGGCCGCGGGCACGTGGTGGTCGCCGCCGGTGCGGGCGAGGCCGCGCGCGAGCCGTGCCTCATGCGCTCTCGGCGGAGGTACGGCCAGCCCGCCGAACCCATGATGCGCACCGGTGTCGGCGGCGGCCTTCGGCTTGCCCGGCTGCGGCGCCGCCTGCCGGTGGCCGCTCTGGTCGGCCGGGGCGGCGGTGACCTGGGCGGAGATGGCCAGCGCGTGCTGCGCCGGCAGGCCGCCACCCAGGAAGAGCGTGGACAGCAC
The DNA here is from genome assembly GCF_044457345.1 of Nonomuraea sp. NPDC050547. Classification (NCBI taxonomy): domain Bacteria; kingdom Bacillati; phylum Actinomycetota; class Actinomycetes; order Streptosporangiales; family Streptosporangiaceae; genus Nonomuraea; species Nonomuraea sp. NPDC050547. The sequence continues at coordinate 100,347 of NZ_JBITGW010000025.1, forward strand.
AAGGAGGACGGCGGCGGACAACCGGCTCCTCATGCGTTCACCGTACCCCGGACCGGGTAGCGGGGAGCCCGTGAGACTGACCTACACGAGTGACCTCTGGTGGAAGAACGCCGTCATCTACTGCCTGGACGTGGAGACGTTCAAGGACGGGAACGACGACGGCGTGGGCGACTTCCGCGGGCTCACCCAGCAGATCGACTACCTGGCCGGGCTCGGGGTGACGTGCCTGTGGCTGATGCCGTTCTTCCCGACGCCGAACCGGGACGACGGCTACGACGTGACCGACTTCTACACCGTGGACCCCCGGCTGGGGACGCTGGGCGACTTCGTGGAGTTCATGCGCACGGCCAAGGACCGCGGCCTGCGGGTCATCGCCGACCTCGTGATCAACCACACCTCGGACCGGCATCCGTGGTTCGCCGACTCGCGCTCGGGCCGGGACGCGCGCCTGCGCGACTGGTACGTCTGGTCGGACGAGCCCGAGCCCGACGACCCGGAGCAGATCGTCTTCCCCGACAAGGAGGACAGCGTCTGGGAGTGGGACGAGGGCTCCGGGCAGTACTACCTGCACAGCTTCTACCGCCACCAGCCGGACCTGAACGTGGCCAACCCGGAGGTGCGTGACGAGATCGTGCGGGTGCTCGGCTTCTGGATGGAGCTCGGGCTGTCGGGGTTCCGGGTGGACGCGGTGCCGTTCGTCATCGAGAACGTCGCGCCCGAGCTGGCCGACCCGCATGACTTCCTGGCCGGCCTGCGGGCGTTCATGACCCGCAGGGAGGGCAGCTCGATCCTGCTCGGCGAGGTCAACGTGCCCTACCCCGAGCTCGTGCGCTACTTCGGGTCGGGCCTGGGCGACCAGCTGACCATGTGCTTCGACTTCATCGGCATGCAGCGGACCTGGCTGGCGCTGGCCAGATCCGAGGCCGCACCGATCGCCGAGGCGTTGCGCGAGCGGCCCAGGCCGCCCAAGGACTGCCAGTGGTCGGTGTTCCTGCGCAACCACGACGAGCTGACGCTCGACAAGCTCACCGAGGACGAGCGGCAGGAGGTCTTCGCGGCGTTCGGCCCTGAGGAGGACATGCAGATCTTCGGCCGCGGCCTGCGGCGGCGGCTGCCGGCCATGCTCGGCGGCGACGCGCGCCGGATCAAGATGGCCTACAGCCTGATGTTCTCCCTGCCCGGCACGCCGGTGCTCTTCTACGGCGAGGAGATCGGCATGGGGGAGGACCTCGCGGCCGAGGGCAGGATGGCGGTGCGCAGCCCGATGCAGTGGTCGGCCGAGGGCGGCTTCTCGCCCGCCGAGCCGGTACGCGAGATCCCGGAGGGCGCCTTCGGGCCGGAGCGCGTCAACGTGGCCGACCAGAAGCGCGACACCCGGTCGCTGCTGCGCTGGATCCAGTTGCTCATCGAGCGCTACCGGGAATGCCCGGAACTGGCCTGGGGCGAGTGCACGGTGCTGGAGTCCGGGCACCCGTCGGTCTTCGCGCACCGCTGCGACGCCGACGACGCCACGGTCGTGGTGGCACACAACCTCTGCGACGGCGCCACCGACATCCGCCTCCAGCTCGACGGGCTGGAGAACTACCTGCTCACCGACCTGCTGACGGACGGCACGCTGGAGATCTCCGGCGAAGGGCTGGCGGAGATCCCCATGGACCCGCACGGGTGCCGGTGGTTCCGGGCGGCGCCGCCCGAGGTCCCGCCGGAGGACGCCTCGGTCAAGGCGCAATGAGTAGGGGCTACTCATGCGGGGATACCGTTCTGGGCGCAAGCTCCTGCCATGGCAAAGATGTCCGTGAGCAAGGAATTCCTGCGCCTTCTGCGCCGGCGCGAGGAGTACGCGCCCGCACGAAAGATGTTCGCCGAGGCCTATGGCCCCGACCCGAGCCCCACCCTGGCGAAGATGGTCACCGAGGCCAACGCGGCCTACATCCTCAACCGGGTCATGTTCGCCGAGGACCGCAAAGAGGCCATGGCCGAGGTGTCCGGCTACCTGACGGAGATCGTCGACGACTGGTGCGGCACCCCGCCGAAGATCAAGTTCCCGCCGATCCCGTGGCCGATCTCCGGCCTGCCCTCGCTGTCGCGGCCGACGCTCGTCGAGATACGGAAGATGCGGCTGGAGCCGGCCGACTACGTGGAGGCCGCCATCGTGTACCAGGCGGTCAGCGACGATCTGGCGGGTGAGGCTCCCGAGCTCGCCGACCAGGTGTCGGCGATGGCCCAGGAGATGGCCGCCTTCGGCACGTCGCACATCGACATCTGCGTGCACGTGGTGGTCTGACCGGTCTGCGGTACGACCGGGCGGCGGAGGAGGGGGCCGCCCGGCCGTACCGGCTAGTACTCCAGTGACATTTTGAGATCATGGGTGGGGTCTTCGCTGGTAGTGGCAACGGCGGGCGGTCGCCTGATGCCGTCGGCGCCAACTCGACCAGTGCAGGACCTGCTCGATCGAGCGTGTGCGGGCGAGCACGAATACGGTCAGCAGGCGGCGGATCTCGGGCACGGTTAACGCGATGTGCTGGTTGTCGGTGGTGCGGGGCTGTTGGGCTGCCACGACGGCGAGGAAGGCTAGGGCGAGCATGGCCAGGGTGATGTGGCGGTGCCACGGGGTCCAACCCCGGACCTGGTAGTGGTCCAGGCCGACCTGGCCCTTGGCCGCCTGGAAGGACTCCTCGATGGCCCAGCGGATGCCGGCGATGCGCACCAGCGTCATCAATGGCTTCGGGGTGGGTGCGTAGCAGCGATAGAAGGCCAGTTCGCCGGTGGTCAGGTTGCGGCGGGTCAGTAGCCACCGCCAGCCGGGCCGGTGTTCGTCGATGCGGGCCCATGCCCAGGCATACAGGCGGTGGCCTTTGGCTCCTGCTCCGGCGCTGTAGCGGTGCCAGTGCTGGTCAACGGCCATGGCGGCGATCTGGGAGGCGGTCATCTCCGCCCCGTCCAGGATGGCCCGGCGGTTGGCGGCGATGGCCGGCACATAGCCGACCTGGCGCTCCTCCAGTGCCGCGCGCAGGCGAGGGTCTTGGCCGTAGACCTCGTCACCGCTCACCCAGGAGGTCGAGATCCCGGCGTCCAGCGCGGCGGTGATCATCGCCGTGGCCAGCGCGGGCTTGGTCGCGAAGGTGGTTGGGTCCGGGACTCCAGCCCGCCGGCAGCGCTCGGGATCGGCCAGCCACGAGTGCTCGGGCAGATACAGCCGACGGTCGATCAGGGCTCGTCCGGCACCGGTGGCATAGGCCAGGAAGACGCCGATCTGGCAGTTGTCAATCCTGCCCGTCGTGCCGGAGTACTGGCGCTGCACCCCGGCCGAGCCGGTGCCCTTCTTCTCGAAGCCGGTCTCATCCACGATCAGCACACCGCCCGGCCCCAGGTGCTCCACGACGTAGCTGCGGACATCGTCGCGGACCTCATCGGCGTCCCAGCGCGCCTGGCGCAGGAGGCGTTGCATGCCCTGCGGGCCGGTTGCTCCGGTTTGTTCGGCCAGGTTCCAGCAGTTCTTGCGGTCGATGTCGTCCAGCAGGCCGTGCACATAAGCGGCGGCGGTCCGACGTGGTTCGACGCGGCCGAATCTGGCGCTATCCGGGCGAGGCAGTCGTTGAGGGTGACGGTCCATCGGTCAGGGTCTACGCTGTCGCCCACGGCCACTGCGTGATCTTCGGTTGTTCTCACAAACTCCGCATGATCTTGCAGTGGCCGTACCTATGCGACCTCAACACCGAAGATCGCGAAGTGTCACTGGAGTACTAGGAGAGTTCTTCGAAAAGGGTCAGCTGGAGTCCGGCGGGGCCCTCCAGGCGGGAGTTCAGGGAGTCCCAGGGGGTTCTGGTCGGTTCGGCGACGAGGGTGGCGCCGGCGTCGGTCAGCTCGCGGGTGACGGCCGTCGAGTCGTCCACCTCGAAGGCGACCCTGATGTGCCCGGCCACGCGCCTGCCCACCTCGACCGCGTCGATGAAGTCCGCCTGGGCGGGGTCGGCGATCTCCAAGGTGGCCCGGCCGGCCTCCAGGATGGTCACGCGGCCGTCCGGCGAGGAGTAGGCGGCGCGCTCGGGCAGGCCGAGCGCGTCGCGGTAGAAACGGACCGCTTCCTCGTAGTCCTCGGCGGTCACGACAAGTCGCAATTCACGTACCTTCATGGGTCAAAGGTAAGACGGGCCGGTCACCCGGTGGCGGAAGGTCCACCACACCCACGCCTGGGAGGCCACCAGGAACGGGATCAGGACCAGGATCACCGGCGCCAGCCAGGCGTTCGCCGCCTCCAGGTGGAGGCCGGAACCGGCCAGGAGGCCGACCGCCGCCAGCGCGCCCGCGGTCAGCGCGTACGTGCGCAGCTCTCCGTCGCCGGGGGAGAGCACCCTGGCCCGCTCCCGCAGCGTCCCCTTCAGCCGCAGCGAGGCGAAGGCCAGCCCGTGCGTGCCGAACAGCGCCGCCACCGCCAGCGCCGGCAGGACCGCGGCCGGCCAGGAGATGTCCAGCAGCAGCCCGCTCAGCAGCGTGCCCCAGGCCAGCGCCAGCCCCCAGCTCCCCGCCACGATCGCGCCGTCCCAGAACGCCTGCCAGCGGGCTCCCGGCACCCGTCCGCGCAGCCAAAGGCCCATGTCGCGGACGATCCACGCGGCCAGCAGCCCCACCACCGCCAGGAAGCCGGGCCCGCCCATCAGCTCGCCCTCCACGTGCGGGAACAGCCCCGCCAGCACGCCGCCCGTCGCCACCAGCCACACCTCGTTGCCGAGGAAGAAGGGCGCGATCGCGGCGATCACCTCACGCCGCTCTTCAAGATCCCGGCCGAGGTACGGCAGCAGCATCCCGACCCCGATGTCGGCCCCGGCCAGGATCAGGTATCCGACGGCGAAGAAGCCCAGAATGAAGATCTCCATGATCGCGTCCTCTCAGAAGGTCAGGGCGGGCCGGACCACGGGAGACTGCTCGACGGCCCCGAGCGCGGCGGCGTCCGGGCCCCGGCGGGCCTGGCGGGCGAGCAGCCAGTAGTTGAGCAGGATCAGCACCCCGAACAGGCTCGTGAACACGATCAGCGAGGTCAGCATCTGCCCCGCGCTCGCCGGCGAGACCGCGTCCGAGGTCTTCAGCAGCCCGTAGACGGCCCACGGCTGGCGGCCCATCTCGCGGAAGATCCACCCGGCGATCATCGTGACGAACGGCACCGGGATCATCAGCGTCAGCATCCAGTGCCAGAGCCGGAACCCGCGCACCATCGGCCGGATCAGCATGAACAGGAAGCTCGCCGCCGAGAAGAACAACATCACCGCGAACAGGATCATCATCGTCATGCCCGCCCCCTGCACCCACCCGATCGGCGGCAGGTAGTCGCCGGGCCCGAACCGCGCGACCATGTCGGCCTGCGCGCGGGCCATGTCCTCGGCCGCACCCGACCAGACGGCCGCCTTCGCCGGCTGCAGCGTCTCGAAGCCCATCCCGCCGAAGGTCGCGGTGACCAGCGTCGCGGGCAGCGCCACCGCGACGCCGATCCGCAGCGACTTGCGGAAGAAGTTCTGCTCGGTGGTACGCCGCCGCAGGTGGTAGGCGCTCACCCCGGCCATGAAGAACCCGCCCACGACCATCGCGCCGCCCAGCACGTGCCCGAACGCCACCAGGGCCGCCGGGTTGGACACCAGCGCGCCGAAGTCGACCAGCTCCATCACGCCGCCGGTCATCCGGTAGCCGACCGGGTTCTGCAAGAAGCCGTTGGAGATCAGGATCCAGAACGCCGACGCGTACGCCGTCAGCGTCACCACCCAGATCAGCGCCAGGTGCGCCCAGCGGTTGAGCCGGTTCCAGCCGAAGATCCACAGTCCCAGGAACGTCGACTCGATGAAGAACGCCACCAGCGTCTCGATCGCCAGCGAGGCGCCGAACACGTTGCCCGCGAAGTCGGTCAGCCCGCTCCACGACAGGCCGAACTGGAACTCCATCACGATGCCGGTGACGATGCCCATCGCGTAGTTGATGATGTAGAGCTGGCCCCAGAACCGCGTCATCCGCATGTGGACCGGGCTGCGCGTCAGCGTCGCCCTGGTCTGGATCACCGCCACCAGCGTGGCCAGGCCCAGCGTCAGGGCGACGAACAGGAAATGCGCCCCTGCCGTGAGGGCGAACTGCAGCCGGGCGAGCTCAACGGTGTCCATGCCGAGGAGAATCCCGGTACGGTCACCGTCCCGGCGTCATGCTCCGGCGGGCACCTGGCCCGCAACTTTCGCGGTCCCCGGACGGCCCGGCGTACATCTCAGGGAGTAAGCCACCCCGGCGTGATCATGCCCGCCTCGTACGCCAGCACCACGAGCTGGGCGCGGTCGCGCAGGCGCAGCTTGGTCATGATGCGGCTGACGTGCGTCTTCGCGGTGGCCGGGCTGAGCACCAGTTTCTCGGCGATCTCGTCGTTGGACAGGCCCGCGGCCACCAGCACCATCACCTCGCGCTCCCGCTCGGTCAGCGCGTTGAGCTCGGGACCCGGCTCGGGACGCTTGACCCGCCCGGCGAACTCCGCGATCAACCGGCGCGTGACCGACGGCGCGATGAGCGCGTCACCCCTGGCCACGACCCTGACCGCGTGGATGAGCTCGGCCGGTTCCGTGTCCTTGACCAGGAAGCCGCTGGCGCCCGTCTTGAGCGCGCCGTAGACGTAGTCGTCCAGGTCGAACGTGGTCAGGATGATCACCTTCACCCCGTCCAGCCGGGGGTCGGTGACGATCTGGCTGGTGGCCTCCAGGCCGTCTAGCTCGGGCATGCGGATGTCCATGAGCACGACGTCGGGGCGCAGTTCGCGGGCTTTGGCGACGGCCTGCGCGCCGTTCGCGGCCTCGCCGACCACCTCGATGTCGTCCTCGTCGGTCAGAATCGACCTGAACCCGGCCCTGACCAGGTTCTGGTCATCGGCGAGCAGCGCGCGAATCATCGCTTTCCATCCTGTGCGTGAGCGTCCGTCGGACCCTCTTGGGTGAGGGGGAGAGTGGCGACGACCGTGAAGCCGCGACCGGGGCGGGGGCCGACGTCGAGGGTGCCGCCGAGTGCGGTGGCGCGCTCGCGCATGCCCTGCACGCCGAAGCCGCCGCCGTCGGTGTAGACCGCGCCCGGCCCGTCGTCCTCCACCCTGACCACGATATTTCCGGACGTGCGGGTGATGGTGAGGGTTGCTTGGTCTGTCCCGGAATGTCGGGTGACGTTGGTCAGCGACTCCTGGATGATGCGGGTGGCGGCCAGATCCACCTGCGCGGGCAGTCCCGACACCTCGCCCGCGACCGTCGCCGCCACCTTCAGCCCGGAACGTTTCACCAGCTCGTCGAGGCGATCCAGGCTGTCGGCAGGGGCGGTGGGCGCTTCCTCGTCCACCTGCCGCAGCACGCCTAGCGTGGTCCTGAGCTGTCTGAGCGTCTCCTTGCTGGTGTCCTTGATCGTACGCAGCGCGGTCTCGGCGTCCTCCGGCCGCTTCTTCAGCCCGTGCAGCGCCGACCCGGCCTGCACGTTGATCAGGGAGATGTTGTGTCCCAGGACGTCGTGGAGCTCGCGGGCGATGCGCAGGCGTTCCTCGGTCTCGCGGCGCCGGGCCTCTTCCTCCTTGGTGTGCTCGGCGTCGAGGGCGCGTTGCTCGGCCTCGTGCTGGAAGGCCCGCCGGTTCTTGGTCACCCCGCCGAACGCGATGGCGGCCACCACCCAGCCGCCGATCATCACGAACTGCGAGTCGTCCACGTGCCGGGCTTCGCCCAGCTCCCCGATCCCCATCCCGAGCACGGAGGCGGCGCCGGTGGCGATCGCGGCGATCAGGTGCCCCTGGTCGGCCGCGTTGTACAGGGCGACCAGGAAGACCAGCAGCAGCGGGCCGTCGAGGCGGGCGTACGGATAGTAGAGCGCCGTGCAGACCGCGGTCACCAGCAACGCGGCCACCGGAAAGCGGCGCCGTAGCAGCAGCGCGCCGCAGGCGATCGCGGGCAGCGCGAAGTCGAGCGCGTTGGGCGGGACCTCGGGCCGCATGCGACCGGTGAGCACGGTCCCGGCGATCAGTGCCGCGATCACGGCGATCGACGACCACGTGCTCGGCTGCAACCTGGGCATACGCCCATTGTGTACGGCTTCGCCCTCTGGTGGGTAAGTGAGGGGAATGACCATCAAGGATGAACTCCAGCAGGTAGACGATGATCTGGCCAGGTTGCGCCAGTCGACGCTGGAACTGCGGGAGCAGATCGGGGACATGGGAGCGACCGACCAGGTCGAGCGTTCCCAACTGCTGGAGATGGCCGACGGCCAGGACCGGCTGATCGTGGAACTCCAGGGACGGCGCGACGATCTCGCGCGCCGCCTGCGGCAGGAGACAGGCTAGAACGCCCGCCGACAACGTCCGGGGATCAGCCTCTCCGGGGCATCCCCGGACCGGGGGGAGAACAGGTCCGGACCGGAACGGGGCAGCAGGGGCCAGGGCGGTTTCGAGGCCGCGATGGCCGGGATGGCAGGGGGCGGCGCGGGCCGCCGGGGAAGCGTCGGGTCCCCGGTGCGCAGGCAGGAGACCCGGCGGAGGAGCCAGGCCGGGGCAGCGGAGGGGCGGGGGCTCGGCAGCGGAGGGTACGGCTGGGTGGGGCTGGGGGTTGGCCCGCTTGTGGTGAGGCTGGGCGGGCCGAGTTCAGGGGTTCGGGGTCACGGGTGGACGGTGGCCTCGGCGTGGGGCTTGCGGAGCGGGGCGCCGACCTCGTGCAGGTGGCTCAGGGCCTGTCCGTAGGACTCGATGAGGCCTGTCGTCAGGTAATCGACGCCGATCTCGGCGCAGTAGCGCTCGACGATGGGCTGGGCGTGCCGCAGGTTGACCGCCGGCATGTTCGGGAAGAGGTGGTGCTCGATCTGGTAGTTGAGCTGGCCGGTCGCGATGTCGGTGAACCAGCCGCCGTGTACGTTGCGGGAGGTCAGTACCTGCTTGCGCAGGAAGTCGAGCTTGTCGTCGCTGGTCAGGATCGGCATGCCCTTGTGGTTGGGGGCGAAGGTGCAGCCCAGGTAGATGCCGAAGACGCCCTGGTGGATCACGAGGAAGAGCAGGGCCTTGCCGACCGGCAGGATGGTGAAGATCAGGCCGAGGTACCAGGCGCAGTGGGCCAGCAGCAGCGTCAGCTCCAGGGCGCGGTTGCGCATCGTCGGCTTGGTCAGCGCCTTGAAGCTGGCGATGTGGAGGTGCCAGGCCTCCAGCGTGAGCAGCGGAAAGAACCAGAAGGCCTGATACTTCGCGATAAAACGGGGCAAGCCGCGGCTGCGTTCCACCTGCTCCGTCGACCAGACGATCACCGCGGGCGAGACGTCGGGATCGTGGTCCTCGTGGTTGGGGTTGGCGTGGTGCCGGTTGTGCTTGTCGGTCCACCACGCCCAGCCGAGGCCGACGCCGAGGTTGCCGATCAGCCGTCCGGCGATCTCGCTGGGCTTCCTGGTCCTGAACACCTGCCGGTGCCCCAGGTCATGGGCCAGGAACCCGATCTGGGTGAAGACCAGCGCGAGCAGGACGGCGACTCCCATCTGCCACCATGAGTCGCCGACCCACACGAACAGGGCCCACCCACCGAAAAAGGCGAGGCCCACCAGGCTGCCCCGTACGGCGTAGTACACGAGCCGACGGTCGAGCAGACCGGCTTCCGTGATCTTGCGAGCCAAGCGCGCGAAGTCGCTTCCTCTGATCTCTGTAGTCACGCCCCAACAGTGGCCTATTCGCGGCACATAGGGAAGATCATCGCCGGTCGGACCGTCTTTCCGCAGCTAGAGAACCGATGCGCGCGCGTTGGCACACGGACGTTTCCCGGGGGTCAGAGGTCGGCGGCGCGGGCCAGGAGGGCGAGGCGTTCCGACTCGCTGTGCGTGCTCTCCGCGGCCCGCCGGAACAGTACGGCCGCGCGCTCCCGGTCACCCGCGCGGGCCGTCAGGTCGGCCTCGGCCGCCACCAGCAACGCGTAGTCGCCCAGCGCCCCGCCCGACCGCAGCGCGGCCAGCAGGGCCAGGCCCGCCTCCGGCCCGAAGGCGTACCCGTGCGCCACCGCCCGGTTCAGCTCGATGACCGGGCTTGGCTGCAGCCGTACCAGATCGTCGTAGCAGCCGGCGATCAGCGGCCAGTCGGTCGCTTCGAGGGTCGGGGCGGTGGCGTGGCAGGCGGCGATCCGGGCCTGCACCGTGTAGGGGCCCCCGTGGCCGAGCCCGGACAGGATGTCGGTGGCCTCGTGGATCGCGAGGTGGTCCCAGCGGGTGCGGTCCTGCCGGTCGAGGGGGACGAGGCGGCCTTCCCGGTCACGGCGGACGTCGCGCCGCGAGTGCTGCAGGAGGAACAACGCCAGCAGCCCCGCCGCCTCCGGCTGTTCGGGCATCAGGCCGGTCAGCAGCCGGGCCAGCCGGATCGCCTCCTCGGCGAAGGCCGGCTCCCCATCGGCGTTGTACCCCTGCGTGAACAGCAGATACAGCACCGCGAGCACCCCGGGCAGCCGCTCGCCCAGCGCCTCCCCGTCAGGCACCCGATAGGGGATGCCCGCCTCTGAGATCTTGGTCTTCGCCCTGGTCAGCCGCCTGGTCATCGTCGACTCGCTGACCAGGAAAGCCCGCGCGATGTCACCCGTCGGCACCGCGCAGATCGTCCGCAGCGTCAGCGCCACCCGTGCCTCCAGCGCCAGCGCCGGATGGCAGCAGGTGAAGATCAGCCGCAACCGGTCGTCCACGACCTCCTCCTGAGGCTCCTCCTCGGTGGCGGCGGTCAGCGCGAGCACCGCCAGTTCCTTCAGCTTGCGCCGCTCGACGGTGGCCCGCCGCAGCACGTCGAGCGCGCGGTTGCGGGCCACCGTCATCAGCCAGCCGCCGGGATTGTCCGGTACGCCCTCACTGGGCCAGCGCCCCAACGCCACGGCCAGCGCCTCCTGCGCGCTGTCCTCGGCCAGCGTCCAGTCGCCGGTGATCCGGATGAGCGCCGCGACGATCCGCGGGTACGCCTCGACGGCGGCCTCGGAAGCGGCACGGGCGGCGGCGTCGTCCATCAGAGGTCGATCAGCGGCCGGAGCTCCAGGCGGCCGTTGCGTGCCATCGGGTGGGCGCGGGCGACCTCGATCGCCTCGTCCAGATCGGCGCACTCCAGCAGGTCGAACCCGACGATGACCTCCTTGGTCTCCGCGAACGGCCCGTCGGAGACCAGCAACTGCCCGTCGCGCACCCGCACGGTGGTCGCGCTGGCCGGAGCCGCGAGGGCGGAGCCGTCCAGCCGCCGTCCGGCCGCGTCGTTCTCCGCCACCCACACCTCGATGTCGGGCTCGGGGGTGGTGTCGGTGTCGGGCTCGGTGTCGCTGCAGACGAACATCATGTACTTCATCGTTGGCCTCCTTGGTGTGACTTCACCATGGTGACGAGCGGCGGCGGCCGTACCGGACAGCGGGCCCGAAGATTTTCCTCACGCCGCCATCTGGAGCCCGCGGTAGTGGCGGGTGTCCCAGACGGCGACCACGACCAGGATCACCAGGGACCCGGTGCTCAGGAGCAGCGGCGGTACGACGGGCACCAGGATCGCCAGCACGGCGAAGACGCACAGCGCGCCGATCGCGGCCAGGCGGGGCGCCGAGAACGTCCCGAAGACGATGTACTTGAACCAGGTGTGACCGGCGAGGTAGAGGGCGGGTCCGCCCAGCGCCATCAGCACGGTCGCCACCTCGGCCCGGCCGCCGGGATGGGCGATGACCAGTTCGTCGCCGACGGCCGAGACGATGATCCCGAGCACCATCGGGATGTGCGCGTAGGTGTACGCGGACCGGCCCAGCCTGCCCGGATCGTCGGAGGACTCGATGCGTTCGGCGGCCAGGTCGGCGGTCAGGTCGAAGTACACCCACCACATGGCGACGCTGCCCAGCAGGCAGATCGTGAACGCCGCCAGCGTCAGCGCGTCCGGTTCGGCCCCGGCCAGCGTGGCCCCGGTGACCAGGATCGACTCGCCGAGGGCGATGATGATGAACAGCTGGCACCGCTCGGCCATGTGCGCGCCGTTGATCTGCCAGTCGTGGGTGGACGTGCGGCCGATGACCGGGGTGGGGAAGCGGATCATCGGCGCGCCGTAGTCGAGCAGCAGCGCGATGATCCACAGCACCACCTGGAGCGACCCGCCCAGCCAGGCGCCGGTGATCCAGAACACCGCGGAGATCAGGAACCAGAAGCCGACCCCGATGAAGACCTTCCGCAGGTCGCTGCCCGAGGTGGCCCAGATGACCACGGCCGTCCTGCCGCACTGGATCGCCACGTAGGCCAGCGCGAACCACATAGCCCGGTCTCCGAACGCCTCGGGCACCGACGCGGCCATGATCAGGCTGGCCAGCATGAGGCCGCCGAGCATGATGCGGATGACCGGGTGGTTGGGGTCGCAGTAGTTGGTGGTCCACGTCGTGTACATCCAGGCCCACCACACGGCGAGCGTCAGGAACAGCGCCTGCGCGGCGCCGCCGACGGTCAGGTGGGCCAGCAGCAGGTGCGACAGCTGGGTGATGGCGAAGACGAAGACGAGGTCGAAGAAGAGCTCGAAGGGGGCGACCCGGGGGCCCTCGGCGCTGTGGTTCCTGATGGCTCTCATCACGGGCCCTCCACAGCGGTGAACAGCGGCGACATGCGGACACCCTAGTGACAGCGGCTGACAGAGCCATGACAGAGGGCCGCGGGAGCGTGTCCGGCATGAGAAACGTACTGATCGTGGGCGCCGGGCCGACGGGACTGACCCTGGCCATCGAGCTGGCCCGCCGCGGGCTGGCCTTCCGCATCATCGAGAAGTCGGCCGCCCATCCGGCCGGGGTGCGGGGCAAGGGATTGCAGCCGCGGACCCTGGAGGTCTTCGACGATCTCGGGGTGGCCGAGGAGATCCTGGCCAGCGGCTCGACCTATCCGCCGATCCGCAGCTGGGCCGATGGGGAGGTGGTCTGGGAGGGGCGGATGAGCGAGATCAGGCGGGCTTCGGCGGCGGTGCCGTACCCGAATCTGATCATGCAGCCGCAGTGGCGGACGGAGCGGATCCTGCGCGAGCGGCTGGCCGGGCTCGGGCACGAGGTCGAGCTGGGCACCGAGCTGGCCGGGTTCGAGCAGGACGAGGAGGGCGTGACGGCCACGCTGCGCGGGGGCGAGCGGGAGCGGTTCGGCCATCTCGTCGGCGCGGACGGGGGCAGGAGCTTCGTGCGCAAGCACCTCGGCGTCGGCTTCGCGGGGGAGACGTTCGACAGCGAGCGGATGCTGGTGGCCGACGTCCGGGCGAAAGGTGTGGATCGCGAGCACTGGCATGTCTGGGGGGACATGGCGAAGAAGACGCTGAACTACAGCCTGTGCCCGATTCCCGGCACCGACGTCTTCCAGTTCACCGCGCCGGGCGCGACCGAGTTCCCGGAGATCGTCGAGGAGGTGCTCTGGCAGTCGGAGTACCGCGTCAACATCAGGATGGCCGAGCGCTTCCGCGTGGGCCGGGTGTTCCTGGCGGGCGACGCGGCGCACGTGCACTCCCCGGCGGGCGGCCAGGGGCTCAACACCGGCGTGCAGGACGCCTACAACCTCGGCTGGAAGCTCGCCGCCGGCGACGACACCCTGCTGGACACCTACGAGTTCGAGCGGATGGCCGTCGCCGAGCACGTCCTCGGGCTCAGCACCAGGCTGCTGCGCACGGCCGACCTCAAGCGCGACGAGGAGACCCAGCAGCTCAACCTCGCCTACCTCGGCTCACCGCTCTCGCGCGGGCCGCGCGGCGGCGAGCGCTTCGGCGCGCTGTTCGAGGAGCGGCGCGGGCCGCACTTCCTGCTGCTCGCCGATACCACGCGGGAGTACGGCGAAGCCGTCCGCGTCCACCCGCCCCAGGAGGGCCAGGAAGGTGTGATCCTGGTCCGCCCCGATGGATACGTCGGCTATCACGGGGACGAGAGCGAGCTCAGCGCGTACCTCTCGGGGTTCGACATCGCCACCTCATCCTGACAGGCGGACAGGCCGAGCTCGGCCAGCAGCCGCCGCGTGACGGCGGGGACGTCACGCAGCGCACCGGCGGCGCCGGCGATCCTGGCGACGACCGCGGGCTCGGCGCTGCCGGAGAGCGCGCGGGCGGCGGCCTCCAGAACGGTCGCCCGCACGGTCCGGTCGTCGCCGCCCTCCATGAGCTCCAGCGCCCGGCGTAGCGGCGGGCCGGGTTCGTCGGCGACCCGGGCCAGCTCGACGTTGACCAGCGCCTCCAGCTGGGGCGGCACCGGCGTGGTCGCGGCCAGAGCGAGCGCCTCGCGCAGCAGGGCGCGGGCCCGCGCGGGGTCGCCGGACAGCCTGGCCAGCTCGCCGTTGGCGTGCAGGACACGGACGATGCCGAGCGGGTCACCGGTCTTGTGCGCCGCCTCCCACGCCCGGCCGGCCACGGCGGCGGCCCCGTCGAGGTCGCCGGAGCGGGCACGGAGCTGGGCGAGCCGTACCAGGAACATGAGGGGGCCGGGCAGCGCCTCCAGCCCGCCGATCTCGGCGGCGGGCCGCTCGGAGCGCTCGGCGAACTCCAGCGCGGCGGCGTAGTCGCCGCGGTTCTCCGCGGCCAGCGACAGCCAGTAGAGCGCGAACGCCAGCCCCCAGCGGTCGCCCACGGCGCGGAACCCGTCGAGCGCGGGCAGCAGGAGCTCTTCCGCCTGACCCGACCGGCCGTACTCGAAGCGCACGATCCCGGCCATGAGCCGCGCCGCCGCCCGCGTCCACGGGTCGGGATGGCAGGACAGGCGGGCCACGGCCGTCTCGGCCAGCTCGACCACGCCGCTCGGCGGCCCGAGCCGGTCGGCCAGCGCCCACGCGGCCAGCGCCGCCGGATGGTCGGCGGCCAGCACCGCGGCGGAGGGCGGCTCCCCGGCGATCACCGCGGCCAGCCCGTACGCCAGCTCGCCGTCGGCGGGGGTGCTGCGGCGCAGTACCTCGGCGGCGCGTTCGCAGGCCTCGCGCCGCCGCCCGCGCATCACCCACGGCCACACCCGGGCCAGGAACAGCCGCAGCGGCTCACGGGTGTGCTCCAGCGCGGCGTCCAGGTTGGCCTGCTCGGCGTCCAGCACCGCCAGCCTGCTCACCTGCTCACCCGTCCTGAGGTACGGCTCGCAGCGCTCGGCCAGCTCGGTGTAGTAGCGGGCATGCGCGTCGAGGGGCGGCTCGCCGCTCTCCCCGGCGTAGCGCCTGATCGTCTCCAGCATCGTGTACCGCTCACCGGACAGCCCCACCAGCGACTTGTCCACCAGCGACGACAACGTCGCGACGTCCGCGCCGCACACCTGCCGCGCCGCCTCCAGCGTGGCTCCTCCGGCGAACACCGACAGCCCGCGCAGCAGCTCCCGCTCGGCCTCGTCGAGCAGCTCCCAGCTCCAGTCGATCACCGCGCGGAGCGTGCGGTGCCGAGGCTGCGCGGTACGCCCGCCGCGAAAGCTCAGCCGATCGCCCAGCTGCCCGACCAGCACCGAGATCGGCATCGTCCGCAGCCGGGCGGCGGCCAGCTCGATCGCCAGCGGGATGCCGTCCAGCTCGGCGCAGATGCGCGCGACGTCGGCCCGGTCGCCGGGACCGATGGCGCCCGGCCGGGCCGCGGCGGCCCGCTCGGCGAACAGCGCGACCGCCGCTTCGTCGTCCAGCGGCGCGACGGGATGCGTGCTCTCGCCGGAGATGTCCAAGGGCTCGCGGCTGGTTGCGAGGATCCGCAGGTCGGGAACCTCGGTGAGCAGCCACTCCGCGACCCGCGCGGCCTCCTCGACGACGTGCTCGCAGTTGTCCAGCACGAGCACCGATCCCGTGCCGCGCAGCGCGTTGACCGGGTCGGCGGTGTTCAGCGCACGCCCCAGGGCCGCCCGCACATCCGACGCGCGCCCCGGAGCCGCCCGCACATCCGGCGCACCCCCCCGAGCGGCCCGCGCACCGGACGCGCCTTCCAGGGCGGCTCGCGTACCGGAGCTGGGGGCGGCGAGTTCGACCAGCCGTACGCGCCGGAACCCCGACGCCGTCTCCAGCGCCAGCCGGGTCTTGCCGACGCCGCCGGGACCGGTCAGCGTCACGAGCCGGTGCCCGCCCGCCAGCAGCGCGCGCAGCCGCGCGAGGTCCTCCGTGCGGCCGACGAAGCTGGTCAGCGGGGTGGGCAGACTCGGCTGCTCGTTGGGCTCGGTGTCCCGTAGCGCCGCCAGGTGCGCTTCCTTGAGCTCGGGTCCGGGATCGGCGCCGAGCGTCTCGTCGAGCAGCGTTCTGACGCGCTCGTAGGCGGCCAGCGCCTCGGCCCGGCGGCCCTGCCCGGCCAGGGCGCGTACCAGCAGCGCGTGGAACGGCTCGCGCAGCGGATGGGCGGCGACCAGTCCTTCCAGCTCGGCCAGCACGTCCGCGGCGCCTTCCACCGGGCCGGCGACTCCTGTCAGGTGGGTGGCTTCTGTCAGGTGGGTGGTTTCTGTCAGGTCGGCGGTGATGCGGGTGGCCAGAGCCTGCAGGCGGAGTTCGTCGAGCCGGGCGGCGGGCGGGGCGGCGAACGGCAGGTTCTCGGCGTCGGCGAGAGGCCGTCCGCGCCACAGGCCGAGCGCGGCGCGGGCCCGGCCGGTGCGGACGAGGCGCTCGAAGACCCACACGTCCACCTCGTCGGGGGGCAGGTCGAGCAGGTAGCCGGAAGGGTGGGAGGCGATCAGGCCGGGCGCCTCGCGGCGGGCGCGGGAGACCAAGGACTGCAGCGCGGCCTGCGGGTGCGCGGGCGGGTCGTCCGGCCAGAGGTCGGCGGCGAGCCGGTCGGCGCCCACCACACGACCCGGGTCGAGCGCCAGCCTGACGATCAGCGACCGCACCCGCGCGCCGCCGATCTCGGCCCCGGACACCAGCAGCGGCCCGAGCATCGCGATCCGCACCCGCCCACTTTAGCGATCAGGCGACCTTCCGCCCCATGCGGTAGACGGCCAGCGGGCGGCAGAGCGTGGTGACGTCGGCCAGCGGGTCGCCCGCCACGACCAGCAGGTCGGCGTCGAACCCGGGCGCGATCCGGCCCTTCCTGGCGCCGACCCGGCAGACCCCGGCCGCCACCGAGGTGACGGCGCGCAGCACGTCCAGCGGCGCGTACCCGGAGTCGACCAGCATCTGCACGCCGTGCGGCAGCAGGCCGTGCGGCTTGATCGGGGCGATGCCCGCGTCACTGCCGATCACGAACGCCACCCCGGCCGCGTACAGGGTCCTGAGCACCTCGATCATCTTCGGCAGCCGGGCCCTGATCTCGGGCGGCGGCGCCATGCCGGGCACCGGCACGATGCCCGCGGTCAGCGAGACCACGACCGGCGAGTCGGCCAGCGCGGCGATGATGAGCGGATCGGGCTCGACCCCGTCCTCGGTCCAGAAGCCGCAGTGCTCGATCGTGTCGAACCCGGCCCGCAGCGCCTCGGCGATGCCCTCCGGGCTGTGGGCGTGGGCGGCGGCGGGCAGGCCGGCGGCGTGCGCCTCGTCCACGGCGGCTTTCAGCTCGGCCGGGCCGTACTGCATGAGGTGGGGTGCCGAGCCCTCGGTCATCTGGCCACCGGTGACCATCACCTTGATCACATGGGCGCCGCGCGCGGCCCGCTCGCGTACGGCGGCGCGGACCGCCGCCTCGCCGTCGGCCTGGCCGCCGAGCCACCAGCAGTGGCCGCCCGAGGTGGTGATGGGCGGGCCGGAGGCCAGGATCTCCGGGCCTTCCGTGGCGGTCAGGCCGAGGCCGAGCGCCAGGTAGTCGCGGTCGCCGAGGTCGCGCACGGTCGTGACACCGGCGTCCAGGTGCCGGCGGGCGGCCTGGCGCATGCGGGCGGCCAGGTCCGGCCGGTCGAGGTGCGCGACGGCGTCCTCGCTGGCGTCGAAGGCCAGGTGGACGTGGCAGTCGATCAACCCCGGCAGCAGCGTGGCGGTTCCGAGGTCGAGGTCGGCGGGCCCGGGGCCGGAGACCGCGGCGATCCGGCCGTCGTGGATGGTGACCACCCGGTCTTCGTACAGGTCCTGGCCGTCGAACAGGCGGCGTGCCCGCATGGTGAACATGCCCTCACCATGGCACCGCGCACGCCGCCTGACCTGAGTACCCCTTACTCAACCGTCGGCGGCGCCGGCTTCTCGTCGGTCCAGCCGGAGGCGAGCACGGTCTCGATCCGGTCGCCCTTGCCCGGCATGCCGGTGACCTGGTACGACGTCACCATCGAGGTTTCCGGGTCGATGATCACCCGGACCTGGGTGGGCTGGCCTTCCTGCAGGCGGAACTCGATCGCGGTCCCCGCGTTCTCGACGCCTTCCACGATCTTCACGTGCGGCATGCCGGCCAGCGCCCGGTAGGCGGCGGCGGCGATGGCCGCCGCGAGCGCGGGCCGCAGGCTCTGGGCGCTGACCGAGGCGGTCACGCGCTCCTCATGGCCCGGGGAGTCGGGCGCGGCGCCGTGACGGTTCATCGCGCGAAGGGCTCTGATCTCGGTACGGCGGTGCTTGCCGACCAGGTTGGTGGCGATGCCGTACAGCCAGGAGCGCAGGGCCGCCCGGCCCGGGTCGAAGCGGGCCCGCTTGCGGAAGGCGGTCAGGAAGGTCTCGGCGACCACGTCGTCGGCGTGGTCGGGGCCGAGCCGCTGGGCCACGTAGCGGTGTATCTCGGGGAAGTAGGCGTCGAAGACCGCGTCGAAGTCGTCGAGTGACGCCTCGGGAGGTTTTTCGACGTGAGTGGCTGCCATGCTGAGTATCACCCGATGTGCGGGAAAGCTTTCCCTTCCGGGCTCAGGAGAATACGCGTGACTTCAGCGACGGGAAGCGCTGGACCGTGCGCAGGAAGGTCTTGAATCCCGTCCTGGCCAGCCGGTTGTCACCCACGAACTGCTTGGCGGCCCTGAGGGAGTCGCGGACGGCGGCGAAGCCGTACCCGCGCATCTGCTCCTCGTATGCGGCGATGGCGGTGATCTCGTCGCCGTCGCCGGTCAGCGCGTGGCAGAGCAGGCGGGCGTCGCGCAGCGCGGTGTTGGCGCCGATGCCGCGCATCGGGGTCATGCTGTGGATGGCGTCGCCGAGCAGGGTGATGTTGCTCGCCGGCCAGGCCTCGATCGGGATCGAGGTGCGGATCGGCAGCAGGGAGACGGTGTCGGGGTGGGAACGTTCGACCATGGCGCGCAGGTCGGGGTGCCAGCCGGAGATCATGTCGCCGACCGCGGCCCGGAGCTCCGTGCCCGGCAGGTCGGCGACGTCGGCGGGGAAGCGGCCTTCGGCGGCGCCGACGGCCCACAGGATGTAGCTCGCGGCGTTGTCCATGAGCGCGCCGTCCCGCTCGGTGGCGCCGATGCCGTCTACGGGGGCGGCGTCGCCGAGGTCGTGCGGGGCGCAGAACAGGCCGATGCCCCGGGGCGGGATGACGTTGTTCGGGCCGTCGGTGAGCCGGCGGGCGAGCAGGCCGCGGGTCTCGTCGGTCAGCAGGAACTTCCCGGCCACCGTGGTGATGCCGGTATCGACGCGTTCGGCGTGCGGGAGGTACTGCTTGCGCACCCGTGAGTTGCCGCCGTCGGCCGCGACCACGATGTCGGCCACGGCGCTGTCGCCGTCGGCGAAGTGCAGGCGGACCCGGCCGTCCGGCAGCCGTTCGTAGCGCTCGAAGGACTTGCCGAAGCGCACCACGTCCTCCAGGCCGGCCAGCAGGACCTGCCGGAGCGTGATGCGGCTGACCGAGTGGTGGTCGGCGGCGGGGTCGGCGGCCTTGGGCGTCTCGATCAGGGCCAGCACGTCGAGTCGCTCGGTCAGGAAGCCGAAGTCCTGGCCACTGGTGCCGGTGGTGTCGAGGAAGGCCCGCCACAGTTCGGGCGGCAGGCAGTCGCGCAGGGCGCGGGCTCCGTGCGGGTCGATGTGCACCCGGTAGCCCTGCAGGCGGTCGGCGGGTGTGCGGTCGCGTTCGTAGACGGTGACCCGGACTCCGGCCTTGTGCAGTCCTTGGGCCAGGCAGAGCCCGCCGATGCCGCCGCCGATGATCGCTACATGCTTCTTCGTCGTCATGCGCTCCACTATCAACCGTCTGGATGATTCTGTCAACCAAACGGATGGATGATAGTGTGCGACGTATGAGACGTGCACCGGAGGAGAAGCAGCGCGACCCCGAGCGCACCAGGGCGCGCATCCTCGACGCGGCCCTGGCGGAGTTCGCCGCCAAGGGGTTCGCCGGGGCCAGAGTGAGTGAGATCGCCGCGCGCGCCGGAGTCAACAAGCAGCTGATCTCTTACTACTTCGGGGGGAAGGAGGGGCTCTACAAGGAGCTCACCGGGCGGTGGCAGGCGGAGGAGAGCGCGTTCGCCGATCAGGCGGCTTCGCTGGCGACTCTCGTCGCCGGGTATGCCAGGGCCAACTCCGCGCATCGCGAGCTGGGGAAGCTCATGGTCTGGGGAGGGCTCACCGAGGGGGTGCCGGCCGACCCCGCCTTCGTCGAGAACGTACGCCGCGATGTGGCCGAACTGGGCAGGCGGCGGGGCGACGGGGAGTTTCCCCAGGATGTGGATCCGGGGATGTTGCTGGTGGCCTGCTTCGCCATGGCGGCGGCGGGGGTGTCCTTTCCGCAGCTCGTCCAGGCGGCCACCGGGCTCGACCCGGCCTCGGCTGAGTTCGGGGAGCGTTACGCCGAGCAGGTCGCGCTGATCGTCGGGCGGCTCGGGTCCTGATCCTCCGCCTTTGGCTGGTCTGTCCGTGTGCGGGGTCTGTCCGCGTGTAGCGGGCTGTTCGCCCGGTCTGTGGCCGGCTGTCAGCGTGTGGCGGCCTGCCCGTCCCGGTCCGCGGGCGGCCTTACCGTGTGGCGGCCGGATCCGGCGCGTGTAGGGCGGTCTTTCCGCCTGTGGCGGGCTTTTCGCGTTCTTTCGGGTTCCGCGTTCTGCTGGTTCTGCGGTCTCTCTGGTTGTGCGGTCTCTGGTTGTGCGGTCTCTCTGGTTGTGGCGGGCCCCTTTTCGGGGTCCCCGGGAGCCCCCTGATCCCGGGGCGACCGACGGGGGCTATCTGGTGACGAGGCGTTCGAAGAGGTCCAGGGCGGCCTGCCGTACCTCTGCGGGGGCGAGGCCGTCGAGGGTGTTCCTGGCGTGGTTCGTGTCGCGGGTCGTGGCCAGCGTGATGGCCACGGACGAGGCCGCCGCGCGGCTCACCGAACCGGCCGGCGCGTTGTCGGCGAGTTCCTGGGCACTGGCGGCGAGGTCGAGGTTGTCAGTCAACGGGGCTCCTCGGCATGGTGGCGGCAGAGGCTCATTGCATCATCTGGGGTGGTGTTCCATCCACCATTCGGTGAATTCCCGGCATCGGCCGTCCTGGCCGAATCTGATCACCCAGAGGTTGCTGAACGTCCGGTCCGGATACACCGTCGTGCCCTGCACGATCGCCAGATCTCCGGTCACCGTCAGCGGTTGCCAGGTGAAGGAGGTTTGGCCGGGCTCGTCCTGGTTGGCGAGCCAGCCGGCCACGATCGCGTCGCGGCCGTGCCATGGCTGTGCGTGGGGCTCGGTGTAGTAGGACGCGTCCTCGGTGAAGAGCGCGGCTATGCCGGCCGGGTCGTTGGTGTTCCACGCCCGGACATAGTCGGCGATCCACTGTTCGAGGTTCATGTCCTACCAGGGTAGACCGCCTCAGGCCGCGAGGATGTGGCGGCCCTGGAGCGGCGTGGCGGCCGTGCGCGCCAGGGGGATGAACGACACCAGCAGGCACAGGGCGCCGAGCGGCATGAGGTCCTTGTTCATCAGGGGCAGCATGAAGTCGAGCATGACCAGCACGGGGGTCCAGTACTTGACCTGCTTGACGACGGCCAGGTGGGTGACCAGCACGAACTGGGCGATGTAGAAGAGGAACGGCCCGCCCTGGTAGACCAGCAGATCGACGCCGGGCACCTCCTGGACCCGGTCGAACAGCACGCCCATCCCGGCGTGGTCGGCGGCCATGAAGCCGACGATCACGTCGATGACGAACTGGGCCATGGCGCAGGCGATGCCGGCGATCCCGGCGACGACGGTGACGGTGGGCAGGACGCCGCCGCCCAGCCTGCGCCTCATGTCCAGAAAAATCGGGATAAAGAGGGCGAGGGCGGCGATGAAGGCCAGGTGGCCGGTCGTCCAGGCGATCCCGGGGCCCCGTGAGCCGTCGAGGCCGTCCAGGATGCGGATGACGCCGTAGGCGAGGACGAGGAGCGGGGTGGCGAGGTACGCGGTGCGCAGGTTCATGCCTCAATCCTGGGATTTCGCGCCACGAAAGTGATCGCCGGTGCGAGCGATCTCGCCCCTCCCTCGCACGGGGGATCCGGCCCCTCGAGGACCGGACCGCCTCGAAGGGATCGGACCGCCTCGAAGGGATCGGACCGCCTCGAAGGGGATCCGACCGAGCGGGGGGATCGGACCTCGCGGGGGGATCCGGACCCCTCTTTCGTGGGTCCGGATCCCCGGACTCCCCTTAAGGTACGGTCCTTTGGCTATCCTGGTCGGATGCTCGGGCGGATAGACCTCGACGAGGACGGCGGCGCCCTCTACATGCAGATCGTCGACGCCGTGGTGGCAGCCGTCGCCCAGGGCCGGCTGAGCCCCGGTGACCGGCTGCCGGCGGAGCGCGACCTGGCCGCGGAGATCGGCGTCAGCCGCGACACCCTGCGCCAGGCCCTGCGGGAACTGCAGAGGCACGGCCACGTGGTGCGTACCGTGGGAAGGGGTGGCGGCACGTTCGTGGCCGAGCCCAAGGTGCGGCGGAACCTGTCGCGCTACTCCGGTCTGGCCGACGAGCTGCGCGAGCAGGACATGAAGCCCGCGGCTCGGGTGCTGTCGGCCCGGGGCCGCTCGGCCAGCCCGGCCATCGCCGCCGCTCTCGGCGTCGAGCCGGGCGAGCCGGTCCACGAGATCGTCCGCGTACGGCTGGCCGACGACCGCCCGGTCGCCCTGGAGCACACCTACTACGCGCTCGCCCTGTTCCCCGGCCTGCTCGACCACCCCCTCGACGGCTCCATCTACGAGCTGCTCAGAGCGGTCTACGGGCACACCCCGGTCCGGGCGGTGGAGTACCTGGAGCCGATCCTGGCCGGCCCGGAGGAGACGGCGGCGCTGGACGTCGAGGAGGGCGCCCCGCTGATGTACATCGAGCGGATCGCCTACGACGACGCCGACCGGCCGGTGGAGTTCGGCAGAGACGTCTATCGCGGCGATAGAACACGCATGGTGGTGTGGGGATTGTCCGAAAGGTAGGCAACCATTAGCGTCGGACGCCGTGACCCACCACGAGATCGTGATCATCGGCGGCGGCGTGATCGGCTGCAGCATCGCCTACCACCTGGCCCTGCGCGGCAGGACCGACGTCATCCTGATCGAACGGCTCGGCCTGACCCACGGCGCCACCTGGCACGCCGCCGGCCTCGTCGGCCAGTTGCGCGGCTCCGGCAACCTCACCCGGCTGATGCGCCACGGCGCCGAGCTCTACCGGGACTTCGGCGACGAGGCCGGATGGCACGGCGTCGGCAGCGTCAGAGTCGCCGCCACCGAAGACCGATGGCGGGAACTCAAGCGCGCCGCCACCGCGAGCAAGGGCTTCGGCTTCGACGTGCACCTGGTCTCCCCGCGCGAGGCCGCCGAGCTCTTCCCGCTGCTGGACCCGGCCGGGATCGCCGGCGCCGCCTGGATCCCCTCCGACGGATACGTGGACCCGAGCCAGCTCACCCACGCCTACGCCCGTCGCGCCCGCGCGGCCGGAGTGAAGTTCGTCCAGAACCGCCGGGTCACCGCCCTCGAACGCGACGGCCGCAGGATCGTGGCGGTCGTCACCGAGCAGGACCGGATCGAGGCCGACGTGGTGGTCAACGCCACCGGCATGTGGGGCGCCGAGACCGCGGCGATGGCCGGTTCCGCGGTGCCGGTGTGCGCCCTGGAGCACCAGTACCTGGTCACCGCCAAGTCCGGACACGTCCCCGCCGGCCTGCCGACGCTCCGCGATCCCGACGGGCGCTTCTATGTCAAACCCGAGGCTTCCGCGCTGGCCGTCGGCGGCTGGGAGGACGGCACCCGGCCGTTCCACGTGACCCGCGACTTCGGGCCGGAGCTGCTGCCGGCCGACTTCGAGCGGTTCGAGCCGCTGGGGGAGGCGGCGATGGCACGCGTGCCGTGCCTGCGTGAACTCGGCGTGCAGACGATGATCAACGGGCCGATCCCGTTCTCGCCGGACGCCGAGCCGATCATGGGGCTCAACGGCGAGCTCGACAACCTCTTCCACTGCTGCGGCTTCTCCTCCGGCATCGCCGCCTCGGGAGGGGCCGGGCTCGCGATGGCCAACTGGATCGTGGACGGCGACCCGGGGATGGACCTCTGGCCGTTCGACGTGCGGCGGTTCGGGCGGGCGCACACGGTGTACGGCGCGCTGCACGAAAGAGCGGTCGAGTCCTATGCCCGCTACTACGCCATCGGCTATCCGGGGCACGAGGCGCGGGCGGCGCGCGGGCAGCGGCGCAGCCCGCTCTACGACCGGCTGCTCGAACGCGGGGCCGCCTACGAGGCCAAGGCCGGGTACGAGCGGCCCGGCTACTTCGGCCCGCCGGAGACGCCGGGCTTCGGGCGGACGGAGGCGTGGCCGTACGTGGCGGCCGAGCACCGGGCGGTCCGCGAGGGGGTGGGCATCGTGGACATGAGCTCACTCGCGAAGTACGAAATTTCCGGACCTGGGGCACTCCCGCTTCTCCAGAAGCTGGCCGGAGCCGAGATGGACGTCCCGGCCGGGACGATCGTCCACACCCAGCTGCTCAACGTCCGCGGGGGCATCGAGGCCGACGTCACCGTCACGCGGCTCGCCGGTGACCGCTTCTACCTGGTGACCGGGGGCGCGTTCGGGGAGTACGACACCGCCTTTCTGCGGCGGCATGCCGTACCGGAAATGACGATCACGGACGTCGGATCCGCCTACGCGGTCGTCAATGTGTGCGGGCCGCGCTCGCGCGGCCTGCTCGGCGCGCTCAGTCCCGCCGACCTCGGCGACGCGGCCTTCCCCTACCTGAGCGCGCGGCACATCGACGTCGCGCACGCGCCCGTGCTCGCGCTGCGCACCACATGCGTGGGCGAGCTCGGGTGGGAACTGCACGTGCCCGCCGAGTACGCCCTCGACCTCTACGAACGCCTCGTCGGGGCCGGGTTCGGCGCGGTCGACGTGGGCTACAGGGCGCTTCGATCGCTGCGGCTGGAGAAGCACTATCCGGCCTGGGCGGCCGACATCAGCGCCGACGACAACCCTTACGAGGCGGGCCTCGCCGTCCACGCCAAGCCCGAACTGCTGGCCTGACCCGCCCTGCGCACCATCCGTGACCGGGGGCCCGCGCGGCGGCTGACGTGGTTCACCGCCAGTGGCGAGGTCGTCATGCACGGTGGTGAATCGCTCGTCCTTCCTGACGGCAGGTTGACTCCTGTGAAAAGTGCCGGTTTTGGACACACGGTGGGAGAGAACATCTTCTGTGCCTACGTTCCGGCGCAGGTGGCCGCATCTTCCGAGTTCGTGGTGGAAATTATGGGAAACCGGCACCCTGTCCGGCATCACACCGCGCCTCTTGACGACCCGCCAGGTGTAACAATCCGTGCCTAGGCGGGTCGATCATCACCTGTTACGTTCCGAGGGCGACGCGCACCATCGGGGAAATTCTCAGACAAAACCTAGGAGTCCCGTATGCGTACCTCCCTGCGCAGAGGGATCACCGCGATCATCGCGGTGATCACCCTGCCGGTGGCCCTGGCCACCCCGGCCCAAGCCGGGGGTGGTTTGGACGACATCATCGCCAAAGTGATGGTGAAAAAGGTCAAGGGCACGAACGTCAAGAAGCACCTCGACGCACTCCAGGCCATCGCCACCGCCAACGGCGGCACCCGCGCCACCGGCACACCCGGTTACCCGGCATCGCGCGACTACGTGGCCAGCAAACTGCGCAAGGCCGGCTACAAGGTCACCCTCCAGCCGACCGACTTCGTCGAAGGCTGGGTGGAGAACAGCCCGCCCACCCTCAACCTGACCGCGCCCGGCCAGAAGACCTACGTGCCCAACGAGGACTTCTTCACGTTCCAGCCGTCGCCCCCCGGCGACGTGACCGCGCAGGTCCAGGGCGTCGACCTCACGCTCCCGCCGACGCCCACCCCCACCTCCACCAGCGGTTGCGAAGCGGCTGACTTCAACGGCTTCGTCGCCGGCCGGATCGCCCTCATCCAGCGCGGCACCTGCGCCTTCGCCCAGAAGATCCGCAACGCCGGCCGGGCCGGCGCCTCCGGCATCATCGTCTTCAACGAGGGCCAGCCCGGACGCACCGACGCCTTCCCCCTCGACATCGGCGAGTGGCGCGGCGGCGTGCCCATGGTCTTCGCCGACTTCGCCGTCGGCAACGAACTGGCCTCCACCCCCGGCGCCACCGTCCGCCTGAAGGTCGACGCCACGCTCACGCTCGGCAAGAGCGACAACGTCATCGCCGAGACCCGCGGCGGCGACCCGCGCAACGTCGTCATGGTCGGCGCGCACCTCGACAGCGTCGAAGCCGGGCCCGGCATCAACGACAACGGCTCCGGCAGCGCCGCCATCCTGGAGACCGCGCTGCAGCTCGCGCACTTCCCGGTCAAGAACAAGGTCCGCTTCGCCTTCTGGACCAGCGAGGAGATCGGGCTGCTCGGCTCCGACCAGTACGTCGAACGGCTGAGCGCCGCCGAGCGCAAGCGCATCAGGGTGTACCTGAACTTCGACATGGTCGCCTCGCCCAACTACGCCTTCAAGCTCTACGACGGCGACGACTCCGACGCCACCGGCTCGCCCGCCGGGCCTCCCGGAAGCGCCCACATCGAGAAGCAGCTCGACAAGTTCTTCAAGTCCCGCAACCTGGCCACCGTCGGCACCGACTTCGACGGGCGCTCCGACTACGGACCGTTCATCGCGGTCGGCATCCCGTCCGGCGGCATCTTCACCGGGGCCGAAGGCATCAAGACCCCGGCCGAGGCCGCGCTGTTCGGCGGGCAGGCGGGCGTCGCCTATGACGTCTGCTACCACCTGGCCTGCGACACCATCTCCAACATCAACATGACCGCCCTGGACGTGGACGCCGACGCCATCGCCGACTCCACCGCCCGGTACGCGTTCAACCTGAACGGCATCCCGCAGCACAGCGCCGCTGCGGTCGCGCCGGTGGCGGTGACCACCGCCGGATAGTCCCGGGGCCCGGACTCCGCCGGAGTCCGGGCCTTCTCCACGGCGTTCAGGGGAACCGAGCGCTCATCCCGCCGTCCACGGCCCACTCCGCCCCCGTGACGAAGCCGGCCGCGTCCGAGGCGAGAAAGCAGACCACTTCGGCCACCTCGTGCGGCGACCCCATCCGCCCCATGGGATGCAGCCCCTCCACCCTGGCGCGCTCACCCGGATCGGGGTGCTTGTCCAGGTACTCCTCCACCAGCCGGGTGGCGGTCCAGCCGGGGCTGACCGCGTTGACCCGCACACCATGCGGCCCGACCTCCAGCGCGAGACTGCGCGTCAGCCCCACGAGACCGGACTTGGCCGCCGCATAGGGGAACATCCCGCGCGTGGTCAGCCGGGCGTGTATGGACGCGACGTTGACGATCGCCCCACGCCCCGCCGCCTTCATCCCCGGCAGCACCGCCTGCGACATCATCCACGCGGCCTTCAGATCGATCGCGAACACCTCGTCCCACTCGGCCTCGGTCATCTCGACCGGGTCGTAGTAGGCGTTGCGCCCCGCGTTGTTGACCAGCACGGAGATCGCCCCCAGCTCGTGCGCGATCTCGGCGACCGCCGACCTCACCTGCTCACCCGACGTGATGTCCGCCTGTACGGCGAAGCCCCGCCCAGCCGCCAGCACATCCACCACCCCGACCCGCGCCCCTTCCCTGGCAGCCACCTCCACCACGGCCGCCCCGATCCCCCGGGCACCCCCGGTAACCAGCACCACCTCCCCCTCAAGCCGCCCACCCATCACGCCACCCACCTCTCATCAGCCACACCACCCACCCAACACCCACAACCCCACACCTTCACCCCAAACCCCACACCCTCGCCCCCGAACTCCGCGCTCCAGGCCCCAAATCCCGCGCCCCACGCCCACGACGGCTCGCCCTGCCACACCCTCGCTCTTGCCCTGCGACCCTGGCCCTCGGTTCCGGCCCCGTCACCGGACCCGCCCCAGACCCGCGATCCGAGGCGCCCTGGTTCCCGGTCGGCGGCCTTCGGTTCGGCCCCGGCCATCCCTCGGCCCCTGGTTTCCGGCTTGCGCGGCACACGGCGCGAGGCCCCGGAGGCGCGAGTGGGACGGGGGTCGCCCCATCGGGGTTAGGGGGTGGGGTTGAGGGTGGTCAGGAGGGTTTTGACGGTGGTGGTGTCGCCGGAGGTTATGGCGCTGCCTATGCCGCAGGCCACGGCGCCGGCGGCGATCCAGGCCGGGGCGTTCTCCACGGTGATGCCGCCGGTCGGCACCACCGGGGCCTGGGGGAGGGCCTGGAGGAGGTCGCGCAGGACGTCGGGGGAGGAGGCGCGGGCGGGGAAGAGCTTCACGGCGTCGGCCCCCGACTCCAACGCGGTCACGATCTCCGTCGCCGTGGCCACGCCGGGCAGTACGGCCAGGCCGTACCGATGACCCGTGGACAGGACCTGCCGGCTCAACGAAGGGGACACCAGGAAGCGGGCGCCGGCCAGGGCGGCGAGACGGGCGGTCGGTTCGTCCAGGACGGTGCCGGCGCCGATCACCGCGTCCGGGCGGGAGCGGACGATCTCGGCGATGGCGTCGAGGGCGCCCGGCGTGGTCAGGGACACCTCGACGACGTCCAGGCCGGCGTCCACGGTGGTGATGGCAGCCTGTACCGCCGTCTCGGCGTTGATGGCGCGGACGATGCCGACGATGCGGCGTTCGGCGATCCTGTTCATGACCTGCCAGCGATACATGCTCATCTCTCCACCCATGCGCTCAACCGAATCGGTTCATCATCCCCGGTTCGGTGGGCCGGCCTACATTCCGTCGCCGTCCCAGCGGCCTCGGGAGCGGGAGCGGACGGGCAGGCTGGAGACGATCGGCGCCGGGATCGGGTCGCCCGGTTTCCACACCCGCCCGGTGCCCCAGTTGTGCGCGCCCGCGTCCGTGCGCTCGTCCGGATGCTCCAGCGAGGCGGGGTCGGCGCCCCAGTCCATGGCCTCTTCATCGGCTTCATCGGCGTGGTGGGTGTGGCCGCCCTGGAGGCGGGCGGCGTCGCGGGCCTTGGCGATGGCGAGCAGGCTGTGGTCCGTTCCCTGGCCGTGCGGGACGTAGTCGGCGTCCGTGGCGCCCGTCTGCCGTGAGTAGTCCAGCGACGCCCGCAGCATCGCCAGTTCCTCCTCCGCCCGCAGCCCCACCCCCAGGTCGTGGCTGGACTGCGACCACCGCCCGGCGGGCCCGTAGTTGAGCGCCTCACCGCCCCACCGGACCCACTCGTTCTGCGTGTACCAGTTGAACAACTCCCCGTCCGACCGCAGCAACCAGGTGGCCCCGCCCTCCATCGAGGTGAAGTGCCCATGTTTCACCCGGGCGGGCCGGAAGAAGTACGTGCCGAGGTCGAGCGTCCCGAAGTTGTACTCCATGTGCCCCTGAAGCGTGTACGCCTCCTCGTAGCAGGGATGGTGAGCGAGCCGGTGGTCGGCCCAGCCTTCCTGCGCGTGCACCAGCCGGGTGTAGAAGCCCGTCAAAGGGTCCACATGGAGGTATTTGATAAAAAGTCCGGGCATGGGGCCGGGGTTCGGCACCGCGTCCCACTCCATCGCCGCCGAGTCCATCACGATGACGTCCTCCCGGGCCTCCGCCCAGCGCGCGGCACCGGCGTCGAATCCGGCGTCGCCGTACTCGCGGTAGTGGAGGATCCTCGTTCCCTCGGCGAACGTGATCGCCTCGACCGGCACCCCCTTCGGCGCGTACACGTAGCCGCCCTGGCCGAGGCGCCGCCCGCCGTACGTCATCGAGCCTTCGAGCACGTAGAACTCGCTGTCGGCATGATGCACGCCCGGCCCGCGTCCCCAGCCGGTGTGGAAGTCGACGCGCAGCGACGACGAGCCGTCCTCCTCGTCCACGGACAGGCGCCGCTCGCTCGCCCGCCCCTCGCCGCCGACGAGTTCGGCCGCGTGCCAGATGTAGTCGTCTTCTTGGATCACTTCAACGTGGGGACGCATGCCACTCCTTCAGCTCGCGCTTGAGGATCTTGCCCGCCGCGTTCCGTGGCAGCGCGGGCACGAACTCGATCTGCCGCGGCAGCTTGGCGCCCGACAGCCGCCGGCGGCAGTGCTCGACGAGCCGCGCCGCCTCGACCGCCGCGCCCGGCGCCGTGACCACGAACGCCGTCACCCGCTCGCCCCACCGCTCGTCCGGCAGTCCGACGACGGCGGCCTCGGCCACGCCGGGGTAGGCGGCCAGCGCCTCCTCGACCTCGCGCGGCGCGACGTTGACGCCACCCGAGATGATCATGTCCTTCTTGCGGTCGACGATGTAGAGGAAGCCCTCCTCGTCGCGCTCGACGAGGTCGCCGCTGGTCATGAAGCCGTCGGCGGTGGTGCACGCCGCGGTGGCGTCGGGGTCGCCGAGATAACCGTTCATGAGGTACGGCGAGCGCGAGAACAGCTCACCCTCGACGATCCTGACCTCGGTCATGAACCAGGGCGTCCCCACCGACCCGATCTTGCGCCGGGCGTCGGCGGGGCGGCAGTCGCTGATGATGCCCGCCTCGGTCGAGCCGTAGAGCTCGTGCACCCCGACTCCGGGAAAGGCGTCGAGCACCCACTCCTTGAGCGTGCGCGGCAGCGCGGCGGCGTTGAAGAAGAGCGTGTCCAGCGAGGACAGGTCGTGCTCGCCGAGCCCGTGCGCGCGCAGCATGTGGGCGTGCGCCGGGACCAGGAACACCGACTGCGCCCGCGTCCCGGCGATCATGGCGAGCAGGCGTTCGGGGTCCCAGGCCCGCAGCATCGCGACGGTCCCGCCGGTGTGGACCGGCGCGTACCCGAAGGCGAAGCCCGCGCCGTGGTACATGGGCGCGACCGCGATCGTCCGGCGTCCCGGCCCGAGCCCCCACTCCAGGGCGGCGGCGTAGAAGGTGAGGGCGCGCGAGCGGTGGCTGATAACCACGCCTTTGGGCCGCCCGGTGGTGCCCGAGGTGTAGGCGACGCAGAACGGCTCCCGCTCGTCCACCTCCACCCGCGGGTCGGTACCCGGCGAGGTGGCCAGCACCGCCTCGTAGGACGGGCCGAGCGACAGAACGGTACGCGGCAACCGGTCCACGGCCCCGGCGAAGGCGTCGTCGAGCACGATGGCCCGAGCCTGCGAATGATCGAGGATGTACGCGCTCTCCGCGGCCGTCTGCCGGGGATTCATCGGCACCATGACCAGCCCGGCCTTGGCGATCCCGCAGGCCACCTCCGGGTACTCCAGCCGGTTGCCCATCAGCACCGCGACCCGTTCGCCGGTGCGTAACCCGGCCTTGAGCAGGGCGTTGGCCAGCCTGCTCGACCGATCGTCCAGGGCGCGAAAGGTCAGCTCCCGCCCGTCGTCGGCCACCGCGACGGCGGCCGGCGTCGCCGCGGCGAACTCACGCACGCCGCCGGCGATCGAGAGCTGCATGTTTCGCATAGTGAAACGCCTTTCCAATACATAGCATGATCCCCGCCTCCGGCAACGTCAACGACAATGGGCGGATGCTGACCATGCGCCCATACACGGACGCCGACCTGCCCTGGATCCAGGAGACCGTCGCGGAGTGGATCGCCGGCGCGGGCCGCTGCGCCTATGACCACATCGGTGAGCTGCCCCACCGCATCTACGAGAACATCAGGGGCCGTCGCCCGACCGGAGAGGTCGTGCACGTCTGGGAGGACGGCGGCCGCCTGGCCGGGCTGACGGTCAACACCCGCTTCGAGAACGCCTTCGACGTCTTCACCGCCCCTGACCTGCGTGGCACCCAGGCCGAGGCCGACATGATCGAGGCCGCCTGCGCGACCACCGGCCGGGGCGAGGACGAGGTGCTGACCGACGTCTTCGACTGCGACACGGCCAGGATCGAGGTGCTGGAGCGCCTGGGCTTCACCCGGTTCCGTACCTGGGACGACGTCAATGAGGCCGCACTCGCCGACCTGCCCGCGCCGAGCCCGCCCCCGGGCTTCACGCTGCGCGCCGCCCGGCTGGCCGACGCCGACGAACTGGCCCGCGCCCGCAACAGCGCCTTCGACTCAGAGTGGACCGGCACGCAGTACCGCGACGAGGTCATGCTCAAGCCCGGCTACGACGTCGACCGCGAGATCGTCGCCGAGTCGCCGGACGGCCGGATCGCCTCGTTCCTCGTGTACTGGGTGGACCGGCGCAACGCCATCGGCCACTTCGAGCCGGTCGGCACCCACGCCGACTTCCACCGCCTGGGCCTGGCCAGGGCGACCATGCTGCACGCCATGCACCGGATGCGCGCCCTCGGCCTGACCACCGTCACCGTCAACCACAACGCGGAGAACGTCCCGGCGAGGAGGCTCTACGCCGCGCTGGGCTTCAAGAAGACCCACGAGACGTACGGCTATCGCCGCTCGACCCGACGAGCGTCGCGAGCAGTCCCATCACCCCTCCACTGACCACCGCTCCCACCGCGTTCGCGCCGTCGCCGATCCAGAATCCGGCCGCGCCCAACGCGAAGAACCCGCCGCCGGCGATCATGAAGTACCGGTCTTCCCCGCTGGTGAGGCCCGCGCCCCACCAACCGGTCAGCGCGGACAGGAGCATGCCGCCGACCATGACCACGTCCGCGTCCGACGCGGGCCGGAACTCCGCGACGATCGCGGCCACGACGGGCGCGACCGCCGCGACGACCGCCATGAGCAGGCCCGCCTCGGGGTCCCGCCGGTCGAGCGCGTCCCCGGCCAGACCGAGCGCCACCACCAGCGCCGGCAGGAACATGAGGATGAGCAGAAGGACCTGCCAGGCGCCATTGAGGTGGGCACCGGTCAGGTAGATGACCGCGCTGAGCAGCCAGACGAAGCTGAGCGCGAGCATCTGCCCGGGGACCACCGCCTGCGTGCTCGGCACCCGCACCGCCGGAGCCGGCGCCGCGGCCGGCGCGGGCGCCGGGGTCTCCTCCTCCCGCGGGAGCACCTGTGCGTCCCGTATCTCCATCGCGAGGTGCACGGCGCCGCGTACCACGGCCAGTTCCGGCTCCTCCACCTTCAGCACCGTCACCCCCGACCGGCGGGAGATCTGCGCGTGCACCATCGGCAACCGGCTGCTCCCGCCCACCGGGATCACCTTGGTCACGTCGTCCCAGGCCAGCTCCTGGTCGCCGAGCAGCCGGTCGCACTCGTCCACGGTCTCGGCCAGCGGCTTGTCGAGGAGTTCGCCCAGTTCGTCCCGCGTCATGGTGAACAGGACCGGCGGGTCGAGCTCGGACAGCAGCGCCCGATACTCCTCCCGCTCCGACAGCGCGTGCTTGATCTTCTCGCAGGTGTCCCTGAGGCCGAGCCGCCTGCGCAGCACGGGCACGTCCGGCTCGGGGTCGGCGAACAGCGCGTCCACCTGCTCGGGGTGGCGCTCCCTGATCGCGGTGAGGATCTCCCGGTCGAAGTCGATCCCGCCCAGCGTGGGGATGCCGCCCGGCCGGCCCACGTCGCGAAAGCCCGCGTCCGTGGTGCCCTTGGTCAGGGCGCAGTCGAAGGTGCCGCCGCCCAGGTCGTAGAGCAGGATCGTCTGCTCGTCGAAGAAGCGCTGCCCGGTGACCGCGCCGCGTACCCCCGCGACGGGCTCGGACACCAGCGTGACCGTCGCCGGGTCGAACCCCGCCAGCTGGGCGGCCTGCTTCATCAGGTCGTGGTTGCCGGCGTCCCAGCTGACCGGCACGGTGATGACGACCGTGCCGGGCTCGCCCGGGGCCACGCGCCGCGCCTGCGCGCGCAGGTACCGCAGGACCTCGGCGGCCAGCTCGTGCACCTGGTAGCGGCGGCCGTCGAGGTGGACGGGCGCGTCGTCGCCGAAGTCACGCTTGAACTCGGTCCGGTAGTTCTGGATGTAGGCGGGCCCGAGCCGTTTCGCGGCCGTGCCCACGTACAGCCTGCCGCGGGTCGCGAGCACCGCGGTCGGGATCTCGGCCGCGCCCCGCGTCTCCGGATCGGGCACCACGACGACCCGCCCGTCCGCCAGCCCCACCATGATCGAGGAGTTGGACGTGCCGAAGTCGATGCCGTAAACCACTCCCACCGCTGCTGATCCCTCCGTCAGTGACCGAGCCGCCGCACACGCTCGCGCGCCGCGGTCAGCTCCCCTCGCACCCGCTCGTACTGCCCCGCCGTGATCGTGAGCTCCGCCATCCGCCGCTTCCGGTCCCGCGCGCTCGCCTCTCGCAGTACGGCCAGCCGTTCGATCGACCGGTCGAGCGCGTCACGCGTCTGGCGCAGCACGTCGTCGAAGTGCTCCAGCATGAGCACCTTGCAGTCCTCGACCGCCTCGGCGAGGTCTTTCTCCGCCTTGGCGGCGTTCCGCTCGACCATGGGCAGCACGGCCTGGCTGAACTGCGCCGACCGCTCTAGTTTGACCTGTGTGAGCACGCGGTGCCGGTGTTCTTGCAACCCGGCCATGACGCCGAGGGCGCCGAGCGCGATCGCCGCGACCGCGCCGATCGCGATGCCGATGCCGGGCAGCAGCGCGCCGGCGCCGGTGAAGATCGCGGTGCCGACGGCGCCGGCCACGGTCACGCCGGAGTTGACCGACGACAGCCGTCCCTCCCTGGCGTGCTTGCGCAGCATGATGGCGGAGACGTCCAGCCTCGGCTGGTAGCCGGGCACCGCCGCGTTGAGCACGCCTATCGGCAGCCGGGTGGCCGCGGCGGTCTCCTCGCCGGTGCGGTCCACGGCGGCAAGCAGGTCGGCGCGGGCGGTGTCCAGGGCGTCGGAGAGTGCCCGCGTGGTGGCGTTGATGAGGCCCTCGGCGTCGTCGACGACCGCGCGCGAGTGGATGTGGCCGAGGAAGCGGTCGCGGATCGCCTGGTTGCGCGCGGCCAGCCGTTCGACGACGGGCGCGGCGGCCTCGTCGAACGAGGCCACCAGCGCCTCGCGCCAGACGGCCCGGCCGGCCAGCAGCTCTTCTGCCCGCCGCCAGTTCTGCCGCAGCTCGGCGGCGATCCTCTCCAGTTCCTCGCCGGCCACCAGCGCGGCCAGCTCGTTGGTGACCGGGGCCTCGGCCGCGGCCTGCACCTCGTCCAGGAGGTCGAGGGCACGTTCCAGGTACCGGGCGCCGCAGGTCGCGGCCAGGCGATCGCGCAACTGCCGTTCCAGCTCCGGCAGACCGGACTCGCCGGGCGACTCGGGGCGGCCCTGCCGGAGCGCCCGCAGCCTGCGATGGGCGGAGACCGGCAGCACGACGAGGTCCTCGGGCGCCAGTCCCGTCGCCGCGGCGATCTTCCGGCGGGCGACCCTGACCTCGTGGTCCTGGTC
The DNA here is from genome assembly GCF_044457345.1 of Nonomuraea sp. NPDC050547. NCBI lineage: Bacteria > Bacillati > Actinomycetota > Actinomycetes > Streptosporangiales > Streptosporangiaceae > Nonomuraea > Nonomuraea sp. NPDC050547. The sequence goes on from NZ_JBITGW010000025.1 coordinate 135,735, forward strand.
GAAGACCGACTCCACCTTGGTGATCGCGGTGACCACGACCGGGCAGGCGGCGAACGCCTTCTCGACGTGTGCCAGTTCGTTGACGCTCAGCGTCTCCTCGCTGCTGCCGACATAGAGGATCGCGTCCGCCCGCGACAGGGAGGCGTAGGTGGCGTCGCTGTGGGCGTTGTTCACGGCGCCGATGCCCGGGGTGTCGACCAGGACCAGCCCGTCGCGCAGCAGCTCGGCCGGCGTCTCGACGGTGACGACGTGGTCGACGTTCGCCCGGTCGGCGACGTGCCGGTCGAGCTCGCCGAGCGGGATCTCGCGCCGCTCGCCCGAGCTCTCGGTGACGAACGCGGCCTCACGCTCGCCCCAGCGCAGGACGGTGACGACGCAGGTGGTCACGGCGGAGTTCACCGGCAGGAGTCGCTCGCGGCCGAGCAGGGCGTTGATCAGGCTGGACTTGCCGCGGCTGTACTCGCCCATGACGACGACCTGGTACGTCCCGGTCTGGACCCGCTGGACGCTCTCTTCGAGCTTGGCCCGCAGCGCCTCGGTGAGTTCCAGGCCGGCGACCAGGCGCTCGTGCAGGGCGAGGACGTCGGCGCGTACCCTGGCCAGCTCCTCGTGGCTCATCGCGCCGGCTCCTCGACGTAGGCGAGCACCTGCTGGGGCCGCAGGACCAGCCCGCGCCACTGGTAGCCGGGGCGGACGGTCTCGGCGATCGTGCCCGGCAGGCCGGGCTCCGCCGTGGGGCGCACGCCCACGACCTGGTGCCGCTCGGGGACCAGTTCGCCGCTGTCGTCCAGCGGCTCGACCTCGCCCTCGCGCAGCATCAGCGTGAGCTGGTCGGCGACCCAGTCGACCAGCCTGGCCGGCGGCTCCGGGCCGGTGGCGAGGTCGCGGCCGCGCAGCTCGTCCAGGCGTTCCGCGAGGTCCACTAGGGCGTTCACCATGCGCGGGGGAGGTTCGTGCGCGCCTTCCGCGCGGCGCAGGCGGTCCAGTTCTCCGCGCAGCTCGCGCTGGGTCCGTTCCAGGGTCTCGACCTCGGCCAGCGCGTGCTCCAGCAGGGCGGCGGTGCCGAGGTCGGGTGGGTCCTGGCGGCGGCCGGTGAGGGCGGCCAGCCGTACCAGAAGCTGCTCGGCGAGTTTGCGGGGTTTGACCAGGGGGTCGACCAGCCTGCTCAGCAGGTCTCTGGGTCGAGCAGGCGCTGGGCCACCTGGAGACGATCCATGATCCGCTCGTAGCTGCGCACCATCGTGTGGGCCGTCTGCTTGTCCACCCTGCCGGTGAGGGGGTCGTTCATCCGGGTGTTCCATTGGTGCGCTCGCTCCTTCGCTCGTCGCATCATCCGGCTGACCGGCTGGTCGTCCTCGAAGCCGAGCCGGGCCGCGCATGAGGTGCCCTTCTCGCCGGTGACCTGCAGGAGCTGCTCCGCCTCCGCCGGTCGCAAACGGGTGGCGCCCTGGTAGTGGGCGGCGAGCGCGGTCAGCTCGGCGAAGCCGTGCTCGGAGCGCTGGAACCGCTCGACCCGCTTCGCCACCTCGTCGGCGGCCGCCTTGGCGGCGCCGTCCGGCGGCAGGCCCTCGCGGCAGCTCGCCAGCGCCGCCCGTACCGAGATCATGGCCTGGTCCAGCTTGATGAGTCCGGCGCGGTTGCCGAAGTGCCCGCTGATCAACCGGCGCAGCCCGCCCACCCCGCTCTCCTCGACCAGGTGCTCGGCGAGCTCCCCGGGGTCCAGGCCGTCGCGCAGCGCGCCGCACGCCAGGTGCACGCCCCAGGCGCCGAGCAGCTCGACGAGCTCCTTCCGGTACGCCGGGCGCAGCGGACCGGCGGCGTGCTGGAACTCACGCAGGTCGCCCAGCTCGCCGGCCAGCTCGGCGGGGGAGACGGCGGCCAGCGCACGCAGCCACCCGAGATGGTGTTCCTTCATCGCCTGCGCGCCGGCGGCGACCTTCGCCGCGATCGGCACCACCAGGTAGAACAGGCGGCTCAGGTCGGTGGCGCCCCGGTAGACGTCGATGACCTGGCTCGCGCCGTCGCGCAGCGGATGGAAGGCCAGCGGGTCGCCGAGCACCGGCGGCCAGCTCTGGTCGCACCTGCTGAGCACGCCGAACGCCTTGAACGGCGTCAGCATGCCGGCCCGGTCGCCGAGGAAGGCGGAGACCGCGGCCACGTCCTGGTTGCTGACGTCGCGGCTGAACAGGTAAAGGACGGCGTCGGCCTGGTCGAGCTCGTCGATGCTCTCCTGGTGGAGGGTCTGCGGGTCGCGGCCCAGGAGCTCCAGCACGCCGGGGTCCTGGACGCCCATCGTGGCCAGGGTGTTGGCCGAGTCCCGGCCGTACACGCTGCCCAGGCCGGGGGTGTCGACGAGGTGGAAGTCGTTCAGGAAGGGGTTCGGAAGGCCGTACTCCACCTTGCGTACGCGGACGAGGTCGGCCAGGTGCGTCTCGTCGCGGACGGTCCAGTGCGCGAACTCCGACGGCGCGACCGGTCGCGGCGGGCCGTCGCGGAAGTGCACGGTCAGGCTCGGGCGCGGGGCGTGGACCAGCTCGTTCACGTTGAACGTCAGCTCCTCGCGGCCGGTCACCGCCACCTGTTCGCCGAGCAGCGCGTTGACCAGCGTGGACTTGCCGCGTTTGATCTGGCCCGCCACGGCCAGCCGCATGGGCTCGGCGAGCCGGGCCGCGGCGGTGCGCAGGGCGTCGGCCAGCGGGGCGAGTTCGGGGGTTTCGTCCGCCTGGAGCGCGCACTCGCGCAGGATCGTTCCCGCGCGCGCGACCGCGGGCACGAGCAGATGTTCGGGGGGTTTCATCAGGCGCATGTTTAGCGACCGAGAGTGACTCCGTCCACCTCTCCCGGGAAAGGACACGCGAAACTAGAAGTTACGGTTGTCCGATACTGAGGTCCGCGAAGACCGCCCGGTGGTCCGTGCCGGGCACGTCGACGATCTCCGCCCGGCGCACGCCGATGGAACGATCGACCAGGATGTGGTCGATCGTGATGATCGGCGGGATCGCCCGGCCGCGCGGCCACGTCGGGACGAGCCCCTTGCCCACCTGGGCGGCGGCGTCGGTGTAGCCCCGGTTCAGCAGGGCCCGGAAGGCTTGGTGGTCGAGGCTGGCGTTGAAGTCGCCCGCGAGGATCCGCCCCGGCGCGGCATCCGGTAGCGCCGCCAATGAAACGTTCCATTCCGCGTAGAGGCGAGGCAGGGGCGGATTCGGGTGCACCGCCACCACCTCGACCGGCCCGGACGGCAGTGCCACCCTGGCCGCCGGCATGTGGTGCCCGATCGGCGTGAACAACCCCTCGATCTTGGTCAGCGGGTAGCGCGAGTAGATGCCGCTGCCGGCCGGGCCTTCCGCCTCCTCCAGCACCGTGTACGGCAGAAGCCGCCCCAGCCCCGCCGCCTCCAGCGCGGCGACCTGGTGGGGTCTGAGCTCCAGCGCGCTGAGAACGTCCACGTCAAGGCGCGTGACCAGGTCGACGATCGCGGCGGGGTCGGCCCGCCCGAACAGGTTCGACGAGAGGACGCGCAGAGCGGTCCCGCCTTCCGGAGCCGGATCCGAGACCACCCTGGGCACGATGACGGCGACCATCGCGGCGGCGGCGGCCAGGGCGACCAGCGCGGCCAGCCGGTCGCGGAAGAACAGGACCGCCGCCGAGAGCAGCGCGAGCACGGCGCCGAAGGGTGTCAGCGTCATCAGCTGGGTGAGCGGCCAGCCCGCCTCCAGGCCGGTCAGCCGGACCAGCGCCCAGGCGGCCAGGAGCCCCGCCACCAGCCACGACATCAGGCGCGGGCGCCGCTTCTTCGTCACCGGCTCCGTGGTCGTGTCCAAGGCCACCCGCCCGTCGGTCTCTAGGTTTGACTGAACTTTAAACCGTCTCGGCACAGTGGCGCGCCCGTTGACCCGTCCGTATCCGGACATTAATTGCCGTTACACAATTGCGATATACGGATGACCGCCTTAGACCGGGCAACCAGTGCGCCGCTGGTCCGGGGCGGCGCCACACGAGCCCCGTCAGCCGCACGGCGCTCGCCTGACACCGGCGCGGCCCGGCGATCGAGGCCGGGCCGCGTCCCCTTCTTTCCGTGGCGCGCGGACGGATCTAGCCTCGAAGAGGAAGGGACACCGCCATGGAATCCACCATCATCCTGCTGGGGCTCGCCGCGTTCCTCGTCCTGCTGGTCCTGGTGACCGGGTTCAGGGTCGTCAACCAGGTGGAACGCGGGGTCGTCTTCCGCCTGGGCCGGGCGCAGCAGCGGGTACGGCAGCCGGGGCTCCGGGTCCTGATCCCGCTCGTCGACCGGATGACCAAGGTCAACGTCCAGATCGTCACCATGCCCGTCCCGACGCAGGAGGGCATCACCCGCGACAACGTCTCGGTCCGTGTGGACGCCGTCGTCTACTTCCGCGTCCAGGACCCGATGCGCGCCTCGATCGAGGTGCAGAACTACCTGTTCGCGATCGAGCAGGTGGCCCAGACCTCGCTGCGCAACATCATCGGCAAAAGCGAACTGGACGACCTGCTGTCCAACCGCGAGGAACTGCACCGGGGCCTGGCCCTGATGATCGACAGCCCGGCGCTGGGCTGGGGCATCCACATCGACCGCGTGGAGATCAAGGACGTTCAGCTGCCGGAGTCGATGAAGCGCTCGATGTCACGCCAGGCCGAGGCCGAGCGCGAACGGCGATCCCGGGTGATCGTGGCCGACGGCGAACTGCAGGCCGCCCAGAAGCTGGCCGACGCCTCGGGCATCATGTCCCAGACGCCGGGAGCGCTGCAGCTGCGCCTGCTGCAGACGGTGGTGGAGGTGGCGGCGGAGAAGAACTCCACGCTGATCATGCCGCTGCCGGTGGAACTGCTCCGCTTCTTCGACAAGGCCGCCCAGGCCGCGACGCCACCGGACAAGCAGGACACGGCCACGGAACCCCGGGCGGTCGGCGAAAGCGAGCGGCCCGCGCTCGACGAGGGACAGCGGCGCGCGCCCGAGGCCGCGGGAACCGGCCAGGCGGACGGCGTGGCGGAGAGAACCACGTCCGACGTGAGAAGCGCCTGACGATCGGGCGGTACCGGGGCGGCGGGGGGAGTGGGCGGAGGCTTGCCGTAACGGAGGGGAGGGGTTGTTCGCCCTGACGGGAAGCGATCGTCGTCGGGATGGTGTCAAGAGGCGGCTTGTGGGCGTATGGAACCCGTCAAGAACGGCAAAAACGCATAAATCTCCCGCTTTGCTTACGGAGCAAGCAACTTTCCGGAGCTGAGGAGTGGGGATGGCCGACGTCATCTTCGTCGCCCTGACGATCGCGTTGTTCGTGATCCTGGGGCTAGTGGTGAAGGCGGTGGAGCGCCTGTGAGCGCGATCAATGCCACCGGCCTTGTCGTGGCCGTCGGCCTGGTGATCTTCATGGTCGCGGCCCTGCTGTTCCCGGAGCGGTTCTAGTGGGCTGGATCTTCATCGCTTCCCTCGTCCTCGCGCTGGTCATCACGCACAAGCCGCTGGGCGACCACATGTACCGCGTGTACACGAGCGTCAAGCACAACGTGGTGGAGCGCTTCATCTACCGCCTGCTCGGCGTCCAGGCCGACTCCGAGCAGCGCTGGGCCGTCTACGCGCGCAGCGTTCTCGCGTTCTCGGTCATCTCCCTCCTCGTCCTGTACGGCCTGCAGCGCCTCCAGGACAAACTCTTCCTGAGCCTGGGCTTCGACCCCGTCCCCGACCACATCGCCTGGAACACCGCCGTCAGCTTCGTCACCAACACGAACTGGCAGGCCTACTCCGGCGAGTCGACGATGGGCCACCTGGTCCAGATGTCCGGCCTGGCCGTGCAGAACTTCGTCTCGGCCGCGGTCGGCATGGCCGTCGCGATCGCGCTGGTCCGCGGCTTCGCCCGCAGGGGCACCGACACCCTCGGCAACTTCTGGGTGGACCTGGTGCGCGGCACCCTCCGCATCCTGCTGCCGATCGCCTTCGTCGGCGCGCTGATCCTCGTGGCCGGCGGCCTGGTGCAGAACTTCACCGGCCCGCACGAGATCGCCGGCCTGACCGGTCCCACGAACATGACCGGCGGCCCCGTGGCCAGCCAGGAGGTCATCAAGGAGCTCGGCACCAACGGCGGCGGTTTCTACAACACCAACTCGGCGCACCCGTTCGAGAACGCCACCAGCTGGACCAACTGGTTCGAGATCTTCCTCATCCTGCTGATCCCGTTCGCGCTCCCGCGCACCTTCGGCAAGATGGTCGGCCAGATCCGCCAAGGCTACGCGATCCTCGCCGTCATGGGCGTCATCGCGCTGGTCAGTGTGACGCTGACCAACGTCTTCGAGCTGGCCGGCGACGCCACCGTCCCGCAGGCGATCGGCTCGGCGATGGAGGGCAAGGACGTCAGGTTCGGCGTCGCCAACTCCGCCACGTTCGGCGCGGCCACCACGCTGACCAGCACCGGCGCCGTGGACTCCTTCCACGACTCCTACACGCCGTTCGGCGGCATGATGACGATGTTCAACATGATGCTCGGCGAGGTCGCCCCCGGCGGCGTCGGCGCGGGCCTGTACGGCATGCTCATCCTCGCCGTGATCACCGTGTTCGTGGCCGGCCTCATGGTGGGCCGCACGCCCGAGTACCTGGGCAAGAAGATCGGCGCCCGCGAGATCAAGCTGGCCTCGATGTACTTCCTGGTCACCCCGATCCTCGTCCTGGTCGGCACCTCACTGGCCATGGGCAACGAGGCGGGCCTGGCGGCGATGCTGAACAGCGGGCCGCACGGCTTCTCCGAGATCCTCTACGCCTTCACCAGCGCCTCGAACAACAACGGCTCGGCCTTCGGCGGCGTCACCGTCAACACCCCGTGGTACGACGTGGCGCTCGGCCTGTGCATGCTGCTCGGCCGCTTCCTGCCGATCATCTTCGTACTCGCCCTGGCCGGTTCGCTGGCCAGGCAGACCCCGGTCCCGGAGACGGCGGGCACGCTGCCGACGCACCGTCCGCAGTTCGTCGGCATGGTCGTCGGCGTGACGATCATCCTCGTCGCCCTGACCTTCCTCCCGGCGCTCGCGCTGGGGCCGCTCGCAGAAGGACTCCTGTCATGACGACCCAGACGGTCGAGACCCCCAAGAGCACCGGCAAGGTCGGTGGGGGCCTGCTCGATCCCCAGCAGATGGTGCGGTCCCTGCCGGACGCGTTCAAGAAGCTGAACCCGGCCACGCTGTGGCGTAACCCGGTGATGCTGATCGTGGAGATCGGCGCGGTCTTCACCACGGTCCTGGCGCTCCTGCGGCCCTCCTTCTTCGCCTGGGCGACCGTGGTGTGGCTCTGGCTGACGGTGATCTTCGCCAACCTGGCGGAAGCGGTCGCGGAGGGACGCGGCAAGGCCCAGGCGGCCACGCTGCGCAAGGCCAAGACCGACACGGTGGCGCGCAGGCGGTCCGGCGAGACGGTTCCGGCGACGGAGCTCCAGCAGGGTGACATCGTGGTCGTCGAGGCCGGGGAGATCATCCCGGGCGACGGCGACGTGATCGAGGGCATCGCCTCGGTGGACGAGTCGGCCATCACCGGTGAGTCCGCCCCGGTCATCCGCGAGTCAGGCGGCGACCGCTCGGCGGTCACCGGCGGCACCAAGGTGCTGTCGGACCGGATCGTCGTCCAGATCACCCAGAAGCCCGGCGAGAGCTTCATCGACCGGATGATCGCCCTCGTCGAGGGCGCCAACCGGCAGAAGACGCCCAACGAGATCGCGCTGAACATCCTGCTGGCCGCGCTCACGATCATCTTCCTGGTCGCGACCGTCACCATGCAGCCGATGGCGATCTGGGCCAAGGGCCAGAACCCCGGCATCCCCGACTCCCTCGCCCTGACCGGCGACGGCGTCAGCGGGATCGTGCTGGTCTCGCTGCTGGTCTGCCTGATCCCGACCACGATCGGCGCGCTCCTGTCGGCCATCGGCATCGCCGGCATGGACCGCCTGGTCCAGCGCAACGTCCTGGCCATGTCGGGCCGCGCGGTCGAGGCCGCGGGCGACGTGTCCACGCTGCTGCTGGACAAGACGGGCACGATCACGCTGGGCAACCGGCAGGCGTCGGAGTTCGTCCCGGTCGCCGGCGTCACCGAGCAGGACCTCGCCGAGGCGGCGCAACTGTCCAGCCTCGCCGACGAGACGCCCGAGGGCCGCTCGATCGTGGTCTTCGCCAAGGAGAGGTACGGCCTGCGCGAGCGGGACGTGCACAACGCGTCCTGGGTGCCGTTCACCGCCCAGACCCGCATGTCCGGCGTGGATCTGGCGCCGGACCCGGGCGCATCGGGCTCTGACGGCCGGGAGGTCCGCAAGGGCGCGGCGACCGCGGTCATGAAGTGGGTACGCGACGGCGGCGGCCACCCGACCGACGAGGTCGGCCACATCGTGGACGGCATCTCGGCCAGCGGCGGCACCCCGCTGGTGGTGGCCGAGAAGGGCCGCGTCCTGGGCGTCATCCACCTCAAGGACGTCGTCAAGGCGGGCATGCGCGAGCGCTTCGACGAGATGCGCCGCATGGGCATCCGCACCGTCATGATCACCGGCGACAACCCGCTGACCGCCAAGGCGATCGCGGACGAGGCCGGCGTGGACGACTTCCTGGCCGAGGCGACGCCCGAGGACAAGCTCGCGCTGATCAAGCAGGAGCAGGAGGGCGGCCGGCTGGTCGCCATGACCGGTGACGGCACCAACGACGCCCCCGCGCTCGCGCAGTCGGACGTCGGCGTGGCCATGAACACCGGCACCAGCGCCGCCAAAGAGGCCGGCAACATGGTCGACCTCGACTCCAACCCGACCAAGCTCATCGAGATCGTCGAGATCGGCAAGCAGCTCCTCATCACCCGCGGGGCCCTGACCACGTTCTCGATCGCCAACGACATCGCCAAGTACTTCGCGATCATTCCCGCGATGTTCGCAGCGGTGTATCCGGGCCTGGACACGCTGAACATCATGCGCCTGGCGAGCCCGCAGTCGGCGATCCTGTCCGCGGTCATCTTCAACGCGATCATCATCGTCGCGCTCATCCCGCTGGCCCTGCGCGGCGTCCGCTACCGGCCGTCCAGCGCCTCGAAGCTGCTCAGCCGCAACCTCTACGTCTACGGCCTGGGCGGCATCGTCGCCCCGTTCATCGGGATCAAGATCATTGATCTCCTCATCCAGTTCCTTCCGGGGATGTCTTAAATGGAACGTCTGCCCAGCTGGATCCGCCAGCACCTCGCGGCTGTCCGCGCGGTCGTCGTCCTGACCCTGGTCACCGGCGCGATCTACCCGCTCCTGGTGACCGGGGCGGCGCAGGCCGTGTTCAACCACAAGGCCAACGGCTCGATGACCGACAAGGGCAGCGAGCTGATCGGCCAGAAGTTCACCGACCAGGACGGCAACCCCGTCAAGAAGTACTTCCAGAGCCGCCCGTCGGCCGCCGGTGACGGCTACGACATGCTGTCCACCGCCGCGAGCAACCTCGGCCCCGAGGACGTCCTGGACGTGCTGCCCGACCCGAACGGCGCCGACGACGCCGCGAAGGAGGGCAAGCAGTCGCTGCTCACCCAGGTCTGCGCCCGCTCCAACGCGGTCGGCGAGCTGGAGGGCGTCAGCGGCGCCCGGCCGTTCTGCACCGCCGACGGCGTCGGCGCCGTGCTGAAGGTCTTCCCGGCCATCGGCACGCCGGCTCGGGCGGTCAGCGTCAACCAGGCCTGCCCCGCCCAGCCCTTCGTCGCCGAGTACCAGGGCGTCAAGGTCGAGTGCGGCAAGCCCGGTGAGGACTACGCGGCCGGCCGTACCGTGCCGGTGCGCGGGAACGTCACCGACGTGAAGGTCCCCGCTGACGCGGTCGCGGCCAGCGGGTCCGGCCTGGACCCGCACATCTCGGTCGCCTACGCGCAGCTGCAGGCGGCCCGCGTGGCCAAGGAGCGCGGCAAGCCCGTCGAGGCGGTCAGGAAGCTGATCGCCGACAACACGACCGGCCGCGCGCTCGGTTTCATGGGCGAGCCCGGAGTCAACGTGCTCATGCTCAACCTGGCACTCGACAAGGAGTAGGGCATGCCACGCGGCCGGCTGAGGGTCTACCTGGGCGCCGCACCAGGGGTGGGGAAGACCTTCGCGATGCTGGGTGAGGGCCGCCGGGCGCTGGAGCGGGGCAGGGACGTGGTCGTGGGTCTCGTCGAGACCCACGGCCGTCCCAACACCGAGGACCTCCTGGACGGGCTGGAGGTGATCCCCCGCAGGACGATGGTCCACCGGGGGGCCACCTTCACCGAGCTCGACGTGGACGCGGTCCTGGCCCGCGCGCCGAAGATCGCGCTCATCGACGAGCTGGCGCACACCAACGTCCCCGGCTCCAGGAACGCCAAGCGCTGGCAGGACATCGAGGAGATCCTCGACGCCGGCATCAGCGTCATCTCCACCGTGAACGTGCAGCACCTGGAGTCGCTCAACGACGTCGTCCAGCAGATCACCGGTATCCCGCAGCGGGAGACCGTCCCCGACGAGGTGGTCCGCCGTGCCACGCAGATCGAGCTGGTCGACATGTCACCGGAGGCCCTGCGCCGCCGGATGGCTCACGGCAACATCTACGCCCCGGAGAAGGTCGATGCCGCCTTGTCCAACTACTTCAGAGTCGGCAACCTCACCGCTCTGCGCGAGCTGGCGCTGCTGTGGGTCGCGGGAAAGGTCGATGAGCAACTCGACCGCTACCGCAGCGACCACGGCATCAAGGGCACCTGGGAGGCGCGCGAGCGCGTCGTCGTCTGCCTGACCGGCGGTCCCGAAGGCGACACTCTGGTACGGCGGGCCGCCCGCATCGCCGCCCGCACCAAGGGCGCCGACCTGCTGGCGGTCCACGTGACCAGGGCCGACGGCCTGTCCAGCGGCGATCCGGCCAGCCTGGCCAGGCAGCGGTCCCTGGTCGAGAGCATGGGCGGCACCTACCACCAGGTGGTCGGCGACGACATCCCGCGCGCGCTGCTCGACTTCGCCCGCGGCGTCAACGCCACCCAGCTGGTGCTCGGCGCCTCGCGGCGTGGCAGGTTCGCGCAGATCTTCTCGCGCGGCGTCGGCGTGGACACCACGGCACTGTCCGGATCCATCGACGTGCACATGATCACGCACGAGGAGGCGAAGAAGGGCCGCCGTCGTCCCCAGCGCACCAGGGCGGCGCTCACCCGCACCCGGCGGTCGATCGGCTGGCTGACGGCCGTGCTGGGCATGCCGTTGCTGACGGCGGGGCTGATCCCGTTCCGCGATGATCTGTCGCTGCCGAGCGAGATCCTCTTCTTCCTGGTCATGACCGTCGGAGTGGCGCTGATCGGCGGCATGTGGCCGGCGATCACGGCGGCGGTGGGCGGGTCGTTGCTGCTCAACTTCTTCTTCACGCCACCGGTGGGCGAGTTCACGATCAGCGATCCGGAGAACCTCTTCGCGCTCATCGTGTTCGTGGTGGTGGCGGCGGCCGTGTCCACGATCGTGGATCTGGCGGCCCGCCGTACCAGGGAGGCGGCGCGCGCGAGCGCGGACGCGGAGGTGCTCTCGACGCTGGCCGGGCACGTGCTGCGCGGGGAGTCCGCGGTCTCGGAGCTGCTGGTGCGGGTGCGGGAGACGTTCGGGCTGACCTCGGTCACGCTGCTCGAACGCCTGCCGGACACCGGCAGGGCGCCCGACGACCACACCGACCCGGCGGCCTGGCGCATCGTCGCCACGACCGGCGGCACGCCGTGCACGACGCCGTCCGGCGGCGACACCGACGTGGTGATCGAGGAGGACCTCGTGCTCGCCGCGCGGGGCGGGCTGCTGGACGCCTCCGACCGGCGGGTGCTGGAGTCGTTCGCCGCGGAGATCGCGGTGGCGCTGCGGCAGCAGCGGCTGGAGGAGGAGGCAGAGCAGGCCAAGCCGCTGGCCGAGGCGGACAAGATGCGCACCGCGCTGCTGGCCGCGGTCAGCCACGACCTGCGTACCCCGCTGGCCTCGGCGAAGGCGGCGGTGGAGAGCCTGCTCAACGACGAGATCGACTGGAGCCCCGAGGACCGCAGCGAACTGCTGGCCACGGCCGAGGAGTCGCTGGCCCGCCTCGACCGCCTGGTGGCGAACCTGCTCGACATGAGCCGCCTGCAGGCCGGGGTGCTCGGCGTCGGCCTGCAGGCGGTGGCGCTCGAAGAGGTGGTGCCGCGGGCCGTCGACGACCTGGGCCCGCTGCGCGAGCGGGTCGAGGGCGACATCTCCATCGAACTGCCCGAGATCATCGCCGACCCGGCGCTGCTCGAACGCGTGCTGGTCAACCTGATGTCCAACGCGGTCCGCTACAGCCCGCCCGGCAAGAAGGTGATCATCACCGGGAGCTGGCACGGCGACCACGTGGAGATCCGGGTGATCGATCGCGGTCCCGGCATCCCGCCCGATGCCCACGACCGTGTCTTCCTGCCCTTCCAACGACTGGGTGACCGCGACAACCACACCGGTGTCGGACTGGGCCTGGCTCTCTCCCGGGGCCTGGCCGAGGCGATGGGCGGCACTCTGGTCCCCGACGAGACACCAGGGGGAGGTCTCACCATGATCCTCACGATGCCCATCAAGGAGCCGGCGGCATGACCAGGATCCTCGTCGTCGACGACGAGCCGCAGATCCTGCGGGCGCTGCGCATCAACCTGGTCGCCCGCCACTACGAGGTGGCGGTGGCCCACGACGGCGGCTCGGCCCTGCGCGAGGCCGCCGACTGGCACCCCGACCTGGTCATCCTCGACCTGGGGCTGCCCGACCTGGACGGCGTGGACGTCATCCACGGCCTGCGCGGCTGGACCACCGTCCCGATCATCGTGCTGTCCGGCCGGGCCGGCAACCAGGACAAGGTCGACGCCCTGGACGCCGGCGCCGACGACTACGTCACCAAGCCCTTCGGCATCGACGAGCTCCTGGCCCGCATCAGGGCCGTCACCCGCCGTACCACGCTGCACGAGTCGGAGCTGGCCCGCGTCAAGGTGGGCGAGCACCTGGTCGACCTGACCAGCAAGACCATCTCGGGCGAGGTACGGCTGACGCCGACGGAGTGGCACATACTCGAACTCCTGCTGCGCAACCCCGGCAAGCTGGTCAGCCAGCGGCAGATCCTCACCGAGGTCTGGGGCGTGAAGTACGTCAAGGAGACCCACTACCTGCGCCAGTACATGGCCCAGCTGCGCCGCAAGCTGGAGCCCGACGCCGCCCACCCCGCGCACCTGATCACCGAACCCGGCATGGGCTACCGCTTCCAGCCCTGAACACGCCGGAGCCGCGCTCGTGAGTTCACGAGCGCGGCTCCGGTATTGCTAAGGAAGAACCTCCACAAGGAGGGTGATCGCCGCTGCGATGGCGATCAGTACGAGGAGCCCAAGCGTTTCGGGGCGCGGCTTCTGCGACCGCATCATGCTCCTTCCGACACGGGTGGGTAGATATTCCGGTATGCCCATCAGAGCCCCACTTCACGCAGGAACAGGTCTTTCGGCTCCTCGCGGAAGAGCGTCGTCGACGGCCGGGGGGTCCGGGTCTCGGTCGTGGCGGCCAGGTCCTGGCCGAGGGCGCGCATCAGGCCGCTCCGGCGGTGGCGCGGGCCATGACGCCCGCGGGGTCGATGACGACGCCGGTGACGTCGAGGTCGCGGAGCATGCCGCGCAGGGCGGGCTCGCTGAGCCGTACCCAGGTCTGCTCGCTGCCGAGCACCGCGGCCAAGCGCAGCGGCGAGCTGAAGGCCACCGCCGTCGCCCTTCCCGAGGCGGTGCGGAACAGTCGCAGCGAAGCGCTGAACCGGCCCTGATGGACCGGGACAAAGAGTGACATTTCATCTCCTGGGATGCGTCGTACGACAGTGACGCTAAGTCGGAGACGAGTCCCCGGGGGCGTTCGCTACGCGATCCCGACGCGACAGGCCGCAACGTTGACGCGACGCGCCCCAGGTGTCAACGACGCGCAGCTATCCGGGCAGAAGCCGTCGCGAACTCGTCAATGACGGTTGTGTGAAATGTCCCGATAGGGCTCGTATGGGGCCGTGAGTCGTGAAGTAGAACATTCCGGTGACCGGCATCGGCTGAGCGTCATCGGCGGGCTGGCCGCGCTGTCGCTGGACGCGATGGCGTCGGTCGCCTACGGTCCCGAGGCGATCGTGCTCGTCCTGGCCCTCGCCGGCGGCGCCGGCCTCGGGTTCACCATCCCGGTCACGCTGACCATCGCGGCGCTGCTGGCCGTACTGACCTTCTCCTACCGGCAGGTCATCGCCGCCTTCCCGCAGGGCGGCGGCGCGTACGGCGTGGCCAAGGCCCACCTGGGACGCGGGGCCGGTCTGGTGGCCGGGGCCTCGCTCATCATCGACTACGTGCTCAACGTGGCCGTTTCCGTGGCGGCCGGCGTCGCCGCGCTCACCTCGGCCTTCCCCGGGCTGCTGCCGTACACCGTGTGGCTGTGCCTGGGGGTGCTGGCGCTCATCACCGCGATCAACCTCAAGGGCATCGCCCACAGTGCCCGCGCGTTCATCGTGCCCACGCTGATCTACATCGGCTCGATCATGCTCGTGATCGTGGCCGGGCTGGTCCGTGGCGAGGCCGCCGTCGACCCCGGCCATACCGTCACGAGCCTGCAGACGGTCGGCGTGCTCCTGCTGCTGAAGGCGTTCGCGAACGGCTGCGCCTCGCTGACCGGCGTCGAGGCCATCGCCAACGCGGTGCCCTCGTTCAAGCGGCCCAGGGTCAGGCGGGCGCAGAACGCCGAGGTCGCGCTGGGCGTGCTGCTGGCCGTCATGCTGATCGGCATCGCGGCGCTGATCGAGAAGTTCTCGATCGCCCCGGCCGAGGGGGTGACCGTGCTCGCGCAGGTCACGCGGGCGGCGTTGGGCGACGGGTGGCTGTTCTACCTGGTGCAGTTCTCCACGGTCGTGCTGCTCGCGCTGGCCGCCAACACCTCCTTCGGCGGCCTGCCCGTGCTGGCCCAGTTGCTGGCCGCCGACAACAACCTGCCGCATCTGTTCGCGCTGCGCGCCGACCGCCAGGTCCACCGGTACGGCATCGCCTTCCTCACCGTCACCAGCGCCGTCCTGCTGATCGCCGCCCAGGGCGACATGAACCTGCTCGTGCCCCTGTTCGCCATCGGCGTCTTCGTCGGCTTCACGCTCTCCCAGACCGGCATGGTCCGCCACTGGCTGGCCGGGCGCCCGGCGGGCTGGCGGTGGCGGGTGGCGCTGAACGGCTTCGGCGCCCTGCTGACGTTCGTGGCGGCGATCGTGGTGACGGTCTCGAAGTTCACCGAGGGCGGCTGGCTCATCGTGGTCGCCCTGCCGCTGATGGTGGCGGCGATGACGTGGGTCAACCGCTCGTACGCGCGGATCGGCGAGCGGCTCGAACTCGGCCGCACGCCCACCCCGCCGCGCCCGCGCCGCTCGCTGGTCGTGGTGCCGGTCCACGCGGTCAACCGGCTCAGCCGCGACGCGCTGGCCGCCGCCCTCTCGCTCGGCGACCGCGTGGTGGCCGTCAACATCGCCCACCCCGAGGACGAGGGGGCCGCCCACCTCTTCGTCGCCGACTGGGAGCTCTGGCATCCCGAGGTGGAGCTGGTCCAGCTCTTCGACGCCCGGCGCCGCCTCGACGACCCGCTGGTCACCTACCTCAAGCAGGTGCCGGAGGCGCACGTGTTCGTGCTGATCGCCGAGGTGGAGCCGGAGCACGCCTGGCAGCGGCTGCTGCAGAACCAGCGCGGGGCCGTCCTGGCCAGGGCGCTGCGCAGGCGTACCGACGCGGTGGTGTGCCGGATGCGCTTCCGCCTGACCGAGCCGGTCGAGGGCCAGGACGTTTAGCCGAAGAAGGCTCGGAGGTCGGCGACGAGCAGGTCGGGCTGCTCCAGCGCCAGGTACGCGCCGCCGCGGTCGAACTCGGTCCAGCGTGCCACGTTCGTCTCCTGCTCGGCCAGGCCGCGTACGGTCACGTCACTGGCCGCCACCGCGAACGCGGTCGGCACCGTGATAGGCGCCTTCGGGCCCCAGGCGTTCGGGTCCTCGGAGACGTCGCGGTAGCTCTGCGAGATCGAGCCCTGGGTGCCGGTGAACCACTGGGTGCTGACCTCGGTCAGGATGCGGTCGCGGGAGAAGGCGTCCTCGGGCAGCTCGGCGCTGCCGTCCGTCCACTCCTTGAACTTCTCCACGATCCACGCGGCCTGGCCGACCGGGGAGTCGTGCAGGCCGTGCGAGATGGTCTGGGGCCGGGTGGTCATGATGATGTTGAACCCCATCCCGTCCTGCATGAAGCGCTGGATGAGGCCCAGCCGCCGCTGCTCGTCCTCGTTCAGCTCGGGCAGGTCCCCGGCCGGGATCGTGACGTAGGCGTTGACGTGGATCCCGGCCAGCCGCTCGGGAACCTGGCGGCCCAGCTCCATGGACAGGTTGGCGCCGCCGCCTCCGCCGTGGGCGCCGTAGCGCTCGTAGCCGAGGCGCGCCATCAGCTCCGCGAACACCCCGGCGGTACGCGGGACCGTCCAGCCGGTGCCGGCCACCGGTGTGGAGAAGCCGAAGCCCGGCATGGTCGGCGCGACGATGTGGAAGTCGCGAGAGAGCGGGGTGAGGACGTCGAGCAGGCCGATGACGCCGCCGGGGTTGTCGTGCAGGAGCAGCAGCGGCAGCGCGTCCTCGCGCTCGGCGCGGAGGTGCCGGAAGTGCACCGTCTGGCCGCCGATCTCGGTCCGGTACTGGGGCCACTGGTTCAGCTCGGCCTCGGCCTTGCGCCAGTCGAAGTCGTTGGCCCAGTAGTCGGCCAGGCCCTTGAGGTAGTCGACGGGTACGCCGCGTTCCCAGCCGGCGCCGGGCAGCTCGGGCGACCACCGCGTACGGAGCAGTCGTTCACGCAGGTCATCGAGGGCTTCTTGCGGGATCTCGATCCGGAAAGGCGTCATGGCCGCGACATTAGTTCCCGGGCGAAATGTGGTGAATGAGTCATCTCATAGGTAATAGGCTGCGACTCGTGCTGTGGGGGCGCGACGGCGAGCAGGCCGCGTTGAGCCAGTTGCTGGCGGAGGCCCGTGAGGGCGCCGGCGGCGCTCTGGTGCTGCGTGGCGACCCCGGCATCGGCAAGACCTCTCTCCTCGACCACGCCGCCTCCGTCGCGGGACCGATGCGCGTCCTGCGCGGCGCCGGTGTCGAGGCCGAGGCCGAACTGCCTTACGCCGGGCTGCACCTGCTGCTGCAGCCCGTGCTCGGCCATCTGCCGTACCTGCCGCCGCCCCAGGCCGACGCGCTGCGCGGCGCCTTCGGCCTCGGTCCCGCCGCCGCCGACCGCTTCCTCGTCGGGCTCGGCGTACTGTCCCTGCTGTCGGAACTGGCCGCGGACGGCGGCCTGCTCTGCCTGGTCGACGACGCCCACTGGCTCGACCACGCCTCCGCCGACGCGCTGCTCGTGGCCGCCAGGCGCCTGGACGCCGACGGCGTCTTCCTCCTGTTCGCCGCCCGCGAGCCCGGCTTCCCCGCGCCCGGCCTGTCCGAGGTCAGGCTCGGCGCCCTGCATCCCGCGGACGCCGCCGGCCTGCTCGACGCCACCGCCGGCGACCTGCCGTCCGAGCTGCGCCATCGCGTGCTCGCCGAAGCGGGCGGCAACCCGCTGGCCCTCGTCGAACTGCCCAAGTCGCTCGGCCTGCACCCGCTGACCGGGCGGCTGCAGGAGGCGTTCCAGCACCGGGCGGACGCGCTGCCCGCCGCCGCCAGGACACTGCTGACCGTGGCCGCCCTCGACGGCACCGGCCACCTCGACGTCGTGCTGGCCGCCGGTCGCGAGCTGGGCGGCACCACCGCCGACCTGGCGGTGATCAGGGAGAGCGGGCTGATCACGGTCGAGGGGCGCCGCCTGGGGTTCCGGCATCCGCTCGTGCGGGCCGCCGTTCAGGGCGCCGCCGGTGACGAGGTACGGCTGGCCGTACACGCTGCCCTGGCCGGAGCCCTGACCGACCCGCGCGACGCCGACCGGCGGGCCTGGCACCAGGCGGCCGCCGCGACCGCGCCCGACGAGAAACTCGCCGACGAGCTGGAGGGCACGGCCAAGCGCGCGGCCGAGCGCGGCGGCGGAGCGGCCGCCTCCGCCGCCTACCAGCGGGCCGCCGAGCTCAGCGCCGGCGCGCACGACCGCGCCAGGCGGCTCACGCTGGCCGCCGAGGCGGCCGAGTACGGCGGGCGCTTCGACCACGCCCGCGCCATCGCCGAGCACGCCACCGGCGCCTACGCCGACCCGGCGCTGGCCGCCCGCCTGATCCGGGTGCGCGCCTGCGCCGACTACGGGCTCGGACTGCTGCCGAGCGCCCACGCGCAGCTGTCGATCGGCATCGACCGCCTCGCCGGCGACGATCCCCGGGCCGCGGTCTGGCTGCTGCTCGACGCCTCCTCGCTCGTCTGGCTCGACGGCGACCGCGACATGGCCGCCAGGACCGACCGGCAGCTCGCCGGCCTGCGGCTGCCGGAGGACGATCCGGTGACGCCGGTGTACCAGCTGTGCCGGTGGTTCGCCGCGCTCGCTTTGCGCCGTCCCGCCGAAGGGCTGCCGCCGCTGCCCGAGGTGGTGGCCGCCGGGCGCGAGCTGGCCGAGCTCGACCGGCGGGGGTTGCTGCTGGTCGGGGCGCTGGGGCTGGCCCAGCCCGACCGGCAGACCCACGACCTGGCGACCCGGGCCACCGCCCAGGCCAGGGAGGAGAGCCGGGTCGGCCTGTTGCCGCAGTCCCTGACGTACCTGGCGAGCACTCAGCTCGCGCTCGGCTGGCACGCCGACGCCCGCGCCCACGCCGGCGAGGCGGTGCGGATCGCCCGCGACACGGCCCAGCCGCAGTGGGCGACGCAGGCCGGCGCGCTGCTGGCCTACCTGGGCGCGATCGAGGGCGACGCGAGCGCGTGCGCGGGATTCGGCGAGGCGCGGGCGCTGCTGGACCTCGGTCTCGGCCGCGCCGAGCCGGCGCTGCTCGCCTTCGAGGACCTCCTGTACGGCAGGGCCCGCAACCAGATCTCCGCCATGCGCGTCGTCCCCGACCTGGTGGAGGCGGCGGTGCGCTGCGGCCGGCCGACCCGGGCGGTCGAGCCGCTGGCCAGGTTCGCCGAGTGGACGGCCATCCTCGACCAGCCGTGGGCGCACGCGCTCGCCCACCGCTGCCGCGCCCTGGCCGAACCGGCGGAGGAGCACTTCACGCGTGCGCTCGCGCTGCACACGCGCCCGTTCGAGCAGGCGCGCACCCAGTTGCTCTACGGCGAGTGGCTCCGCCGGGCCCGCCGGCGCGTGGACGCCCGCCCGCCGCTGACCTCCGCGCTGCAGACCTTCGATCGGCTCGGCGCCCACCCGTGGTCGGCGCGGGCCAGGGCCGAGCTCGACGCGGCCGGATGGTCCACCTCGCGCTCCGGCGCGCGCGACCCGCTGGCCGCGCTCACCCCGCAGGAGCGGCAGATC
Organism: Nonomuraea sp. NPDC050547; assembly: GCF_044457345.1. Taxonomy (NCBI): domain Bacteria; kingdom Bacillati; phylum Actinomycetota; class Actinomycetes; order Streptosporangiales; family Streptosporangiaceae; genus Nonomuraea; species Nonomuraea sp. NPDC050547. The sequence goes on from NZ_JBITGW010000025.1 coordinate 155,140, forward strand.
GTGCAGCTCGCGGCGCAGGGACTGGCCAACCGGGAGATCGCCGCCCGGCTCTTCCTCAGCCCGCGGACCGTGGGCCAGCACCTCTACAAGGCCTTCCCCAAGCTGGGCGTGAGCTCGCGCACCGAACTGGCCGCGCTGCCGGAGTTCAGTCCTGCCAGGGACGCACCCTGACCCAGCCGGACGCGTCGCCGGTGGCCAGCAGCCCGTCCGGGCTCATGACCAGGCGCCGGTACCCGCCGCCGCCGGGCAGGAAGGGCGCGTCGCCGCGGCTGTTGACGTCGAGCTGGAGCACCTTGCCCTTGCTCATGTGCAGCAGCCGACCGCGCGGGGTGCACACCAGGCTCATCGCCTCGGGGAAGAACTGGCTCCACAGGTCCCCGCCGCCCGACCTCGGCATGATCGGCACGCCGCGCTCCACGTCGAAGACGCCGGCCCAGCGCGCGGTCATGCCGCCGAGCATGGCGCCGTCGGGGGACAGCGCGATCTGCAGCGCCATGCCGGCCGCCTGGTGAAGCTCGATCGGCGGCCCGGTGGGCACGGGGGCCTGGCCGGGCCGCAGCCGGTAGACCTGGACGTGCCTGCCGCCGCTGACCAGGCCCTTCGCGACGGCAAGCGTGCTCTCGTCGGCTGAGATCGAGGCCGCGACGGCGGTGAAGGAGAGCAGGTCGGTGCCGGTCGCGGTCGAGCGGAGGCGGAAGATCGTGGCCCAGGACAGCAGCGCGTAGGAGGCGGTGCTGGCGAAGTAGAGGTCGCCGGGGTAGGTGACACTGCCCAGGGAGATCGGCGGGTGATCCGGCTCGTCCGGGCGCAGGGCGAGCAGCTGGTAGCCGTCGCGGACCACGACCGGGCCGCCGCCGGGGGAGGCGGCCACGCGTACGCCGTAGCGCGGCGGCATCCAGGTGGCCGCGTGGATCGGGGGCAGTTCCTCGCCGTCGTCGAGCCGCCAGCGGCGGATAGGCCCGCTCAGCGCGGCGGCCAGCAGCGTACGGCCGGGCCCGAAGCACAGGCTGGTGACCGCGCCGCCGAGCCTGGCCGCCAGGATCTCCCCGCCGAGGTGGCCGGGCACGGGCTTGACCTTCTTGACCTTCTTGAGCGTGGCGGCGTAGGCGGTGATCAGGGCGACGGCGAAGGCGGCGGCGTTGGCGGCGGCGCGCTCCTGCGAGCCGCCCGCGTCGGCCGCCTGCTTCCGTTCGTCGGCGCGGTCGCTGATGCCGCGGATGGCCAGCGCGTTGGTCTCGCGCTGCTGCGCGCTGATGGCCACGCCCGCACCCTCCATCTCGATGGCCACCGCGTCCTCGAAGCGCTCGTTCAGCAGGGCGGAGAGCGGGCCGACGCGGCTGGCCAGCAGCGTGTCGCCGGAGGCGATCGGCTTGTGGTGCACCCGCGGCGCCTCGCCCGGCCAGTCGACGTCGAGGTCGTAGGTGAGGGCGAGGAGGCGATACCCCGCGTCCCACGTGCGCGGGCGCGACAGCAGCCCGTCGGCCGTCTCCTTGCCGCCGGAGTAGCAGTGCACGCGCTTGGCCACGACGACGTCGCCGAGCTCGACGCCGTCCTTGAGCGCCCCGGCCACGCCGACCAGCAGGACGGCGGCGGGCCGGAACGTCTCGATCGCCCGCTCGGTGATGATCGCGGCCTCCTTGGTGCCGTCGCCGGTGATCCCGAGCACGACCTTGGTCCGCACGTCAGGCAGCTCGCCGACGTGGAAGACCGTGCCCGACGGGTGCGTGCTGCGTTCCACGTCGCGCATCCGGCGGCGGACCGCGTCGGCCTCCAGGGGCAGTGCCGTCAGCACGACCACCAGGTCGCGCGGGGACCCGTCCTCGCCCAGCCACCACGTCATCGGCTCGCCTTTCGCTTTAAAGGTCACCTTGACCTTATCGTACGGCATTCCTTATAGTCGAACTGACCTAAAACGGGAAGGAGGCTGCATGCGGGACGACTCGGGCCTGCTGCTCCTGGAGTACGAGCACCTCAAAGAAGAGCAGCGGCTGCGCATCTCCACCCGCGACAACCTCGTCTACACCTCGCTCGGCGCGTTCGCCCTGGTGATCGCGGGGGCCATCGAGACGGGCGCGTCCGCCATGCTCACCCTGCTCCCGCCGGTCTGCATGATCCTCGGCTGGACCTATCTCATCAACGACGACCGCATCACCGCCATCGGACGGCACATCCAGCACGCGATCACGCCCGAGCTGGTACGGCTCGGCCACCCGCCCGACGGCGTGTTCACCTGGGAACACCGCCACCGCGGCGACCCGCGCCGGGGGCAGCGCAAGATCCTCCAGCTCGCCGTGGACCTCACCCTGTTCTGCCTCACCGCCTTCATAGCACTCTCGGTCGCCTGGATGAACGCCCCGCACTCCGCCGGACTCATGATGCTCATCGCGGTCGAGGCGAGCGGAACCCTGATCCTGGGCGCCCACTTCATCAGAAACACCATGAACGGGCAGGTCTGATGCCTACGATCGACCATGTCCGCGGACAACGCTGACCCTCGTCCAGGCACGGGCCGCGCCTACGCGCCCGCCGTGACCTTCGCCCAGGCAAGGTCCGCCGCAAGAGCCGTCCGCGCCGCCGAACACGGCCGCCAGGTCCGGCGCACCGTCCGGCCGCGCGGCATCTCCGGCGCCATCCGCTCCCGCACTCCGCTGTCACTCCAGCTGTACGGCGCCGCCCTCGAAGGCCGCCTCGTCTGGCGCGGAGAGAACGAGTTCGCGGTGCTGGAACCCCCGCTGGGCCGCCGCCCGCCCCCCGGCACCAGAGGCGGGTGGTTACGCCGGGCCGACCGGCGCTGGGACCTGCTCGTCGCCTTCGTCCTGCCCGCGGTGATGATCGTGCTCAGCCTGGCGTTCATCCCGCTGGTGGTGGCCCAGCGCGGGTTGACGGTGGTCGTGGTGATCGCCCTGCCCGTACTGGCCGTCTGCCATGTGGCCGTCGTCATGCTGGCCATGACGATCAACCTGCTGTGGAAGGCCGTACGCCCGGTCGTGGAACGCGGCCGCGACCACCGCGTCACCACCGAGGAACTGCGCGACGAGCACTGGTCCGTCGCGCTCTGCCACCAGGCGCGGCCCGAGCACGCCGAGCTGCTGATCAGGCAGATCGTGGACCGTCTCGCGGCCCTGCCCAAAGGCTGGGGCGACGACCGCGGCAGCCTCGTCTGCGTGCTGAACGGCGTCACCACGGACGCCATGCGCGCCGCCTTCCTCACCCGGGCGCGGCACGCCCGTCTCGACGACCAGGGGGACGGCCTGGCGTTCCTGATCTCCCTGCCCCGGCCGCGCCCCCAGGAGCCCACCGAACGCGACGCCGCCTCCGGGTTCCTGTTGTACGTGTTCGCCGGCATCACCGTCGTGCTCTGCGGGGCGCTGCCGGTGGCCGACTTCGAGGCCGAGGCCTGCGGGAACGACTGCGCCGGCCGTCCCGCCACCTACTGGGCGGCCGTGCGCTGGCTCTCCCAGCGCGTCCTGCTGACCGACCCGCCCGGCCTGAGCCCCCAGACGCCCCAGGCGGTCGTCGTCGGCTGGCTCACCAGCGTCATGGCCCTCGCCGGCGTCCTGGTCACGCTGACCGCGGGCCGCTGGTACCTGGCGGCCCGCCGCCGTCGCCGCGCCAACCTCGACAAGGAGCTGACCGCGATGGACGCCACGACGAAGGTACTGCTCCTGGTGGCCACCAGCGTGGAGTACGAGCAGGTCAAGGCCGTGGTGCGCGTACACACCGAACACGCGCCCGAGGTGGACTTCCGTGGCCCGCACGTCGTCTTCAACCTCGGCGTGGTCAGCAAGGCCACCATCCTGCTCGCCCGATCCGAACCCGGCACCACCGCCACCGCCGGCGCCATGCTCACCGCCCAGACCCTCATCGAGGACCTGCGGCCGGACTACGTCATCCTCACCGGCATCTGTTACGGGCTGCGCAAGGGCCCGCAGCGGATCGGCGACGTACTGGTCGCCGGCCAGCTCCGGGTCCTGGACCTCAAGAAGATCGTCGACGGCGAGTCGGGCCCGGTCGAGATCCCGAGGGGCGCCCGCGCGGAGCCGTCGGTCAAACTGCTCAACGCCTGCTACGCGGTGGACGCCGTGAAGCCCCACATAGGAGTCATGCTCTCCGGCAACACGCTGCTCAACTCCGAGGAGGAACGGAACCGCCTGATCGCCGCCCACCCCGACGCGCTGGGCGGCGAGATGGAAGGCGCCGGGGTGTACGCCGCCGCCGCGAAACACCGGGCCGACTGGATCGTCATCAAGGCGATCAGCGACTGGGGAGTGGGCAAGACCAAGCGCCACCAGGCGAGGGCGGCCCGCAACGCCGCCGAGTTCGTCCTCCACCTGATCACCCTGGGCGCCCTGGACACCCCACCCACCCCCACCTGACCCGGGCGGCTTAGGGGTGCCGGCCGCGGAGTACACGGAGCAGGGGGTCGGGGCGGTCGCGAGGGTGGCCGGGGCTGGGAGCGGGCGCTCCCGGGCCGGTGGCCAAGGCGGGAGCGGTGGCCGGGGTGAGGTGTCGCTGGTGAGGGGGCAGGTGGGTGGTGTGTTGTGGGTCAGGTGGGGGTGGGTGGGGTGGTGGTGCGGACCATGGGGGGGTAGAGGATTTCGGCTCGGCCTCGGCGGTACAGTTCGGCGGGCCGGCCCACCTCCGGAGCCCGGAACGCCCCGGTAGGCACCACGAAGTCGTCGGCCTTCAAAACCTTGCGCCGGAAGTTGCTGGGGTCGAGGTCCAGGTCCCACACCACCTCGTACACGTGCCGCAGGTCGGCCAGCGTGAACGGCTCCTGGCAGAAGGCCGCCGCCACGGTCGTGTACTCCAGCTTGCCCCGCGCCCGGTCCAGCCCCTCCCGCAGGATCGCCTGGTGGTCGAAGGCCAGCTCGACCGACGGCGACAGCGCCTGGGCCACGGGCATCCAGCGGGCGTGGGCGGCGTCGGTGCCGGCTACGGGGGCGGGCAGGTCGGGGCCGAGGGCCAGGTAGGCGACGGTGAAGGTGCGGACTCTGGGGTCGCGGCCCGGGGTGCCGAAGGTGCGGAGCTGCTCCAGGTGGAGCTTGCCGCCGTCGACCCCGGTCTCCTCGCCCAGTTCGCGCAGCGCGGCCCCGCGCAGGTCCTCGTGATCGCGGACGAAGCCGCCCGGCAGCGCGAGCCCGCCCATGAAGGGTGGCTTGCCGCGCTCGATGAGAAGGACCTGCAGGGCGGATTCGCGGAGCGTGAAGATCACCAGATCGACCGTCACCGCGACCGGCGCCGTCCCGTCGTACTTGGACACCCTAAGAGAATACCTAAGGTCACCTTGACCTAAACATCGCCCGATTGATAAGGTCACATCGACCTAAAGTTAGAGATAAGCCTGATGGGTGATATAGGTGACACGGCGAGCTGGGCGGGCCCTCCCGAGGAAGCCATCCCCTACCCGCCGGAAACACGGCGCGCCGACCAGTCCGCGGGAAAGCGCGACGGCCGGCGCAAACTTCTGGCCGAGCTCCTGCGCCACGTGGCCGAGAAGGGCGAGGACGGCGCGCCCGCACCCGAGACCGCCTACCTGGCCATGCTGACCAGCGAGGCGCTCGAACGCATCGCCGCCGAGCGGGTCGCCAGGGACGACGAGCTGGCCAGGCTCGGCGAGCTGCACGGCCAGGCCGTGGCCGCCAAGGACGCGCTGGCCAGGGAGCTGGAGGAGGCCAGGCGCCGGCTGCACCTGGCCGTGGAGGAGGGCGCACGGCCCCTGACCGAGGACGACCTGCGCAGGGGACCGGCCGAGCTCGACCCGCTCACCCATCCCGACGCGCTGATCGAACGGCGCCGCCGTACCGCACGAGAGAACACCCGGCTACGGGCGCTGCGCGCCTTCGAGGACCTGCACGCGCGCCTCGACGAGCAGAGAGAGCGGGCCGTCTCGCTCGCCGAGCGGCAGGCGCTGCGGCCGAGTGTGGCGCGGGCACGGGCGCTGCGCGTGCACGAGCACTTCCGGCGGCGGCGCGCGGTGTATCTGACCGGGCTGCTGGCCCGGCATCCCGATCCCGGGCTGCTCAACCTGCTGCTCAAGCTGAGCGCGCCAGAACTGCCCGAATGGATCCGCGACGAACCGACGGAGAGCGCATGAGGGTGTTCCAGACGCTCAGGCGGTGGTGGCTGCGCAGGCGGGACCTGCGCATCACCGGCCTGGGCGGCATGCCGTTCCAGGAGGCGCACGCGCCGCCACCGCCCCGCAACAGTTTCCGGCCGACGCCGGTCGACCGGGCGGGACATCTGGTGCTGACCCAGTCGTACGCCGACCGGCTGGCGCCCGGCACCGACGAGCTGACCGGGGGAGCGCTCGACAACCTGATCAACGCCTGGCACGAGACGTGGCAGCACCAGGCCGCCGCCGAGTACGCGGGTTTCCAGGTGGAGAGCGTGGTCAGGCTCAACACGATCGAGCCGGCCCTCGCCCAGTACGAGAAGAGCGACGCCTACCTCCAGCGCCGCCTGGCCGACGCCAGGACCGCGGTGGACTCGGCCAGGGACCGCCTGGCCGGCCAGGATCCTGCGCGGCCTGGGTTCGCCGATCCGCCGTTGCTGGCCGGGCGCTCACCGGCGACGTTCCTGCACGTGGTGGCGCTGGTGATGGCCGCGGGCGCGGACGCCGCCGCGTTCTGGCAGGTCATGCAGATCCTGCTGGCGGACCTGCCCCCGATGGCCGGGGCGCTGATCGCGGCCGGGCTGACCACCACCGCCCTGTACCTGAGCCACCAGATCGGCGTCCAGGCCCGCGAGGCGAGCGCCGGGACCAAGCGGAGGATCCGATGGGTCGTGCTCTGCTTCCTGGTCTGGCTGGTGCTGGGTGTGGGCGCCGCCGCGCTGCGCTACTTCTTCGGCGACGCCGGCGAGCCGCCCGCGATCGTCATCGGCGGCCCCGCCGCCGCGCCCGACCTGCCCGCCGCCCTCGGGACGGCCGGCGTCTTCCTCGCGCTCTACCTGGCGACCGGCCTGGTCGCCGCGCTCGGCGGCTACCTGACCACGCATCCGGCCCGCTCCGACTACGCCCGCGCGATGCGCAACCTGCGCACGGTCACCGAGGCCGCCGCGGCCTCCAGCGCCCGGCTGAGCAGGGCGCAGAGCGAGCGCACGCAGTACGCGGAGGAGTTGCGCGAGGCCAGGCAGCGGCATCTGGCCGAGATGGGGACCCGCGCCGCGCTCGCCGAGGAGCTGAAGCAGATGGTCCGGGTCCACCACGCGGCCTACCACCAGGATCCCAGCGCCACCAACGCGATGTTCCAGTCCGACCACCGCCCGCACTGGAAGAAGGACCCATGAGAAGAACCGTGCTCGCGGGCGTCGCCATGACGGCCGCGCTGACCGCGTGCGGCGTGGACCAGCCGCCCGCCAAGCCGCTGGCCTGCGTGGGCGACGGCGGCTCGCTGGCGCTGGTGATCGGCGCCCGGTCGAACTCGCCCGCGCCCGTGATCTCTCCCGAGCTCAACGCCCTCATCAGGAAGGTCCTCATGGCGCGCCACAGCGTGTACGCCGTCCGGCTCGACGGGGACCCGCAGCCGATCTACTCCACCCGGTTCACCTCCACCGCCGCCAACACGCCCGCGCTGGAGGCGAGCGTGAACCGGCGCGTCACCGACATCTCCGCCGCGATCAACGCGCAGGCCAGGGCCGTGAAGGCGGAGGCGGACGTGCTCAAGGCGCTGGAGGTGGCCGCCCGCATGGCGGGGGAGGGCGGCAGCGTCGTCGTGGTCGACTCCGCGCTGGCCACCATGGGCGACCTGGACTTCACCCAGGACGGCGTGCTGGACGCCGACCCCGACGACCTCACCGACCATCTCGTCGGCGGCAAGCTGCTGCCCGACCTGACCGGGCGGCGCGTGCTGTTCGACGGGCTGGGGCTGGCCGCCGACCCGCAGATCGACCTGCCGCCGAGGGTGAGCGAGAACCTGGGCGAGATCTGGACCAAGGCCGCCACGGCCGCGGGCGCCGCCTGCGCCGAGATCACGACGGGCCCCGGTCAGCCCTCGGCCATGCCGGGACTGCCCCCGGTCGCGACGATCGCCATGCCCACGCCGACGCCGATACGGCCCTGCGGCGACGTCGTCCTGCAGAACGCCGGAGACGTCGGCTTCATCCGCGGCAGGGCGGACTTCCGCCACCCCGCCGCGGCCACGGCCACGCTGCGCGGGCTCGCCCCCGACCTGGCCGGCGCCGCCCGGCCCGTCGAGCTGATCGGCACCACCTCCTCCGAGGGCGGCGACGCGATCAACCGCCCGCTCTCCCAGGCCAGGGCGGACAAGGTCAAGCAGATCCTCGTCTCCCTGGGCGTCCCGGAGAACAAGATCACCGCCAGGGGCGTCGCCACCGACTGGCCGGACCACGTCGACGACACCCTGCCCGACGGCCGGCTCGACCCGGCCAAGGCCAACCAGAACCGCAAGGTCGTCATCCGGCGGGAACAATGCCAGAAACCATGAAACCGCTCGCCTACGACGTGCGTACCCGCTGGAGCGACTGGTGGCACGGTCTGCGCGACGGCCTGCGCCAGATCCCCGACCGTCCGAAGGTCCCGCGGCCCCAGCCGATCAGCTCGCCGCACCGCGACGTCATTATCGGCGAGGCGCAGCAGGTCTACCACCAGGAGTACATCCGCCACCAGCGCCAGGTCGCGCCGCTGCCCGGCCTGATCGCCGAGGCCGGCTCCCGTGAGGCGGCCGCCCGCGAGACGTGCCGGCTGGCCGACGCCAGGGTGGCCGCGCTCGAACGTCCGCTCACCGCGGAGGAGGAGCGTGAGCGGCGTCCCGGCGACACCGGGCTCGACGACGCCGCCGTGCGTGAGCGCCGCCGCCGTTATCGCGCCCGCCGGCTCGCCGCCGCCCGCGAGGCGGCCGCGCGCGCCAGGGCCGCGCTCGACGCGGCCACCGCCGACCTGGTGCGGACCGAGGCGCTGCGCGAGCAGTCGCTGGAGGTCGCCTCTGCCCGGGTACGGCTGGCCGAACGCCTGTACGGCCGCAGACTCGACGCCTACCTGCGTTCCCTGCTGCGCTTCCACCCGGACAAGGCGTGGGTCGCCGACCAGCTCCGCTTCGGCGGGCAGGCGCCGGCCTGGGTCAGGCGGGCGGCCACGGTGGCGCCGCCGGTCGAGGTGGAGCCGGTACGCCCGCCGGCCTTCCGCATCGCCCTGCGGCCGGGGGACAACGTGTTCGGGGCCGACGCGGCGCAGCCGTACCGGCTGGGGGAGCCTTATGCGGCGCCCAGGCACTTCCGCCTCGCCCGCGACGGCGAGCACCTGCGGCTGCGCGACTTCGGCCGGGGCAACGGCCCCTACATCGGCGGCGGCGCGGTACGCGAGGCGCTGCTCGCGCCGGGCGACCACTTCGACTTCGGCGAGTACCGCTACTACGTGCTGCCCGGCCTCGACGCGCTCGACGTCAGCAGGCTCGGCGAACGCAAGGTCGTCGCACTCGGGCTGGAGGCGAGCACCGACCGGTACTACCGGATCAGGGACATGTCGTTCGTGCAGCCGGAGAGCACGCTGCTGGCGATACTCGGGCCGTCGGGGGCGGGCAAGAGCTCGTTGTTCAGCGCGCTGCTGGGTGAGCTGCCGCTGAGCGCGGGCGAGCTGTACTTCGAGGGGCTGTCGCCGGCCGCGCACGGGCCGCAGATCAGGGAGCGGCTGGGGTTCGTGCCGCAGGGCACCGACCTGCTCGCCACGCTCACCGTCGACCAGCTCCTGCGCTACGCCTACCGCCTGCGCGGGCCGGGCCGCCGCGCCGGGACGCGCGTGGGCGAGGTCTGCCGCGACCTCAAGCTCGACGAACGCCGCCACTACCGCGTCAGCGCCCTGTCGGGCGGCCAGCAGCGCCGCGTGTCGATCGCGATGGAACTGCTGAACAAGCCGACACTCCTGCTCCTCGACGAGCCGACCTCGGGCCTGGACCCCGGGCTCGACCACGAGGTGATGACCTTCCTGCGCGACTACGCCGAGACCCACGAGGCCACCGTCATGATCGTCACACACGCCATCGAACACCTCGGCCAGGCCCACCAGGTCCTCGTCGTGGTCAAACAGGGCAGGCCCGTCTTCTACGGCCCGCCCGAGCGGGTCCTGCCCGACCTTGAGCGCGAGCGCTGGGCCGCGCTGATGAAGGACCTCGACGTCCAGGCCGACGCCTTCGCCCTCCGGTACGGCAGCCGCCACGCCGACGCCGAAGCCCGCGACGCCGCCGCCCACATCCGGGCGAGCGGCGCCGATGCCCGGCCGGGCCCGCGTGTCAAGCGCAGACGGTCGCCGGCCACGTTCACCCGCCAGTGGCGCGTGCTGCTGTCGCGCCAGGTCGCGCTGCTGGCCACCCGCGGCGTACGGGCCGGTTCGACCGGGCCGGTCAGGAGATGGGCGGTGGCGTTGATGCCGTTCCTGGTCGCGGCCGGTTCCGCGGCGCTGGCCGCCTGGGTCACCGGCCCCGACGGCCTCGGCAAGGGCGCCTCGGGCGACGCGGTCACCGCGATCAGCCTGCTCACCACGCTGGCGATGCTCAGCGGGCAGGCGCTCACCTACAGCGACATCGTCGCCGAGATGGGCACGATCACCCGCGAACACCGCACCGGTGTCCTGGTCAGCGCCGTGCTCGTGGCGAAATGGCAGGTCTTCGCCTCCGTGGCGATCCTGCAGGCGCTGATCATGACACTGGTCTTCACCTGGATCCGCCCGGGACCGGCGGCGTCCCTGTGGACGACGCCCACGCCGGACCTCTTCGTGGTGCTGGCGGTGCTGTCGGTTTCGGCCATGTCACTCGGGCTGCTCATCTCGGTCTCGGTGCGCAAGCTGGAGCAGGCCGTGCTCGCCGTCACCCTCACCTCGGTCGCCCAGATCGCCCTGAACGGCTCCACCGCGGACCTGTCCGGCGGCGGCGCGCTCGCCGTGACCGCCGCGCTGCTGCCCGACCGCTGGGGCCTGGCCGCCGCCGCCTCCCTGACCGGCCTGCCCGGCAAGCGGGAGGCCCTGTGGGCGCACACCTCCGGGCAGTGGTTCTTCGACCTGGCCATGTGCGCCGCGCTGGCGGTCGCCTACTCCCTGGTCGCCGTCGCGGTGCTCTCGGCCCGCCTCACCCCCGGACGCGGCGTCGGCTGGGGGTGAGATCACCTGGCGGTCCGCCGCCTGAACAGGACGGCCGCGATCGGGATGCTGACCGCGACCGCGCCCCCGAGCCAGGCGGCCGCCACCGCCGCCGACGAGCCCATCGGCAGGTCCAGGAGCAGCGCGCGCAGCGTGTCCACCACCGACGTGACCGGCTGGTGGGTGGCGAAGGCGCGCAGCACCGGCGGCATCGTCTCGGCCGGGACCACCCCGTTGGACAGGTACGGCAGGAACAGCACGACGAAGCTGAACGCCCCCGCCGCCTGCGTCGAGCGCACGGCCAGCCCCCAGATCACCGCCAGCGACGACATCGCCAGGATGTACGCCGCCACCAGCGCCAGCACCAGTGCCCACTCGGCGAGCGAGGCCGAGGGCCGGAAGCCGAGCGCGACCGCGGCGGCCAGCGCGATCGCGGACGCCACGACGTTGCGCGCCATCGAGGCCACCACGTGCCCGGCCGGCACCGTCCAGCCGCTGATCGGGAGCGTGCGGAAGCGGTCGATCATGCCCCCGGTCATGTCGTCGGCTATGGCCACGGCGGTGAGGGCGGAGCCGTACCCGCAGGACATCAGCAGGACGGCGGGCACGACGAAGTCGATGTAGTCCAGCCCGCTCGACCCCGTGGTGATCGCGCCGCCGAACACGTACACGAACAACACCATGATGATCACCGGCAGCGCGATGTTGACGATCAGGCTGTCCGGCGTGCGCAGCTCGCGGCGCAGGTCGCGGGTGACCAGGCGGCGCAGGTCGGCCACGGCGGTCAGGGGCGCGCTCATGCCGCCACCGCCGTGAGCTCGAAGAAGACGTCGTCGAGGGTGGGCGTGCGCAGCTCGACGCGGTCGACGGGGATGCCCGCCCGGTGTAGTTCGTCCAGGGTGTGCCTGAGGTGGTCGGGCCCCTGGACGGCCAGCGTGATCTCGGCCGGGTCCGCCCCGCCCGGAGCGGACAGCAGGGCGCTCGCCCGCGGCACGTCCGCCGGCGCCAGGCGCAGTACGAGGCGCTCGGCGCCCACCTGGCGCTTCAGCGCCTCGGGGGGTCCGTCGGCCACGACCCGGCCCCGGTTGATCACCGCGACCCGGTCGGCTAGCTGGTCGGCCTCCTCCAGGTATTGCGTGGTCAGCAGGATGCTCGTCCCCGCGGCGAGCAGTTCGCGGATCACCGCCCACAGCTCCACCCGGCTGCGGGGGTCCAGGCCCGTGGTCGGCTCGTCGAGGAAGAGGATGCGTGGCGCCGACACCATGCTGGCCGCCAGGTCGAGGCGGCGGCGCATGCCGCCCGAGTAGGTGCCTACGCGGCGGTTGGCGGCGTTGGCCAGGTCGAAGCGCTCCAGGAGCTCCTGCGTCCGCCGCCGGCCCTGGCGGCGGCCGAGGTGGTAGAGGCCGGCGAACAGTTCGAGGTTCTCCCTGCCGGTGAGCAGGTCGTCCACGGTGGCCTGCTGGGCGGTCAGGCCGATGGCCCGCCGTACGGCGACGCCGTCGCGCACCACGTCGTGTCCGCCCACGATCGCGCTGCCGCCGTCCGGAGCCAGCAGCGTGGTCAGGATGCGCACTGTCGTCGTCTTCCCCGAGCCGTTGGGCCCGAGCAGCGCCAGCAGCGAGCCCGTGGGCACGGTCAGGTCGATCCCGCCGAGCACCCGCGTGTCCCCGAACGACTTCACCAGGCCCCGCGCCACGATGGCATCTGTGAATGACGTACTGTGTATGACGTTCATAGTTTTAAGATAATGCAGAATCCTAGGAGTGAGTCAAGGGAGGACCTCGATGGACCAGGAACGGTCACTGCCCCCCGTCATCGGGCGGATGTGGGGCCGCGAGCCCGCGCCCCGGCGGGGGCCGCGGCCACGACTCGACCTGGCCATGATCACCGCCGCCGCCATCGAACTCGCCGACGCCGACGGTATCGGCGGAGTGTCGATGGCGAGCGTCGCCTCACGCGTGGGGGTCGCGGCGACCGCGCTCTACCGATACGTCGGCAGCAAGGAAGACCTGCTCACCGCGATGGCCGACGCCGTGGCTCCGCTGCCGCCCGACCCGGCGGGGCGGCCATGGCGCGAATACCTCGCCACCTGGACCCGTGCCCAGCGCGGCATCATCCTCGAACACCCGTGGGTGCTGGCGATCAGCCCGTTCGTGCCGCCGATGGGCCCGCGCCGGCTGCTCTGGCTCGACCGCGTCCTGGTCGCCCTCGACGGCACCGGGCTGGACGACGGTGAGCGGGTCAACGTGGCCAGCACCCTGACCGGGTACGCGCTGACCGACGCCGCCGTGGTCTACGGGGCCGGCGACCCCGCGTACGAGAAGGCCGGGATCTCCGGCGCCGACGAGTTCGGCGCCGCGCTCGCCGAGGTCCTCGACCCGGCGACCTACCCCGCCCTGTCCGCCGCCGTGCGCGGCGGCGTCTTCTCCGGCGCCGAGGGCTGGGTGAACGACGACGACTTCCTGTTCGGCCTCAACCTGCTGCTCGACGGCGTGGAACAGCTGATCGCCCGCCGGGGCGGCGTCAGCTAGCCGCGCGCAGGATGCGGACGTACCCCACTTCTGCGACGTTCTTCGTCAGCTCCACGATCAGCCATCCGGCGACGCCCGCCATCGTCTGGCCCTGCCCCCAGGGCAGTTTCGCGACCTTGTCGCCGGAGTCGAGTTCGGCGTCGGTGAGCCCGAGCAGCCCTTCGCGCCAGGCGTCCTTGAGCCCGCGCAGCCACTCGGCCGCCTCGGCGGCGCCGCCCGGCCAGACGATCTCCTCGCGCTCGGGAGCGCCGTCACCGAAGCAGTGGCCCAGCGTGGTCGTCCACCAGTAGCCCATGTGCCACATCACCCAGCCGGCCGACATCGCCGGCACGGGGTCCGGCTCGCTGTCGGCCCAGTCGGCCACCCAGTGCCCGTCCGCGCCGAGCCGGACGTTCCAGCTGTGGGCGGCCGGCTCCCAGAGCGCCACCTCGTCGTCCAGCCCGTCAAGGTGGTACTCGAACAGCGCCCAGGCGATGTCGAGCTGATGGACGAGCAGTTCCGCGCGTTCGGTGACCATGGTCAGCGATCCTAGACACGCGCCCCGCGCTCGCCAACGGGATAAAGCGTTGGCCGATTCGACGATGAAGCATCCTCACCCCTGGCCGATACTTCAAGGATGGAGCAGGTCGAATATCTGGAGCCGTCGCTCGCCCAGGTGATCGAGCGGATCGGCCCGCAGTACGTCACGGTCGTCGAGGCGCCGCACGGCGTGGACGTGCCGGTGTCAGGGCCCGCCATCCTGGACCCGGTGCTCGACGAGGCGCCCCGCCCGGGAACGCTGGTCCTGCTCGTCGGCCTGACCGCCGGCTCGCCGGACGCCGAGGCGACGCTGCACGGTCTGACCGGAGCCGCCGCGGCGGTCGTGCGCGCCGACGTCGCCGACGCGAAAAGGCTGGCGCCCGCCGCCCGCGCGGCCGGGATCGCCCTGGTCGCGCTGCACACGCAGATGCCGTGGAGCCTCCTGCACACGATGGTCGAGGACGCCGTGCTGCTCGGCGACAGCCTGATCTCCGCCCCCGGCCTGCTCGAAGCGCCCGGCCGCGACCTCGGCAGCGTGCCGCTCGGCGACCTGAACGCGCTGGTCAACGTCATCGCCGAGACCTTCGACCGGCCCGTGGGCATCCTGGACACCGAATGGCGGCTGCTGGCGTACTCGGCCGTGCCCGGCCAGGTCAACGACGAACTCCAGCGCCAGGTCATCCTCACCAAATCCGTGCCCGCCTCCAACGCGCCGCGCGAGACCCGCCGCCTGCTCCTCACCACCCAGCAGGCGCTGCGCTTTCACACCGGCGAGCCGTTCGACAACCCGGAACAGCGCGTCTGGCGCATCGGCGTGGGCATCCGCAGCGGACCCGAGCCGCTCGGCATGCTCTGGATACTCGAAGGCCACGAGCGGCTGCCGGAAGAGCGCCTCGTGCTCGCGGAGGAGTTCGCCCGCCTGGCCGGGGCCCACCTGCTGCGTGCCCGCACCGCCCGCGACGCCGACCGCGAACGCCGCGGCCGCCTCGTCGGCGACGCCCTGGACGGCGACGCCGCCGCCTGCCGCCGCCTGGGCCTGCCCCGTACCGGCCTGGCGGTGCTGGCCATCACCTCACAGGGCCAGCCCGAGCACCTGCTCGACGCCGTGGCCACCTACCTGGACGCCTACCGCCGCTCGGCCGCCTGCGTCCTGCGCGACCACACCGTCTACTGCCTCCTGCCGGCGCCCGACCTCCGCACCGCCCGCGACACCGCCGCCGACCTGGCCGGCCGTCTGGCCCCCCGCCACCGCCTGACCGCCGCCGTGGGCTCCCTCGCCACGGCCGACACCCTGACCGTCTCCCTGCGCCACGCCGACCTGGTGCTCACCGTGCTGCGTTCCTCGGGCGCGCGGGTGGCCACCATCGACGAGGTACGGCCCGCCGCCGCCCTCATCGAACTCCAATCCCTGCTGTCCGCCCACCCGGACCTCCTGCTCCACACCTTCACCCCGCCCGCGGGGGAGGAGACGGTCACGGCCTGGCTGGAGGCCCACGGCGACATCCGCGCCGCCGCCGCGACCCTGGCCGTCCACCCCAACACCCTCCGTTACCGGCTGCGGCGCCTGGAATCCTCCGGCTACGACCTCTCCACCCCCGACGCCCGCCTCACCACCTGGCTCCGCCTCCGCCTCACCCAACCCCACCCTTGACCCCCCGGCCACCTCGGCGACCGTCGCGGGGTCAGCGTAGGGCGTCTACGGGTTCCATTCGGGCGGCTCGGAGGGCTGGGTAGAGGCCGGCGAGCAGGCCGACCAAGGCGCCCGCGATCGGGGCCGCGACGGCCAGCCGTACGTCCAGAACGGGGGTCCACTGCTTGATCGCGCAGATCACCACGATCGCCACCACCCCCACGGACGCGCCGATCACGCCGCCGGTGAGGCCGGTCAACGACGACTCCAGCAGGAACTGGGCGGCCACATGGCGGCGGGCCGCGCCCAGCGCGCGGCGCAGGCCGATCTCGGTGACGCGTTCCATGACCGTGACCAGCGTGACGTTCGCGATGCCGACCGCGCCCACGACGAGCGAGACCAGGCCGAGGATCAGGAAGAGCGCGTTGACGTCGTTCTCGACCCCGTCGCGTGCCCTGGTCGGGCTCTGCGGGGCGGTCACCTGCAGCATGGCCGCGTTGCCGGGGCTGAGCGCGAGCGGCGCCTGCTTCGCGATGAGGTCGGCCGCGCCGATGCTGGTGTTGATCAGCACGCGGGTCACCTCGCGCAGGCCGAAGCGCTGGCCGATGGTGGGCGGCAGCAGGACCGCGCTGCCCAGGCTCTTCTCCCGCCGCAGGTCGCCGAGCACCCCGATGACGGTGTACGCGTGCGTACCGATGAACACGGCCGGAGCGCGGTCGAGCCGCGTCACCCCGAGCAGTTGCGCCGCCCGCTCGCCCAGCACCACCACCTTGTCCCCGCGGGCCAGATGCCCGGCGTCGAAGTAGCGGCCCTGGACCATGCGGCCCTTCACCGCCGAGGGCAGCCCGGGACTGCTGGCGACCACGGTCAGCGTCAGCTCGGTCATCCGGCTCGGATCGACGAGTTCGTTGGCCCGGACGCTGATGTTGGCGCTCTCCTTGGCCTCGGCCACCGCGGCGGCCGAGGTCACCCCGCGCAGGCGCGTCACCTCCGCCACGTCGCCCCACCCGACCAGCGGACGGTCGTCTGCCGGGACGTCCACGGTGACGGAGGTGGCGGTCAGCTCGTCGAAGCGGCCGACGATCTGGTTGCCGGCGGTGGCGGCGGTGCCCAGCGTGATGACGAGGGTGGCGATGCCCAGCACCGTCCCCAGAGCGGTCAGCGCCGAGCGGACCGGACGGGCCAGCAGGCCGGCCGCCGCCTCGGCCCACAGGTCAAGGATCTTCACTGAGCACTCCGTCCGTGATCCGCAGCCGGCGCCGAGCCCTGCCGCTCACCTCGTTCTCGTGGGTGATGACGACGATCGTCATCCCCTGCGCGCACAGATCGTCGAACAGGGCGAGCACGGCCTCGGTGTTCTTGCTGTCCAGCGCGCCGGTCGGCTCGTCGCACAGCAGCAGCGAAGGCTCGCCGAGCAGGGCGCGGGCGATGGCGGCGCGCTGGCGTTCGCCGCCGGACAGCCGTTCGGGCGGGAAGTCCACCCGGTGGGAGAGGCCGACCCGGTCCAGTTGTTCCAGGGCGCGGGCTCTGCGGGTTTTGCGTTCGCGCCCGCCGTACACCTCGGCCAGCATGACGTTCTCCACCACGCTGCGGTGAGCGAGCAGGTGGAAGGACTGGAACACGAAGCCGATACGGCTGCCGCGCAGCCTGGTCCGCGCGCTGTCGGGCATCGAGGTGGTCTCGATGCCGTCCAGCCGGTAGCTGCCCGAGGTGGGACGGTCCAGCATGCCCAGCACGTTCAGCAGCGTCGACTTGCCCGATCCGGACGGGCCGACCACCGCCACGTAGTCGGCCGCGTGCACGCGCAACGACACCCGTGACAGCCCGAGCACCGGCGGGTCGGCGGGGAACTCCTTGGTCAGCTCGGTCAGCTCGATCACCGCCTCAGGCACCGCCGACCACCACCCGGTCGCCCTCCTTGAGCTCGCCGGTGACCTCGACGTCGCCGTCGGCGGTCAGCCCGGTGCGTACCTCGACCTCCTTCGTCCGGTCCTTACCGACCTCGACCTGCACCCGCGGCCGGCCGTCCGCCGCCGTGACCACGGCCGCGACCGGCACCGACAGGACCTTCTCCCGGGTCACGCCGACCGTCACCCGCACGGTGACACCCGCGCCGGACAGGCCCTTGAGACCGGCCATCGACTTGGGCGTGATCAGCACAGCCTCCGAGCCGAGCTTGGCCTTGCCCGCTCCTACCGAGCTGACGGTGGCGGGAATGGCCTTGCCCGCCTCGGTCTCGATCACCGCCGCCAGCCCGTGCTTCAACAACTTCGCCTCCGCCGTCTCCACCGAGCCGGACACCACGAACGTCGAGCTCGTCACCGTGGCGAACGCCTTGTCCACCACCCCGCCCGCCTTGACCGCCGCCTTGTGCAGCCGGGCCGGCAGTTTCGGCAGGAACACCACCTCGCCCGCGGGGACGGTCGTGCCGTAGGTGAGCGTGTACTCCGCGAGGATCGCCCTGGCCGCGGCCAGGTCCTTCTGCGCCCCTGCCACCTTGAGCTTGACCGGGGACAACTGCCTGGCCTGCCGCAACGCCTGGTCGGCCGTGGCGAGGGCCTCGCGGGCGAGCCGTACCGCCTTGCGCGCCTCGGTCAGCCGGCGCTCGCGCGCCTGCTCCGCCTCCACCTGGACGCGGTCGAGCGCCCGGCGCGCGGCGTCCAGGTCGGCGCGCGCGTTGGCGACGCGCAGCTCCTTCAGCCTGCCGTCCGACGGGGTCGGCGAGGGGCTGGGCTCCGGCCGGCTCGCCTCCTGCTCGGCCTCAAGCAACTTCTCCTCAGCCGTCCGTACGGCGGCCTCGGCCGCCTCCACCTTGGCCGCGTCCTCGGGGGTGAAGTGGGCCGCCTCGTCCAGAGCCCGGCCGGCGTCCCGGAGGTCCTGCTCGGCGTTGGCCAGCTTGAGCTTGAGCGGCCCCACGTCCCGCCCCTGCTCCAGGGCCTTGCGCTGGTCGGCCAGCACTTCCTGAGCAGTCTGTACGGCCCGGCGAAGTTCGTCACGCCGCTGCCTGGCCTCGATCGTGGGCTGCTGCGCCGCGTACCCCTTCTTGGCGTAGAAGCGCGTCACCGCCGCGACCGTGGCCGGATCGAACACGCCCGACACCCGCACCCGCAGCGCCCGCTGCAACTGCCGGACGTCGTCGCCTTTGGTGCCCGGGGCCAGCGTGCGGTGCATCGGCACCTTGCCGGTGAAGGCGAAGACCGGGCGGCCGTTCACCTCCATGAGCGTCCCGCCGTTCCTGACCTTTCCCGGCCGCGGGGCGCGGGTGGCGCGCTGGAGTGCCTCACTGCCGCCGACGACTCCGGCCAGCATGATCGGCTGCGGCGAGCCGTACTCCAGAGTGCCCGCGACGACCACGGTGCTGACCAGCTTGCGGCGCTCCACCAGCGCGGTGACCAGCGACGGCTTGGGCGGCGTGCGCAGCGCGGCCTCGTCCGCCGGCGAGCGCAGCCGCGTGCTCACCCCCCAGCCCGCCCCCGCGACCACGACGACGCCGGCCAGCACGGCCAGCAGCTTCTTCTTCCTCACGACTGCGGAAGGAAGCCGAACTTCAGCCGCGCCTCGGTGTTGAGCCGCGTGCTCAGAGGGTTGAACGCGGCATAGAACTCCTTGCCGCACTCCAGGTCGGTCAGCGCCGACTTGATCTCTCTCGTCAGGTACGGCCGCGCCTCCGCCGCCGAGGGCTCCTTCTGCTTGGCGACCAGTTCCTCCCACTCCATCGGACCCCTGTTGACCAGGTCGAGAGGCTTGCTGGAGCTGACCTTCTCCCCCTTGCCGGTCAGGCACTGCGCGAACGGCCCGGCCAGCTCGTTGAGCTTGGCGTCGCCGTTGAGCTCCCTGTCCACCTTCTCGATCTCCTTGGCCGTCATGTCCGAGAAGTCGGCCAAGGACTTGACCTCGAAGCCGAAGACCTGCTTGACCGCGGTGGTGTAGCAGGTCTTCGTCTGCAGCTCGTACGCCTCCCGCTGCCCCTTGTCCAACCCCGCCTTGATGGCCTCGTTGGGATCCTTCCTCTCCGGCTCGCCCCCCTCGTCCTTATAGACAAACCGGGAAAAGGCCCCGTACCCATGCTTGGACCGGACCTCCTTCAAACTCGCGTAGTCGCCGCTCGCCACCCGCTTCTGAAGGTCGGACTGCTTGAACGGCGGCACGTGGATCACATATTTGAAGCCCTTCTGCTTCATGCAGTCCGCGATCAGTGTTTCCCGCTCGTGCCGTTTGTCCTTCGCCCCGGACTCCGGGGCGGCAGCCGTACTCTCTGCACCGCACCCCGCCAGCAGCGCCAGCCCCAGCAGGCCGCAGACGGCCAGTCGCTTCTTCATGCCGGACACTCTGGCCCCCGCGTTCATCCGCCCCGTAGTACCCGCGTATCGGCCGTGTATCAGTTGGCGTTTACCGTGCTCTGACGGTGTGCTTGACTCCTCCCTTGTAGCCGCAGCCTCGGGGAGGGGCCATGGGGGAGTTCGTCGGGATCGACCCCCGCCGGGCGGAACAACTGATGCGGGAAATGGCCGGTGGCCAGGCCGTTCTGGGCCGCGCCAGGCCGGGTCTGGAAGCGGCCATCGCCGAAGCGGGCCCCTCCTGGACCGGCCCCGCCGGCACCACGGCCATGCACCAATCCTGGGCCTTTCTCGACGAGACCCAGCGCGACCTGAAATGGCGCGTGGACACGCTCCGGCAAATGGTCCCCGGCACCGGCCTCCTAAGCGGATCCCTGCCCTTCTTCAGTGAGACGGAGGCGGCCCGCCAGGGCACGGCCGACGGCCGCCGGATAGCGGACGCCCTGAAAGAGCTTGAAATCGACCACACGGTGGAGACCTGGCGCGCGGTCACCGAGGCCGCCGCCGCCGCGACCTCCCACCTGACCGACCCCGCCTACGCCGCCGCCCTGCTCAACGCCCTCGGTCCCGACAGGTTCCGCGCGTTGTTCATGCACTGGATGAAGAACAGGGGCCCGGCCATGGACAAGGGCCTGCCTCCCGGCGTCCTCCAGCAGAGCGGCCTGGGTCCGCTGGCCCAGGCGTACGCGAACGCCGAACGAGCCGGCCGCCTGGACACGAAATGGCTGGACGCCTTCGTCGAAACCACCCAGCCCGGCGTGCTGACCGCGTTGATCACGCTGTCCCGCCCGTCAAGCAGACTCCTGAACCAGGTGGCCACCCGCGTCCTGGGCCGCCCCCTCGCGGCCGACCTCCCGACCAGCCCCAACTGGAACCTGAACGCCCTGATCGACGCCTACACCCACGACCCCGCCGCCCTGCAGTCATTGCTGGCCACCAACAAGAACGCCGCAGGCTGGCTCCTGCACCCCCAGCGCATCCGGCTCAGCGGCGTGGACGGCCTCCAGACCAAGCTGGCCGCGGCCCTGAACCAGGCCCTGGCCCAGGGCCCCCACCGCGACCAGGCGATGTTCAACATCATCCGCACCATGGGCGCCGAGAACAGCCCGTGGATCTCCACCGGCTGGGGCATCTGGAGAGACTCCCCGATCAGCGAAACCCTGGCCGCCAACATGGGTCCCTACCTCGACCAGCTGGCCCGCGCCCAGTCCCAACGCGACTCACCCGAACTCACCGCCATCTACCCCACATCCCCCTGGAACACCCTCACCCCCGACGACGCCTCCCGCTTCGTCGGCGTCCTGATGCAGGACGCCGACGCGGCGAAGCTGCTGATGAAGGCCTCCCAGGACTACACGCTGAGCCTCGACATCGGCCGCTTCCGCCCCTTCGGCGACGAGGCCACCCAGGACCAGTACACGTCCCGGGCGGCGCTGGCGGGGGGAGTGGCGAACCTGATGCTGAGCGGGACCACGTACGCGGAGTGGGCTGACGACGAGTACGCGGATTGGGTGGCGGGGGTGGCGTTGCTGCCTGTGTCATGGCTTTCCAACAAATACTGGCCCATCCAAAACCCCACAACAGCCACCGGCCGCGACATCGGCTTGGACGCGGCGAAAGACGGCCTCAAGGGTCTGATCACGGACTACCTTGACAAAAGGACCCCTGCCACGGCGAAGGACGTTGGCGACAGCATCGTGTACAAGCAGGTTCAGTGGATAACGGAGTCGCTGAACGAGCATGGACAGAAACCGTTGACGGCCTCCCAGCGGAATGAGGTACGGATGGCCTTTCGAGGGCGCCTCTATGAGGCCTTGGTCACGGCATTGAAG
This sequence comes from Nonomuraea sp. NPDC050547, assembly GCF_044457345.1. Classification (NCBI taxonomy): domain Bacteria; kingdom Bacillati; phylum Actinomycetota; class Actinomycetes; order Streptosporangiales; family Streptosporangiaceae; genus Nonomuraea; species Nonomuraea sp. NPDC050547. The sequence continues at coordinate 177,075 of NZ_JBITGW010000025.1, forward strand.
CAGCGGGGAGGGTGAAAGTGACTATTCCAAGCCAGGGGCAACTGCTGCTGCAGGCCGCGGACAAGGAGCTGCTCGCCGCCACGTTCATGAGATATGCCGAAGAGCTTGACCAGGTCTTCTCCGGAATGCTGGCGCAGCCCCAGACCGTCGACACGTTCTGGAAGGGTCCCGCCGCAGGGCGCTTCACCACCCAGGCCGCGCAACTCGCCCGTGAGATCCGCCTGCTCAGGGAAGCTTGCGTGTCCACCGCTGAGCGCCTTCGCCGGCAGGCCCAGCTCACCCGAACCGAAGCGGCTCAGCTTTCCAGCTGAGCCGTGCGTCAGGCTCCGCGCTCGTAACAGCTGGTCTTGCCGACGATCATGATGTGGGGTTTCTGCCCATTGCGAATGGTTATCGCAAACGTAACTCCTGTAGTGGAATGCTGGAGTACCGCCGTTCCGAGGTTCTCGTCACGAAGATCCAGGTCATCCACAATGCTGGAGTAGCTGCGCAGTCGCAGCCAACTCGCCAGCAGTCCGGCTACGCTCCCCGGCGACTGCTTGTACGGCGGCCCTTTGAGATCCCCCTGCGCGCGAAAGAACCGCTGCACCTGGCCCTTCAAACATCCCACTTCGCCATCCCGATCCGCCCGTTCGGTCACGGCGGCCGACCCCACGGAGCGCATGTCCTGCGAATCCAGCAGTTTTTCCCCATCGGCGACGAGCAGTTTCGCGGCCTCATCCAGGCCGGGTTTCTCAGGATCCCCTGAACAGCCCGTTATCCCGAAAAGCGAAACGAGCGCTGCTGCGGCTGCCAGTCGTTGAATGTCTGGGCGCACGACCGGGACACTACCCAACCCGTACTCCCACGTACACCTGTCAAGGCGTCACGCCAGGTAGAGCCGATCCCGGAACGCCCCCCGCTCCTCACGCTTGGCGGCGGCCGCCTTCTCGATGGCGTCCCAGTCATGCCCGTCGACGGTGGCGATGGCCCGCAGCACCTCATACACGTCCGCGATCTCCCCGGCGACCTCACTGTCCGAGGCGTCACGTAGCTCGGCGGACTCCTCGAACAGCTTCTCCACCAGAGCCCGGCGATACTCGGCCAGGTCAAGCACGCGCACGATCGGCTCGCCGCCGTTCTGCCGGATGATCTCCGGGATGTTGTCCCGCACCAGCTTGCCCATGACGCGCGAGCCTACCGAGTCGCAGTGACATTCCTCGGTGATCGCGAACTACCCTGAAACGATCAATATCGCGATCAAGGCTGGTATGTCCGGATGACTGTGGAGTTCTTCCGTGAGGAGCCGACCGCCCGCACCTCATGGCGGCTGGCGGTGCTCATGGGCGCCAACGTGCGTACCTACAAGTTCGCCCTGGGTGAGGCGTTGCTGGGCGCCGCGGCCCAAGGGCAGGGCGACATCCTGCTCAAGGACCTGGCCGGGCCGTACGCGATGAGTCTGGTGGAGCATCTGGCCCAGGCGCCGCAGGCGTCGCCCAAGGTCGTGGCCGCCGGGGCGGACTTTCTTGCCGTGGCCCGGGAGGAGGCGGCCGAGTCCATGCGGTTCGGCGGGCCCACGGAGAAGCTGCTGGCCGCCGCGATGAAGTCGATGCCCGCCATGGTGATGCGGAAGTTCCACCGGCTGCGTGGCGACGGCGGCGCCGAGGTTCCCCATCGGTTCTATGAGGTGACGGGGCCCGCTCGCGAGCGCGTGATCAGGCTGACGGGGCCGCTGCTTGAGGTCGCGCTGTCCGAGCAGCGGCCGAGCTTGCTGGCGGAGCTGGCGGCGCGGTGGGGCATCGTCGAGATGTCGTTCGCCGCGGGGGTGGGCAGAAGCCTGGTCGAGGAGGGGGTCGCGGTCGATCTGGAGACGCTGCGGATCACCGACAAGGAACGGCGGCGCCCGGTCGCGGGAGTCACCGAGGCCGTCATCGGGTTCCAGCATGGCCGCTGCGGCATTTGCGGCGATCCGCTCATCCTCGGCGTCGATGAGATCGCGGTCGACCACGTGTTCCCGTACTCGTTCAGGCGCCTCATGCCCGCCATCGATCTGGACGCGATCTGGAACCTCGCCCCCGCGCACCGGCCCTGCAACGCCCAGAAGAGCAACCGGCCGCCCACGCCCGGCCAGCTCACCCGGCTGGCCATGCGGAACGAGGCGATCATGCTGTCGCCCCATCCGCTGAAGCGCACCCTTCAGCTCACGCTGAAGCGGCACGGCTTCCGGGACGGTTGGTGGCACTTCATCCAGGGGGTGCGCGATCAGCTCGGGTAGCGGGCCGTACCGTGAAGGCGTGGGGGTCGTCTAGATTGCTCAGCACAGGAGGTGGGCGATGCGACGGATCGTTCTCGTCGGGCTGGGCGACGTTGAGCTGGTTCGGCGCGTGCTGTCTGATCTGCTGCTCACCCCCGCCCTTCGCGGGCAGCTGGAGGTTGTGCTTCATGACGTCGATCCGGGGCTGAGGGCCACGGCGGAGGCGCTGGTCAGGTCGCTGGATGCCGAGGCGGACGCGCGGGCCGTGATCGGCGTGAGTGCCGAGCGGCGGCGGGCGCTGGCGGGGGCGGATTTCGTGGTGGCCGCCATTGACGTGGGCGGGTTCGAGGCCACGCTCAAGGACTTCGAGATCCCCCACCGGTACGGCCTGCGCCAGACCATTGGCGACACCATCGGCATAGGCGGCATCTTCCGCGGCCTGCGCGGCATCCCGACGTTCGTCGAGCTGGGTCACGAGATGGCCGAGCTGTGCCCCGAGGCGTGGCTGCTGAGCTGCAGTGATCCGATGGCCATGACCGGTCTGGCGGTGCAGCTCGCCACCGGTTTCACCCGGTTCGCGGGCTCCTGCCACGCGGTCTGCGACACCCATCTCTATCTCGCCGATCTGGTGGGCAGGGGGCTCGACGAGGTGGAGTTCGTCACCGCGGGGCTCAATCACCAGTCGTTCGTGCTGCGGTTCGAGGCTGAGGGGCGCTCGCTCTATCCGGAGCTCGATGCCGCCCTGGCCGCCGACGATCAGCATGTCCGCGTGGAGATCTACCGGCGTTTCGGATATTTCCCGACGGAGTCGAGCGAGCACGCGGCCGAGTACTTCCCCTGGTTCATGCGGCACAAGGACGAGACCTCGCGCCTCGGCGTCCAGGTCGAGGAGTACCTGAGGCGCAGCGGCCAGACCCTGCACCGCTACGAGGAGACCAGGCGCGCGCTGTCGGCGGGACGCTCCCTGCTGGTGCGCTGGCAGCACGCCGAGCCGGCCTCCGTGGCGATGCTGGCCATGCTGACCGGCCAGCCCAAGGAGGTCTACGTCAACGTCCCGAACGAGGGCCTCATCGAGAACCTGCCGCGCGAGGCCTGCGTGGAGGTCCCGGCCCTGGTCGACGCCGCCGGCATCCACCCCAAGCGGATCGGCGAGCTCCCGGTCCAGCTCGTCGCGCTCAACCGGACCTTCCAGAACGTGGTGGAGCTGACCGTGCGCGCCGTACTCGACGGCGAAAGACGGCACGTCCACCACGCCGCGATGGTCGACCCCAACACCGCCGCGACGTTGCCGCTGCACGCCATCGAGGCGTTGTGCGACGAGCTGATCGACGCCCACGGCGACCTCATGCCGGAAGGGGTGCGCCGATGACCGAGCCCGTGCCCACGGAGGTGCGGCGCGAGCGCATGCTCGGCCTGCTCATGGAGCAGGAGTTCGCGCGGGTGGCCGAGCTCGCCGAGGCGTTCGGCGTGTCGAGCGTGACCGTCCGCGCGGACCTCGACGCGCTCGAAGAGCACGGCAAGGTACGACGGGTCCGCGGCGGAGCGGTGGCGGCGGGCCCACCGGCGGCCCCGGGCGAACCGTCGTTCGAGCAGTCACTCGGCGCCGCCGCGGTGGAGAAGGCCCACATCGCCAAGCTCGCCGCCCATCTGGTGCGCTCAGGTGACAGTGTGCTCATGGGCGCCGGGACCACGACCACGTACGTGGCCAGGGAGATGGTGGCCCGTACCGATCTGACCGACGTGACGGTGTTCACCAACGGGCTGCGTACCGCGCTGGAGCTGGAGCCCGCGCTCCCGCGGTTCGCGATCGTCGTGACCGGCGGCAGCCTGCGCCGGGCCCAGCATTCGCTGGTGGACCCGCTGGCGAGCAAGCTCCTGGAGGGTGTGCGGGCGGCCAAGGTCTTTCTCGGTTGCGGCGGGGTGCATCCGGAGGGCGGGTTCACCAACGTCAACCTGCCCGACGCGGAGATGAAGCAGCGCATGCTCAAGGCCGGCACCCGGCGGATCATGGTCGCCGACTCCACGAAGCTCGGCGTGATCGAGATGGCCCCGATCTGCCCGCTGAACGGCGTCGACCTGCTCATCACCGGTGAGCAGGCCGATCCCGAGGTCGTGCGGTCGTTGCGGGCGGGCGGGCTAGAGGTTCAGCTGGCGTAGGGAGTCGGGCAGCAGGTCCCAGTGCGCCCGGGTCAGGTCGTCGCACATGCGGGAGATGTCCTCCAACGGCAGGGTCGCCGAGGCGTTGGGGTCGACCATGACGGCGTGCCGTACATGATCGGGGCGTCCTTCCCGCGCGGCGCGGACGGTCAGTTCCGCGACGCTGACATAGGCCTGGTTGAGCGCCGCGCACTGCGGCGGCAGCGCGCCCACCCTGGTCGGGCGCACGCCGCCGCCGTCGACCGCGCACGGCACCTCGACCACGCAGCCCGCGGGCAGGTTGGAGATGAGGCCGTCGTTGACGACGTTGCCGTAGACGATCCGCGGCGTGCCCGTCGCGATGCTGTGGATGATCTGCGGGGCGTACTCGTTGGTGCCCTCGACGGTCAGGGCCCGCCCATGCAGTACGGCGTCGCGGGTGCGCCCGTATTCCGCGAGGTTCTCCGCGCTGATGCGGACATAGTCGCCGACCGGGATGCGCAGTCGTTCGATCTCGCTGTCGTGTCTGAGCAGCCACGGCAGGTATTCGGCGGAATGCTCGCTGGTCTCGGTCGGGTAGTAGCCGAGCCGGCGGAACATCTCTACCCGTACCCGCCGGCTCAGCTCGGGGTCGCGGACGTCGAGCCGGTCGTAGAGGTTCTCGCCGTCGCGCTCGAAGCGCAGCACCCAGGCCTGGTGGTTGACGCCCGCGGCGAGGTAGGTGACCTCCTCGTACGGCACGCCGACCAGCGCGGCCAGATCGTGCATGGTCCAGTAGACCGAGTGGCACAGGCCGACGACGTTGCGCACCTTGCCGGACAGGTACCAGACGTTCATGGCCATCGGGTTGGTGTAGTTCAGCAGCCAGGCGTCGGGGCAGACCGCGTTCATGTCGGCGGCCAGGGCGTCGAGCACGGGGAACGTGCGCAGCGCGCGGAACACCCCGCCGACCCCGATGGTGTCGGCGATGGTCTGGCGCAGGCCGTAGCGGGCGGGGATCTCGAAGTCGGTCACGGTCGCCTCGTGCCCGCCGACCTGGATCATGTTGATGACGAAGTCGGCGTTCTCCAGCGCGTACTTCCTGTCGAGGCTGGCGCTGAGGTTGGTCACCCCGACGCGCCGGGCGACGGCCTCGGCCACCTCCAGGCGCTCGGCGTCGATGTCGTGCAGGGCGATATGGGCGTCTTTGAGCTCCGGAAAGGCCATCAGGTCGGCCAGCAGGCCCTGCGTGAACACGACGCTGCCCGCGCCGACGAAAACAATCTTCATGAAGTGGCTTCCTCCCAGGTGGGCTGCGCCGCTGTGCCCCCCGCGGCTCGGGTCGAGAGGGTTCCCGCCTTCGCGGCCACGGCCAGGCTCCGCCGTACGGCGAGGCCCCTCGCCCGCGCGGCGAGGAAGCCCGCGTTGAAGCTGTCACCGGCGCCGACGGTGTCCACGACCCGGGCCGGTGTGGCGGGGACGCGGATCACGGCGCCGTCGTGCACGGCGAGCGCGCCGTCGGCGCCGCACTTGATCACCGGCGTGGTGGTCCTGGCGAGCTCGGCCGCCGCTTCCTCCACGGTCGCGGCACCGGTGACGGCGAGCGCTTCGCGGTCGTTCGGCAGGAAGTAGTCGGTGACGGCGAGCAGTTCGTCCAGGCCCTTCCACCGGCCGGACGGGTCGTCGTTGGTGTCGAGCGAGGTCGTGGACGCGACCGTGCGGAAGTACTCCGCCAGCCCCGAGCCCAGCTCCGGCTGCAGAAAATAGGAGGAGACGTGCACATGGGCGGCCCGGAGACCGTCCGGAATGTCGGCCACCGTCAGCCGGTCCAGGCAGCCCGTGGCGGTCAGAATGGCCCGGTCGGTCCCGTCGGCGAGCACGACCGTGAGCGCCGTCCCCGCGCCCGGATCCACCACGCAGGACGAGACGTCCACGCCGCGTTTCTCCAGCTCATCGAGGACGAACCGGCCCGCCGCGTCATCGCCCACCCGGCCGGCGAAGGCGGTACGCAGTCCGAGCCGGGCCGCGCCGCACGCGGTGATGGCCCCGGAGCCGCCGAGCGTCAGCCGTCCCGCCTCGACGAGTTCTTCGCGCTGACCGAAGGCGGGGACCCGGGGCGCGCCGGCGACGATCACGTCCGGATTGGCGTCACCGACGACGAGTAGGTCGAAGTCCATGCCCCGGACCCTCGCAGCGCCTTCAGTAACTTGTCAATACTTTCGTTTCAGAGGGCATTGACAAGTTTTCGAAAGTCATCATGATGGGCTCCAACGCAATCCCCCCGCCAGGAGGTCCCATGCCCGGCCCAGTCTGCCCGCCGCCGAACGGCGGGCGCCGATGACGTCGACGCTGGTACGGCTGGCGGCCGACAAACACGTCAAACACGCCGCACCCCGGACACGCAAGCGGGGCGACGGCCGGCTCGCGCTCGTCTTCCTGGCTCCCGTCCTGGTGGGGTTCGGGGTTTTCTACCTCTATCCGGCGGTACGCGGCGCCTGGTTCTCGATGACCGACTGGAACATGCTGTCGGAGCCCGAGTTCGTCGGCCTCGACAACTACGAGCGGCTGGTCGGCGACCCGCTGTTCTGGAACGCCATGAAGGTCACCGGGTTCTACGTCGTCATGACGGTGGTCGTCCAGGTGGGCCTCGGGCTGCTGCTCGCGGCGCTGCTGCACAGGCTGACCCGATCCCTGGTGGTCAGGACGCTGATGGTGGTGCCCTGGCTGGTCCCGGGCGTCACCACCGCGCTGCTGTGGATGTGGCTGCTCGATGCCAACCTCGGCTTCGTCAACCACCTGCTCGTCGGCCTCGGGCTGCCGAACCAGGGCTTCCTGACCTCGCCCGACCTCGCGCTGCCGAGCATCTCGCTGATCAACTCGTGGAGCGGGACCGGCTACACCGCGCTGCTGCTCTACGCCGGGATGCTGCTGATCCCCAAACAGATCTACGAGGCGAGCGCGATCGACGGCGCGGGGGAGCTGCGGCTGTTCTTCAAGGTCACGCTGCCGCTGCTGCGGCCGATCCTGGCGTTCGTGCTGGTCATCTCGCTGATCACGGCCGTGCAGGTCTTCGACACCGTCGCGGTCGCCACCAAGCCGGGCGGCGGCCCGGTCAACGCCACCCGGGTGATCTACTTCTACATCTACCAGCGGGCCTTCACGAACTTCCAGATGGGCTACGCCTCGGCCATGGCGCTGACGCTGGTGCTCGTGCTGGGTGTGCTGACCTTCGTCCAACTGCGCCTTCTGCGCGCCTCGACCTCGGACCTGTCATGAGACGCGCACTCGGGTGGGCCTGCCTGATCCTGGCCCTCGTCATCTCGTTGTTCCCGCTGTACTGGATGATCAGGACGGCGATCACGCCTGGTAGGGAGCTGGCCGGGGACAATTCCGGATTTTTCCCGCAGAACCCTACTTTGTTTAACTTTGAGCGGGTTCTGGGGCTGGTGAGCCCCGAGGAGTCGCGGGCGGCCGGGGGGTCGGGCGCGGAGCTGGACTTCTTCCGCTATCTCGGCAACTCGATCGTCTACACGGGCCTGATCACGATATTTCAGACATTGTTCTGCGGAATGGCCGGCTACGCCTTCGCCCGCCTGCACTTCTTCGGGCGCGACGTCCTGTTCGGTCTGTTCGTCGGCGCGCTGATGGTCCCGCCGATCTTCACGTTGCTGCCTAACTTCGTGCTGGTCAAAGAGCTGGGATTGCTCGACAGTACGGCCGGCCTCGTCGCCCCGAGCCTGCTGATGACCCCGTTCGCCGTCTTCTTCCTCCGCCAGTTCTTCCTCGGCTTCCCCCGCGAGGTCGAGCAGGCCGCGCTGATCGACGGCGCGACCAAATGGACCATCTTCTGGCGGATCGTCCTGCCCATGACCAAGGGCCCGCTGTTCACGCTCGCGCTCACCACCGCGGTCTGGACCTGGAACGACTACCTGTGGCCCCTGCTCGTCGCGCCCGGCGAGGACACCCGCGTGCTGACCACGGCGCTCGGCCTCTTCCTCAAGCAGTCGCCCAACACCCACCCCGACTGGACCGGCCTGATGGCCGGCTCGGTGCTGTCGGTGATCCCCGTGCTGCTGCTCGTGGCCGTCTTCGGCCGCCGCCTGGTGGATTCGATCCAGTTCTCTGGAATGAAGGGATAAATCATGAAGCGAGGCATCTTGGTGCTCGCACTGCTGGCGGCGGCCGGTTGCGGCGGCGCCCAGCAGACCCCGGGCACGGTGACGCTCACCTACGGCCTCTGGGACGACGTCCAGCAACCCGCCTACCGGCAGTGCGCCGACGCCTTCACCCAGGCCAACCCCGACATCACCATCAAGATCACCCAGAACGCCTGGGACCAGTACTGGCAGAACCTCACCACCCAGATGGTCGCCGGCGGAGCCCCCGACGTCATCACCCTGCAGGCGTCCTACTACCCCCAGTTCGTCAAGAACGGCCAGCTCCTCGACATCCAGCCCATGGTCGAAGCCGACAAGGTCGACCTGGCGCAGTACCGCCCCGGCCTCGCCGAATCCTGGGTCAAGGACGGCGGAAGATACGGCCTGCCCAAGGACTGGGACACCATGGCCGTCATCTACAACACCGACCTGGTCAAGAAGGCCGGAGTAGACCTCTCGAACCTCACCTGGAACCCCGCCGACGGCGGCACCTACGAGAAGGCCATAGCCCGCCTCACCATCGACAAGAACGGCAAACGGGGCGACGAGCCGGGCTTCGACAAGACCAAGGTCGCCACGTACGGCATGGTGCCCGAGCTCAACGACGGCTCCCTCGGCCAGAACACCTGGGCCAACCTGGCGGTCTCCAACGGCTTCTCCTTCATCGACAAGAACCCGTTCGGCACCACGTACTTCTACGACAATCCCCAACTGGCCGAAACCGCGGCCTGGTACAGACGCCTGATCGAAAAGGGCTACATCGCCCCCTACGACAAGACCAGCACCCTGGGCACCGACGCCGTCCTGGCCGCCGGCAAGGGCGCCATGGGCGTCACCGGCTCCTGGATGATCACCACCTACCTGGGGGCGAAGGAGCGGAAGTTCGCCTTCGCGCCCCTGCCCAAGGGCCCGCTGGGCCGTAAATCCGCCATCAACGGCCTGGCCGACGCCATCTACGCCGGCACCAAGCACAAGGACGCCGCCTGGAAGTGGGTCAAGTTCCTCGGCTCCACCGCCTGCCAGGACATCGTCGCCAAGGCCGCCGTCGTCTTCCCCGCCATCACCTCCTCATCGGACAAGGCGCTCCAGGCACACGAGGCGGCGGGCCGCGACGTGAAGCTCTTCGTCGACCAGGCGAACGACAAGGACGGCACGTTCCTGCTCCCCGTGAGCGACCACGCCGACGAGATCAACGAGATCGTCGGCACCGCGATGGAACAGGTATGGCTGGGCGAAAAGGACGCCCCCTCCGCACTCACCACGGCCAACACCCAGGTCAACGCCCTCTTCGAAAGGGGATGACATGAAACTCCTCGCCCTGACCTCCCTCTTACTGACCGGCCTGCTGACCCCGGCCCCGGCCGCCGACTGGGTCCCCTCCGCCTCGGACCGCTGGCAGTACCAACTGCAGCCCACGGCCACCGGGGCCGGAACCGCAGGCGGCATCCGCCTCAACCTCTGCGCCGTGCCGTACACCGGAGGCGCCTGCGTGAAGCCCGACGTCTACAACATCGACCTCTACGGCCCCGACAAGGTCACCCCGAACAAGACGGCCGTCAACGCCATCCACGCCGCCGGCGGCCACGCCATCTGTTATGTGTCGGCCGGAAGCTGGGAGGACTGGCGCCCCGACAAGAACAGCTTCCCGGCCTCCGTGAAGGGCAACGACCTCGACAACTGGCCGGGCGAGAAATGGCTCGACATCCGCAAGCGCGACATCCTGCTGCCCATCATGAAGGCCAGGGTCGCCAAATGCGCCCAGGCGGGCTTCGACTCCGTCGAATTCGACAACGTGGACGCGTTCCAGAACGAGAACACCGGCTTCCCCCTGACCGGCGCCCACCAACTCGCGTACAACAAGGCCTTGGCCGACCTCGCCCACTCCCACGGAATGTCCGTGGGCCTGAAAAACGACCTCGACCAGGTGGATGCGCTGGTCGGCCGCTTCGACTACGCGGTGAACGAAAGCTGCCAGGCCTGGGACGAATGCGAAGCCCTGGCCCCGTTCCTGGACGCCGGAAAGCCCGTCTTCCAGATCGAATACACCGACGAAGGCGCAACGGCCCGCGAATCCTGCCCACCCGCGAACAAGGCCGCCCGCAGCACCATCCTCAAAACCCTCGCCCTCACCGCCACCCCCTGGACCCCCTGCCGCTGACCAGGGGGATACCGAGCCGCTCGAACATGTGGTTGGTCTCCGGGTCGTTCGAGAAGAGCACCGCTCCGGACATTCCCCTGGTGGCCAGCACCCGATAGGTGTTGCGGACCAGCTCACCGAACCGGGGCGCGCCATTCACCTGGGAATCCTTGTTCGCCTGCCGGCGCGCCTGCCATCCGTCGCCCCTCCAGACCAGATCTTCTCCGAAGATGACACCCGCGTAGTCGTACTCGAAGCCTTGAGCGGTGTAGATGCAGCCGATCTGCCCGAACCCCGCCGGGTGGGTGGCCCAGAGGCTGGAGGGAGGGACACCGTTCTTCTCCCGCTCGGCCCGCGAGTTCCAGGGACGGCGCCAGTCCCCGATCTGAACATCCTCCACCAGGGTCCCGTCACCCTGAGGGTCGCTCCACGGCCAGCAGAAGCCGGCCGCCATCCGGGCAGTTCGGCCCTCACCCTGCTTGGCGCGTAGAAAATCCTCCATGTCCGCGGGAGTACGGGCGACATACAGCTCGAAGGTCTCCAGAGGCCGCCACCGTTGTGGCCCGTGCTCCCACCCCAGCCCCAGAAGCTGCTCCACCCAGGTGACATATTCCGGGCAGCCGCCGCACCGGAACCGGTGGCGCAGGTCGATCTGCTGAACCTTCACCCCCATGTCGGTCGCGACGTCGTGGATCAGCCGCACGGAGCCCACCTCGCCGCGGCGGACCAGCTGGTGCTCATCGAGCAGGAACACCGGAACGGCCGCCGCCTCGATCAGCTCCTGCACCTGAGGCTTTCCCTGCCGCGGGTCGTCGAAGTGGCGGCGGCGGTCGGACGTCTCCCGGAGGCGGTGGGCTTCGTCGCAGATCAGAACGTCGATGTCGTGTGGCGTCGCATGGGTGTAGCTGTTGAAGTAGGAGAAACTACGCGCGGCCCGCCGATTGACCCTCTCCACGTTGTCGCGCAAGGTCAGCGTGAAGGATTTGCTGCCGGCGGCGTGCACCGCACGGATGCCGTGCCGGTTCAGGACGCCCAGCAGTTCCACGGCGATCACGCTCTTCCCGGTGCCCGGACCGCCCACGATCAGGATGGCCTCCTTGGGCGCGCCCCGCTTGCTCGCGTTCACCGCCGCCCGCACGTACTCATAGGCGTCCCGCTGCTCGTCGAGCAGCGGAAAGACCGACCGCTCGCACACACTCTCACTCACCAGCGCCATCAGGCTTTCCGTCGGCAGCACCGGCGCCTCGAGAAACTCCTGAGCGTGGTCAGCGGCCATATCCGGCGAGAGTACGGCCCGCAGCGCGTTCTTGAAGTGGTCCCGATGGTCGGAGCAGAACATCCGGACCGAGGAGGTGTCGTACTCAAGCCCGACGGCGGTCGGCTTGATGGCGGCCAGGTTCTCGCTGGTCGCATTGTGCATGTTGACGATGCAGTACACCTTGGCCGATTGCCGCACCAGAGGGATGTAGTCCACCAGGACCTGGCGGTAGTCCCAGACCTGCCGGATGGGGTGGGAGTGCGGCCTGGCGTTCGGTGAGCGGGAAAGGACGACCAGTTCGGGCGCAGGACCGGGCGCGGCCCACTGCCACTGCTTGTTCTCCACCACGACCAGCGACATCTGTCCGGTGCCCGGAACGGAGCCGATCAGGACCATGTCCATCCGCACGTCGCTGATCGGCGTCTTCAGCTCGATCAGCACCTGTACCTCGCCCAGGCCGGCTTCGAGCAGGAGACCGACGACGGCGGGGATGCTGTTCCGCCAGGAGCCGACCTCCTGGGGATTCAGCTTGCCGCCGATCAGTTCGTCGTAGCCGCGCCTGAGCTCGGCTAAGAGCCCGCCCGCGGCGATGAGGGCGGCGAGCTCGTCGGCGGTCGCGTGGTACAGGCAGCGTGACGCCATGAAAGCCGCTCCTTCTCACCGCATCAGGCTTGCCAGGAAATCCCGCAGCTCGGGATCGACGGCGTAGATCGCCGTTCCGCGCATGCCGCGGGTGAGCAGGACCTTGTAGACGTTGCGTACCAGCTGGTCGAAGTCGGTGTCGGGGACGGACTTACGGCTCTTGAAGGCGGGGTCCTTGTTCTCCGCGCGTTCGGTGGCTATCCGGCCGTCGCGGACGGTCAGGTCCGGGCCCAGGATGACGCCGTTCCAGTCGTACTCGAACCCCTGGGCGGTGTAGACGCAGCCGACCTGTCCGAACCCGTTGGGCTCGCTGGCCCACAGCATGCTGGGCGGGTGGTCGCCGACGGCGCGGTCCTTCTTGACGTTCCAGGGGCGGGTCCAGTCGCCGATGACGATGTCGTTGACGAGGGTGTCGTCGGGGCGAGGGTCGCTCCAGGGCCAGCAGTAGCCGGCGGTCATGCGGGCGGTTCCGCTCTTGCCGCTGAGGAAGGCTTCGAGTTCTTGCGGTGAGTGGGCGAGTTGCAGGTGGAAGTCCCTGTCTCCGTCCCACTCCATGGGCCCGCCGTCGGCCAGGTTCAGCAGGCGGAGTACCCACTGCTCGTATTTACGGCTGCCGCCGCAGCGGAACTGCTCATCGAGTGACACGAACCGCACGTCATGGCCCTTGGCCTGGGCGTACTGTTCGATGCCGGTCACGGTGCCGAGTTCGCCGGGCCGTACCACCTGGTGCTGGTCGAGCAGGAAGACCGGGACCCGCGCCGCGGACAGCAGTTCGTCGAGCTGGCTGCGCCCGGTGCGGCCGGCCGCGGGGGTGAAGCGATTGGTGGAGGTCTCGCGGATGCGGTGGGCCTCATCGCAGATCAGTACGTCCATGCCGTTCTGCTCGGCGTCGGTGAAGCTGTTGAAGTATTTGAACAGGTTCTGGATCCGGGTGCTGCCGCGGCCGGGGTAGCGGCGCATGGTGCGGGTGAACGACTGTGAGCCGGTGGCGTGCAGTGCCGAGCGGCCTTGTCTGTACAGCTCCCCGAGCAGTGAGAGGGCGATGACGCTCTTGCCGCTGCCGGGGCCGCCGGTGACCACGACGACCTGTTTGGAGTCGGCCCGCCGGGCCTTGCCGACGGCGCCCATGACCAGCTCGTAGGCGACCTGCTGCTCGTCCAGCAGAGTGAACTGCTCCCGTTCGCGGATCTCCTGGGAGGCGTACGTCATGAGCTGCTTGCTGGGCGCGACCGCGCTGGACAGGAGCCGGTCGGCGGCTTCGGCGCCCGGCTTGTCCGACAGCCGCTCGCTCAGGTACCGCAGGAACTCGCCGCGCCGCTGCTTGGTGAACAGGCGGCCTCGTTCGTCGCGAACCTGTTCCGGCAGTCCGTCGATGTCCAGGTCCATGGCGTTGTGCAGGTAGGCGGCGCCGTACACGGCGTTCGGGTTGAGCGCTCCGAGGAAGTCGCACATGTACTCGCAGTACCGGCGTACCTGCTCGGCCGGATGAAGCTGTTCCCCGCCCGGCATGCCGTCCACGATGACCAGATGCTCACCCAGTTCGGACGGCTCGGCACGACTCCACTGCTTGAGTTCGACGACGACATAGGAGTCTTCGCCGGTACGCGGATGGACACCGGCGAGCACCACATCGACCCGCCTGCTGGTGAGCGGAAGCTTGTACTCCACCAGCATCTCGACCCTGCGCAACCCCGCGTCGGCCAGATCACGGGCGAGAACCGGCAGGCTCCGCTGCCAGGACCTGACCTCGGACGGAGAAGCACGGCGCCCCGTCGTCACCCGCACGTGCTCGGCGATCACCTCCGCGAAGGCGGCCTCGTTCGGAGACACGAGCAGGTTCTCCACAGACAGCCGCAGCGCCGTCACAGATCGTCCCCCAGGCAGCACGAAGTCGCTCGTGCGGGTGGGGGCGTATCCGCTCCGGCCGGAGCCGGACGACCGCGGAAGCCCGTCGGGCCGCATCACATGGTCATCAAAAGCGTAGCGGCGCGAATGCCGCGGCGACACCGCCTGCGACAGTCGAGATGGAGTGGCGGACCCGACCTGCGTATTGGTTGTATTGAGCACATCGATAATCGCGAACAAGTGGGAGCTCATGGTCCCTCCCGAGGAAGCCCAGCGCGTGCTGGTCACCGTCGCGCGAATAGCCGAAGAGCAGGGAAACGCCCTGGAGCGGACATTTCACCTCTTCGGTGACGGGGCTTTGCTGGGGCCCGGTGCGGCGCGAATGTTCCAAGGATTGACCGAGCGGTACACGATTGTCCGGCAGGCACTTCTCCGGGCCTTCGACGCCGTCGAGCGAATCGCGACGGCCGAGGGAAAGCCGGCCGGAGTCGAGCCTCCGCGTTTTCGCCCGGCTCCGACGGCTCTTCCACCGTCTCCCGGCGGGTACGTGGGTGGCTCGCCCGAACTCATGCAGGCACTCGACGCTGAATTCGGGCGCGTGGGGAGAAACTGGCAGGACGCCGGACGCGAGCTCTCCTTGGCGCTGTCCAGACTGAGCCTGGCCACGGCGGCGGGTCAGGCGGTCGCGATGGCCGGTGGCCGGCTCCTCGAGCAGCGCGACGACCTTCGGCGACGCCGTGCCAAACTCCTGGAGACCCCGGCGGAGACCCCCGCACCCACCCTTGGCCTGGTCCCCCTTCTCCTCGGCGCGCGGAGCCGGGGCGGCTCTCCGGTGGTGGACCTCGCGGAGCAGGCGACCTCGCTCCTCAACAAGGGGATCGCATGGTACGGAGACTTCTGGGCGGCCAATGTCGGCCGGCTGAGCGTGAAGCTCGGGCGGCCGGAGGTCGGCGACGTGGCCCAGCGGTACGTCGACAAGATCGCGGAGCCGTTCGTCCAGGGAGCGAACGAGGGAGGCTGGGCGCTGATCAAGGGCGCGTGGAACTGGTCGCAGCTCGGCCTGATCACTGATCCGTTCGGGTATCTGGACCGCATGCGCGGGGCGGGAGAAACGGCCGCGTTCGCCAGGCGGCAACCTGTCGAGTTCGCCAAGGCACTCGTCGATCTGGAAACTCTGCAGAAGGATCCCAGCCGCTGGTTCGGCCGGCTTCTGCCCGACATCATGCTCAGCGTCGCCACCGTGGGTGCGGGCACTGCGAACCGTTTAAACAGAGGGCTCGGCAACGGCGGCCGCCGCGGGACCTCATCCGGGCCGCCGGTGAAGTCACCATTCCAGGATCCGGCCATCACCCGTCACGCCGGTAACGCGAAGCAAAAGGAGTTCGACGCGAATTTCGCCGACCTCAAGGACGTGAATCCGCAGTTCTCCACGCGGGCCTGGGAATACAGCAACAATTGCCAGAGCTGTGTCGTGGTCGTGGATCGTGTTCTCGGGGGTTCTTCGCCGATCTCCGCGGTTCCGTACCATCCCGCACACCCGTTCAAATGGCCTGGCGGTGTGACCGACAGCGTCGGGGGTGGGCGGGCGTTCCGCCTGGTCAAGGATTATGACGAGATCGTGGCGGAGCTGCTGCGGTCCGGAGACGGCGCCCGCGGAATCGTCCACGGCATACGCGTCGATCCACGGACAGGACTCCCTCGCGCGGGTCACGTCTTCAACGTGGTGAACCGTAGTGGAAAGATATACTTCGTCGACGGTCAGTCCGGAACGTGGGCGACGCCTGAGACGTATTCCCGCATCGAATTTCTGCGCACGAACTAGCCGGGAGGAAAAAGCGTTGGACATCGAGCGGGCCAAAGCGCTGGCCGAGCAATGTCTCGCACGCTTCTCAACCGCCGAGGAGCCGTTGGCCTTTTATGGCGACGAAACCATAGACGACCTCGGCTGGTGCTTCGTCTTCCCGTGGAACACGGCACGGTTCGTCGAGACGCGCGACTTCGCGCACGTGCGCGGTCCGGGGTACGGTCCGATCGTCGTGGTCAAGGGCAGTGGTGACACCTGGATGATGAACGGCCTGCCCGAAGATCAACAGCTGGCCGCCTACGCCGCGGAGCACGGCCTGTCCCCGTGACGGGCTCGGCTCTCATGGAGTTCTTAGGCGGGCTTTATAGCGCTTTTCGCTCATATTGCTGACGATGGGGCGATGGAGCGCGTGCCGCAGGACGCCGGTGCGGCCGAGGCTCGGGGAGCCGCGGCCGGGCGGGTTCGGCGGTTTGTCGTCGGAGGCGGTGCTCTTCTCGTCGTGGCGGTGCTGGCGTACTGGATCGGGAGCCAAGGAGGACGCGGTGGTGAGGCCGCGCCCAGGCCAAATGCGACGCCGACGCCCAGTGCGACGCTGACGACGCCCGAGGTGTTCAAGCGGGTCGGGCCGTCCGTGGTGGTGATTCAGGCCGGCAAGGCGTTCGGGACCGGGATGATCGCGGCCGAGGATGGGACGATCCTGACGGCGCACCACGTGGTCAAGGGCGCGAAGGACGTCACCCTGACGTTCGCGGACGGGACCAAGGCGAAGGCCGTCGTCGCGTCGTCGAATCCCAAACGGGACATAGCGACGCTCAAGCCGGAAAAGCTGCCGGAGATCGTCGTCCCGGCCACACTCGGCGGCGTCGTCGCGGTGGGCGCGCCGGTCGTGGCGATCGGCAACCCGCTCGGGCTGACCTACAGCGTCTCCACCGGGGTCGTGTCGGGTCTTGACCGTACCTCCAATGAGGGTGATCTGAGGGGGCTCATCCAGTTCGACGCCTCGGTCAATCCGGGCAGTTCGGGCGGGCCGCTCCTGGATGCCCGCGGGCTGGTCATCGGGGTCGTGGTGTCGATCGCCGATCCGGGCGGCGACGAGGCGTTCGCCGGGATCGCGTTCGCGGTGCCGATCGGCGTGGCGCTGGGCGGCGACGAAGGCGACGGCCCGCCGGGCGGGCCCCAGATCTGAAGGAAGGCCATGACCCATCCGCTGGAACAGGTGTTGTTCGAGGTCAAACGTACGATCGTCGGGCAGGACGTCCTGCTGGAGCGTATGGCCGTGGCGCTGATCGCCGACGGTCATCTGCTGGTGGAGGGCGTGCCGGGCCTGGCCAAGACGCTCGCGGTGAAGTCGCTGGCCGCCGCGATCGCCGGGAGTTTCCAGCGCGTTCAGTTCACGCCGGACCTGGTGCCCGCCGACCTCGTGGGTACGCGGGTCTACCACCAGCACTCCGGCGAGTTCCGCACCGAACTCGGCCCGGTCTTCGCCAACCTGCTGCTGGCCGACGAGATCAACCGCGCCCCCGCCAAGGTGCAGAGCGCCCTGCTGGAGGTGATGCAGGAGCACCAGGTGACGATCGGCCGTGAGACGTTCCGGGTGCCGGAGCCGTTCCTGGTGATGGCGACGGAGAACCCGATCGAGTCCGAGGGCACCTACCCGCTGCCCGAAGCGCAGGTCGACCGCTTCATGATGAAGGTGGTCGTCGACTATCCGACGCAGCCGGAAGAGCAGGCGATCGTCGCACGGGCGCTGCGCCCGCCCGAGCCGCCGCAGCCGACGCTGACGGCCGAGGACCTGATCGCGATGCGGGCCCGTGCCCAGCAGGTGTACGTCGATCCGGCCATCGTCGACTACGCGGTACGGCTCGTCGCCGTCACGCGTTCCCCCGCGACCGCCGGACTGGGCGAGCTGGAGCGGTACGTCACCTACGGCGCCAGCCCGCGGGCGTCCATCGCGCTCGTCACCGGCGCGCGGGCGCTGGCGTTCCTGCGCGGCCGCGACTACGCCCTGCCGCACGATCTGTCCGAGCTGGCCCTCGACGTGTTACGGCACCGCCTCGTCCTGT
Organism: Nonomuraea sp. NPDC050547; assembly: GCF_044457345.1. Lineage (NCBI taxonomy): Bacteria > Bacillati > Actinomycetota > Actinomycetes > Streptosporangiales > Streptosporangiaceae > Nonomuraea > Nonomuraea sp. NPDC050547. The sequence continues at coordinate 195,329 of NZ_JBITGW010000025.1, forward strand.
CCTACGAGGCCCACGCGGACGACGTCGACCCGGACACGATCATCACCAGGGTGCTCGGCGCCGTCCGCGCACCCGACGTCGTCCTCCAGAACCGCTGAACCCCATGGCCACCGCCCCCGAAAGGCTCCTGCTCCGCCTGGAGTGGAAGGTCGTCCGCAGGCTGGACGGCCGGCTCCAAGGCGCCCATCGCACCGCGCATCGCGGTTCCGGGATAGATTTCACCGGTTTGCGCGCGTACACCGACGGCGACGACGCTCGCCACATCGACTGGAACGTGACCGCCCGGCTGGACGAGCCGCACCTGCGGGTGTTCACCGAGGACCGCGAGCTGACGGTGTGGCTGGTGCTCGACCGGTCGGCCTCGATGACGGCCGGGCGGCCGGGGCGCGGCAAGCACGACGTGCTCGCCGAGCTGGCGCTCGTCCTCGCCCGGCTGTTCGGCAGGGGCGGCAACCGTGTCGGCGCGCTGCTGTTCGACGCGGGGGTGCTGCGCGTGGTGCCGCCCGGCACCTCACGCCGGCACACGTTGCGGATCGGCGCCGAGCTGGTACGCACCGGCGAGGCACGCGGCGCCACCACCACCGACCTGGCCGAGATGCTCGATGCCGCCGGCCGGCTGGCGCGCCGCCGCGCCCTTGTCGTCGTGCTGTCGGACTTCATCGGCGACGGCGACTGGGAACGCTCACTCCAGCGCCTGGCCAGGCGGCACGAGGTGGTCGCCCTGCGGATCACCGACACCGCCGACGACGTCCTTCCCGAAGCCGGGCTGATCGTGGTCGAGGACGCCGAGACCGGCGAGCAACTCGTCGTCGACTCCGCCGACCCGCTGCTCCAGGTTCGGTTCCGCGCCGCCGTCGACGCCCGCGACGCCCGGCTCGCGGCGGGCATGCGGCGGGCCGGCGTACCCGTCCACCGCGTCGACACCGACCGCGACCTGGTCGAAGCGCTGGTCGAGGTCGTCGCCCGGACCCGGGACCGGTCGCCATGACCCTTTCCTCCCCGCTGCTGCTGATCATCGGGCTGCTCGTCATGGCGGGGCTCGCCTGGGCGGCCGTCGTCACGGCCCGGCGCCGGGCGGCGTTGCTCGCGCGGGCCGGGGTCGCCGTGCCGGCGGGCCGCCGGCCGTACCTCGGAGTGGGTCTGACCATCGCCGGCGTCGGGGTGCTCGCGATCGCCACCGCGGGACCGGCGGCGATGGTGCCGGTGCCGCGGACGGCGGGCACCGTCATCCTCGCCATCGACGTCTCCAACAGCATGGGCGCCGACGACGTCGCGCCCACGAGGCTGGCCGCGGCGCAACGGGCGGCCCGCGCGTTCGTGGCGGCGCAGCCCGAAAACGTCGACATCGGCGTTGTCGCGTTCGAGAGGGGCGCGCTCACCACCGCCCGGCCCGACGCCGACCACTCCGTCGCGCTCAAGGCCATCGACCGCCTGAAGATCACCGGCGGCACCTCGCTGGGGACGGCCATCACCGCCTCACTCTCGGCGATCACCGGCAAGCAGGTGACCATCGGCCGCGACATCGGCTACTGGCCGTCCGCGACGATCGTCATGTTCTCCGACGGCCAGAATCTGGGCGCCGACGTCGAACCCGCCGCAATCCTCGCCCAGCGCGCGAACGTCCACATCCACACCGTCGGCGTCGGCACCACCGCCGGGACCACGGTCAAGGTCGACGGCTACCACCTGCAGACCTCGCTCGAACAGGACACGCTCACCTTGATCGCGCAGACCACCGGCGGCGCCTACCACCCCGCCTCCGACACCGCGCGCCTCGACGGCATCGCCGACACGATCGACCTGCGACTCACCGTCTCCGACGAGCCGCTGCCCCTGGCCGGCGCGCTGATCGGCCTCGCCCTGGTGCTCCTCACCGCCGGCGCCGCGCTCACCGTGCTCCGGTCGGGACGGGTGATCTGAATGACGTTCTCCTGGCCGTGGGCGCTGCTGTCCGTTCTGGCCATCCCGCTGATCTTCGCCATCCGCGAGTGGGCCCGGCGGCGCCGCCGGCGCGCCGCCGTGCGTGTCACCTCTCTTGCCCTGGTACGCACCGCGTTGCCGAGCCGTACCCGATGGACACGGAAAATCCCCCCGGCGCTCCTCATATCCGGACTCGCGCTCCTGGCAGTCGGAGCCGCGCGGCCACAGGCGTCGGTGCCGGTGCCGTCCACCTCGGCGACGATCCTGCTCGCGCTCGACACCTCCGGCTCCATGTGCTCCACGGACGTCGACCCCAACCGCATCACCGCCGCCAGGAAGGCCGCGGCACAGTTCATCGAGTCGCAGCGGGGCGGCCCGCGCATCGGCCTGGTCACCTTCGCCGGAAACGCCGGCCTGCTCGTACCTCCCACGGACGACACCGACGCGCTGATCAAGGCCCTGGACGGCCTGTCCGTGGCCCGCGGCACCGCGATCGGGCAGGCCATGCTCGCATCGATCGACGCGATCGCCGAGGTGGACCCGTCGGTCGCCCCCACCGGGGCGGACATCGGCGCGGACTCCGGGCCTGGTTTCGCCGGCGCCGCGATCGTCGTGCTCACCGACGGGGCCAACACCCAGGGCGTCGACCCGCAGATCGCCGCGCAGGAGGCGGCGCTACGCCGCGTCCGCGTCTTCACCATCGGCTTCGGCACCACGAACCCGGCGCCGATGGTCTGTGACAACTCCCAGTTCGACGGGCGCGGGTTCGGCTGGGGCGGCGGCCGTGGCGGCTTCGACCGCGGCCGCAACCCCCGCACCATCGACGAGCCCGCACTCAAGCAGATCGCCCAGACCACCGGCGGCTCCTACCACCGCGCCGAGAACGCCGGCCAACTCCAAACCGCCCTCGACACGCTGCCCGGCAGCTTCACCGTCATCCGGCAACGCATCGACACCGCTGCCTACTTCGCCGCAGGCGGCGCTGTCCTCATTACCTTGGCCCTGTCCCTCTCGCTCTGGTGGAACCGCCCCCTACGCCCCGTATAGACGGGCGATGTCCTCCGATTCGGGCCAGCCACTGTAGGCGGGCGACTTCGGCCAGCCGTCGGGCGAGTCCTGCCACTCCTCCTGCCGCCCATAGGGCAGCAGATCGATCAGCGGGAAGCTGTGGCTGATCTGCTCGGTACCCCGGCCGTTGGTGTGCCAGGTCCGGTACACGGTGTCGCCGTCGCGCAGGAACACGTTGACCGCGAACCCTTCACCCGGCCCCGCGCCCACGTCGGCGCCGAACGGGCTGTTCGCCGTGGAGTACCAGTCCATCTTGTTCCCCACACGCCGTTTGTAGGCGAGTGCTTCGTCGATCGGACCCTGGGTGACGATGACGAACCGGGCGTCGTAGTTCTCCAGGAAGTGCAGGCGGGTGTACTGCGAGGTGAGCCCCGTACATCCCGAACACTGCCACTCCTCGCCCTCGAACCACATGTGGTTGTAGACGATCAGCTGCGTCCTGCCCTCGAAGATGTCCGCCAGCCGGATCTCCCCTTCCTCGCCCTCCAGGGTGTAGTCCGGCATCCTCACCATGGGCAGGCGGCGGCGCTGAGCGGCGATGGCATCGAGTTCCCTCGTGGCGGCCTTTTCCCGGGTACGCAGCTCGTCTAGCTGGTGGCGCCAGGTATCGGCGTCGACGACGGGCGGAAGCGCGTTGGTGCTCATGAGTTCCCCCTTGATCATGTTCGCTACCTGTTGTGTACGAAATAGACCCGACCCAGCAGCCGAACTCATCGGTGACTTGGGGAAAGCATGGAACGAGGGCAGCAAACGCCGCGCTGCTGGTCGCGGTTGCGCTATGCATCCACTTCAGTGGCGATGTCGCTGACGGCGGGTTCACCTGATGCGCCCGTTGTGTTTGACTCCTGGTGTGTAGCCACGCCTTCAGGGAGGGGTCACTGGGGAGTTCGTCGGCATCGATCCCCTCGGTGCGGCAAACCTGATCCGTCAGATGGAAGGCGGGAAGGACATCCTCGGCCGGGCGCGCCTGGGGCTTGAAGCGGCGATCGCGGAGGCGGGTGAGGACTGGACCGGCCGCGGGGGGCATCGCCGCACGTCTGCGATGGAGTGCCCTCAGCTGTGCATCAGGGCAAAGGTCGTAGACAGGAACGGCAAGACGCACCGATTGAGATTAGCTGCCCCAGCAGGATTCGAGCTTGCGACACCCGCCTTAGGAGAGCGGAGGCTTCCCCGCACATTCAGGCACCTTAAGCTGGGCAAACAGTCCATTGAGTGCCTGGGGCATGCATGATCATCCCGCGCATATCCCCACCTGTCAATCGAGACCCACCCGCGATCGCGAGAGCAACCATGTCATCCAGCGGTAAGACGCCGGAGCCAGCTTGAAGTGTTCGTGGCCCGTTTCGACGTGCTTCAGCCCAGCCAGGCTGGCCCGCCGCCATCCCCCTGACCGACACGAACGCGCTGCCGTCGACGACGGCCAAGCCGCCCGCCCTCGACCAACTCCTCGACCGGCTCACCGACACCCCCACCCCAGCCGGCCCAACACCCAGCCAGATCGGCATCCCAGCCACCGCGACCGACCTTCCAATCGTGGAAGTCTGCCAAAGTCCCGGACTGACGACCGACCCGCGAAACCGCCTATGACCTCGACGACTGCGGCAGAGTGGAGTGCATGCCGCTCCTGGGCTCTGAGATTTGTCCGACGGCGTCCCGGCCCTCTGCGCCGCACCTGATGGTCGTCTGTGAGGGCATGAGGGCCGGACGGCGTCGGACAGCCCTGCTCGCTACAGCTGCAGGATCAGGGTTTCGGCGTGCTGAAGTGCTGTCACGCTGGCCTGTGCCGCGTCACGAACCTTGGCGAGGCGCTCCATCCACTCGATCCGCTGGTCCGCCGACAAGGGCTCCTCCTCTAGCTGGATGCGGAGGAGGTGCGCCGTGTCGAAGTCTCCGAGCAGCTCTTCAGCGCCCTGAACGGCGCGTTCGTAGATGCCGGCAGCTACCTCGATTCGGGCAGAAAGCTCGCGCCGGAGGTCGTCGAGCAGAGCCCGGGGGTCCGAAGACGCCCCATCGTTGGTCCGTCGCGTAGTGTCGGAGCCACTGCTGTCCGCCTCGTCGTCGTCCGTGACGTCGATGGGCTCATCCGACGACGCGATGTCAGGCGGGAACGTGTCGTCGAACCACGCCTTGTCCATGACGAGGCCGGTAGGGTTGCCGTCGGTGTCCGGAGCGAGCACCATGCCTGGGACGATCGGGCTCCGCCCCGCGGTTATGTTCTGCTCGCCGTAGCAGATCGGCATCGCGCCGTCAGGTCCCCGAGGAGCGTCGGTCGCGTCCGGATGCGCGATCATCGCTTTAGCGAAGGCGATGAGGAGCTCTCTTGTGGCCCTTGGCGGCTTTCGTGTGAAGGCCGTCTTGAGGGCCGCGACGGCACTTGTCGGGGTGCGGCGGACGCCCTTGCGCTTGTGGCCCGCCTCGCTGCCCTGGCCGGGAGTGATCAATGGCTCAGGTGCGTGGATGAGGTTTGGGACCATCCGGTCGACCAGCATTGACCATGCTGTGGCGTCGCCAGCCTTCGCCTCTAGCAGCAGCTCCTGGATCGACCGGGGATCCTGCTGAAAGCCCTCCTTGACATCAGAGACCCCAAACAGGCCGTTCGCGGAGAGGATGTTGCCGCGGTGCAGGTACAACTGGGCGACGGCGGCGGACCAAAGCTTGGTCCGAGCATCGGCGTCCTTCCTCCGGATCTGGCTCCATGCGGGTTCCTGCAGGGCAGCACGGACGATCGGCCAGTACTCCCCGGTGTCACGCCACTTGCGCCGCCCACTCTGTGCTTTCCCCTCAGGTTCCGGGGGCAGCATCGGGAAGATCAGCGCGGTGGTGGCACGGATGGCGACGTCACGCAGCGCGGCGGCTGTGGGCGTCTCCTCGAGCGGCAACAGGGGAATGAGCGCTTCGAGCGGCCCGTTCGCGGTGAGAGCGGCTTGTACCGCGTTCTCATCGAGGCGGTCGGCGCCCCTGCCGCTGGGAAAGGTATCGCCCAGTGCGGCGAGGAGCTTCTCCTCGGTGGCGTAAGCGTCCACGAGGATCGCCCACAGGGCGATCAGACGTGCGTCCTCCTCGTACGGCTGGACGCCGCGCAGGTGGTCGTCGACGTTTAGCGCACGCAGGACGTGTTCCAGGCCAGCCGGGTTGCTGCAGCCGACCACGACCTCGGCGGGCACGGTCGTGATCTTCGCGGCCCGTTGGGCGGCGTGATCTGGGCTCACCTCGTCTCCGGACCGTGCAGCGTTCAGCGTCTGGGAGATGCGGTTCAGCACCTCCCGCTGGCTGAGCAGCAGGAGCCCGGAGTCTGTGGTCTCGTTCGGCAGCAGCCACTGCGACTGCGGCATGCCGGTCACGAGGTCCTCGGCCCGGACGCCGTAGATGCTGAGACGAGCCAGTGCCCTGTTGTTCGCCGTCACGGCGACCATGCGCCAGAGCCGATCTGTCTCCCCACCTGGCCGTTGGATCTGCCACTGCTGGAGCGCGCACATTCCCCTCGACAGCTGGCCAGATGCGACCAGGGATTCCTCGAGGTCGTAACCGCGGCGCCGGCCGAAGCGGCGGAGCTGCTCCGACCCGTAGCGCTGAAGGTGAACTGCGACGTCCTGCGGCTGCGGCGCAAGCGCGAACGCCGCCGACGCCTGCCCGTCGTGCTCCGCGGGGCGGATGACCGGGCGGGGGCGGCGATTGCCGAGCGACGACAGAACGCGATCCCGCTGGTACTGCGCCTCCGTGAGGACCTTAGCCGCCTCCTTGCGCTGGTCGTCCGCGGCCGCGAGCGCCGCGGCGGCGTGCGGCTCGTCGCTTCCGGCCCGGCGGCGAGCGTCACGCTGCATCTCGGCGTACTTCAGGTCCTTCTCCGCTTGCGTCACGGCGCTTTCCGCCGCGATCAGCTCGGTGACCCGGCGGAAAGCCTCCGCGCTCGGCGGGGTCCACGCACCGACGGTGCGGTCGTTCAAGTCCCAGGGAACGACGCCCGCGCCGTGGACATCGCAGATGAGCAGGAGAACCTTCTCGTCACCTGCCTGCACGACCCGGTAACTGCTCGGAGCGAGCACGCGCTTGCCGCTCCGGGTCTCCACGAGCTTCTTGATCTCTGTGTCGCCCAGGGCTGAGGCAAGCCCCTCGATGACGGCTTCGCGCGGCGGCGCGATCACGCCCTCCTGGGCGCATGTGTTCTCAACGGCATCCGCAAGCCGCTCCGCATAAGCGGTCGTACCGATGTAGGGAAAGATGCCTTCCGGACGCTTCATGGCAGACAACGCATCTGCTGCTTTCTCCGGCAGAGGCCGGGAGAAGCACACCCTCGGCTGTCGAGGGCGTGACACGCACCCGAGAGCCGAAATTCTCGTGCCAGCAGGACTGCGAAATCGGGGGGTGCTCAGCGCCCGATCGCGGTCTGCTCCGTACGATCCGCCTGCCGCTACCCGGGGAGGATCCGCCCCACCGGCACCCTAGTGGTACCTGGGCTTTCTCACAGCCTGCTCCTACTCCGCCGACGGCGGCATGAGGCGGACAACAGTGGAGAACCACCGACGTGTTGGGGCGATATTCGCATGGCGGACGGTCCGGGCGCAGGGGAACGGTAGATTTGTGTCCTTATGTGATGAGATCTTGATGGACTGGCCAGGACCGGAGAGTCGGCCTGCGCGCCACCCCTTCCTCCCGCAGACCTTCCGGGCGGAGGCCTCACACCGAACCGGATCATCTCGATCACCGAGCCGCAGTCGACCGTTATCCGATGACCGATCACGCTTGACAGCCCGGCCTCAGATTCCGCATAAAGGGTGGATAGTCGAACGGCAGTTGGCGTCAGGCGCAGCCGGTGCGGATCACGTACAGGATCGCATCGACGATGTCGCGCCGGAGGTGCTTCTCAGACCGGCCACGTGTGTTCGAGGCGGGTAGCAACGGCTCGATTAGCGCCCATTGGGCGTCGGTAAGGTCGGAGGGGTAGCGACGCTCGCGGGGCACCCAGCAATGATCGAGATCATCGGCATGCCTACGAGACCAATACGCCGACCGTTTTGTCCCAAAGCTCACAAGATCATCCCCCCGAATATCCAGCGTCTGAAGAGTCCTTAGGGTCCTCGCCTGCCTTTTACGGGCTCCGTCGTTTCCCCGCTGGGGCACGGGACGGTCGATTGATCCGCAGGATCGTCTCACCCGAAGTGACCCGGATGGATCTGGCCTGGGCCTGTCCCGAAGGTGCATAGGCCGCCCCTGAGGTGTGAAAATGTGCCGCACCCCTCCATTTTCTAAGGCTGGTCGATAGATGAGTCCTGATGGCCGTGTCTGGACAGCTATGCTCTCGTCCCTCCCGGTACCTTGCGTCCTTGTGCCCTCATGCTGCTGCCTAGGCCAGCACTGATGCGCCCGCTGGAGTTGGGGGGTGCCTGCCGGATTCGACATTCCGGTCTACGCCGTGGACATCGACAAATGGCCGAACAATCCAGGGAAGGGCTCCGGCTGGGATCGCTGGCCCGCGCTACCCGCCGGCCTGGCTACCGCCGCCCAGTTGGCCAACCGAGGCCTGCGCCCGGGCAACGCGCTCCGGCCGGACGCCCTGCAGGTGGGCCCGGCGTTGCTAGACGGGGTGCTGGTGGCGATCGACTGGAGCAGGTTGCGCCGACATCGAGGAAGTGTCGACTGGGACAAGATTCAGGACTGGTGGGAGAACACTGTCGGGTCGCACACGGGTGGCCGCTACAACTTTACCTACCCGTGCGTGTCCGTTTATGCGGAAGCGCACGCACAGCCGCTGACCCAGCCGCCCACAGCCAGTGAGCAGGCCGAGGACTGCCGGGCGGCGGCGGCATGAGCGCATACGGTGCTCGACGACCCTCGCACGCTCATCCTGGAGTCGGCACCATTGGGACCTTCAATGTCGCCGACCCGCTCTGTCGGACGGCAATGTGCGAGATCGCTATCCGCACGGCCGACGGCGACTTGCTGATAGACACACTCGTCAATCCGTTCTGGGACCCCCTTCCCGCCAGGGAACTGACCGCTGTCGGCCTGAATCCCCGCGCGGTGAAGAATGCGCCGACGTTCCGTAACCTCCGTCGGGAGCTCCAGGACCTCTTAGTCGGACGCCGGGTCGTGTCCTTCGGCCGCAGCCGGGTCTACAGCGTGCTCTACTGCGAGCTCGAGTACGACGTTACGGACGTCTGCTTTGAGAGCGGCACCCTGGTGATGGATCACCATGACATTCTCGATCTCTTGGGTCGTTCAACATTCGAGTGTGCACAGCTGGCGTACTCCCGTTACCTCGGCCGGGAGGACGCCGATGGGCACCGCCCCAGGGTGCGCAGGCACCCGTCTCAGGCACCGTTAGCGGCAGAGCGCTCCGAAGCGGTCCTGGAAGTGCTTCGGCGCATGGCGACCCAGGCGCCGGATCGGTACCTGGACCTGTGCCGGCAGGCGGAGGAGGCGGAGCGCTCCGGGCGCAGCGGTCGTCGCGTCGAAACGCAAGGGGAGCGGCGTGTCCGGCTTGCCCTGGCGCGTCAGGCCGTTCTCATTCGCGCGGGCCGGCGGTGCGAGAATCCGTTCTGTCCCGATTCCGGCTACACACACGATGTCACCGACAAAGGGGAACCGCTGCTGCAGGTACACCACATCGACGAGCACGCCCAAGGCGGACGCGACCATCCAGACACGATGATTGCGCTGTGTGCCAACTGCCATGAACGAGTGACCCGGGGACGAAGCCGCAAGCAGCTCAACGAGACCTTCCGCGCTGCGGCACGCGCGGCACATCAGAAGCAGGCGGCCAATTCACTCAGCTGATGTCACCTTGTCAAGCCATAATCGACGGCTGAAGCCGCCACGCTTGGCTCGCTTGTAGCGTGCCGCCTCATGGACGGGGCTTCCCCCTCAAACGTGGACACCGATTTCAGGCGGCAGGCTTCAGGTTATCTGTCGTCTTCTCGTAGTCGATCGGGCTGAGCTGGCCGAGTCGGGAATGCCGTCGGACCGTGTTGTAGCGGGTGATCCAGGCGAACACGGCCAGGCGGGCGGTGCGGGCGTCGGGCCAATGATGCGCGCCCTGCAGCGTCTCGCGCTTCAGACTCGCGTTGAAGGACTCGACCGCCGCGTTGTCGGCGCTGGTGCCGACCGCGCCGCGCTAGTACTACAGTCTTATTTCGTGATGTTTAAGCCAGCGTCGCCAGTAGTGGCTGCTGCGGGCGCGGGCCTGGTGCTGGCGGCGGTGAGTGGACCAGGCGAGGGCAGAGTCGAGGGTGGTGGCGCGGGTCACGTGTGCCAGGAGACGACGGATCTCTGCTGGTGTGAGGCGGGCCAGGCCGTGCGGGCTTTTGGGGCCTGGGCTGCGGTGATGGCGAGGTAGGCGTGGGCGAGCATGGCCAGGGTGATGTGCCGGTGCCAGGCGTCGAATCGCCGGACCTGATACTGGTCGAGACCGACCTCGTTCTTCGCGGACTGGAAACATTCCTCGATCGCCCAGCGGGCGCCGGCCACTCGAATGAGTTCGGCGATCGTGGTGCCGGCGGGGCCATGACACAGGTAGTAGGCGATCTCCAGTTCTCCCTTGGCGTTGGGCGTCAGGGAGCGGCGCGCCAGCAGCCATCGCCGGTAGCCGGGCTCGGTCTCGAAGTGCACCGTGGCCAGAGCCCAGTCATACAGCCGTGGGCCTTTGGCGCCGTTCCCGCACGACAGGCGTTTCCACGCCTCGGCCGGAGCGGCGGCGACCTGGGTGTCGGCGCGAAGGTCTCCCGGCAGACCGCACGCGACGAACTGGTTCTTGGGGACGGCCACGACGTAGCCGATGCGGCGCTGTTCCAGGAACCTGCGGAACTTGCTGTCCAGGCCGTACGCCTCGTCCGCCGTCGCCCATGACACCGGTATTCCCGCCTGCAGGGCGCGGGCCATCATCTGCCGGGCCAGGACCGGTTTGGTGGCGAACTCGACCTCGTCGGGAACACCCGCCTCACGGCAACGCGGCCGGTCCTCGGTCCAGGACTTGGGCAGGTACAACTCGGCATCGATCAACGCCCGGCCCAGCGGGCAGGCATAAGCGAGGAACACCCCGAGCTGGCAGTTCTCCGTGCGGCCTGCGGTCCCGGAGTACTGCCTCTGCACTCCAGCCGACTTGGCACCCTTCTTGATGAACCCGGTCTCGTCCACGATCAGCACCGCATCTCGGTGACCGAGATTCTCCACCACATACTTCCGCAGGTCATCCCGCATCCCACGAACGTCCCAGCGGGCACTGCCCAGCAACCTTTGCATCCGATCCGGCTGTCGATCCCCGGCCGCCTCAGCCAACTGCCAGCCGTTCTTCCGCTCCACCGGAGCCAGCAGCCCCGTCACATAGGCCCGCGCCTGACGGCGCGGCTCGACCCGACCGAACCGCCCCGCCACTCGCCCGAACAGCGCGTCCAACCCCGAAACCCACACCTGCAGATCATCAGCAGTCGTCACAGGAGCACACACTACATCCAAACAATCACAAAGTCTGGTTGTAGTACTAGGGGGTGTCTGACAATTCGGCGTGCCGGAGCCAGAGCATGAGGGGGGCGATGGTGACGCCCGCCAGATAGCGGCTGGCCAGCTTGTCGAATCGGGTGGCGATGCCACGCCATTGCTTGAGCTTGCCGATGCAGCGTTCGACCAGGTTGCGCTGTTTGTAGGTGAGAGCGTCGAAGGCGTGCGGGCGGCCGCCGCGGCTGCCCCTGCGCTTGCGGTTGGCGAGTTGGTCACGTCGTTCGGGGATGACCGCCTTGATCCCGCGTCGGCGCAGGTTGAGCCGGATCTTGTGGGTCGAATAGCCCTTGTCGCCGAGCAGCGTGTCCGGTCGGGTGCGCGGGCGGCCGCCGGCTGGGCGGCGTAGCCGGAGCTTGGCCGGCACGGCCTCAAAGGCGGTGCAGTCGACAATGTTGCCGCCGGTGAGATGCAGGACCAGTGGCAGCCCTCGGGCCTCGACGAGCAGATGCAGTTTGGTGGTCAGTCCGCCGCGGGATCGTCCGAGCGCCTGCCGGTTTTGCGATTGCTTCGCATCGATCGTCCCGCCGTCGTCCCCCTTTTACGGGCCCCGGCGGCATGCTGATGGGCGCGGGCGACGGTGGAGTCGATGCTCACGGTGAACTCAACCTGACCAACTGCGTCGTCCTTGACCTGCATCTCCTCCAGCAGCCGCGCCCAGGTGCCGTCTTCCTCCCAGCGCTTGAACCGCTCGTAGCAGGTCTGCCAGGGCCCGTACCGCTCGGGAACATCCCGCCACGGCGCGCCGGTCCGCAACCGCCACAAGATGCCGTTGATCACCTCCCGATGATCACGCCAGGGACGTCCACGCCCATCGACCACCGGCAGCAACGGCTCGATCCGTGCCCACGCCCTATCGGTCAGCTCACCACGTCGCACCACGATCGACCATTGAAGCGCGAACATTGATCATTTGTCAGACACTCCCTAGCGGGTGACGCCGAGCCGGCGGCAGGCCCGCGCGAACTCCCGCGAGCAGTACTGCGCCCCGTTGTCGCTGTGAAAGGTCGCGCCGTCCAGGCGGCCGTCCCGGGTCTGCGCCGCGACCTGTAGCGCGTCCACGACGAGCTCGGTGCGCATGTGATCGGCGATCGACCAGCCCACCAACCGGCGCGAGCACAGGTCCACCACGGTGGCCAGGTAGAGGCACCGGCCGCCGCCGACGGGCAGATAGGTGATGTCGCCGACGTAGCGGGTGTTCGGCCGCTCGGCGGTGAAGTCACGCCGGAGCAGGTCCGGCACCGGCGCCGCGTCCGGCTCCGGGATGGTGGTGCGGACCTTTTGCGCAGGTGCAGCCCGGCGATGCCGTGCTCGCGCATCACCCGTTCCACCCGCTTGTGGTTGACCTTCATCCCGGCCGCACGCAGCTCGGCCGTCAACCGGGGCGAGCCGTAGGTGCCGTCATGCTCGGCATGGATCCGCCGCATCTGCTCGGCCAATTGCTCATCGGCCTGGCGGCGGGCCAGCCGCGCCGCGGTGCCCTTCAACCACCGGTAGAAGCCCGAGCGTGACACCTGCAGTACCCGGCACAACCGCTTGACCCCGTAGAGCGCCTTGTGATCCTCGACAAACCGGAAGCGGTTCACCAGTTCGTCTCGTTCGCGAAAAGCTTGGCCGCCTTGCGCAGAATGTCCCGCTCTTGCTCCAGCTCCCGGATCCGCGCCTTGAGCTGCTTGTTCTCCTCTTCCAGCACGTCGTCCGAGGGTACGTGCCCGGACGACGCCGGCCGACCGGCAGCGGTGCCACCGATTCCGCCTTGAGCGCCCTCACCCCGAGCCTGCGCGGCTCGTACCCATACTCGCAACGTCTCACGGCTGACCCCCAGATCCCGCGCGATCGACGTGATCGTCCGATCCGGCCTCGACAACACCAGCGCCACCGCGTCGGCCTTGAACTCGGGCGGGTAGTTCTTCATCACCATCAGGGACATCTCTTCCCCTGGACCTCAAGATCCAGTCTCCAAGGTGTCCACGTTCAAGGGGGAACCTCCGACCTGCTCGTCGGAGAATCCAAGCGTTCCGACGAGGGCTGCCAGCATCTCGTAGATGTCAGCCAGTTCCCCGGCGAGCGAGGCTTTATGCTGACGCGTCATCGGTTTAGAAGGTGTGCCTTTGGTTGCAACGTCTGCGTAGATCATCGCCTTTAGTGTCGTTCTTTATCTGGATGTTCTGATTTCCGGGTCAATAGCTCTTGGGATTAGCTGAATGTGGCGTTACGTGGGTAGATCGCCTCGATAAGTGTGGCCACGATGCCACGCAAAATATTTCTCTCGGGCCTTGTTCCACCAAGTGGTGGTACGGCCCTTAAGGTGGTGATCCACATGGTCGCTGATACTGGGCCCATTGAGCGCAGCGCTGCTGATCCTGATCTCTCCGCCTGGAGCAACAGTCACATATCCGTGTTCATAGAGCGCGTCGCAACCGAGGATGCAGTTGAGCATCGCCACGTTACCAAGGTCTCGCCGCTCCTGTTCCGAACATGCCGCGCGCTTCTTGATGTGGGCAGCCACCAATAGCCGGCGTTCGAACGTTCGTCCGCAGAGTGCGCATTCCCCGGTGGTCCCGGGTAATAGGATGCGTTTGAGCTTTGCCTGCTCACGGCGGCTGGCCCGAGACACGTCCCGCTCAAGGTCCCCGCTGAAAGGGATGCTTTCTGATACAAGGTCGGGATCCGCGGCTCTGGAAGTTGTTGGCACATCTCCGATATCCACGTGAGCAAGGTCGATGAGATTTTCCGCGTCCTCCCCCTCTGCGACATAGGGATTCTGTACAAAGAAGTTAGATCCAAGAGCAGCCACGCACTCTCGTACCTCTTCGATGGAAATATCACAGCCCCTGAGGTCATCGAGAGCGTACATATACTCCCAGGTCTGCCCGTCCTCATCGGCACCCCATAGCTGGCGGGCGAGCGCAGAATTTTGAAAGGTGTGCGTGACTAATCCGCCTAGGTATAGCCGCTTCTGGCCGTAGAAGAACACGTAGTCACCAGGTCGCAGCTTGTTGTACTTGGCGACGTTCACGTTCTTCTTGCCCGGCGTCATACCCCACATGGGCGCTGTAGCGGACGGATAGACCGTGAGCAGCACGTCCAGATCCGAGCCAAGGATGTGGCTATGGAGGTTCAGGTCCACAGGTCGCTGGATGGTGTCCTCGTAGTGGCGGCGTACGGAAGGGTTAGCCAATCGGGCCGGCTGCATCATGACTCGCATGTATCCTGCTTTTCCGGTACAAAAAGGACATGATAGGGTAGGCTGCACAAGGCGCCCAAATCTGGATAACCATATGAAAGCGTATAAACTATCTTTATGGGTGCACGTCTCTCTGGCAAGTCGCGATCAAGGCCGGCCGCTACAGGCTCAGGTGGTCGCTCCACTAGCCGCGCAAGTGCTCACTGCCGCTCGTTCGCCCTGCACCCGCGCTGACATGTGCTGTTCGGTGCATAGTCGGGTACCCACGACAACTGCCTGCAATGATGCAAGGGTTGATGACGAGTGCTCTGCACCTGTGCCTCCACCCTGAGCAGTGGAGACCAACAGCAGGCCGTAACTTGACGCCACATGTCAGGTCGTCGGGATGTGGGCTGGGCGTGAAGACTCGTCGCTCTATGTAGGCGTGTGATGGCGTTCGCACAGGCGAGTCGCGGCTCGGGCCTGTCGCCGCTTTTTCGCCTCTGCACTCCGAACTAGCGGGTCGTCGCCGCAGATGGCGAGCTAGGGGAACCACCCGACGAGATTTCCGACCCACCCGTTGCCGCTACCGTCTACAAGAAGACCATCGCGAAAATGCGCTCCGCTCGAGCTGGAGGTCAACCGCAGAGTCGATCTCGCGATTCTCGTAGCAACCGCGTTCAGTCGTCTTGGAGACGTTCGAAGCGAAGGACGACAGACCGCGGCGCACAGGCAACTTCGTGGCGTCTAACCAGCCGGTGCCTATCTTGTTGTAGAGCATTGTCAACGGTTCGCGGAAGGGGAGATTCACACCCTCTTCAGCCCGAGTCGAGGTCGTACAGCTTCCATGCCGGGTAGCGTATTGCTGTGCCTTGGCACTCACTGTCGTCCATAAGGTTCCTGCGGTGCAGCATGATCCGCATGTGTCGTGCTGCGTCGCTGCCGTCAACCGGGCCTGGGTCGAACAACACCGCAGTTGGAGCTCCTTCGCCGTTTCGCAGAATCGCATCGGCCGGATGACCGTTGATGCTTTCCCCGAGCGTGACACTGGTGCGTGGCTGTTTGGACAACTGTTGGTAGAGGCGTTTCAACAGCTCGTCCGTATCGCCTTCGCGGCGACTACAGAGGATGAAAGCCTGAGGTGACACGGCGTGGTTGCGTGTTCATCGGCTGGTTCGGGAGTATGCCGGTGGGATGCGTTATCCGGATGGTGG
>NZ_JBITGW010000026.1:0-180261 GCF_044457345.1 Nonomuraea sp. NPDC050547
CAGACGAGGTGTTGCATGAAATACTTCATGCACTGGCTTTTAACACACTGTTGAGTTCTCAAGAAACGGACGCGTTTTCCAGCGGCTCATTTCGTATTTCTATAGTTTCACCCGGCTTGCTTCCTGTCAAATCCGAGGATTTGACGTTTCGCAAATTCCGAGCAGCAAGAAACCCCTAAAAACGTACCGTGCCATCATGGGCGTGTCGAATCAACGGAGTTTTCCGGTGGCTCTACGCGTACCCGAGACGGAGTCTCAAGGGGCTTGTGCCCTGGGGCCCGTCCGCCTGACACGGCGTCCGGATCGCTCCCGGGGCGAAAACAAAGACTAGGTCGCGATCGGCGTGACGTCAAATCACCACGTCGGCGCGCCGCCGACCAGCTTCCTGACCTGCGCGGCCGACGTGAACACCTCGGCCGCCATCCCCACCGCCAGCGCCGCCCGTACGTTCACCTCGCTGTCGTCGAGGAACAGGATCCGCTCCACGGGCACCCCGAGCTGCCCGGCCGCCACCTCATAGGCACGCGGGTCCGGCTTGGCCACGCCGATCCGGCACGAGAAGGTCCGTGCGGCGAAGCGCTTCAGCCAGTCGCTGCGCTCCCACACCGGCACCAGGTCCTCGATGATGTTCGACAGCAGGCCGAGCGTGCGGCCCTCGTCGGCCAGCTCGTTCACCAGCGCCACCATCTCGGGGTCGGACTCCGACCAGCTGTCCAGGTCCGCCGCGGTCAGCGCGGCCACGTCGGCGAAGGTGGTCCCGAGCCGCGCGGCCACGTTCTCCCAGTACGCCGCACTGCCGAGCCCCGCGTCGTAGTCCGGCCGGCAATCCCAGTAGGCCTTCCAGAACCGCTCGCCCGGCACCCCCGCGAGCTCCACGAGCCGCTCGCGCGCCTGCTCGGTCTGCGTGCGGGCGATAACCCCATAAAGGTCAAACAGAATCACGTCGCTCATGTTTCGAGCGTATTCTTCCCCGGTGACTGCCACGATCATCCGCCCAGCCCCGCCGGCGACCCGTTCGTACGCCTGGCTCCCCTGGCCGATGGCCGCACTGGCAGCCGCGGTGGCGCTGTCCGGCTCCGGAATAGCCTCGCTCAACGGCGACGAACTCGCCACGGTCAGCGCGGCCAGACGCTCCATCTCCGGGTTGTGGGAGCTGTCGCAGCACATCGACGGCCATTTCCTGCCGTACTACGTCTTCATGCACCTGTGGGTGAAGCTCGGCACGGCGGAGCTGTGGCTGCGCCTCCCCTCGGCGCTGGCCATCGGCGTCGCCGCCTGGTTCCTGACCGATCTGGGCCGCCGCCTGCACGGCACGACCGCGGGCGTGGCGGCCGCGGTGATCTTCACGGCACTACCCTCCGTGTCCTATTACGGCGCCTTCGCCCGCTCGTACGCGTTCGCCGCCGCCGCGGTGGTCTTCGCCTTCTGGGCGCTGCACCGGGCGATCGAGGAGCCGCGCCGTACCGGCCGCTGGGTTCTTTACGGCGGGGCGATCGCGCTGGTCTGCTGCACCCATCTGTTCGCCGTGCTCACGCTGCCCGCGCATCTGCTGCTCGCGCGCCGCGCGACCTGGTCGCGCATGCTGGCCGCACTCGCCGTAGGCGGCCTGCCCGCCGTCGCCCTCGGCCTGATCGGGTACGGCGAGCGCCACGCGATCAGCTGGATCCCGCAACGCGGCCCCGACGTGCTGCTGAAGTTCCCCAAGATGGCGGCGGACTCGATGGAGGTCGGCCTGCTGCTGTTCGCGGCCGCCCTGTTCGGGGCGGCACTGACGTGGCGCCTGAAGGAGAGCCCCGCGCTGCTGGCCTGGCTGGTGCTGCCGCCGGTCCTGTTGCTGGCGGTCTCCCATCTGGTGACACCTGTGTATGTCGACCGCTACCTCTTTGTCACCACTCCGGCGCTGGCCCTCCTAGCGGGGCTGGCCGCGGCCAGTGTGCCGCGCCTGCCCGTCGTCGCGGGCGCCGTGCTGGCCGGGGTGACGGTCGCGCTGGCCGTACCGGCGCATCTGGACGTGCGCGACCACAACGGGCGGTACGCGGACTTCCCCGGAGCCCTCGCCAGGATCAAGACGCGCCCCGGCGACGCCCTCGTCTACGGCCAGAGCTCCGAACGCAAGGGCGTCCTCTACTACGCCGCCAAGCCCCTGCCCGACGACGTGCTCCTGGCCTCGCGGGAACCGGAGGCGCACGGCTTCGCCTGGCCCGAGCGCGACGACGTCACCGCCGCGCTGGAGGGGCGCGAACGCGTCTGGATGTTGTGGCGCGGGGCGAAGACGGCGAAGCTCCCGCGGATCGCGGCGGTACAGGCGGCGGGCTTCGAACAGGCCTCCGCCTGGCATTCGGCCGAGATCCCCGGCATCACGGTCGCCCTGTTCACGCGCCGCTGAATTCCGCTGAGCACCAACCGCAGCCGAGCACACCGAGGACGCGATGTCACCGGAAGTTTCGCGATTGTTGGCACAACCGGAGGTTTCGGTCCTTACCATAATCGCCGCGGTGATCGACCGGTGAGAGTCTCCGGCGATGGCGCCGCAGGGAGTTCCACGTGCGAAAGATCGCAGCGACCACGCTCGCCGTCCTGACCCCTCTCACCGGAGCGGGAGCGAGCGCGGCCACCGCCGCCGACCACCGTCCCGAGCGTTCGCAGGTCGTCGTCATCGGCCACCGCGGCTCGGCCGGGCACCGCCCCGAGCACACCCAGGGCAGCTACGAGCTGGCCGTGGCCATGGGCGCCGACTGGATCGAGCCCGACCTGGTGCCGACCAAGGACCACGTGCTGGTCGTGCGGCACGAGAACGAGATCTCCGGCACCACCGACGTCTCGGCGCGTCCGGAGTTCGCCGGGCGCAGGACCACCAAGGTCGTCGACGGGCGCAACGTCACCGGCTGGTTCACCGAGGACTTCACGCTGGCCGAGCTCAAGACGCTGCGCGCCGTGGAGCGGCTGCCGGCCATCCGCCAGCGCAACACCGTCTACAACGGCTACTACCAGGTCATGACCTTCCAGGAGGTGCTCGACCTGGCGAAGAAGCTCTCCAAGAGGTACGACCGGGAGGTCGGCGTCTTCCCCGAGACCAAGCATCCGACCTATTTCCGCTCGATCGGCCTGCCGCTGGAGGAGAAGCTGATCGAGACGGTCCGGCGCAACGGGCTGAACCGGCCGCGCGGGCCCGTGGTGGTGCAGTCGTTCGAGCCGTCGAGCCTGAAGCGGGTGGCCGGCGCGCTGCGGGTGCCGCTGTGGCAGGCGCTGGGGACGACGGGCCAGCCGTACGACCTGAAGGCGGCGGGCGACCCCACCACGTACGCCGACATGATGAAGCCCGAAGGACTGGCGAAGATCGCCGGCTACGCCCAGTGGATCGGCCCGGACAAGTCCTCGGCCATCCCCCTGAACCCGGACGGCGGCACCGGCGCGCCCACCTCGCTCGTCTCCGACGCGCACAAGGCCGGGCTCAAGATCGGCGTCTACACGTTCCGGAGCGAGAACCAGTACCTGCCGCTGCAGCTACGGCGCGGGAGCGTGCCGACCGAGCACGGTGACGCGCTGGCGGAGTACCGGGCGCACATCGAGCTGGGCGTGGACGCGTTCGTCACGGACTACCCGGACACGGCGGTGCTGGCGCGCGGGGAACGTACCCGGCCGAACGGGCAGACGCCGGCCGACCAGCTCACCCCGCTCAACGCCGACGAGCCCGAGGAGGGCCGGCACTAGACGCGGAAGAAGGCGGGCCCTTCCGCCGAAGGAAGGGCCCGCCCGCGTTCAGCCGACCTCGACGCCGCCGATCGACTTCTTGCCGCGGCGCAGCACCAGGAAGCGCCCCTGCAGCAGGTCCTTGGCCTCGGGCACGTACGCCTCGTCGGTGATCTTCATGTTGTTGAGGTACGCGCCGCCCTCCTTGACCGCGCGCCGCGCCGCCGACTTCGACTCCACCAGCCCGCTCTCGGCCAGCAGGTCGATGAACGGGGCTCCGAGCGCCGGCACGGCCGCCTTGGGCACTTCCGCCAGCGCCGAGCCGAGGGTGGCCGCGTCGAGCTCCTCCAGCGAGCCCTGCCCGAACAGCGCCTTGGACGCCGCCTGCACCTTGACCAGCTCGCCGGCCCCGTGCAGCAGCGTGGTGAACTCCTCGGCCAGCGCCCGCTGCGCCTCGCGGGCGAAGGGCCGCTCGGCGACGGACTTCTCCAGCTCCTCGATCTCCTCGCGCCCGCGGAAGCTGAAGATCTTGAGGAACTTCACGATGTCGCGGTCGTCGGAGTTGAGCCAGAACTGGTAGAAGGCGTACGGCGAGGTCATCTCGGGGTTGAGCCACACCGCGCCGCCGGCCGTTTTGCCGAACTTGGTGCCGTCGGCCTTGGTGATCAGCGGCACGGTCAGGGCGTGCACGTGCGCGCCCTCGACCCGCCGGATGAAGTCGACGCCCGCGGTGATGTTGCCCCACTGGTCGCTGCCGCCGAGCTGCAGCGTGCAGCCGAAGCGGCGGTGGAGCTCCAGGTAGTCGTTGGACTGCAGCAGCTGGTAGCTGAACTCGGTGTAGCTGAGCCCCTCACCGGCCAGGCGGGCGGCGACCACCTCGCGCGCCAGCATGCGGTTGACCGGGAAGTGCTTGCCCACGTCGCGAAGGAAGTCGATCGCCGACAGCTCGGCGGTCCAGTCGAGGTTGCTGACCATGACGCCGCGCGCCTCGTCGGACAGGTCGAGGAAGCGCTCGACCTGCACCCGGATCTTCGCCACCCACTCGGCCACGACCTCGGCCGGGTTGAGCGCCCGCTCGGTGCTGCGCCCGCCCGGGTCGCCGATCAGGCCGGTGGCGCCGCCGACCAGGCCGATCGCCCGGTGGCCCGCCTGCTGGATCCTGGCCAGCGTGAACAGCGGGACCAGGTTGCCCACGTGCAGGGAGGGCGCGGTCGGGTCGAACCCGCAATAGGCCGTGATCGGACCGGTCGCCAGCGACGCGCGCAGGGCGTCGAGGTCGGTGGACTGCGCGATCAGGCCGCGCCAGGCGAGGTCATCGAGAATGTCGGTCACGATCTCGGCTTTCCGGGTAGTGGATGTCGGTCCCAGCCTGCCCGATCCATACGGATGAGCGCCACTTGGATACGCTCGGTCTCCATGTGGAAGGTCCGTCGCGAGCTGGCCGCTCTCAAGATCCTAGGGGCTGTCGTGTGCGCGGCTCTCGCCGTGTACTGGTGGCTGGCGGGAGACACCCGCGGGTTGATCCTGGCCGTCCCCGCGACACTGCTGGTCGGCGCCATGGCACTGCGCGATCTCCTGGTCCCGGTACGGCTGCGCGCCGACGAGAGCGGCATCACGGTCGTCCACGGCTACGCCGGCCACCGGCACGTGCCGTGGGAGCAGATCCAGGACGTCAAGGTGGATGTGCGCACCCGGTTCGGTCTGCGCAGCGAGATGCTGGAGATCGACACCGGCGACGCCCTGCACATCTTCAGCCCTCACGAGCTGGGCGCCTCCCCCACCGAGGTGGCCGCCGCGCTGCGCCGCCGGGGGACGTGAGCCTTGTAGGGCGAGACGGTCGGGTCGCCGTCGATCCAGAACCGCCACGGCACCTCTTTGGCGGTGGAGATCCCGGTGCGCGGCCCGGACCGGACGTGGGTGCGCGCGGGCGGCTCGCCCTCCAGCACGGCGAGGGTGCCGGATCCGGTGCGGATCGCGTCGAGGCCGTTGTGCTCGCGGTGCAGGCCGAGCGCGACCGCGAGCCTGGCGGGGCCGCGCGCGAGGTCGCGGTCGGGCATCCGCCTGGCCGCCGGGCGCGTGGCGCCGCGCCGGGATCGCGCGGTCTCCAGTCCGTCCACGATCTCGCCCGCGCGCAGCAGTACCGCCGAGCCGTGCTCCTCCGGCAGGCAGACCAGGTTGGCGCAGTAGTGCATGCCGTAGGTGAAGTACACGTACAGGTGGCCGGGCGGGCCGAACATGACCGCGTTACGCGGCGTTCTGCCCCGGTAGGTGTGGGCCGCCGGGTCCTCGCCCGGCCCGCCGTACGCCTCGACCTCGGTCAGGCGCAGGGAGACGGGGCCGTGCACGAGGACGCGCCCGAGCAGGTCGGGCGCGACCTCGTGCGAGGGCCGGTCGAAGAAGGAGCGCGGCAGCGGCTTCAGGATCCGGCCGCCCATGCCGCCTGCGCGTCGACCGCCTCCCGCAGCGCGACGAGCTGGTCGCGGACCCGGTCGGGCGCGGTGCCGCCGGGCGCCTTGCGGGCGGCCAGGGCGCCGGGGACGTTGAGGACGTCGCGCACGTCGGGGGTCAGGTGCGGCGAGACCTTGAGCAGGTCCTCGTCGCTGACGTCACCGAGCTCGACGTCGTTGACCTGGCAGTAGACGACCAGGTGGCCGACGGCCTCGTGGGCCTCGCGGAACGCGACGCCCTTGCGGACCAGCAGCTCGGCCAGGTCGGTGGCCAGGGCGAAGCCGTCGGAGGCGGTGGCCTGCAGCCGGGCGGTGTTGACCCGCATGGTGGCCACGAGCCCGGCCATCGCGGGCAGCACGAGCAGGAGCGTGTCGACGGAGTCGAAGACGGGCTCCTTGTCCTCCTGCAGGTCGCGGTTGTAGGTGAGCGGCAGGCCCTTCAGCACGGTCAGCAGGGACACGAGGTTGCCGATCAGGCGCCCGGACTTGCCGCGCGCCAGCTCCGCCACGTCGGGGTTCTTCTTCTGCGGCATGATCGAGGAGCCGGTGGAGTAGGCGTCGTCCATCTCGATCCAGCGGAACTCCTGCGAGGCCCACAGGACGATCTCCTCGCCCAGCCGCGACAGGTGCATGCCGATCATGGCCGCGTCGAAGAGGAACTCGGCGGCGAAGTCGCGCTCGGCGACGGCGTCCATCGAGTTGGGGGCGGCGGAGGAGAAGCCGAGCTCGTCGGCGACCGCCTCGGGGTCGAGCGGGAGCGAGGAGCCGGCCAGGGCGCCGGCGCCGAGCGGGGAGACGGCGGCGCGCTTGTCCCAGTCGGTGAGGCGGTCGATGTCGCGGGCGAAGGCGTGCACGTGGGCGAGCAGCTGGTGGCCGAAGGAGACCGGCTGGGCGTGCTGCAGGTGCGTCATGCCCGGGGCGGCGGTCTCGGCGTGCTGCTCGGCCTGCGCCATGAGCGCCGTCTCCAGCTCCACGAGCCTGAAGACGATCGTGCGCGCGTGGTCGCGCAGGTAGAGCCGCAGGTCGGTGGCGATCTGGTCGTTGCGCGAGCGTCCGGCGCGCAGCTTGCCGCCGAGGGCGCCGAGCCGTTCCAGCAGGCCGCGCTCCAGGGCGGTGTGCACGTCCTCGTCGGCGACGGTCGGCCGGAACTCGCCCGACTTGCAGGCGCGCTCCAGGTCGTCGATCGCGCCGATCATGCGCTCGAGCTCGTCCCGCGTGAGCAGACCCGCCCTGTGCAGGACCCGCGCGTGCGCCCTGGACGCGGCCAGGTCGTACGGCACGAGCCGCCAGTCGAAGTGCACGCTCACCGACAGCCGGGTCAGCGCGTCGGCCGGACCACCTTCGAAGCGTCCGCCCCACAGCCTCATCGGCTTACCATCACTCACCGTCAGCTCCTCAATCTCCACAGCGAAGTCCTCCGCGACCATAGTGCACCTCAGGCCCGCTTGGCGTCCCGGGCGGCCGCGATCTTCGCGGGCAGCGAGAACAACTGGACGAACCCCTTGGCCAGGGACTGGTCGAAGGTGTCGCCGGTGTCGTAGGTGGCCAGCGAGAAGTCGTACAGCGACTCCTCGGAACGCCGGCCGGTGACCACGGCCTTGCCGGCGTGCAGCGTCATCCGGATGTCGCCGGTGACGTACTTCTGGGCGTCGTCGATGAGCGACTCCAGGGCGTCCTTGAGCGGCGAGAACCACAGGCCGTCGTAGACGAGTTCGCTCCAGCGCTGGTCCACGCCCCGCTTGAAGCGCGCCAGATCCCGCTCGACGGTGACGTTCTCCAGCTCCATGTGCGCGGCGATGAGCGCGACGGCGCCGGGCGCCTCGTAGACCTCGCGCGACTTGATGCCGACGAGCCGGTCCTCGACCATGTCGATGCGGCCCACGCCCTGCGCACCGGCGCGGGCGTTCATCTCCGCGACGATCTGGTACGGCGTCAGCGCCCGCCCGTCGAGCTTGACCGGCACGCCCGCCTCGAACGTGATGACGACCTCGTCGGCCGCGCGCGGCTGGGCAGGGTCGGCGGTGTAGGAGTAGACGTCCTGGGTGGGGCCGTTCCAGATGTCCTCCAGGAAGCCGGTCTCGACGGCGCGGCCCCATAGGTTCTGGTCGATGGAGAACGGGTTCTTCTTGCTGGTCTCGATCGGCAGGTTCTTCGACGCGGCGTACTCGATGGCCTTGTCGCGGGTCCAGGCGAAGTCGCGGGCGGGGGCGACGACGCGCAGGCCGGGCGCGAGGGCGGCGAGGCCGGCCTCGAAGCGGACCTGGTCGTTGCCCTTGCCCGTGCAGCCGTGGGAGACGATCGTGCCGTTGAAGCGCTGGGCGGCGCTCACCAGGTGCTTGACGATGAGCGGGCGCGAGAGCGCGGAGACCAGCGGGTAGCGGTCCATGTAGAGGGCGTTGGCGCGCAGCGCGGGCAGGCAGAAGTCGGCGGCGAACTCCTCCTTGGCGTCGACCACGACGGACTCGGCCGCGCCGCAGTCGAGGGCCCGCTTCTGGATGACGTCCATGTCCTCACCGCCCTGGCCGAGGTCGACCGCGACGGCGATCACCTCGGCGTTCATCTTCTCGGCGAGGTACGGGATGGCGACGGAGGTGTCGAGGCCGCCGGAATATGCGAGAACTACTCTCTCGGTCATGGTGTCTTCTCCGATTCGGTGACTGATGGTGGCGCGAAGAGCCCGCGGTCAGCGGGCTAGCTTCGTCGGTCGGCCACCTTCAGCAGCGACTGCGCGACGCCGGCGCCGCCCTGCGGGTCGCGGGCGATGACGAGGACGGTGTCGTCCCCGGCCACGCAGCCGAGGATCGACTCCCAGTCGGCGTGGTCGATCGCCGAGGCGAGGAACTGGGCCGCGCCGGGCGGGGTCTTCACGATGACCAGGTTCGCGCTGGCCTCGGCCGATACCAGGAGTTCCTCGGCGATGCGGTGGAGCCTGGCGGCCGGGGTCTCGCCGGTGCCGAGCCTGGCCAGCGGGATGCGGCCGCCGCCCTCGCCGGGCAGCGCGTACACCAGCGAGCCGTCCTCGGCACGCAACTTGAGCGCCCCCAGTTCGTCGAGGTCGCGTGAGAGCGTCGCCTGGGTGACCTCGACGCCGCTCTCGGCCAGCAGTTTGGCCAGCTCGGGCTGCGAGCGGACCGCCTGCCGCTGAAGCAGCTCGGTGATCTTCGCCTGGCGGGCGACCTTGGTCATCGGGATGGTCATCTCAGCTGTTCACCAGCCAGTGCAGCAGCGCCTTCTGGGCGTGCAGCCGGTTCTCCGCCTGGTCCCACACGGCGCTCTTCGGGCCGTCGAGGACGTCGGCGGTGATCTCGTAGCCCCGGTAGGCGGGCAGGCAGTGCAGCACGATCGCGTCACCGGCGGCGTGGGCCAGCAGTTCGGTGTTGACCTGGAAGGGCATGAGCGCGGCGACGCGCTCGTCCTTGCCGTCCTGGCCCATGGAGACCCAGGTGTCGGTGGCGATCACGTGCGCGCCCCGGACGGCGGCGGCCGGGTCGCTCAGCGAGACCACCGAGCCGCCGGTCCCGGCCGCGATGGCGGCGGCCCGGTCGAGGATGACGGCGTCCGGCTGGTAGCCGTTCGGGGCGCCGATCCGCACGTGCATGCCGGCGGTGGCGCCGCCCAGCAGGTAGGAGTGGGCCATGTTGTTGGCGCCGTCGCCGACGTAGGCGAGGGTCAGGCCCTTCGTGGTGCCGAAACGCTCGCGGACGGTCTGCAGGTCGGCGAGGATCTGGCAGGGGTGGTACTCGTCGGTCAGCGCGTTGACGACCGGGACCGTGGTGCCCTCGGCCATCGCCTCGATGCGCTCCTGGCCCGCGGTGCGCCAGACGATGGCGGCGCACTGGCGCTCCAGGACGCGGGCGCTGTCCTCGATGGGCTCGCCGCGGCCCATCTGGGAGGCGCCGCCGTCGATGATCAGGGGCAGGCCGCCCAGCTCGCCGACGCCGACGGCGAAGGAGACGCGGGTCCTGGTGGAGGGCTTGTCGAACAGGACGGCGACGGTCTTGGGCCCCTCGAAGGGGCGGTAGCCGTAGCGGTCCTTCTTCATCGCGGCGGCCAGCGCCAGCACCTCGGCCTGCTCGGCCGGGCTCAGGTC
Source organism: Nonomuraea sp. NPDC050547 (assembly GCF_044457345.1). Taxonomy (NCBI): domain Bacteria; kingdom Bacillati; phylum Actinomycetota; class Actinomycetes; order Streptosporangiales; family Streptosporangiaceae; genus Nonomuraea; species Nonomuraea sp. NPDC050547. The sequence continues at coordinate 10,228 of NZ_JBITGW010000026.1, forward strand.
GTCGTCCTTGAGGAAGTGTCTCCTGGTCATGGTGCGGCCTCGGTGAGGATCTTGGGGAAGGCGTCCACGAAGGACTGCACCTCGGAGTCGGTGACCACCAGCGGGGGCGCGAGCCGTACCGCGTCGGGCTGCAGGGCGTTGACCAGGAAGCCCGCGTCGGCGGCGGCCTTCTGCACGGCGGCCGAGACGTCGGAGGTGAGGACGGCGCCCAGCCACAGGCCGCGGCCGCGCACGCCCTTCAGCAGCGGGTGCTCGATCGCCTCCAGGCCGGTGCGCAGCTGCACGGCGACCTTCTGCACGTGTTCGAGATCCACGTTCTCCAGTACGGCCAGCGCCGCGGCGCACGAGACCGGGTTGCCGCCGAACGTCGAGCCGTGGTCGCCCTTGGCGAACAGTGTGCCGGCCTCGCCGAAGCCGACGCAGGCGCCGATCGGCAGCCCGCCGCCCAGGCCCTTGGCCAGCGTGAGGATGTCGGGGACGACGCCGTCGGCCTGGTGGGCGAACCAGTGGCCGGTGCGTCCGATCGCCGACTGGATCTCGTCGGCGACCATGAGCGCGCCGGTGGAGTCGCAGATCTCCCTGACGGCCTGGAAGTAGCCGTCCGGCGGGGGGACGACGCCGGCCTCACCCTGGGTGGGCTCCAGGAAGACCGCGATGCACTCGCCGCCGACCTCCTCGCGCAGGGCCTCGGCGTCGCCGTAGGGGACGAACCTGACCTCGACCGGGAACGGGCCGAACTGGTCGCGGATGGCCTTCTTGCCGGTCAGCGACAGGGCGCCGATGGTGCGGCCGTGGAAGCCGTTCTCGGCGGCGACGAAGTAGCGCCGGCCCTCACGCCGGCCGTACTTGAGCGCGAGCTTGTACGCGGCCTCGTTGGCCTCGGTGCCGGAGTTGGCCAGGAAGATCTTGGCCGGCTCCTTCAGCAGCCCGAGCAGTTTCTCGGCGAGCAGGACCTCGGGCTCGTGCACGAACAGGTTGGAGGTGTGGGCCAGCGTGGCGACCTGCCGGGAAACCGCCTCGACCAGCGCCGGGTGGGCGTGGCCGAGCGAGCTGACCGCGATGCCGCCGATGAAGTCGAGGTAGCGCCTGCCGTCGACGTCCCACACCGCGCTGCCCTCGCCGCGGACCAGGGCGACCGGCGGGGTGCCGTAGTTCGGCATGAACGACTTCTCGAACCTCTCGAACAGGCTCATCAGGGCATCACCATGGTTCCGATTCCTTCGTCGGTGAAGATCTCTAGCAGCAGGGAGTGCGGGACGCGGCCGTCGAGGACGTGGGCGTGGTTGACGCCGCCCTGGACCGCGCTCAGGCAGGCGCCCATCTTGGGCACCATGCCGCTGGACAGGGTGGGCATCAGCTCTTCGAGCTCGGCGGCCTTGAGCTTGCCGATGACGTCGCTGTCGTCGGGCCAGTTGGCGTACAGGCCTTCGACGTCGGTCAGGACGATGAGCTTCTCCGCCTTGAGCGCCACGGCCAGCGCGGCGGCGGCGGTGTCGGCGTTGACGTTGTAGATCTGGCCGTCCTCGCCGCGGGCGACGCTGGAGACGACCGGGATGCGGCCGTCGTCCATGAGCGCGCGCAGGGCGCCGGGGTCGACGTGGACGATCTCGCCGACCTGGCCGATGTCGACCTTCTCGCCGTCGACGACGGCGTGCTTGCGCTCGGCGGTGAAGAGGTTGGCGTCCTCGCCGGACAGCCCGACCGCGAACGGGCCGTGCCGGTTGACCAGGCCGACGACCTCGCGGTTGACCTGGCCGACCAGGACCATCCTGACGACCTCCATGGCCTCGGGCGAGGTCACGCGCAGCCCGGCGGTGAAGGTCGACTCGATCCCGTGCAGGTCGAGCGCCTTGCTGATCTGGGGGCCGCCGCCGTGGACGACGACCGGCTTGAGGCCGGCGTAGCGCAGGAAGACGATGTCCTCCGCGAATCCCGCCTTGAGCGACTCTTCGGTCATGGCGTTGCCACCGTACTTGATGACGACGGTGGCTCCCTGGAAGCGGGTCAGCCAGGGCAGCGCCTCGATCAGCGTGGCCGCTTTCGTGAGCGCGGAGGCCGACCTCATGAGGAGTAGGCCGAGTTCTCGTGGACGTAGTCCGCGGTCAGGTCGGTGGTGTGGATGGTGGCCGAGTTGGTGCCCGCCGACAGGTCGATGGTGATGGTGACGTCGCGGGGACGCATGTCGACCTTGTCGCGGTCGTCGCCGACGGCACCGCCCCGGCAGATCCACACGCCGTTGATGGCGACGTTGAGGCGCTCGGGCTCGAAGACGGCGTCGGTGGTGCCGACCGCGGCCAGGACGCGGCCCCAGTTGGGGTCCTCGCCGTGGATGGCGCACTTGAGCAGGTTCGAGCGGGCGACGGTCCGGCCGACCTTGACCGCGTCGTCCTCGGAGGCGGCGCCGACCACCTCGATGGCGATCGCCTTGGAGGCGCCCTCGGCGTCCACGAGCAGCTGCCTGGCCAGGTCGGCGCAGACCTCGGTGACCTTCTCCTCGAACTCCCTCAGCACCGGCTTCACCCCGGCGGCGCCGGAGGCGAGCAGGAGCACGGTGTCGTTGGTCGACATGCAGCCGTCGGCGTCGAGCCGGTCGAAGGTCTTCGCGGTGGCCTTGCGCAGGACCGCGTCGAGCTCCTCGCTGGTCACGTCGGCGTCGGTGGTCAGCACGACGAGCATGGTGGCCAGGGCCGGGGCGAGCATCCCCGCGCCCTTGGCCATGCCGCCGACCATGTAGCCCTCACCGCGCTTGAAGGAGATCTTCGAGACGGTGTCGGTCGTCCTGATCGCGTCGGCTGCGGCCAGGCCGCCGTCGCGGGAGAGCTGCTCGGCGGCCGTCTCGACGCCGCCGAGCAGCGCGTCCATGGGCAGTCGCTCGCCGATCAGGCCGGTCGAGCAGACCGCGATCTCGCCCGCGGAGTCCTGGAGCGAGGCGGCCACCTGCTCCGCGGTGGCATGGGTGTCCTGGAATCCCTCGGGGCCGGTGCAGGCGTTGGCGCCGCCGGAGTTGAGCACGACCGCTCGGACCCGGCCGCCGCGCAGGACCTGCTGCGACCAGAGCACGGGGGCGGCCTTCACGCGGTTGGCGGTGAAGACGCCCGCGGCGGCGCGCGAGGGTCCTTCGTTGACGACGAGGGCCAGGTCGCGGTTGCCGCTGGCCTTGATGCCCGCGGCGATACCTGCGGCCTTGAAGCCAAGCGGGGCGGTCACACTCATGGAGCAACTCCTGTCAGGGGGAGGCCGAGCTCTTCCGGCAGGCCGAGGGCGAGGTTAACGCTCTGGATCGCGCCTCCGGCGGTGCCCTTGGTGAGGTTGTCGATGGCGATGACGGCGATCAGGCGCCCGGCGCGCTCGTCGAGCGTCACCTGCAGGGCGGCGGTGTTGGCGCCGTAGGTCATCGCGGTGGCGGGCCAGGCGCCCTCCGGCAGCAGGCTCACGAACGGCTCGGTGGCGTACGCCTCGTGGTAGGCGTCGCGCAGTGCCCGCCTGGTCAGCCCGGGTACGGCGGGAGCCGTACAGGTGGCCAGGATGCCGCGGCTCATCGGGGCCAGCGTCGGGGTGAAGGAGACCCGGACCCCGGTTCCGGCGACGGCGCCGAGGGTCTGCTCCATCTCGGGGGTGTGCCGGTGGCCACCGCCGACGCCGTAGGCGCTGACCGAGCCCATGACCTCGCTGCCGAGCAGGTTCGCCTTGAGCGACTTGCCGGCGCCGCTGGTGCCGGAGGCGGCGACCACGACGACGTCGGGTTCGGCCAGGCCGGCGGCGAAGGCGGGGAACAGGGCGAGGGTCACGGCGGTCGGGTAGCAGCCGGGTACGGCGATGCGCCGGGCGCCCTTGAGCACCTCGCGCTGGCCGGGCAGTTCCGGCAGCCCGTACGGCCAGCTGCCCGCGTGGGCGCCGCCGTAGAACTCCCGCCACGCGGCGGGGTCGGTGAGCCGGTGATCGGCGCCGCAGTCGACGACAATGGTGTCGGGCCCGAGTCCGGCGGCGACGGCGGCCGAATGGCCATGCGGCAGGGCCAGGAAGACGACGTCGTGGCCGTCGAGGGTCTGGGGGCTGGTTTCCTCGATGACCCGGTCGGCGAGCTGGGGCAGGTGCGGCTGGTGGGCGCCGAGCGTGCTGCCCGCGCTGGCAGCCGCGGTGAGCGCGCCGATCCGCAGTTTGGGGTGGCCGAGCAGCAGGCGGAGCAGCTCTCCGCCGGCGTAGCCGCTGGCACCGGCGATCGCCGCCCTCATCGGACCTCCTGCATGTTCATGCACTGTAACTCATGTTCTTGCTTAGAAAGATGATGCACAACAGAGGATGAACATGCAAGTGAGACCGCCCTTCCCGTCCACATGGTGAGATCGGACAAATCACCCATTTCATGCATAATCACTCACAGAACAAGGCTCTAGCGTCACGTACCTACTGGTCGGTACTGTGATTTATCCGGATTGCCGAGCCACGCGGGAGTTCTGCGCATGACCATCAGCCACGCCCAGGTCCAGGCCCAGCTCACCGGCCCCGGCCAGCTCTTCGAGACCGAGGAGATCGGCGACACGGGCGTCCGTACGTGGAAGCACGCGCCCGGCCACTTCAGGGCGCTGCTGGAGATGAGCCGCTTCCACGGGGAGAAGGTGTTCCTCGTCTACGAGGACGAGCACATCACCTTCGAGGAGCACTTCCGCCGCGCGGCCACGCTCGCCAACCGGCTCGTCACGGACTACGGCGTGGCCAAGGGCGATCGGGTGGCCATCGCCATGCGCAACTACCCGGAATGGGTGGTCTCCTTCTCGGCGGCGCTGGCCGCGGGCGCGATAGCCGTACCCCTGAACGCGTGGTGGACCGAGCAGGAGCTCGCCTACGGCGTGCGGGACTCCGGCGCGAAGGTGCTCATCGCCGACGGCGAGCGCGCCGTCAGACTGGCGGGCACCGGCGTCCCGCTGATCGTCACCCGGGGCCAGGCGCCCGCGGGCGCGCGCTCCTTCGAGGAGGTCATGGGCGAGGTCGCCGCCGACGTCACGCTGCCCGCCGTCGAGCTGGGCCCCGAGGACCCGGCCACGATCTTCTACACCTCCGGCACGACCGGGCGGCCCAAGGGCGCGCTCGGCAGCCACCGCAACCTGGGCCAGTCGCCCATGACCGTCGCCTACGGGCTGCTGCGCGCGGTCGCGCTGGCCGGAAGGGACATCGGCGCCGCGGCGGGCGTGCGCAGGGTGACGCTGCTGACGGTGCCGCTGTTCCACGTGACGGGATGCTTCTCCGCGCTGACCACGACCATGTTCACCGGCGGCGGTCTCGTGCTCATGTACAAGTGGGACGCCGGGCAGGCCCTGGAGCTCATCGAGCGCGAGAAGGTCACCGCGATGATCGGCGTGCCGACCAACGCGTGGCAGCTGATGTCCCACGCCGACTTCGGCAAGCGCGACCTGTCCTCGCTGACCACGCTCGGTTACGGCGGCGCCCCCGCCCCACCCAAGCTGCTGGAGCGCATCAACGAGAACATGCCCGAGCGCTCGGCCTCCAACGGCTACGGCATGACCGAGACCACCGCGCTGGCCGTCGGCAACGGCGGCCCCGACTACCAGGCCAAGCCCGACAGCATCGGCCTGCCCTCCGCGGTCGTGGACGTCAGGGTCGTCGACCCGATGGGCGAGGTACTGGCCGCGGGCGAGGTCGGCGAACTGTGCGTACGCGGGCCCAACGTCATCATGGGCTACTGGAACAAGCCGCAGGCCACCGCCGAGACCTTCGTCGGCGGCTGGCTCCACACCGGCGACCTGGCCAGGATCGACGAGGAGGGCTTCGTCTACATCGTCGACCGGGCCAAGGACATGGTCATCAGGGGCGGGGAGAACGTCTACTGCGCCGAGGTCGAGGCCGCCCTCTTCGAGCATCCGGCCGTGGACGACGCGGCGGTCATCGGCGTGCCCCACGACGAGCTGGGCGAGGAGGTCGGCGCCGTGCTGCGGCTCAAGCCGGGCACCGCGACCACCGCCGAGGAGGTCCGCTCGTTCCTGGCCGAGCGCATCGCCAAGTTCAAGATCCCCGCCCACTTCTGGTTCCGCGAGGACGAACTGCCCCGCAACCCCGGCGGCAAGATCCTCAAGACACACCTGCGGCGCGAGGTCCTGGGCGGCTGACGGGCGCGCCTCCGCCCCCGGAAGTTCGGCCGTGGGCCGCATGCCCCGCGGCCCACGGCGCTCAGCCGCCGGTGTGCTCGGCGACCGCGCGGGTGGGCGGCACGACCGTGGGCAGGCGCGGGCCGTCGAAATAGCCGGGTTTGTGGGTGCGCAGCAGCGCCTGCCCGCTGCGCTCCCACAGGAAGCCGGGCCGGCCCAGCAGCCCCGCGAACAACTCGCCGGCCTTGGCGTGGTCGCGCTCGGCCAGGCGGACGATCGGCACCGGCGAGACCGCGTCGCCCTTGAGGTAGGAGGTCACCAGGTCGCGCCCCTCGCGCCGGGCGACCAGGCCGGGCCGGTCGAAGATCTCGGCCAGCCGGGCGAACTCCGCGTAGTAGCCCAGGCCGTCGGTCTCATCGAAGATCAGGGCCACGCTCCCGGCCCGCGACACGTGCTCGGGGATCTCGGCGTCGACCCGCCCGCCGAGCCGTTCGGCCTGGTAGCCGAGATAGCCCTGGATCTTCGCCGCCACCTCCGCGCCCGCCACCACGACCTGGTCGGAGCCGAAGTAGGAGATGAAGCAGCGGCGCTGCTCGGCCTGCGTACGCCGGGCCGCGGCCAGCAGGTCCGGATTGCGGTAGGCGGCGGCCGGATTCTCCAGCGCCACGTGCGCGGCCGCCGCGACCAGCCGCCCGCGCGCCTGCGCGGTGTGCACCGACGGGGTGGCGCTGATCAGCCAGTCGCGGCCGAGCGGGATGAGCCTGCCGACCACGAACATGCCTTCGGCCAGCGGCGCGAACGCCTCCTCACCCAGGTTGGACAGCGTGCGGTAGGTCAGCTCGTCCACGTGGTTGAACAGGATGAGCGCCGGGCCGTCGAACCCGGTCACCTCGAAGACGCCCTCGACCACGTCCTTCCAGCTGAGCAGCAGCTCGTGGTCGGCCGCGTCGAGGCCCGGGTGCTCGTGCACGAACCGGTCGACGACCGTGCCGCCGCCGCCGAGCTTGTGCTGGTGCACGAAGTAGTCGACCGGCAGGAAGGCGTTCGCCTCGTCCTGCGGCCGCCCGCCGGCGTAGAAGCGGTCGAGCACGGCGGTCAGCTCGCGCTGGAACCTGCCGGACGTCGCGTAGTGCACCAGCTCGGGCTTGAGCTCCCGCGCGCGGGCCAGCAGATCCATCGACTCACTCCTCGTGTTCGCGTGATTGCAAAGAGACAGTAACGAGGCGTACGGCGCCGCGGGCCGGTTTCCCGATTTCTCCCGAGAAGTCTCCGCAGGTCACGGGGTACATAGCCACCTCCATTACCTGGCGCGTAATCGCACCGGCTATGCCCCCGATGACACGGTTCCTGTGTCGGAAACACCCGGCACCGGAAACACCCGCTTACGGGAACACCCGCTGTCGGAATCACCCGCGAGGAGAACCGAGATGACCGCCGTACCCGTCACCGCCGACCGGACCAAGTTCCTGCGCGCCGTGCTCGTCGCCGACGCCCTCGTCACCGGCGCCAACGGCCTGGCCTACCTGGTCGCCGCGCCGCTGCTCAGCGATCTCCTGGGGCCCGGCTCGGGGATGCTGCGGGCCCTCGGCGCCTTCTTGCTCGCGTACGGCGCCGCCGTGGCCGTACTGGGCACCCGCCGCGAGATCAGCCTCGCCGGCACCAAGGCCGTCGTCGCCGTCAACATCGCCTGGACGCTGGCCGGGGTGGCCGCCGTGGCGTTCGGGCTGGTGGAGTTCACCACGATCGGCGCCGTGTGGGCCATCGCCCAGGCGCTGGTGGTCGGCGTGCTGGCCGAACTGCAGATCATGGGCCTGCGCAGGGCCCGCCGCTGATCCGATAATCCGAGAGAGGACAAACCATCATGGAAAACCTGGTCGAGCGCTATGTGGCCGCCTGGAACGAGACCGACGCCGACGCCCGCGCCAAGGCCGTCGCCGACGTGTGGGCCGAGGACGGCGTCTACACCGACCCGCTGGCCGCCGTCACCGGCCATGAGGCGATCGCCGCGGTGATCGCCGGGGCGCAGGGGATGTTCCCCGGCATGGTCTTCACCCCGGGCGAGGTGTTCGAGACCCACCACAACGTGGCCCGCTTCACCTGGCACCTCGGCGCGCCCGGCGGCGAGCCGATCGCGGTCGGGTTCGACGTGGCGGAGCTGGCCGAGGACGGCAGGATCCAGCGGGTCCTGGGCTTCCTCGACAAGGTCCCCGCCTGAACCCCGTGGGGAAGGGCCCTCCCGGTCGCCGGGAGGGCCCTTCCCCACGTCCGGGAGAAAACCGTTTGAGCTCGCGCGCGGGCAGGACGGACAATGTCACCTCGTGTTCTCCCTCATCAAACGCATCGCACCCGACCTGGGCCCGTTGCGCGACTCGCGTGACTACCGGCTGCTCATGGTCTCCGGGGTGATCACGATGTTCGGCACGTTCGTCACCATGGTGGCGCTGCCGTTCCAGATGATGGAGCTGACCGGCGACTACGTCGCCGTGGGACTGATGAGCCTGGCCGAGTTCGTGCCGATGGTCGTGTGCGGGCTGTGGGGCGGGGCGATCGCCGACGCGCTCGACCGGCGCAAGATCGTGCTGTTCAGCGAGGTGGGCCTGCTGGTCACCTCGGGCCTGCTGACCGTCAACGCGATGCTGCCGCGCCCGCAGGTGTGGGTGCTGTACGTGGTCGGCGCGATCGCGATGGGTCTGACCTGCCTGCAGCGGCCCAGCCTTGAGGCGCTCATCCCGCAGGTCGTCCGGCACGACCAGCTCCCGGCGGCCGCGGTGCTGGCCAGCCTGCGCTGGAACATCGGCGCCATCGCCGCGCCCGCCCTGGGCGGCCTGCTCGTGGCCACCTACGGCACCGCCCTCGCCTACGGGCTGGACACGGCGTCGTTCGCGCTGTCACTGGTGCTGCTGTGGCGGATGCGCGCGGTGCCGCCGCACGAGGAGGCGCGGCCCGCCTCACTAAAAACGCTGGCCGAGGGCGTCCGCTACGCCTGGCGGCGCAGCGACCTCATGGGCACCTACCTGGTCGACATCGCGGCGATGGTCTTCGCCATGTCGACGGCGCTGTTCCCGTTCCTGGCCAAGCAGCTGGGCGCGCCGCAGGCGGTCGGGCTGCTCTACTCGGCCAGCGCGGTGGGCGCCCTGATCGCCTCCCTCACCGGCGGCTGGACGGCACGCGTGCACCGGCACGGCCTGGGCGTGATCGTGGCCGCCGGGCTGTGGGGCGTGGCCGTGGCGCTGGCCGCGGTGGTGCCGAACCTGTTCGCGGTCTTCTTCTGCCTCGCGCTGGCGGGCGCCGCCGACATGATCAGCGGCATCTTCCGCTCGACCATGTGGAACCAGACCATCCCGAACGAGCTGCGCGGCCGCCTGGCCGGCATCGAACTGCTGTCGTACGCCAGCGGCCCCATGCTGGGCAACGCCCGCGCCGGAGCGATGGCCGCCTTCGGCGGTGCCCGCTTCGCACTGGGCGTGGGCGGCCTGCTGTGCGTGGGCGCGGTGGTCGCCCTGGCCGGAGCGTTGCCGAAGTTCCGCCGCTACGACGCCCGCACCGACGAACACGCCCTGGCCGAAAAGGCCCGCCGCGCACTGGCCGCACCCTGACGGGGTGCGGTCTCACCGGCCCTCGCGCCTCGCGAACGCCGTCAGCGCCACCGCGTCGGAGTAGACCTCCCGCACGTACTCCGCGACCCACTCCTCGATCCCGTCGAACCCCGACTCCGCCACCAGCCGAGCCGCCACCTCCGCGGCATCGAGGGGGGTCCGCCGCAACGTCACCGCCCCGCTGACGGAGTCGAGCAGCGCCCAATGAGCCCCGTCCGTCCCGTACGGCATGCCCACGGAACCCGGGTTCACGATCAGCCGCCGATCGGCCAGCCGCGCGAACGGCATGTGCGTGTTCCCCAGCACCACCGTGTCGGCCGGCTCCCCGTCCAGCACCTGCCGCCACCGCTCCAGCGAACTGTCGACGAGCACGACCTCGTCGTCACTGCGCGGTGTCCCGTGCACGAACAACGTCCGCCCCAAGCGTCCCAGATCCAGCTCCTGCCGGGCGGGCAGAGCGGCGAGCACGCCAACCTGATCATCCCGCAGCCGCTCCCCCGCCCACCGCGAGATCGCGAACTCCGACCCCTGCCCCCGAGCCGCCTCCACCAGCTCCCGGTCGGCATTGCCGCCGACCCAGAGCGCCCGATCCCCCAGCGAGACCAGCAGATCGATCGTCTCGACCGGCATCGGCCCCGCGGCCACGTCGCCGGTCAGCACCAGCAGGTCCGCGCCCCGCACGTCCGCCTCACCCAGCACCGCCTCCAGGGCGGGCAGCACCCCGTGCACATCGGACAAGACCGCGACACGCATCCGTTCTCCTCACGTCGGCTAGAGGCTCTCCCGCCACCCGTCATACTCCTCGGCCAGCGCCTCGACCTCGCCGGCCAGCTCCGCGGGCAGGTCCTCGACGACCACGACCCACTGCGCGTCCTCGGCGTCGTCCTCGCCCGCCAGGGTCTCCCGCACCACCCGGGGCACCTCGCCCAGCCACTCCCCCAGCGCCTCGGCCACCGCCTCGGCGTCACCCCGCTCACCGAACACCAGCAGGTTTCGCACAGCCCCGTCCTTCATAGATTGCTACCGTAAAACCCTGACGGCCGAAGCGGTGAGCATAGATATGCCTGAAAAGCCACCATCGCTTCCCGACTGGGTCTTCCCGCCCCCGAAAGGCTTCGTCGCGGAGGACCTCGATCACATTCCGGGATTGCCTGCGCACACGGAGTTGATTGACGGAAGCTTGGTCTTCGAGAGCCCCCAGCGAGACTTCCACACCTCCGCGCTCTACCTTCTGGAGAAGGCGCTTCGCGGTTCGGTGCCGAGCGATCACAGGGTGCGGCGCCAGATGAGCGTGCGGCTGTCCGCGACCCAGCGCCCCGAGCCAGATCTGATCATCCTGGGCCCGGGGGCCCGCATCCAGCCCGACGCGACCTTCTACGACGCCGACGACGTCCTTCTGGCCGTTGAGGTCGTCTCCCCGGACTCCAGGGTGCGTGACAGGGAGCGCAAGCCCGTGCTCTACGCGCGGGCGGGCATCCCCTACTTCTGGCGCGTCGAGAACGCGGAGGGCCAGCTGATGGTCCACGTCTACGCGCTGGAGCCGTCGACCGGGAGCTACACCGTCGCCGGAATCTTCCATGACCGGCTCAAGGTGCCCGTGCCGTTCACCATCGACATCGACCTCACCGAGATCGACCAGCTCTGAAAGGCGGACACGGCCGAACACCGTGCCCGCCTCCCGTCAGGCTCCACGTAGCGAAGCGCCCACGCGGTCGGCGGCCAGCGCGACCGCCGCGTCACGGGCCTCCGTCGTCTCCTCCACCGTCAGCGTCCGCTCCGGTGCGCGGAAGCGCAGCGTGTAGGCCAGTGACTTGTTCCCCTCGCCCACCTGCGCCCCGGTGTAGACGTCGAACAGCCGGATCGACTCCAGCAGGTCGCCCGCCCCCTCGCGCAGCGCGGCGGCCACCGAGGCTTCCGGGGTGTCGGCGGCGACGATCAGGGCGACGTCCTGGGTGGCCACCGGGTAGGAGGACACGGCGGGCGCGTTCACCGGGCCCCGCAGGTCGAGGCGGGTCAGTTCCAGCTCCATCGCGCAGGTGCGCGGCGGCAGGCCGTAGGCCTCGACGACGCGCGGGTGCAGTTCGCCCGCGTGACCCACCAGCGTGTCGCCGGCGTAGAGGGCGGCGCAGCGGCCAGGGTGCCACGGCTCGTGCTGGTCGGCGGCGACCCGCAGCTCCACCCCTGCCTGCGCGGCCGCCATCCTGGCAGCCTCGACGGCGTCGGCCCAGGTGGCCTGGCGGCCCTTGCCCCACCAGCCGGAGCGGTCGAACTCACCGGCCAGCACGACGGCCAGCCGTTCCGGCTGGGCGGGCAGCGCGGCCTCCAGCGCGGCGAGCTCCTCCCCGTCGGGGGCGCGCTCCACGCCGAAGACCGGCGCGGTCGCCGGGGCGTCGGGCTTGGCGCGGTAGACCAGGCCGGACTCGAACAGCGCCACGTCGGGGAAGCCCCGGCCCACGTTGCGTACCAGCGTCTTGAGCAGGCCGGGCAGCAGCGTGGTGCGCATGTACGGCTCGTCGTCGGAGATCGGGTTCGTCAGCCGGGTGGCCCGCCTGCGATCGTCGTCCGCGGGAAGCTGCAGGTGGTCGAGGTCGGCCTGCCCGATGAACGGGTAGGACAGCACCTCGACGTAGCCGTGGTCGGCCAGCACCCGCCCGACGCGCCGGCGCAGGCGCTGCGTCTCGGTGAGGCCGGCGCCGGCGGGCGCCTTGGGCAGCACCGACGGCAGCCCCTCGTACCCTTCGAGCCGGATGACCTCCTCGGCCAGGTCGGCCGGGTCGGTCAGGTCGGTGCGCCACGACGGCGGCGTCACCGTGATCATGTCGGGGCCGGTGACGGCCAGCCTGGCCGCGATCTCGCCGCCGGTGACCACCGCGGTCGGCGCGACGCCGCCCCGGCGGATCACCGGGTCGTCGCCGTCGGCGACCGTGCAGCCGACCTGCTCCAGGCGCCGCACCACGGTCTCCTTCGGGTACGGCACGCCGCCCACCTGACCCGGGTAGGCGGCCGGGATGGCGATGCGCGCCGGCACCACCTCGACCTCGGCGTGGGTGAGCCCCGGCTGGATGGCGGCGCCGCCCAGCTCGGCCAGCATGGTGACCGCCCGCCAGGTGGCGACCACCGGCAGCTCGCGGTCGACGCCGCGCTCGAAGCGCTTGGACGACTCCGAGACCAGGTTGTGGGCGCGCGACTCGCGCGAGATGCCGGGCGCGGAGAAGTGCGCCGCCTCGATGACCACGTCGGTGGTCGTCTCGGAGATCTCGGTGGCCAGGCCGCCCATGGTGCCGGCCATCGAGATCGGCCCCGACTGGTCGGTGATGAGGATGTCCTCGGGGTGGAGTTCGCGCACCACGTGGTCGAGGGTCTCCAGGCGCTCGCCGGGCTCGGCGCGGCGTACGACGATCTCGCCGGTGAGCTTGGCCCGGTCGAACGCGTGCAGGGGCTGGCCCATCTCCAGCATCACGTAGTTGGTGATGTCGACGGCCAGCGAGACCGGCCGCATGCCGGCGCGCGTCAGCCGTACCCGCATCCAGAGGGGGCTCTGCGCGGCCGGGTCGAAGCCGCGCACCTCGCGCAGCACGAACCGGTCGCAGGCGGTGGCGTCGGCGATCCACGCCGGCCACGCCTCCTCGCCGGCGGCGGGCGGCTGGAGCGCGGCGGGGTCGCGGAAGGGCACGCCGAAGGCGATGGCCGCCTCGCGGGCCACGCCGCGCATCGACATCGCGTAGCTGATGTCGGGGGTGATCTCCATCTCGATGACGTCGTCGCGCAGGCCGAGCAGCTCGACCACGTCGGTGCCGATGGGCGTCTCGGGCGGCAGGACCATGATGCCGTCGTGGTCGTCGCCGAGCCCGAGCTCACGCTCGGAGCAGATCATGCCCTCGGACAGCCGGCCGTAGGTCTTGCGCGCGCCGACCTCGAAACCGCCGGGCAGCACGCCGCCGGGCAGCACGACCGGGACGCGGTCGCCGGCCACGAAGTTGCCGGCGCCGCAGACGATCTCGCGCGGCGTCGCCTCGCCGACCTCGACCTTGCAGTGGCGGATCGGCTTCTTGAAGCCGGTGAGCTCCTCGATCTCGAGGACCTCGCCGACGACGACGTTCTTGACGTCGTGGCCGTGGGAGATGATCCGCTCCAGCTTGAGCCCGGCAGCGGTCAGCCGCTCGGCGACCTCGTGGGCGGTGACCGGCGGCAGATCGACGTACTCCCGCAGCCAGGAAAGCGGGGCCTTCATCAGATCTCCATTCCGAACGGGAGCGAGAAGCGGACGTCACCCTCGACCATGTCGCGCATGTCCTCGGCGTTGTGGCGGAACATCAGCGTGCGCTCGATGCCCATGCCGAAGGCGAAGCCGCTGTAGCGGGCCGGGTCGACGCCGCCCGCGACGAGCACCCGCGGGTTGACCATGCCGCAGCCGCCCCACTCGATCCAGCCCTCGCTCTTGCAGGTACGGCACGGCGGGTTGCCCGGCACGGCACTGGTGCCGCGGCAGACGAAGCACTTGAGGTCCATCTCGGCCGACGGCTCGGTGAAGGGGAAGTAGTGCGGCCGGAAGCGCGTGGTGATGCCCTCGCCGAACATGACCTCGGCGAAGCGGTCGAGCGTGCCCTTCAGGTGCGCCATCGTCAGGCCCTCGTCGACCGCCAGGCCCTCGACCTGATGGAAGACCGGGGTGTGGGTGGCGTCGAGCTCGTCGGTGCGGAAGGTCTTGCCCGGCGAGACCACATAGCACGGCACGCCGCGCTGCAGCAGCGCGCGGATCTGCACCGGTGAGGTCTGCGTGCGCAGCACCATGCCCGAGTCGGCCGACTCCACGAAGAAGGTGTCGTGGTCGGAGCGGGCCGGGTGGTCCTTGGAGATGTTGAGCGCGTCGAAGTTGAACCACTCGCCTTCGAGCTCGGGGCCCTCGGCGACCTCGTAGCCCATGGCGACGAAGGTGTCGGCGATGCGTTCCTGCATCGTGGTCAGGGGGTGACGGGCCCCCTGCGGCCGGCGGTCCCACGGGAGGGTGACGTCGACGGTCTCCTCGACGAGGACGCGGGCGTCGCGCTCGGCCTCCAGCTCGGCCTGGCGGGCGGCCAGCGCCTCGCCCACGGCCTTGCGGGCGGCGCCGATGCGCTTGCCCGCCTCGGCGCGCGCCGCCGGGGGCAGCGCGCCGATCTCGCGGTTGGCCAGCGCGATGGGCGAACGGTCGCCGGCGTGGGCCAGGCGTACCTGCTTGAGTTCGTCGAGGCTGCCGGCCGCCTTGATCGCCGTTACGGCGTCCGCCTCCATGCGCGACAGCTCGTCGGCATGCAGGGGCGTGACCTCGACAGGGTCGTAGTCAGACAAGAGAGAGCTCCGTATCCAGGGCTTGAGCGAGACTGAGTCTAGTGCTGGCCCACCGGAGCCGATGACCTACGCGAAGTCAGGCGTGCCGGTGGGCAACATAAATCGGAACTCGGCCCCGCCCTCGGGAGCACGCTGCACGGTGATCGTCCCGCCGTGCGCCTCGACCAGGCCCTTGACGATGAACAGGCCAAGCCCGGTGCCGCCGCGCCGGCGGCTGTTGCCGCGCCAGAACTGCCGGAAGACGCGCGTGGCCAGCTCGGGGCGGATGCCCTCACCCTGGTCGCGCACAGACACGGCTACTCCATAGTCGACGGCTTGAACGTCAATGCTCACGGTTCCGCGTCCGTGCCGCAAAGCGTTTTCCACCAGGTTACCGAGAATCTGGTCGATCTTGTCCTGGTCGAGCCAGGTCTCGGGCAGGTGGTCGGCGACGGCGAGCCGGAAGCGGTCCTCGGGCTCGCCCGCGGCCACGCGCCCGGCGATGGCCCGGCGCACCCGCGCGGGCACGTCGACGACCTGCCGGTGCACCTCCATGCGGCCCGACTCGATGCGCGAGACGTCGAGCAGCTCGGTGATCAGCCGGGTGACGCGGTCGGCGTCGGTGTTGATGGTGTCGAGCATGACGCGCTTCTGCTCGTCGGTGAAGCGGCTCCACTTGGCCAGCAGCGTCGCGGTGAAGCCCTTGACGCTGGTCAGCGGGGAGCGCAGCTCGTGGGCGACGGTCGAGACCAGGTCGGCGCGGCTGCGTTCCAGCCGGGCGCGGGCGCCGCCGTCGCGCAGGACGATCGTCACCCGTTCGACGTCGCCGCGGCGCTCGGGCTCGCGGACCAGCCGGGCGGTCACGTGGAGCTCCTGGCCTCCGGGCAGATGCAGCGGGCGTTCCGGGACACGGGTGCGGGTGCGCAGCCCGCCCTCCGGGTCGAGGGCCTTCCACCACTCGCGGCCGTCGTGGTCGCGCAGCGGGAAGACGTCGTTCATGTGCCGTCCGACCGCCCGTTCGACGGGTACGCCCGTCAGCCTCGCGGCCGCCTTGTTGAGCGCCAGCACCCTGCCGAACCTGTCGGTGACGATGACCCCGTCAGGAAGGTCGTCGATGCCGATCGTGCACACGGAGGCCACCACCCGACCTTCGCTGTCTTCGCCGTGCACGACCCCGCCTCCTCGACTACATGGCCGACAATAGCGGGTTTCCGCGCCCCTAGGGCACCCGCTGAGCCCGTGCGGACGCGTAGAGACACACTGCTGCCGCGGTGGCCAGGTTGAGGCTCTCCGCCTGCCCGTAGATGGGCACTCGCACCACGTCGTCGGCCAGCGCGCGTACCTCTTCCGGCAGCCCCCACGCCTCGTTGCCGAAGATCCACGCCGTCGGCCCGGACAGGTCCACGTCGTCGAGGGTGCGCTCGCCCGCGCCGTCCGCGGCCAGCACCCGAAGTCCCTTGTCCTTGAGCGCCTGTACGGCTCCCGCCACCGGGCTGCCGATCACCACCGGCAGGTGGAACAGGCTGCCGGCGCTGGCGCGTACGCACTTGCCGTTGTAGGGGTCCACGGAAGCGTCGGTGAAGACCACGGAGTCGGCCCCTGCCGCGTCGGCCGCCCGCATCACGGTGCCGGCGTTGCCCGGGTCGCGCACGTGCGCCAGCACCGCCACCAGGCGGGGGGCGCCGTCGAGCGCCTCCTCCAGCGGGACGTGCACGAAGCGGCAGACGGCCAGCAGCCCCTGCGGGGTGACCGTCTGCGAGAGCTCGGCCATCACCTCGCCGCTGGCGCGGTGCACCGGCAGGTCGCGTGAGAGCGCCTCGTCGACCAGGTCGGGGTGGCGCTGCTCGGCCTCCGCGGTGGCGAACAGCTCCAGCGTCACGCCGTCGAGCTTGAGCGCCTCGCGCACCGCCTGCGGGCCCTCGGCCACGAACCTGCGGTCCTGGTCGCGGAAGGAACGCTTGGCCAGGCGCCTGGCCGCCTTCACCCGCGGCGCCCTGATGTTGGTCAGCTCCACGTTGTCCCCCAGTGCCATGCAAAAAGGGCCCACCGGAGGTGGGCCCCTTGACCGTAAAACCTCAGCTCGCGGCCGGCGCGTTCACGTTCGCCGGCAGCGCCTTCTTGGCGGCCTCGACGAGCGTGGCGAAGGTCTGGCTGTCGTTCACCGCGAGGTCGGCGAGGATCTTGCGGTCGACCTCGATGTGGGCCAGACGCAGTCCCTGGATCAGGCGGTTGTAAGTCATGCCGTTCTGGCGGGCGGCGGCGTTGATCCGCTGGATCCACAGACGGCGGAACGCACCCTTACGGTCCTTGCGGTCCCGGTAGGCGTACGTCATCGAGTGGAGCATCTGCTCCTTGGCCTTGCGGTAGAGCCGCGACCGCTGGCCGCGGTAGCCCGCTGCCCGTTCGAGGACGACCTTGCGCTTCTTCTTGGCGTTGAGCGCCCGCTTCACGCGTGCCATGTTGTATCTCCCCGGGGGTTCGCGCTACTTAGCGAGCAGCTTCTTGATCTTCTTGACGTCATTGTCGGAGACAATCACTTCGCCCTTGAGACGGCGCGTCAGCGTGGAGGACTTCCACTCGTTGTAGTGCGCGCGAGCGGCACGACGGCGCTTGACCTTGCCGGTGCCGGTAAGCCGGAACCGCTTCTTCGCACCGCTGTGCGTCTTCATCTTCGGCATCTCGCCGTCTCTCCCTCAATTCGTCCGTGCCGGTGGCCGGGTCGGTGCAGGCCGACCCGGTCGCGGCGTCTTCGTTACGGCAGTGGCGTCGTTCGGGGGTTGCCGTGTAAGGCTAACCCGAACCGCGGGTCACGCTTCCTGTGCGGAAACTTCCTCACCTGGTACGGAAGCTTCCTCACCCAGAGAAGGCTCCTCGCCGCCACGCTGTGCCTTGGCTGCGGCCTTTTCGGCCTTGGCCTCGGCCTTCTTCTTGTGCGGACCGATCACCATGATCATGTTTCGGCCGTCCTGCTTGGGCTGGGACTCGACGAAGCCGAGCTCCGTGACGTCCTCCGCCAGCTTCTGCAGGAGCCGGAAGCCCAGCTCGGGACGCGACTGCTCACGTCCGCGGAACATGATCGTGACTTTGACCTTGTCTCCCGCCTTGAGGAACCGCACCACGTGACCCTTCTTGGTCTCGTAGTCGTGCGGGTCGATCTTCGGCCGGAGCTTGATCTCCTTGATGATCGTGTGCGCCTGATTCTTGCGCGCCTCGCGCGCCTTCATCGCGGACTCGTACTTGAATTTTCCGTAGTCCATGAGCTTGCACACGGGCGGTCGAGCCGTGGCCGCGACCTCGACGAGGTCGAGGTCGGCCTCCTGGGCGAGCTTGAGGGCGTCGTGAATGGAGACGATGCCGACCTGCTCGCCGTTCGGGCCCACGAGGCGAACCTCGGGAACTCGGATACGCTCGTTGATGCGGGGCTCAGTGCTGATGGGGCCTCCTAGGTTTGCGTCCCTACGTGCTCGTCGTGCCGAGAGCTTCGCACGTACGTGTCTGTACACGCGAAAAGCCCCGCACGTCGCGCATGCGGGGCCACTGAGCTCGTCGGCTTCGTGGCCGTAAGCTCCCCGGAGTAGTCCGGCGTGATCCTGGACCCGGCCGCCGGGCGGCGACTCAGGTGGGAGGGAGACCTCCGCTTGCGCGTCCAGCAAGGCATGCCGGACCGATCAGGGAGTTACGTTACCACAACACACCGAGTTCTTCGAATCATCCCGCGCCGGGAGCGTCGGCTTGCTATCACTGTGTGTTACCGGGCCGGCTTGCTAATCTAGACAGACTAGACAGGAGGTGGGTCCATGTCCTCATGGCAGCTCCAGGAGGCCAAGCAGCGCTTCAGCGAAGTGGTGCGGCGGGCACACGACGAAGGACCCCAGATCGTCACCCGGCACGGCGAGGACGTGGCCGTGATCATCGACATGGCCGAGTACCGGCGCCTCAAGGGAGGCGAGCCCGACTTCAAGGAGTTCCTCATGTCCGGGCCCGACCTCAGCGACCTCGACCTCACCCGGTCCCGCGATCTGCCCCGCGAGGTTGACCTGGGGACCGACTGGTGACCTATCTACTGGACACCAACGTCGTCTCGGAGATGACCAAGCGCCACCGGGATCCGGGGGTGGCCGCCTGGCTGGAGACGATCAACGGGCCGACCCTCTATCTGAGCGTTCTGGTCATGGGTGAGATACGCAAGGGCATCGAGCTCGCCAGGCGCCACGACCCGGTAAGGGCCGCCGCGCACGAGGCCTGGCTCACCAGGCTCCAAGCCGAGTTCGCCTTGCGGATCCTGCCTGTCACCACCGAAGTGGCCGAGGAGTGGGGCCGGTTCAACGCCATCCGCCCCATTCCCGTCGTCGACGGTCTCATGGCCGCCACCGCTCGTACCCGCAACTGGGCGCTCGTCACCCGGAACGTCAAAGACTTCAACGGGCTCGACCTGCGGATCATCAACCCTTTTGACTGGCCCGCCTGAGGATCTCCGCCTCGCCGGCCGCGCGCATGGCCTCGACCGGCACGTCCGCGCGGCCGGTCATCAGCTCCACCTGCCGCACCGCCTGGTGCAGCAGCATCGCGAACCCGCCCACCACGCGCCCGCCCGCCTCCAGCACGCTCGCCGCCGCCTTCGTGGGCCACGAAGCGTAGACCACGTCGAACAACGCCGGCACCCCCGCCAGCGACCCCGCGTGACCGTCGGCGGCGCCGCCGGGCAGCGTGGAGATCACCAGGTCCACCCCGAGCAGGTCATCGAGCTCGTCCAGCGGCGCCACCCGCAGAGCCACCCCCAGCCGCCCAGCCACCGCGGCCGTCCCGGCCGCCCGCCCCGCATCCCGTACGGCCAGCGTCACCCGCTCCAGCCCCAGGTTCCGCAGGGCCGCCAGCGCGGAACCGGCGGTCGCTCCCCCGCCCAGCACCAGCGCCGAACCCGGCCGCGGCACGCCCGCCTCGGCCAGCGCCCGCTCGATCCCGTAGACATCGGTGTTCTCACCATGGGCGGAGCCGTCCCGGAAGACCACCGTGTTGGCCCCGCCGACCTCGACGGCCAGCTCGGAGACGGTATCCAGCAGGGGCAGCACGGCCCGCTTGAGCGGCATCGTCAGCGACAGCCCCGCCCACTGCCCGGCCTCACCGCGCAGGCCCGCCATCCGCGCGGGCAGCGCCGCCTCGTCACACTCGAAGGCGTCGTAGGTCCAGTCGTCGAGGCCCATCGCCCGGTAGGCCGCCCTGTGCAGGTACGGCGAGAGCGAATGCGCGATCGGCGAACCGAGTACCGCTGCCCGCATGAAACCCCTCCTTCTCCAGCCACAGGACCCTACCCCTGGCCGCCGATCCGGCCGACATCGGCGGCCGGAAGAACACCACCACTTGGGCGGGCCGTCGCGGCGGGGAGTGCGTCCGACGTGAGAAGCGATCCCCACGACCTGCGCCCGCCCGTGACGGCGGGTGGCGCCGGGGTGGCTTGCCGTAACGAAAAGGGCGCCTGCCACAACGGAGAGCCTGGGAAACGGGCCCGCCGCGACGGTAGAGGCCCTTGAAGAGGGCCCGCCGCGACGAGAAGTGCCCGCCGTAGCGGAAGGGGCCCTGGTGGAAGGGCCCCTTCCGGGAGACGTCCGCGACGGGCGGGAGCCGCCGCCCGCTCAGCCGCCGTTCTTCTTGTACTCGTTCAGCAGCACCTGGAACTCCGCGTCCGTGGTGGCGAACTTGGTGACCTGGCTCTTCGGGTCGGTGGCGACGAAGTAAAGCCACGTGCCCGGTGTCGGGTTGAGCGCGGCCTCGATCGCGTGGTCGCCCGGGTTGGCGATGGGGCCGGGCGGCAGGCCCAGGTGCAGGTAGGTGTTGTACTTCGACGGCGTCTTCGTCTCGGCGAAGGTGGCGGCCGTCTTGTACTTGCCGAGCGCGTACATGACCGTGCTGTCCATCTTCAGGTGCATCTCCGGCTGGTGGGCGAGCCGGTTGTAGACGACGCGGGAGATCTTGCCCATGTCCTCCTGGCGCCCGGCCTCCGCCTGGATGATGCTCGCGATGATCATGATCTCGTGCGGGGTGCGGCCGAGGTCCTTGGCGCCCGCCTCCAGGCCGGTCCGGTCGGCGGTCTCCTTGAAGCGGTCGACCATCTTCGTGAGGATCGCGGCCGCGCTCGACTTCGGCGGGAACTGGTAGGTCGCGGGGAACGCGTAACCCTCCAGGCGGCCCTTGGCGTAACCGGGCAGGCCGAGTCCGCCGGACTTCTTGGCGGCGGCGGTGAAGTCCTTGGCCGGGATCTTCGTCTTGTCGGCGAGCTGCGTGAAGGTGTCGCTGAGGCGCAGGCCCTCCTGCAGCGTCACCTCGGTGTACTGCCGGTTGTTCGCGTCGAGTTCGGTGACGGCGTCCGAGGCGCGCATCTGCTTGCGCAGCGTGTAGTGGCCGGGGACGAGCGAGGCGCTCTTGCCGGAGTTGGTGACGGCGTTGATGAAGGCTCTGGAGTCCTTGATGACGCCGAGGCGCTCGAGTTCTTCCGCGACGTCGGTGGCGCTCTGGCCCTGCCTGATCTCCAGGGCGACCGAGCCGCTGCCGGGGCCGGAGAAGTCGCCGGGCACGAGGCGGTCGCTCACCCACAGGTAGCCGTAGTAGCCACCGCCGCCGACGATGCCGAGCAAGACGATGAGCGCGAGCAGCGGCGCCATGAAACCGCCGCGATTGCGACGGCGGCGACGGCGGCGCCCGCGCCGGCCGTTGCCCTTCTGGCGGCGCGAGCGTCCGTTGTCGTCCTCGGAGCCGAGGAGCAGGTCCATGTCGAGATCGTTCATAGCTGCGATGGCCAATCTCCCGGTATGACCGGCCTGGCGTCAAGACCGGCGAGGGTTACCGAGCGGAACGGGGGGAACCGCCGGTCACATGCGGATGACCAGCGATGATCACTCTGAGTAGCCATGCTAGGGGACGCGGAGAGTGCGTGCGCCCCTTCCGCGGGGCGGCGCAGGGAGACTCCCTGCGGGACGGGGGGTGTCCCGACGAGCATCAGTTGGTCCCGAGGTATTCGTTCAGCTCTTCCCGGTATCTCACAAACTCACTCTCTTTATCGGTGAATTTCGTGATTCTATGCTCCGGATCGGTGGTGACAAACCAGTACCAATCGCCCTCCGCAGGGTTCAAAGCCGCCATCAGCGCCTTCTCTCCAGGGTTGGAGATCGGCCCCGGCGGCAGCCCCGCACGGAGGTAGGTGTTGTACGGCGAGCGCACCCTGGTGTCCTTCTCCGAGACCTTGAGTGTGCGGCGGCTCTGGGCGTACAGCACGGTGGTGTCGAGCTGCAGCGGCATGCCCAGTCCCATCCGGTTGTAGATCACCCTGGCGATCTTCGGGTAGTCGGCGTCCCTGCCGCCCTCGGCCTGGACGATGCTGGCCACCGTCACGACCTCCAGCGGCGTCAGGTTCACCTCGGGAGCACGCTGGGCCAGCTTCACCTCTCCGGCCGCCGTCCTGAACCGCTCCACCATCGCCGCGACCACGTCCGTGGCCGAGGAGTCCGGCTCGATCTCGTACGTCGCCGGGAACAGGAACCCCTCCACGCCTCGCGCGTACTCCGGCAGCCCGAGCAGGTCGGTGTCGATCGAGCGCAGCTCGTTCAGCGGCAGCCCGCCCTGGGCCGCCACCCGCCGGAGCACCTCCTCGGCCCGCATGCCCTCCGGCACCGACACCTTCTTCACCACCCGCGACCCCGGGTGCAGCAGCATGTCCACGGCCGCCCCCGCCGCCATGCCCTTGCGCATCCGGTAGTGCCCCGGCCGCAGCCGGTCGGCGACCGCCTTCTGCTCGGTGGCGTTGATGAACGAGCGCGCGCTCGCCACCACCCCCGCCGCCGTCAGCGCCGCGCCGACCTCTCCCGCACTGGAGCCGGGCTGGATGCGCACCGTGACCGCGCCGCTCCCCTGCCCGTCGAAGTCATCGGGCAGCAGGTACGGCTTCGCCACCACATACCCACCCACACCCACCGCCACGACCGACGCGGCGAACCCGGCCACCAGCAGCCCCTTGGTCCGCCGGGTGAGGCCGCGCTGGGCGGGCAGGGGCACCGTCTCCGCCCCGACCTCCTCGGCCACGTCGATCTCCCCACCGGCCAGCAGTTCCGCGGCCAGCGAGCCCGGGTCGTCCTTGGCACCGCCCTGCGGCGGAACGGCGGCGGCCAGCCCGGCCCCGTCCCGGGCCCGATCCTGCCCCGCCCTGGACGGCTCGCCTCCTGGCGAGCCCTGCTCGGGCACGAAGGCCCCATGCCCGGACCGCTCACCGGTGGACGGCGCACCCGCGGCGGCAGGCTCCGCCGGCGGTGAGTCTTCTGACGGCGGCTCGTCGGGCCGGGGGTCGGGGGCCGGGCCTCCGGCCGGGTGCTCGTGTCCGCTCACCGGGCAGCCCCGTCGTCCGCCCCGGCGGGCGGATCGACGGGTCTGCCCGGTGGCTCGCCTGTGGCGCGTTCCCGGTCGAGGGCGTCCTGCAGCAGCACCACGGCCGCCGCCTGGTCGACGACCCCGCGCTGCTTCTTGGCCTTGACCCCGCTGGCCCGCAGCCCCTGCTGGGCGGCGACCGTGGTCAGCCGCTCGTCGTAGAGCCGGACCGGGATGGGCGCCAGCCGTACCGCCAGCGAACGGGCGAAGGCGCGGGCCAGCTCGGCGGCCTGCCCCTCACGGCCGGACAGCGAGGTGGGCAGGCCCACGATCACCTCGATCGCCTCGTGCTCGGCGGCGATCGCCGCGATCCTGGTCTGGTCGCCCTTGCCGCGCCTGACCGTTTCGACCGGGGTGGCCAGCAGCCCCGAGGGGTCGCTGCGGGCCACGCCGATGCGTACCGACCCGACGTCGACGCCGAGCCTTGTGCCGAACCTCATGTCAGGTGAGCTGCTCACCGACGGACCGCTCGACTGCCTGCAGCGCCTCGGCGACGGCGCCCGCGTCGGTGCCACCGCCCTGCGCGACATCGTCCTTGCCGCCACCGCCACCCCCAAGTGCCTTGGCGGCGACGCCGACCAGTCGCCCGGCCTTGAGACCACGCTCGCGTCCCGCCTCGTTGACCGCGGCAACCACCACGGGCCGTTCGGTGGGGGCCCCGGCGATCACGACGACCGCCGGGCGGTCGGCCGGGAACCTGCCGCGCACATCAAGCGCGAGCTTACGCAGGTCGTCGGCACCGGTTCCATCAGGCGCGCGGTGCGCGACGAAGGAGACTCCGTGCAGGTCACGCGCCTGCGAGGCGAGTTCGCCGGCGATCTGGAGCACCTGGGCCGAGCGCAGCTTCTCCAGGTCCTTCTCGGCGGCGCGCAGCCGGGAGACGATGCCCTCGACCCGCTCGGGCAGTTCCTCGCGGCGGGCCTTGAGCTGCTCGGTGAGCTGGGCGACGAGCAGGCTCTCGCGGGCCAGGAAGCGGAAGGCGTCGATGCCGACCAGCGCCTCGACGCGGCGCACGCCGGCGCCGACGGACTGCTCGCCGAGCACCTTGACCAGGCCGAGCTGCCCGGAGCTGTGGACGTGGGTGCCGCCGCACAGCTCGCGGGAGTAGTCGCCGATCTCGACGACGCGGACCTCGTCGCCGTACTTCTCGCCGAACATGGCCAGGGCGCCCATGGCGCGCGCCTCGGCCTGCGTGGTGTAGAAGGCGTTGACCTGGAGGTCGTTGATGAGGACGGCGTTGACCTCGTCCTCGACGTCGCGCAGCACGCTCTGCGGCACGGCGCCCGCGGCGGTGAAGTCGAAGCGGAAGCGGCCGGGCGAGTTCTCCGAACCGGCCTGCGCCGCGGTCTCGCCGAGCGCGTTCTTGAAGCCGCGGTGGACGAGGTGGGTGGCGCTGTGGCTGCGGGAGATCGCGCGGCGGCGCTCGATGTCGATCTCGGCGTGCGCCTCGTCGCCGGCTCTGATCTCGCCCTCGCGCACGCGCCCGCGGTGGACGACCAGCCCGCCGATGGGCGACTGCACGTCGAGGATCTCGGCCTCACCGCTGCCGGTGCGGATGACGCCCTGGTCGGCGAGCTGGCCGCCGCCCTCGGCGTAGAAGGGGGTACGGCCCAGCACGATCTCGACCGTGGTGCCCTTGCCGGCGACGGGCACGGTGGCGCCGTCGACGAGGATGCCGAGGATGGTGGAGTCGGCCTCGGTGGCGTCGTAGCCGAGGAACTCGACCTTGCCCGCCTTCTCCAGCAGCGTGCCGAAGACGGAGATGTCGGCGTTGCCGGTCTTCTTGGCCTTCGCGTCGGCCTTGGCGCGCTCGCGCTGCTCCTTCATGAGGCGGC
The DNA here is from genome assembly GCF_044457345.1 of Nonomuraea sp. NPDC050547. NCBI lineage: Bacteria > Bacillati > Actinomycetota > Actinomycetes > Streptosporangiales > Streptosporangiaceae > Nonomuraea > Nonomuraea sp. NPDC050547. The sequence goes on from NZ_JBITGW010000026.1 coordinate 35,476, forward strand.
GGAAGCCGTCCTCGTCGACCCGCAGGCCCTGCTCGGCCGCCATCTCCAGGGTGAGGTCGATGGGGAAGCCGTAGGTGTCGTGGAGCTGGAAGGCCTGGTCGCCGGAGAGCGTGCTGCCGGACTTGCGCTTGGTCTCCTCGACCGCGACGTCGAAGATCGCGGTGCCGGTGCGCAGCGTGCCGAGGAAGGAGGCCTCCTCTGCGTCGACGACCGCGTGGATCTGCGGGGCGTCGGCCTTGAGCTCGGGGTAGGTCTCGCCCATCGCGTCGATGGTGACGTCGGTGAGCTCGTGCATGTAGCGCTCCTCGCCCGAGCCCAGCAGGCGCAGGTTGCGGATCGAGCGGCGCAGGATGCGGCGCAGCACGTAGCCGCGGCCCTCGTTGCTGGGCGCGACGCCGTCGGCGACCAGCATGGTGCCGGTGCGGACGTGGTCGGCGATCACCCGCAGGCTGATGTCGGCGCGCGGGTCGCGGCCGTAGCGGGTCTTGGTGAGCTCGGCGGCCTTGTCGAGGATCTTGTAGGTGGTGTCGATCTCGTAGAGGTTGTCGACGCCCTGCAGGATCGTCGCCATGCGCTCCAGGCCCATGCCGGTGTCGATGTTCTTGGCCGGCAGCTCGCCCGCGACGTCGAAGTCGGTCTTCGAGCGCACCGCGCTGAGCTGGTACTGCATGAAGACGTTGTTCCAGACCTCGAGGTAGCGGTCCTCGTCGGCCACCGGGCCGCCGTCCCTGCCGTACTCCTGGCCGCGGTCGTAGTAGATCTCCGAGCAGGGGCCGCCGGGGCCGGGCACGCCCATGTGCCAGTAGTTGTCCTCCAGGCCGCGGCGCTGGATGCGCTCCATGGGCACGCCGACCTTGTTGTGCCAGATGTCGATCGCCTCGTCGTCGTCGAGGAAGACCGTCACCCAGAGCTTCTCCTCCGGGAAGCCGAAGCCGCCGTCGGACTCCGCGTTGGTCAGCAGCTCCCAGGCGAAGGGGATCGCCTGGTCCTTGAAGTAGTCGCCGAAGGAGAAGTTGCCGAGCATCTGGAAGAACGTCGCGTGGCGCGTGGTCTTGCCGACCTCTTCGATGTCGGGCGTGCGCACGCACTTCTGCACACTGGCCAGCCGGGCCGCCGGAGGCTTGCGCTGCCCCAGGAAGTACGGCTTGAACGGGACCATGCCCGCGGGCACCAGCAGCAACGTGGGGTCTTCGGCGATCAGGCTGGCCGAGGGCACTACTTTGTGCCCACGCTCCTCGAAGAAGCGCAGGAAGCGGCGAGCGATTTCTGCCGACTCCATGTCAGCCATCCTTTGCAATCAGTGGTGGTTGTCACCGTTGTCGAGCCCGAAGCGGGCGCGCAACGTGGTTTCGCGCTCGGCGGCCTCGCCGAGCGCGTCCGAGGTAAAGTCTCTCACCTGCTCCAGGAGCCCCGCCGCGTTGTCCACGGTACGGCGGGCCACATGCTCGGGACGCAGAGCCTGCAGCCTGCGCATCACCCAGACCGCGGTGAACGCGCCGAGCGACAGGTAGAACAGGCGGCGGATCATCGGTGCCGCCTCACCCGGGGGCGCGGACGGCGGGCCTGGATCGCCCTGCGCACACCGTAGCTGAGCGCCGAGACCTTGATCAGCGGGCCCGTGAAGATGGTCTGGGTCACCCCGCTGAGCTTGGCCGCGTGCGAGCTGACCTGCTTGACGTCCTTCGTGATCGCCTCGACCGCGACGAGCTGGCGATTGGCCTCGTTGACCGTGACGCTGACGTCTTCGAGCAACGGCACCACCCGCTCGCTCAGGTCGGAGACCATCTTGGTGGTCTCGGTGAGCAGCCGGGCGAGCTTGACGAGCACCATGGCCAGCACGCAGACCAGGACTATCCAGCCCGTGGCGGCGATCAGCCCGGCGACCTCTCCAGCGGTAAGCACTCCGCTCATCTCCCTCTTACGCTGGGCCGGAACGCCAAGACCCTATCGCGTCCTCCCGACAGAAGAGGGCATCAAAGGCCGGCGGCGGGACGCAGCGCGCCCGTCGGCGCACGTGCCGCCGCCGTCACCCGCCATCGCACCGCGTCCCCTGCGCGCTCCCCGACACGGGCACGGACCTCGGCGGGCTCGCTGAAACGCCGAAAGCCGGGCCCGGGTGAAACGCAGGGGCGGGCCCGGGTGAAGGGCCGAGGGGCGGGGGAGGTTCGGGTGCCGGTCAGGCCGGTTCGCGTGGGCCGCCGCCCAGCGCGTCCACGCAGAGCTGGGCGAAGCCGTTCAGGCAGGGCAGCAGGAGCAGCCAGCCCGCCAGCGCCCAGCCCAGGTGGATGTGGGTGAGCACGTGCGCGACGGCCGCGACGCCCTGCGCCCGCAGGCCGTCGGCGCGCTCGTAGGTGATGCGGCGCAGACCGGCCGGGTGGGTCTCGGCGGCCACGACCCGCAGCGCGACCGGGCCGCGCCGCTCGATCCAGGCGCCGACCTGGGAGCACTGCCCGCACGTGGCCGCCACGTACACGGTCGCGGGCACCGCGGCCGGCCGCCGGCGCGGCAGCCAGGCCCGCACGGCGGCCCGGTAGGCGGCCCAGTCCGCGCCGAAGCGCCGCGTGAGCTGTTCGCCCTCGTGCCAGGCGGCCAGCCCGGCGCCGTAGGCGAGGCTGATCGCCGCGGCGGCGAGAAAGCGCACGTCGAGTACGGCCAGCAGCACATACCCGGCGGTCATCGCCACCTGCATGGGATTGCGCACATAGGCGTAAGGCCCGCCGGTCACCAGCCGCCGGGGCGGGTCGTAGGGAAAGGGCGTGCCCCCGCCCGTCCTCGCGAACTCGCGGACCGCCGAGGCCCCCATCACGAACGGCACCGCCAGCGCCTGCGCCATGAGCGCCAGCACCCACGCGGGCTGCCGCCACACCCCGAGCAGCAGCACGGGCGCGACGACCCCGAGCCCTACGGCCAGCACCACCTGGAACCCGGCGCGGGCCATCGGCAGCGTCCCCCGCACGGTCCAGCGGATCAGCAGCAGTCCGGGCACGAGCGCGAGGCCGACCGCCACCGCCTCGCCGTACAGCCAGTCGGGCCCGAGCACCACCACGGGCTCGGCCAGCGGCATCACCGCCAGGTCGAACCAGGCCAGTCCCGCGGCGCCGAGCGCCGGAGGTGCGTCGGGGAAGGCCAGCGCGGGCAGCGCGCCCCACAGCAGCGCCCAGCCGAGCAGCAGGTCGAGTGGTACTCCGGCCAGCGTGCCGCCCTCGGCGTGGAAGGTCCACCAGCCGCCCTGGTTGACGGCCATGAGCACCATGGCGTTCCAGCCGGTGGCCAGGATGGCGGCGGCGGCGCGCGGCGGACCGAGCCGGCCGGCGCGCGCGGCGAGCAGGGCCGCCACGAGGACGGCGGCCAGCGGCAGCATCAGGCCGAGCCCTCTGATCAGGGCGGCGCTCACCGCGCACCGGCGAAGGTCCGGGCCAGGTAGCCGGCGGCCTCGGTGGCGGCGTGGCGCTGGATCGGGCCGAAGTACCAGGAGGGGTCGAAGGTCCTGCGGTAGCTCAGCGCGACGGTGAGGCGACCGCCGTTCCAGGTGAACGCGGCTTCGCGCAGCTCCAGCCAGCGGGCCAGCGTGGTGTCGCGGGCCACCTCGAACACCACCCGGCCAGGGGCGCTCTCCTTCACCCTCAGCGTCATCGAGCGCGGCTCGGGCTCGGCGCCGATGCCCAGGGAGCGGCGCGGGCTGAAGACGATCTCGCGCGTCGCGCCGGCCTCGAGCCCGGTGCCGCTCGCCGACAGCGCCCGCGGGAAGCCGAGCTTGAGCAGGACCGAGGTGTAGGGCGCGAACCGGGGCGGCGCGGCCAGCGCGGCGGCCACGCCCCCCGGCGCGGTGACGGACGCGCTGACCACCTCCTCGCGTGGCATCGACGTGGCCTCGCCCGCCCCTTCGAGCACGACCAGCAGGAGCAGCGGTGCGGCGAGCATCTGCGGGCCCCTGGGCCCCTGGGCGCGCAGATAGTCGGCGAACGCCCCGAACAGCGCCCCCACCAGGTAGAACAGCGGCGCGGCGAAGACCAGGCAGACGATCCCCTCGCCCAGCAGCGGGCCGGCGAGCGCGAGCGCGACGGTGATGACCGCCATCACCAGCCCGATGGCCGAGCGCGGCTTGGCGACCAGCACCACGGTGATGGCGATGACCGCGGGCACGCCCACGTAGAACACCGCCGTCTGCTCCAGCCCTCCGGCGTGCAGCAGCTTGTAGGCCGCCATCGCCGCGAACAGCGCGCTCACCACGCCCGCCAAGGTCATGCGGGCGGCATTCCGCTCCATCGCGAACCCCTTAACCGAATGCTTTAATCGAACGCTCAAACCTTACGGCAGACCGGGGCCGGGCAGAAGACCCGGGTCGCACTCAGCCGGTGGCGCGCACCAGTTCGATCTCGAAGCCCGCGGCGTTCTCCAGGTAGGCCGCGTGGTGGGCGGGGCCGCCCGCGTAAGGGTGGCGGTCGGCGAACAGGAGCGTCCAGCCGTGCTCGCGCGCCTCCTCGGCCAGCGCGTCGGGGTCGTCCACGTGGAAGGCGAGATGGTTGAGTCCGGCGCGCAGCCGGTCGTGGCGGCCGGGTACGCGGGCCGGCGACTCCTCCAGCACCACGTAGGTGCCGCCGAGCAGCCAGGACCGCCCGCCCTCCCAGCTCTGGAACGGCGCGTAGCCCAGCCGCTCGAACAGCCAGGAGAAGCCGGGCAGCACCTCGCTCAGGGAGTCGACCCACAGCTCGACGTGGTGCAGCGTGCCGTGCACGGCGCTCACTCGCCCCGGAGGAAGGCGCGGATCTTGGCCCACCGCTCGGCGACGGGCGCTTCCGCGCCATGCCTGGTCGGCTCGTAGTAGCGGCGCTCGCGCACCTGCTCCGGCGCGTAGTCCTGGCGGACGACGCCGTGGTCGAAGTCGTGCGGGTACTTGTAGCCGTCGCCGTGGCCGAGCTTGGCCGCGCCCGGATAGTGGGCGTCGCGCAGATGGCCGGGCACCTGGCCGATGAGGCCCTTGCGCACGTCCGTCGCCGCGGCGCCGATGGCCTTCACCACGGCGTTGGACTTGGGGGCCATCGCGCAGTGGATGACCGCGTGCGCCAGGTTGATCTGACCCTCCGGCAGGCCGATGAGCTGGACGGCCTGCGCCACGGCCACCGCGGTCTGCAGGCAGGTGGGGTCGGCCATGCCGACGTCCTCGGAGGCGAAGATGACGATGCGCCGGGCGATGAAACGGGGGTCCTCACCGGCCTCGATCATGCGGGCCAGGTAGTGGAGGGCGGCGTCGGCGTCGGAGCCGCGCATCGACTTGATGAAGGCGCTGATGACGTCGTAGTGCTGGTCGCCCTGGCGGTCGTAGCGGACGGCCGCCTTGTCGACGGCCTTCTCGACCACCTCGACGGTGATGTCGTCGGCCAGGAGCGCCGCCGCCTCCAGGTAGGTCAGGGAGCGCCGGGCGTCGCCGCCCGCCAGCCGTACGAGATGGTCGAGGGCCTGCGGGGCCAGGCTCGCGCGGCCGCCCAGGCCGCGCTCCTCGGCGACGGCGCGCTCCAGGACGGCGCGGATGTCGTCGTCGGACAGCGACTCCAGGGTCAGCAGCAGCGAGCGCGACAGGAGCGGGGAGATGACGGAGAAGTACGGGTTCTCGGTGGTGGCGCCGATGAAGGTGACCCAGCGGTTCTCGACGGCGGGCAGCAGCGCGTCCTGCTGGGCCTTGTTGAAGCGGTGGACCTCGTCGACGAACAGCACGGTCTGGCGGCCGGTCATGCCGAGCTCGCGCCGGGCGTTGTCGATGGCGGCGCGCACGTCCTTGACGCCCGCCGAGACGGCGGAGATCTCGACGAAGCGGCGCTTGGTGACGTTGGAGACCACGTACGCGAGCGTGGTCTTGCCCGTGCCGGGCGGCCCCCAGAGGAACAGCGACATCGGCGCCTCGCTCTCGACCAGCCGCCGCAGCGGCGTGCCGGGACCGAGCAGGTGCCGCTGGCCGATCACCTCGTCGAGGGCGCGAGGTCGCATCCGCACGGCGAGCGGCTGCGGAGTGGCCTCCTCCGCCGCCGAATCGAACAGGCTATCCACAAATCGAGACTACAGGGTCCACACCGCTCTCGCTCCCGAGTCGCCGGCGCGGAACACGTAGTACGCGGCCACGAGCGCCGCCACGACCGTGAGCACGGAAAGGACCAGCCCCACGGTCTTGTTGCGGGCGGCGAAGACCAGCAGCAGCGACAGGGCGCCGAGGGCCAGCGTGGACAGCATCAGCGGGGTGGCGAAGCTCTCGTGGGTGGCGATGCGCCGGCCCAGGTCGCCGTCGGCGGTGGCGAACCGGGCCTCCTTCAGCGCCATGCCGCTCTGCCTGGCCGCGAAGACCGCGCCGGGCGCCAGCACCGACAGGGCCACCACCGCCCAGGCCAGTTGGGGCCGCCAGCGCGAGACCGCGGCGTAGACCACGGAAACGGCCACGAGCAGCGGCGTCAGCACCACGGCGAAATGGATGATCAGGGGGTGGGCGGGGAGCCCGAGGATCTCGTTGAACATGGCAGCACTCCGTTCTCATTTCAACTACGTATGAGGCAAGGACCTGGTTCCCGTCCCTTCCGCCACTTACGTACACCACATAAGGGAGGCCGGTAGCATTCGCGAAGTTGTTTGGTCATGTGTCGGCAAAGATGGAGGACATATCCGTGAGCGGCGACGACCGCCAGAGCGAGCTGGCGCGAGAGCACAAGGAGCGGCAGGCGCGGCGTGCTGCTGGGGAGAACGCCAAGGGCAGGCGTAACACCCTCATCGGCGGCGGCGTGGCCCTGGTCCTGGTTGCCGGCGGCATCGTGGCCGCCACCACCCTCCTCGGCGGCGGCGACGACGCCAAGAAGGTCGCGGCGACGTCCTCGCCGTCCCCGTCGTCCAGCGCCTCCTCGGAGCCCGAGCCGTCGATGACGCCGAAGACCGGCCCGATCAGCTGCACGTACACCAAGGACACGCAGGACGTCCCGAAGAAGTTCGTCGGGTTCCCGCCCAAGAAGCCGGGCGACTCCTTGAAGATCAAGACGATGACCGTGGTCACGAACCGCGGCGACATCGTGATCCAGGTGGACCCGAAGTTCACCCCGTGCACGGTCAACTCCATGGCGTTCCTGGCCAAGAAGAACTTCTACGACAACACCAAGTGCCACCGCCTGGTGGTGCCGGAGAACTCGGGCCTGTTCCTGCTGCAGTGCGGTGACGCGCTGGCCAAGGCGGACGGCAAGAGCCCCACCGACGGCCAGGGCACCGCGGGCTACGTCTACGGCGACGAGGCCGCCGGGGCCATGCCGTACACCCGCGGCGTGGTCTTCCTGACCCAGCCCACCGACGCCCAGGGGCAGAACTCCAGCCAGTTCGCCATCTCGATGTCGGACGAGAACACGCAGCTCGACCCGGCCTACTCGATCCTCGGCACGGTGACCAGCGGCCTCGAGATCATCGACCAGGCGTCCAAGGAGGGCTTCATCGTCAACCCGGACGACATCACGGGCGACGGCGGCTCCACGGCGCCGAAGAACCCCTTCATCATCAAGGATGTCAAGATGTCCACCAAGTGATGGTGATTCCCGTCACAAGCGGCTGATCGGCCGCTTCCGCGGAGCCAGAGTGGATCTGGACCCAAAGGAGTGGCCGCATGCCGGAAAACCTGCCTTTCGAGTTCTTCTTCTCGCCCGAGTTCAGCGCGAACCCGTACCCGATGTACGCGGAGCTGCGCGCCAAGGGCCCGATCCACCGGGTGGACTTCCCGCCGGGCGCCGAGGCGTACGTGGTGGTCGACTACGAGCACGGCCGGGCGGCGCTGGCCGACCCGCGACTGTCCAAGAACATCGACAGCGGCCCGGAGTGGTTTCGCGACGCGGTCCGCGTCGGCGATCCGATCCTCGCCGACAACATGCTCATGTCGGACCCTCCCGACCACACGCGGCTGCGCAAGGTCGTTCAGCGGGCCTTCACCCCGCGCCGCATCGAGCTGCTGCGGCCCAGGATCGAGCAGATCACCGGCGAGCTCCTCGACGTGATCGAGGGCCGGGGCCGGGCCGAGCTCGTCTCCGACTTCGCCTTCCCGCTGCCGATCGTCGTCATCTGCGAGCTGATGGGCGTACCGGCCGAGGACCGCGAGCTGTTCCGCGAATGGTCGGCCGCGCTGGTCGATCCCGCGATCGACGAGGAGCAGCAGGCCAGCCGGGCGCGGGCCACCGAGTCGCTGCGCGCCTACTTCGCCGACCTGATCGCCGCGCGCCGCGCCGCGCCCGGCGACGACCTGGTCAGCGTGCTCGTCACCAGCCCCGAGCTCGACGACAAGGAGCTGCTGTCCACGCTGGCGCTGCTGCTGATCGCCGGGCACGAGACGACCGTCAACCTCATCGGCAACGGCACCCTGGCCCTGCTGCGCGACCCGGAGCAGTTCGCGCTGCTCAGGAGCCGCCCCGAGCTGGTGCCGAACGCCGTGGAGGAGTTCCTGCGCTTCGACGCGCCCGTCGAGCGCGGCACGTTCAGGATCGCCGTCGAGGACCTGGAGATCGCCGGAACGCCGGTCGGCAAGGGCGCCTTCGTCCACGTCTCCATCGGCGCCGCCGGCCGCGACCCGCGGGCCAACGCGCACCCCGACGGGCTCGACGTGGCCCGCCAGGACACCCGGCACGTCTCCTTCGGCCACGGCATCCACTTCTGCCTGGGCGCGCCACTGGCACGCCTGGAGGCCCAGGTCGCCTTCGCGATGCTGCTGGAGCGGCTGCCGGACCTGCGGCTCGACTGCCGTGAGGACGAGCTCTCGTGGCGGCTGAGCGGTTCGATCCTGCGCTCGCTTTCCGCGCTGCCCGTGGCGTTCTAGGGTGATCTCCGTGCCGGAGAAACTACCGTTCGAGTTCCTTTTCGCGCCCGACTTCAGCCGCGACCCCTACACCGCCTACGACGGCCTGCGCGCCGGGGGTCCGGTGCATCCGATCGACTTCCCGCCCGGGATGGACGCCTTCCTGATCATCGACCACGAAGTCGGGCGCGCCGCGCTCAACGACCCCAGGCTGTCGAAGGACATCACGGTCTTCGGCGACTACTTCCGCAAGCTCGCCGACACCAACGACCTGCTGTTCCAGTCGAACATGCTCCAGGTCGACCCGCCCGAGCACACCCGCCTGCGCCGCGTGGTCTCCAAGGACTTCACCCCGCGGCGGGTCGAGGCCCTGCGCCCGCGCGTCCAGGAGATCACCGACGAGCTCATCGACGCCATGGAGATGAACGGCAGCGCCGAGCTGATCGACGAGTTCGCCTTCCCGCTGCCGATCATCGTCATCTGCGAGCTGCTCGGCGTGCCCGCCGAGGACCGCGAGCTGTTCCGCGATTGGTCGGGGCGGCTGGTCAACCCCAGCTTCGACCCCGAAGGCACAAGGGTGCGGCAGCAGGCGGCCCGCGACACGCACGCCTACTTCGCGAGCCTGGTCGCCGAGCGGCGCGCCGACCCACGCGATGACCTGGTCAGCGCCCTGGCCAACGGCGGCGACCTGGACGAGCGCGAGCTGCTGTCCACGCTCACGCTGCTGCTGATCGCCGGGCACGAGACGACGGTCAACCTCATCGGCAACGGCATGCTGGCCCTGCTGCGCAACCCCGACCAGCTCGCGCTGCTGCGCGGCGAGCCGGAGCTGCTGCCGGACGCGATCGAGGAGTTCCTGCGCTTCGACGGGCCGGTCGAGCGCTCCACTCCCCGCTTCGCCGCCGAGGACATGGAGATCGCCGGGGTGGCGGTGCCGCGTGGCGCGATGGTGCACATCTCGCTGGGCGCCGCGGGCAGCGACCCCGCCGCCGTCTCCTCGCCGCGTGAGCTCGACATCACCCGCCGCGACAACCGCCACCTCGCCTTCGGCCACGGCATCCACTTCTGCCTGGGCGCGCCGCTGGCCCGCCTGGAGGGGCGGATCGCCATCGGCACGCTGCTGGCCCGCCTGCCCGGCCTCGCGCTGGACTGCGCGGAGGAGGAGCTGGCGTGGCGGCCGCCGGGCTCGGTGGTGCGGGGCCTGACGCGGCTTCCCGTCCGCTTCTGATCGCCGGTACGGCCACCGCCCGCCGCTCGGGGTCGCGGCGGGCGGGGCCATGCTCAGCCCGGGACGTGCCAAGCGCCGGACGTGCCAAGCACCGGACTTCGCCGAGCGCCGGACCGTGCTCAGCGCCAGGTGACGCGCAGGGCGGTGGCGACGTCCAGGGGCGAGCCGCCCGCCTGCGCGGCCAGGATCCCCGCCCCTTCCGGCGAGCGTGTGTAGAGCGGCTCGCCGAGGCTCACCCAGCGGTTCCACGCCTTCGCGAACGCCTGCGCGTCCTTCCTGCGCTCGCCGAGGGCCTCGGGCACCGCGTGGTGGACGACCGCGTTCGGCTCCGGGTGGCCCGCCATGAGCGCCCGCCCCTGCCGGCGTCCCGGCTCGACCAGGTAGCGGGGCACCAGGTAGCGCGGCGCGACCGGCGCGGTCAGCACCTCGTCCAGCGCGAGGCTGAAGCGCCGCGAGGCCGCCTCCGGGACACCGCGCAGCTCGATCCAGTAGGCGCCGGCGCCGTCCGGCTCCACGTGCACCGCCCGCGCTCCCTCGGGCACCTGCCCGGCCGCGTGCAGGGCGTCGGCCACGGCGCAGGCGATCGCGGGCAAGTCGAACTGCCCTGCCACCTCGCGCAACGCCGCCTGTCCCGCGGTGGCGCGACGGGCGCGCCGTACCAGGAGGAAGGCGGCGGCGCCGAGCGGCAGCCCGCCGGGAAGCGCCAGCGGGAGCGCGTCGGCGACCAGGACGGCTGGCGCCTCGGCGAAGCCCGCGGCGAGCCAGGCGGCGGCGCCCGCGACCCATCCGGCGGCGCCCGCGAGCAGGTGCGGGCGGCGATCGAGACGGGGGCGCGGGCTGATGCCGCGCTCGGCGGGCACCGCGCGCGGCGGCTCCGGACGGCTCACCGCCGGGCGGGCGGCGGCGCGGGCGGGCTCGACGCGCAGGCTGTGCACCGGCAGGTCCTCATACGGCGAGCCGACCCGCCACAGCTCCCGCACCCTGGCCCGGTCGGCCGCCCGCTCCAGCATCGACGTGTTGAACCGGTCGAAGCCGGACACCGGAGGCGGCGCGTAGGGCGACAGCTCGGGATGCACGTGCGCGACCCCGGCGGCGATCGTCCCGGAGTCGGTCAGCCCGAAGTAGCCGTCGTGCTTGCGGACGAACCGCTCCCAGTCGGCCGACCCCTTGGGATGCTCGGCGCTGACGCAGACCACGGACCAGGTGTTGGCCACCTTCTCCGGCCACGCCGGGTCCGCGCGCAGCCCGCGCCCGCGCATCTGCACGACCGCGCCCGCAGTCGTGGCCTCGGTGAGGTCGACGACCGTGTTGACGCCCTTGGCGTCCCAGCCCTCGCCGAGCATCGCCCGGGTGCCGACCAGGACCGAGCAGCCGCCGGACTCCAGGAAGCGGGTGGCGAGGGCGACCCAGGCGCGGCTGTTCCAGGAGCCGGTCACCTCGACCACGCCCCGCGCGCCGGGCGGGATCGGGTCCAGGCGGGCCGTACCCGCGCAGAACGCGGCGAAGGCCGCGGCCGTGGCGGCCGGTGCGGCGACCGTGCGGCCGGTGACGAGCATGGGGTGCAGCCGCGCGGTACGCGGGTCGGCGGCCAGCGTCTCCAGCACCAGCCTGGCCGACCCGGCCTGCTCGTCCAGCACGCCCGACAGGCGCGCGGGCAGCGTGGCGGTGGCCCGCTCGTGGTCGCACAGCACCAGCGCGCGCATCCGCTCCCCGAGCGCGGCGTGCTCGGCGGCCAGAATCTCCGCCACCGCCACCGTCTTGGCCTCGCTGCGCGCCACCACCCGGTCGACCGGGGTACGGCCGGCCCGCACGCCACGCGCGGTCAGCTGGTAGCCGATCGACGGCAGCGCCAGCCGGATCGCCTCGACGGCCGCCGCGTCCGCGGGCTCGCCGCCCCGCCGCAGGCAGCGGCGCACGTAGTCGTCGAGCAGGCAGACCCAGTCGTCGGCCGTGGGCCGGTGACGGTGCTCCTCACGGACGCGGGCGCCCTCCGGCAGCGGCAGCAGCCCGGCGTGGTGCAGGCGCAGCGCGGCGGCGGCCAGCGCGGGCTCGCGGCGTTCGAGCCGCTGCCAGGTCATCGCGTCGTCGCCGCGGTGGACGAGGCGGCTGTCGAGCCATCGCAGGAAACCCACGGTGGCGAAGCCGGGGTCGAGCAGGTCGGTGGTGAGCTCGGCGAAGCGCTCGGCCTCGGCGGCCAGCCACGCCTGCTCGTGCGCGGTCGGGCAGGTCAGCCACGCCAGCTCCGCGTACGGGGCCAGGTGGCCCTCGCGGACCACGGCCGGGATCGAAGGACCGCGCACCACCGGCCCGAACAGCTCCTCGACCAGCTCGCCCTGCGCCGGGGTGAGCCGGTCGGGCGGGGTGGCGGTCAGCCCGATCACGGTGGCCTCCGGCAGCCGCCGCAGGACCTCGGCCAGCAGCTCGCCCCAGGTGTCGAGCAGGTGGTGGCACTCGTCGAGCAGCAACGTCACCCGGCCGAGCGCGGCCAGGCGCTCCACCAGCTCGCGGCCCGCCGGGCGCAGCCGGTCGAGGTGGGCGGGCCGCCTGCCGCCCTCCTCGTCGATCTCGGCGTCGGGGTCGAAGCTGGCCAGCGCCTGGTAGGTCAGGACGGTGACGTCCTCGCCGAGCAGGCGCGAGGTGCCGGCGCGGGCCTTCTCGCCGAAGGCGCGCCACTCGGCCAGCCATTGGCCCTGGATGGCCGTGTTGGGGCCGAAGGCCACGATCGGGGCATCCAGCCTTCTGGCCGCCTCCAGGGCCGTGAGCGTCTTGCCGGTGCCGGGCGGTAACACGACCCAGGCCCGGCGCCGTCCGGCCGCGAACGCCGCCTCCAGCGCGTTCAGGGCCTGTCGCTGGTGGCGGCGCAGCGGCTTGGGGGCGGCGAGACCGGCATATCTCACGCGGACCTCACGCTCGCGGCTACTCCTTGGGCTTGGCGTCGACGCCGGCTTCCTTGCGCTGCTCGGCCGTGATCGCGGTCGGGGCGCCGGTCAGCGGGTCGAAGCCGGAGGCCGTCTTGGGGAAGGCGATCACGTCGCGGATCGACTCGCCGCCGGCCAGCAGCATGCAGATGCGGTCCCAGCCGTAGGCGATGCCGCCGTGCGGGGGCGGGCCGTACTGGAAGGCGTCGAGCAGGAAGCCGAACTTGCTCTCGGCCTCCTCCTTGGAGATGCCGAGCACGTCGAAGACGCGCTGCTGCATCTCGGCCCGGTGGATACGGATCGAGCCGCCGCCGATCTCCATGCCGTTGCAGACCATGTCGTAGGCGTAGGCCAGGGCTTCGCCCGGCTTGTCCTGGAAGTCGGCGGCGTACTCCGGCTTGGGGCCGGTGAAGGGGTGGTGGACCGCGGTCCAGCCGCCCTCGCCGTCCTCCTCGAACATGGGGGCGTCGACGACCCAGAGGAAGGCCCACCGCGAGTGGTCGATGAGGTCGCAGCGGCGGCCGATCTCCAGGCGGGCGGCGCCGAGCAGGTCGCGCGAGGAGTTGCGGGCTCCGGCGGCGAAGAAGATCGCGTCGCCGGGGGCCGCCTTGACGAAGGCCGCGAGCCCGTCCTGCTCCTGCTGGGAGAGGTTCTTGGCCACCGGGCCGCCGAGCGTGCCGTCCTCCTGGACCAGCACGTAGGCCAGGCCCCTGGCGCCGCGCGACTTGGCCCAGTCCTGCCAGCCGTCGAGCTCCTTGCGGGTCTGGGAGGCGCCGCCCGGCATGACGACCGCGCCCACGTAGTCGGCCTGGAAGACGCGGAACGTGGTGTCCTTGAAATACGCGGTGACGTCGACGAGCTCCTGGCCGAAGCGCAGGTCGGGCTTGTCGGAGCCGTAGCGGGCCATCGCGTCGGCGTAGGTCATCCGCGGCAGCGGGGCGGGGATCTCGTAGCCGAGGATCTCCTTCCACACGCGGCCGATCAGCGCCTCGCCGACGGCGATGACGTCCTCCTGGTCGACGAAGGACATCTCGATGTCGATCTGGGTGAACTCCGGCTGCCGGTCGGCGCGCAGGTCCTCGTCGCGATAGCACTTGGCCAGCTGGTAGTAGCGCTCGAGACCGGCCACCTGCAGGAGCTGCTTGAACAGCTGGGGCGACTGGGGCAGCGCGTACCAGTTGGACGGCTGCAGGCGCACCGGCACCAGGAAGTCGCGCGCGCCCTCCGGCGTGGAGCGGGTGAGCGTGGGCGTCTCGACGTAGACGAAGCCGAGCTCGTCCATGACCTGGTTGGCCAGGAAGGTGGCCTTGGAGCGCACCCGCATGGCGTTGCCGACCTGCTGGCGGCGGATGTCGAGGTAGCGGTACTTCAGCCGCGCCTCCTCCGACACCCCGGTGTTGCCCTCGATGGGGAAGGGCAGCGGCGCCGACTCGCTGAGCACCTCGACCTGGGTGGCGACGACCTCGATGTCGCCGGTGGGCAGCTCGGGGTTGGCGTTGCCCTCGGGCCGCACGCGTACCTCGCCGACCACCTTCACGCAGTACTCGGCGCGCAGGTCGTGGGCGTGGTCCTCCTCGCGGAAGACCACCTGGGCCGAGCCGGAGGCGTCACGCAGGTCGATGAAGACCACGCCGCCATGGTCGCGGCGCCGGGCCACCCATCCTGCGAGCGTCACCTGCTGCCCAGCGTGCTCCTTGCGGAGCTCCCCGGCCTTATGCGTGCGGATCACTGCACTTTCCCCTTCAGAACGTCCACGACCTGGGCCAACGGCACCTCGGTCTGCTCAGCGGTGGTCAGGTCTTTCAGTTGTACGGCTTGCGCCGCCAGGTCACGCTCACCCAGGATCAGCGCGAACCGGGCGCCGGAGCGGTCCGCGCCCTTCATCGCACCCTTGAGCCCCTTGCCGCCGAAGGACATGTCGGCGGCGACGCCCGCCGCGCGCAGCCGGCCGAGGAGCTTGAACATGGTCCGGACGGCCTCGTCGCCCAGCGCCACACCGTACACCTCGCAGCGCGGCGGGGTGGCGGGCTCGATGCCCTCGCGGCCGAGGGCGATGACGGTGCGGTCCAGGCCGAGCCCGAAGCCGATGCCGGGCAGGCGCGGACCGCCGATGGCCTCCGACAGGCCGTCGTAGCGGCCGCCGCCGCCGATGCCGGACTGCGCGCCCAGCAGCGGGTGGTCGAACTCGAAGGTGGTGCGGGTGTAGTAGTCGAGGCCGCGTACCATCCTGGGCTCGTCCTGCCACGGGATGTCCAGGTCGGCCAGGTACTGCTTGACGCGGTCGTGGTAG
The DNA here is from genome assembly GCF_044457345.1 of Nonomuraea sp. NPDC050547. Classification (NCBI taxonomy): domain Bacteria; kingdom Bacillati; phylum Actinomycetota; class Actinomycetes; order Streptosporangiales; family Streptosporangiaceae; genus Nonomuraea; species Nonomuraea sp. NPDC050547. Next base: position 50,709 of record NZ_JBITGW010000026.1, read on the forward strand.
GCCTTGCAGTCGGCGCACAGGTGGTCGCCGATGAGGGGCGCGTCCTCGAGCTGCTCGCGCACCTCGGGCCGCCGGTCGTCGAGCACGCGCAGCGGGTTGATCTCGATGCGGGCGCGGGTGGCCTCGTCGAGGTCGAGGCCGCGCAGGAAGTCCTGCAGGCGGGTGCGGTAGAGGGGGCGGCACTCGGCGCAGCCCAGCGAGTTGAGCAGCAGGCGCACCTGGGTCAGGCCGAGCGCGGTGTACCACTGCCAGGCCAGCGCGATGGTCTCGGCGTCGACGGCCGGGTCCTCGCTGCCGACGGCCTCCAGGTCGAGCTGGTAGAACTGCCGGTAGCGGCCCTCCTGGGGCGCCTCGGCGCGGAAGACCGGGCCGCCGGTCCAGACCTTGACCGGCAGCTGCCCGCGGTGCAGGCCGTACTCCAGGACCGCGCGCAGCACTCCGGCGGTGAACTCCGGGCGCAGCGTGAGCGAGCGGCCGCCGCGGTCGGTGAAGGTGTACATCTCCTTGCTGACGACGTCGGTGGACTCGCCGACGCCGCGCGCGAACAGCTGGGTGTCCTCGAAGACCGCGGTCTCCAGGTAGGAGTAGCCGGCGCGCCTGGCGGTCTCGGCGAACGCCTGGCGGATGGCGTAGAACGTCGAGGCCTGCGGAGGAACGTACTCCTTGACGCCCTTTGGTGCTTGGAAGCTCATTAGATCCCTCGTGTGGGACCGGCGTGCGGCGCTGCTTCCTTCAGGTAAGGATTGGTGGCGCGCTCGCGGCCGATCGTGGTCTGTGGTCCGTGGCCCGGCAGGACGATCGTCTCATCAGGCAGCGGCAGGCACTTGGCGGCCAGGCTGCGCAGGATCGTCGGATAGTCGCCGCCCGGCAGGTCGGTGCGGCCGATGGAGCCGGCGAACAGCAGGTCACCGGAGAACATGATCTCGTCCTCGGGCAGCCGGAAGCTCACCGACCCCCTGGTATGGCCGGGGGTGTGGTCCACGACGAGCTCCAGTCCGGCCAGCTTCAGCACGGCGCCGTCGGACAGCTCCTTCACCTCGTCCGGCTCGCTCAGCGTGATGCCGCCGAACAGCTGCGCGGAGGTCTCGGACCAGCCTTTGGCGGGATCGCTCAGCAGATCGCGGTCTTCCGGGTGGATCCACGCGGGAATGTCACGCGCGCCGCACACCGGGGCCACGGACCAGACGTGGTCGAGGTGCCCGTGCGTCAGCACGACCGCGACCGGCTTCAGCCGGTGCTCGCGCAGCAGCTCGTCTACGCCGTCCACGGCGTCCTGACCAGGGTCGACGATCACACATTCCTCGCCGGCGGCGGGCGCGACGACGTAACAGTTGGTCTGGAAGGCCCCTGCGGGGAACCCTGCGATGAGCATCTGCCTCAGCTGATCTCGTTGAAAAAGCCAATGGGAATGTAACCGAAGGGTACCGGTGCGGGTCGCCGGGCTGCGAACCATTGCCCTTTGGCCGATACGATTCGCCCACCTCAGTTGATTGACTATGGGAGGCAAAGCGGTGGCCACGGGGAAGGACCGGCAGAAGCAGCTGGCTCGTGAGCACTACGAGCGGCAGATGCAGCGCCGCATCGAGCGCGAGCAGCGTAACAAGCGCACTGCGATCATCGGCTCCAGCATAGGCGTCGTCGTCGTGGTCGGCGGCATCGTCGCCGCCGTGGCCCTGTTCAACGGGGAGCCAGGCACGGAGGCGGCGGCCTCGCCCACGCCTGCGGCTTCCGACTCGGCCCAGCCGAGCACCTCGCCGAGTCAGGTCGCGGCGGCTGCGCCGTTCGATCCGAAGACCGGCAAGTGCGGCTATGTGGCCGACAAGAACGGGACCGTGAAGGACGTCGGCATGCCTCCGGCCAAGGCGAGCGTGAAGCCGGCGGCCAAGACGCTGACGTTCGCCACGAACCTGGGCGACATCCAGGTGGAGCTGAACAACGCCAACGCGCCGTGCACCGTCAACTCGCTGGAGTTCCTGGCGAAGAAGAACTACTACGACGGCAGCAAGTGCCACCGGCTGGGCAACGAGAAGTTCCCGATGCTGCAGTGCGGCGACCCGACGGCCAAGGCCGACGGCAAGAGCCAGACCGACGGCATGGGCGGCCCCGGCTACGTGATGGCCGAGGAGAACCTCAAGGGCGCCGCCTACAAGCGCGGTGTGATGGCCATGGCCAAGACGAGCGCGCCCGGGTCGACCGGCAGCCAGTTCTTCCTGGTATATGGCGACATCGGACTCACCCCGGATTACACGCCAGTCGGTACGATCACCAAGGGGCTCGACATTCTCGACAAGGTGAACAAGGCGGGCGTTATCACGCCGGGTCCGGACGGAACGGGAGCGCCCAAGGAAACCCTCCAACTCAAAGACGTGACAATCTCTGGCAAGAGCTGACGTAATACAACTAGGGACGGGTAGTCCCGAAGGGTCTGATGGAAAGTGCGGGAGGACACGGTGAGCACCGACCCGTGGGGCCGGGTAGACGACGACGGCACCGTCTACGTGCGTACGGCTGAGGGAGAGCGGGCCGTCGGCTCCTGGCAGGCCGGTGAACCCGAGGAAGCGCTGGCCTACTTCCATCGCAAGTACGACGAGCTGGCCGGGCAGGTGCAGCTGCTGGAGCAGCGGCTGAAGGGCACCGACCTGGCGCCGGCCCAGGCCGAGGCCAGCATCGTCAAGCTGCGCGAGGCCGTCGCCGACGCCCATGCCATCGGCGACCTGGCCGCGCTGACGGCCCGCCTCGACGGGCTGTCGGAGCTGGTCGCGCACCGCCGCGAGGAGGTCAAGGCCGCCCGCGAGCACGCGCGCGTCGAGGCCAAGGCGGTCAAGGAGCGCATCGTCGCCGAGGCCGAGCGCATCGCCGAGGAGACCACCCACTGGAAGTCCGGCGGCGAGCGGCTTCGGCAGCTCGTCGAGGAGTGGAAGGCCGCCGACCGCATCGACCGCGCCACCGAGGCCGGCCTGTGGAAGCGGCTCTCCGCCGCCCGCACGGCCTTCGCCAAGCGTCGCAAGACCTACTTCGCCGGGCTCGACGAGCAGCGCGAAGGCGTGCGCGCCGAGAAGGAGCGCATCGTCGCCGAGGCCGAGGCGCTGGCGGAGTCCACCGACTGGGGCCCCACCGCCTCGGTCTACCGCGAGCTGATGCAGCGCTGGAAGTCGGCGGGACGGGCCTCACGCGACGCCGAGGACGAGCTGTGGGCCCGTTTCAAGGCCGCGCAGGACGTGTTCTTCCAGGCCCGCTCCGCCGTCTTCGCCGAGCGGGACGCGTCGCTCGCGGCCAACGCGGAGGCCAAGGAGGTGCTGCTCGTCGAGGCCGAGAAGATCCTCCCGGTCACCGACGCGCGGGCCGCCCGCGGTGCGCTGCGCCACATGCTGGAGCGCTGGGAGGCCGTCGGTCCCGTGCCGCGCGAGCAGCGCGACCGGCTCGAAGGCGGGCTGCGCAAGATCGACGAGGCCGTGCGCAAGGCCGAGGACGCGGAGTGGAAGCGCTCCAACCCCGAGGCCCGCGCCCGTGCCCAGAGCACCGTCGACCAGCTCCGCACCTCCATCGAGCAGTTGGAGAAGCGCCTGGCCAAGGCCGAGGCCGCCGGCCGGGCCAAGGACGTCAAGGAGGCCGAGGAGGCGCTGACGGCCCGCCGTTCCTGGCTGGAGGAGGCCGAGCGCACGCTCGCCGAGTTCAGCTGAGCCTCGCCACGGCGAACGCCGGCCGGTCACGTCCGGCCGGCGTTTTTCGTGCGTCCACGTCCGCGGCTTCACCGGCTCCGGGGTGGACCGGGAGATCGTCTTCGTCACCATGAACTGCGCGAGCACCGAGCCGGGCACCCTGCCGGTGTCGGTGCGGAACATCACCATGCGCGACACCCGCGCCGACGCCGTGCTCAACCTCGACGGCCTCGCAACCGGCCACCTGACGGACGTACGCCTGGACAGGTGCCGGCTCACCGGGATCACCGGGCCCGACAAGATCGCGTTCACCGACGGCCTGAGGCTGCGCGAGGTCTTCGTCAACGGCGTCGAGGTCTGACCGCGTGAGAAGGTGGCCGCCATGGACGCCTTCCACCGCAAGCTCCACCACATCGCCCCCGGCGGGCTGACGGCCGACACCGCGCAGACCGGGGGCATGCGCCGCCTGGCAGCCATCAGCGGCGCCTCCGTGGGCTCCAGCCGCCTGTGGATGGGGCAGACGCACGTCGCCCCGTCCACGACCTCGGCCGACCATCACCACGGCGAGTCCGAGACCGCCATCTACGTCGTCAGCGGCACCCCGCGCTTCGTCTTCCTCGACCCCGACGGCGGCGAGGAGGTGCGCATCGACGCCAAGGCCGGCGACTACATCTACGTGCCGCCGTTCGTCCCGCACCGCGAGGAGAACCCCGACCCCTCGCAGGAGGCCGTCGTGGTCATCGCCCGCAGCACCCAGGAGGCCGTCGTCGTCAACCTGCCCGGCCTGCGGTAGCCCTGATCTTGCCTTCCATGCGAACATGTGTTCGTGAGCGAAGCGACGATCCTCCACGCCGACCTCGACGCCTTCTACGCCTCGGTCGAGCAGCGTGACGACCCGCGCCTGCGCGGCCGTCCGGTCATCGTCGGCGGCGGCGTGGTGCTGGCGGCCAGCTACGAGGCTAAGGCCTGCGGGGTCCGCACCGCGATGAGCGGCGGCCAGGCCCGCCGCCTGTGCCCGCGCGCGATCGTGGTCGAGCCCCGCATGTCCGCCTACTCCGAGGCCAGCAAGGCCGTCTTCGACGTCTTCGAACGCACCACGCCGCTGGTCGAGGGCCTGTCCATCGACGAGGCCTTCCTCGACGTCGGCGGCCTGCGCGAGATCTCCGGCCCGCCCGGCCACATCGCCGCCAAGCTCCGCCGCGACGTACGCGAGCAGGTGGGCCTGCCCATCACCGTCGGGGTGGCCCGCACCAAGTTCCTGGCCAAGGTGGCCAGCGGCGTCGCCAAGCCCGACGGCCTGCTCGTCGTCCCGCCGGACGGAGAGCTGGACTTCCTCCATCCCCTGCCGGTCGAGCGCCTGTGGGGCGTGGGCCCCGTCACCGCCCGCAAACTCCACGCCCTGGGCATCACCACCGTGGGCGAGGTGGCCGCCCTGCGGGAGTCCACGCTGACCGCCCGCCTCGGCCCCGCCGCCGGACGCCACCTGCTCGCCCTCGCGCTCAACCACGACCCGCGCCCCGTGCGCACAGGCCGCCGGCGGCGCTCCATCGGCGCCCAGCGCGCCCTGGGCCGCACCCGGCGTACCCGCCGGGAGCTCGACGCCATCACCATCGGCCTGATCGACCGCGTCTCGCGCCGCCTACGCGCCGCGGGCCGATGCGCCCGCACGGTGGTCCTGCGCCTGCGCTTCGAGGACTTCACCCGGGTGACCCGCTCCCACACCGTCCCGCAGGCCACCGACGAGACCTCGGCCCTGCTGGCGACCGCCCGCCGCCTCCTGGCCGCCGCCGCGCCCCTGATCGACGAGCGCGGCATCACGCTGCTGGGCTTCGCGCTCACCAACCTCAGCGACTCCGCCGCCCTGCAGCTCGCCCTCCCCTTCGACGAGCCGCGCGCCCTGGACACGACGGTCGACTCGCTCCGCCTGCGCTTCGGCTCCGCCGCCGTGACGCGCGCCGTGCTCCTCGGCCGCGACGACGAGCCCGCCGTCCCCCTCCTGCCCGACTAGGAGGTACGGCTCCGCTCCCGCCCTCCGAAGCGGCCTGAGCATCCCCGGAAGGCTCTCTGAACTCCCGCGCGCGCCGAGCCCGGCCCACGAAGGCCCGAGCGCTGTTCACACCCGCCCGGAACCCTTGGGCGCCGCCTCAGCGCGAGGCACCGCTCCACCGAAGCGTGCGCGGCTCCCGTCAGGGGCGACGGCGCCTCGGGATCACACGTGCGGGCCGGGCGGCGGGCCGTACCGGACGAGAGGTCAGCTGCCGGCGCCGCTGACGCGGTAGACGTCGAAGACGCCCTGGATGCTGCGGACCGCCTTCAGCACGTGCCCCAGATGCTTGGGGTCGCCCATCTCGAAGGTGAACTTGCTGATCGCCACCCGGTCCCGCGACGTGGTCACGGACGCGGACAGGATGTTGACGTGCTGGTCGGACAGGGTGCGGGTGACGTCGGACAGCAGGCGGGGCCGGTCGAGGGCCTCCACCTGGATGGCCACCAGGAAGACCGAGTCCTCGCTGGGCGACCAGCTGACCTCGACGAGCCGGTCCGGCTGCTCCTTCAGCTGCTGGACGTTGGTGCAGTCGGCCCGGTGCACCGAGACGCCGTGGCCCCGGGTGACGAAGCCGACGATCTCGTCTCCCGGCACGGGGGTGCAGCATTTGGACAGGCGTACCCACACGTCGGCGTCGCCCGCCACGACCACACCGGCCCCGCCGCCGCCGCGCGGGCGGCCCTTGAGGCGCGTGGGCAGCGAGGTCTCGGCGATGTCCTCCTCGGCGCTCTCGACGCCGCCGATGGAGGCCACGAGCTTCTGCACGACCGACTGGGCGGCGATGTGGCCCTCGCCGACGGCGGCGTAGAGGGCGGAGACGTCGGGGTAGCGCAGGTCGCGCGACAGCGCCAGCAGCGCCTCGCCGGACATCAGGCGCTGCAGCGGCAGCCCCTGCTTGCGCATGGCGCGGCCGATGGCCTCCTTGCCCGCCTCGATCGCGGTCTCGCGGCGCTCCTTGGAGAACCACTGCCGGATCTTGTTGCGGGCGCGGCCGGACTTGACGAACTTCAGCCAGTCGCGCGACGGGCCGGCGTCGGGCGACTTCGAGGTGAAGATCTCGACGGTGTCGCCGTTGCCCAGCCGCGACTCCAGCGGCACGAGGCGGCCGTTGACGCGGGCGCCGATACATCGGTGGCCGACCTCGGTGTGGACGGCGTAGGCGAAGTCGACCGGCGTCGCGCCCTCGGGCAGTGCCACGACCTGGCCGCGCGGGGTGAAGACGTAGACCTCGGAGACCGACAGGTCGAAGCGGAGCGACTCCAGGAACTCGCCCGGGTCGGAGGTCTCCTTCTGCCAGTCGAGGAGCTGGCGCAGCCAGGCCATGTCGCTGCCCGGCTTGACCTTGCCGGGCGGGGCGGCGGCGCCGACCTCCTCCTTGTACTTCCAGTGGGCGGCCACGCCGTACTCGGCGCGATGGTGCATGGCGTGGGTGCGGATCTGCAGCTCGACGGGCTTGCCCTCGGGGCCGATCACCGTGGTGTGCAGCGACTGGTACATGTTGAACTTGGGCATCGCGATGTAGTCCTTGAACCGGCCGGGCACCGGGTTCCACCGCGCGTGGATCGTTCCGAGGGCCGCATAGCAGTCGCGCACGCTGTCGACGAGCACGCGGATGCCCACCAGGTCGTAGATGTCGTCGAAGGCGACGTCCCTGGCGATCATCTTCTGGTAGACGGAGTAGTAGTGCTTGGGCCGGCCCTTGACCACCGCGCGGATCTTGGCCTCGCGCAGGTCGCCGGAGACCTTCTCGATGACCTCCTGCAGGAACAGGTCACGCCGCGGCGCGCGCTCCGACACCATTCGCGCGATCTCGTCGTAGCGCTTGGGGTAGAGCATCGCGAAGGCGAGGTCTTCCAGCTCCCACTTGATCGTGTTCATGCCCAGGCGGTGGGCGAGAGGCGCGAAGATCTCCAGCGTCTCGCGGGACTTCTGCTGCCGCTTGTGCTCGGGCAGGTAGCGCATCGTGCGCATGTTGTGGAGGCGGTCGGCCAGCTTGATGATCAGCACGCGGATGTCGCGCGACATGGCCACGACCATCTTGCGTACGGTCTCGGCCTGCGCGGCGTCCCCGAACTTGACCTTGTCCAGCTTGGTGACGCCGTCGACCAGCGAGCCGATCGTGTCGCCGAAGTCGCCGCGCAGCTCCTCCAGGCCGTAGGCGGTGTCCTCGACGGTGTCGTGGAGGAGCGCGGCGCACAGGGTCTCGTCGTCGGTGCCGAGCTCGGCCAGGATCGTGGCCACGGCGAGCGGGTGCGTGATGTAGGGGTCGCCGCTCTTGCGCTTCTGATCGCGGTGATGGTACGCGGCCACGTCGTAGGCACGCTCGATCAGGCGCAGGTCAGCCTTGGGATGGGTAGCCCTGACCGTCCGGAACAAAGGTTCCAGCACCGGGTTCATGGCCCCACCCCCAAACCGCCGCCGACGCGTCGAAGTCTCGGTTACGTCGGGCACGACCACATCACGGGGCACACAGACTCCTTACGTGTGAGTCCAGGCCCCCCAGTGTATCCAGGTGGCGAACTCAGACGGTCAGCAGGGCGCGTACCTCTACTCCCGGCAGGCGCGCACGCCCCTGGAGAAAGGCAAGCTCCATCAGTACGGCCACGCCCACGACGTCGGCCCCGGCGCGCCGCACCAGCTCCACCGTGGCCGCGGCGGTGCCACCCGTGGCCAGCACGTCGTCCACGATCAGCACCCGGTCACCCGGCGCGAAGGCGTCCCGGTGCACCTCGATGGTGGCCGAGCCGTACTCCAGATCGTAGGACTCTTCCAGGGTTTCGGCGGGCAGTTTGCCCTTCTTTCTGACTGGCACGAACCCGGCATGAGCTTTGTACGCCACCGGCGCCGCCAGAATGAAGCCCCGCGCCTCGATCCCGACGATCTTGTCCGCCTCGAACAGCCCGGCGATCTCGTCCACCATGGCCGCGAACCCGTCAGGGTCGCCCAGCAGCGGCGTGATGTCCTTGAACAGCACACCCGGCTTGGGATAGTCGGGCACGTCCCTGATCAGCTCGTTCATGCAATCCCCTCCTGTGGGACAAGCGAAGCCCCCGCCCCGTCGAAGCGGAGCGGGGGCCATGCAGGAAACTCGTCAGCCCTTGGCCGCGGCCGCCTTCTTGGCGCCCTTGCCGCCGCCGGTGGAGGCCAGCCTCCTGGCGATCGCCTGGTACTTCGGCTCGCGCTCCTTGAGCGTCACCAGCAGCGGTGTGGCGACGCACAGCGAGGAGTACGTGCCGACGACCATGCCGACGAACAGGGCCAGCGCCAGGTCCTTCAGCGTGCCGGCGCCGAGCAGCGTGGTGCCGATGAACAGGATCGCCGCCACCGGGAGGATGGCCACCAGCGAGGTGTTCAGCGATCGGATCAGCGTGTGGTTCAGCGCGTCGTTGGCCGCCTGGGTGTAGGTCTTCTTCGACGTGGTGCCCAGCTTGGCCGTGACTTCCTTGATCATGTCGAAGACGACGACCGCGTCGTAGAGCGAATATCCGAGGATCGTCAGGAAGCCCAGCACGGTCGCCGGTGTGACCTCGAAGCCCGACCAGGCGTAGACGCCCGCGGTGATGACCAGGTCGTGCACCAGCGCCACGATGGCGGCCAGCGCCATCTTGGGCTCGAACGCCATGCTGAGATAAAGAATGATCGCCAGCATGAAGACGCCCAGGCCGATCAGGGCCTTCTGCGACACCTCGCCGCCCCAGGAGGCTCCGATGGACTGGATGTCCACCTGCGCGACCGGGATCTTGTAGTCGGCGACGACGGCGTTCTGCACCTGGGTCACCTTGGCTTCGGGCAGCGTCTCGGTGGTCACGCGCCACCGGTCGCCGGCCGTCTGCACGATCGCCTGGTGCACGCCCTCGTCGGTGAAGGTCGAGCGGACCTCGTCGATGCTGGCCGCTGGGGCCTTGAACGAGAAGACCGACCCGCCCTTGAACTCGACGCCCAGGTTGAGTGGGCTGCCCGTGTTCACCGCGCTGAAGATCAGACCCGCGATCGAGAACACCAGCAGAAGACCCGACAGCGAGTACCAGAGCTTCTGCTTGCCGACGAAGTCGACGTCGATCTCGCCTCGGTAGAGGCGACGCCCGAGTCCCATGTCAGGCCTCCTGCGGGGTGTTGGTGCGGGCGGGCTCGGAAGCCATGCGCTCGGCATCGAGACCGGACAGCGGGTGCCCCTTGGAGAAGAACTTCAGCTTCGCCAGCAGGGCGATGAACGGCTTCGTGAACAGGAACACCACGACGACGTCGATCAGCGTGGTCAGGCCCATCGCGAAGGCGAACCCGGCCACGCCGCCCACGGCCAGGAAGTACAGCACGACCGCGGCGATGAACATCACGGCGTCGGCGATCAGGATCGTGCGCCGGGCACGGACCCAGGCCACCTCGACGGCCGCGCGAAGCGTCCGCCGACCTTCCTTCATCTCATCACGAATACGTTCGAAGTACACGATGAAGGAGTCGGCGGTAATGCCGATGGACACCACCAGGCCGATGATGTGCGGCAGCGAGAGGGCGAAGCCTCCGTTGGCGCCGAGGACCACGACCGACTCGTACGTCAGCACCGTGGCGATCACCAGGCTCAGCACCGCGACGAGGCCGAGGCCCCGGTAGTAGAACAGGCAGTAGAGGACCACGAGGGCCAGACCGATGCCACCGGCGATCAGACCGCCCCTGAGCTGGTCGGAGCCGAGCGTCGAGGAGATCGTCTCCACCGAGCTGCGGTTGAACTTCAGCGGCAGCGCGCCGTACTTGAGCTGGTCGGCCAGGTCGGTCGAGGTCTTCTGGTTGAAGCCGCCGGTGATCTCGGCGCGGCCGCCGGGGATCGGGCCCTGGATGACCGGCGCGGTGATGACCAGGCCGTCGAGGACGACCGCCACCTGGTTGCGCGGGGCCTGCGAGTTGAACGCGACGGAGGTGAGCTTGCTCCACTCCGTGGCGCCGGCGCTCTTGAAGTCGAGCTGGACGACCCAGTCGGTGCTGCCGGGCCGCACGCCCGAGGACGCGGTGTCGATGTCGGTGCCGACGACCTTGGCCACGTCCAGGATGTACTTGGCGGAGCCGTCGTCGGAACAGGCCGCGAACTGCTTCTTCGGGTCGTCCTGCACGCCCTGGCCGCGGGTCTTGGGATCGGTGCAGTTGAGCGCCTGGTACTGCTTCAGCACGGCCGGGTCGACGCCGGTCGTGTCGATCTGCGGCTGCTGTTCCTGCTGCGGCTGCGAAGGCTGGGCGGAGGGCGAGCCCGACGGGGTCGGGGTGGCCTTCTGGTCCTTCTTCTTGTCGTCCTTGGCCGAGGGGGTCGGCGTCGTGGGCGAGGTCAGCGCCGAGGAGAGGGCCTTGCCGGTCGGCGAGGCCTTCGGGGTCTCCTGCGGGGCGTTCGCCGACGGCTTCGCGCTCGGCTCCTTGGCCGACGGCGAGCCGCTCGGCTTCGCGGTGCCGCTCGGGCTGGTGCTCGGCTTGGGCGCCTCGGTGCTGAGCTGCTCCGGGGCGGCGGCCTCGACCGCGAGCACCTGGCGGAAGCGCAGCTCCGCCGTGGTGCCGACCAGCTTGATGACCTCCTCCTGGCCCTTGCCGGGAACGGAGATGATGATGTTGTCGCCGGACTTTGCGACCTCCGCGTCGGAGATGCCTGTGCCGTTCACCCGGTCACGGATGATGCTGACGGCACGGTCGAGCGACTCTTGGGAGGGAGCCGCGCCGCTGAGCGTGACGGGTGACAGGGTCACCGTCGTTCCGCCGGCGAGGTCGAGGCCCAGCTTGGGCGTGAACGCCTTCTGCAGGAGCATCGTCCCGCCCAGGGCGAGGATGAGCGCCAGGAGAATCAGGAGCGTGCGCCCCGGATTGCTGTGGCGGCTGGTCGGTCGGGCCACGGGTCGTCAGTTCTTTCGGATTAGAGGTGTCTGTCGCAGCCTAGTCAGGACTGCTTCGTGCTCGAGTCGCCGTTCTTCGTTTCGTCCTTGACGTCCTCGGTCTTGACCTCGTCGGCCACGTCGGCGACGGGCTCGTCGTCTGCGACGGCCTCATCCTCGACGGGGGCGTCACCCGGGGTCACGACGCGGCCGATGGCCGCCTTGACCCAACGGGTCTCGATGCCGGGCGCCACCTCAAGGATCACGTCCTCATTGTCGACCGTCACCACGGTGGCGAACAGCCCCGTCGTGGTCATCACTCGCGTACCGGGGGTGAGCGAGTTCTGCATTTTGACGGCTTCCTGCTGCCGCTTGCGCTGCGGGCGGATGAGCAGGAAATAGAACACCACCACCAGAAGTACCAGCGGCAGGATGCTTCCGAGTGATCCCATGTCCATAAGGGGCGACCTTCCATTGTCGTACAAGAAGTTGACACCGGCCTCGCGCCGGAAATTCCGTGCGTTGCGTTCGGGCCGCGCCGCTCAGCCCGTCAGCCTACACAGCCAGCCAAGCCACGGAGTGTAGGCGGTTGTTGCGAAACGCGGCAACGAGGCAGCGATTCGGCGCGCGGGGAAGTTCCCAATTTGCAATGGTTGCAACCGTTCTGTGACCCCGTGGGTTTGGCGGGGCGCGTGCCGTTCCGTGTCATAGATCCGCGGAGCCGAACAGCGGGGCGCCGAACGCGTCCGGCGGCGGGGTGAGGCCCAGATGGGTCCAGGCCGCGGCGGTCGCGACCCGGCCGCGCGGGGTGCGGGCCAGCAGACCCTGGCGCACCAGGAACGGCTCCGCCACCACCTCGACCGTCTCCGGCTCCTCCCCCACCGCCACGGCCAGCGTGGACAGCCCGACCGGGCCGCCGCCGAACTTGCGCAGCAGTACCCCGAGCACCGCCCGGTCGAGCCGGTCGAGCCCCCACGCGTCGACCTCGTAGAGGTTGAGCGCGGCGGCGGCCAGGTCGCGGGTGACGACGCCGTCGGCGCGCACCTCGGCGAAGTCGCGCACCCGGCGCAGCAGCCGGTTGGCGATGCGGGGCGTGCCGCGCGAACGGCGGGCGATCTCGTGCGCGGCGTCGTCCGGCAGGTGCACGCCGAGCAGGCGGGACGAGCGGGCCAGCACCTGTTCGAGCTCGGGGACCTCGTAGAAGTCCATGTGGGCGGTGAAGCCGAAACGGTCGCGCAGCGGCGCGGGCAGCAGTCCGGCCCTGGTGGTGGCGCCGACCAGCGTGAACGTCGCGATGTCCAGCGGGATCGCGGTCGCCCCCGGGCCCTTGCCGACGACGATGTCGACCCGGAAGTCCTCCATCGCGAGGTAGAGCATCTCCTCGGCGGGGCGGGCCATCCGGTGGATCTCGTCGATGAACAGCACCTCGCCCTCGGCCAGCGTCGACAGGATCGCCGCGAGGTCGCCGGCGCGTTCGAGCGCGGGGCCCGAGGTGATGCGCAACGGCGCGCCCAGTTCCGCTGCGATGATCATCGCCAGCGTGGTCTTCCCGAGGCCCGGCGAGCCGCTCATCAGCACGTGGTCCGGCGGGCGCTGCCGTCTCAGCGCGCTTTCGAGCACCAGCGAGAGCTGCTCACGCACCCGTCCCTGGCCGATGAACTCCGCCAGCCGCTTGGGCCGCAGCGCCGCCTCGATCTGCTGCTCGTCGCCGCCGGCCTCCGGCGCGACCAGCTCGCGCTCCAGATCGCCCAGATCGTCCCAGTCGCTCATCGCACGCTCAACGCCCTCAGCGCCGCCTTGAGCAGCGCGGCCACCTGCGGCTGCCGTCCCTCGGCCAGCGCGACGTCGGCCTCGGGCGCCACGACGGCGACCGCCTCGTCGGCGTCCTTGCTGGAGTAGCCGAGCCCGACCAGACCGGAGTGAACCTGCTCACGCCAGGCGGGCCTGCCCGCGTTGCCGCCGATCGCGGCGTTGACGGCCTCCTCGGGGGTGCCGAGCCGGTCCTTGAGCTCCAGGACGATGCGCTGGGCGCCCTTCTGCCCGATGCCCGGCACCTGGGTCAGCGCCTTGAGGTCCGCGCTCGCGACCGCCACGCGCAGCGCGTTGGGCGTGTGCACGGCCAGCATCGCCAGCGCCAGCTTCGGCCCGACGCCGCTGGCCGTCTGGAGCATCTCGAACACGGTCCGCTCGTCCTCGCTCCCGAACCCGAACAGGGTCAGCGACTCCTCCCGCACCACCAGCGAGGTCGCCAGCCTGGCCGCCTCCCCGACCCGCAGCCCGGCCAGGGTGCCGGGGGTGCAGTGCACCAGGATCCCCACCCCGCCGACCTCGACGACGGCGCCGTCTGGGGCGAGCGCCGCCACCTTCCCCGCCACGGACGCGATCACAACCCCACACCCTTTCCGGTGGTACGGCCGGCAGCGCCGGCTTCAGAACCCTCGACTACCCGGGACCCGCCGGTCGCACCGGCACCAGACCCTGCCTCGGAGCCCGAGCCCTGACCGGTGCCCAGGCGCGGCGGCTGCCCGGAAGGCGAGCCTAGAGCCTGGCCGGGCGGCTGGGCCGCTGCCGTGCCGCACGAGGTCCGGCCGAGGGCGCCGCCAGCGGCCCGCGCCCCGCTGGGTCCGGCAGCCGAGCCCGTGGACGGCCCGCCACCCGCGGCACCCGAGCCAGTGGGCGACCCACTGCCTGCGGCACCCGAGCCCGTGGACGGCCCGCCACCTGCGGCACCCGAGCCAGTGGGCGACCCGCTGTCGGCACCCGAGACGGCGGGTGTCCGGGGGGAGCCGCTGGGCCCACTGGGAGGACCGGACGATCCGGCTGAGCCGTGCGACGGACCATCGGCGGTGTCACGTGACCTGCGGGAGGCGGCTGCCGAACCGGCCGAGGTGGTGGGCGTCCTCGTGGGTGTGGCGGGCGGGCCGGCCGAGGTGGCGGGCGGGGCGGGGGTCGTCCCGGTGGAGGGTGCGGGCGGGGTGGGTGGGTTCGGAGGGGGTTGGGGGGAACGGGCGCGCTGGGGCTGTGGGGGGATGGAGGTGCGGGGATGAGAGGTGCGGCGTTGGGATTGTGCTCGGGCCACGGCCTGGGCGAGGCGGTGCTGGTTGCCGCCGCGCCAGACGTGACAGATGGCCAGGGCGAGGGCGTCGGCGGCGTCGGCGGGCTTGGGCATCTCCGACAGCCGCAGCAAGCGGGTGACCATGGCGCCGATCTGCTTCTTGTCGGCGGTGCCGCTGCCGGTGATGGCCGCCTTGACCTCGGACGGGGTGTGCAACGCCACGGGCAGGCCACGGCGGGCGGCGCACAGGACGGCGATGCCGGCCGCCTGGGCGGTGCCCATCACGGTGCGCACGTTGTGCTGGCTGAAGACGCGCTCCACGGCCACGGCGTCGGGGCGGACGTCGTCGAGCCACCGCTCGATGCCCTCCTCGATCCCCACCAGGCGGGTGCCCAGGTCGTCGTCGGGTGAGGTGCGGACCACGCCCACCGCCACCAGGGAGAGCGCGGTGCCCGGCCGCCCCTCGACGGCCCCGAGGCCGCACCTGGTCAACCCGGGATCGACGCCCATCACCCGCACCCGCACGCCCCCTCAACCGCCGAACACCTGTTCGGCAAGGAACTCTACCCGTGTTCCCCCGCCCGCGCACCGCGAACACGCCCCCGGGGATTCGGCCCGGAAATCCCGGTGTCCCAAGGCTTCCCGGGGGGACGTGGCTCGGTGCCGCGTGGGAACCCCCGAGCCCCGTCGAGAGCGGGGAAGCATGGGGGCGGCGGGGGTCGAAGGACCTCTGGATGGTGCGGGAGCCCCGGGGAGCGGGCCGTGCGTCAGAAGTAGTCCAGCATGTACGGCCGAGCCGCGAACACCGCGTCCAGGGCGTCGTCCGAGGTGTCCGGCCCGGTCATCAGCCCGGAGCGGCGGAGGGTGGCCGCAGGCACACCGGCGTAGAGGGCGGCGATGCCGTTGGCCGTCAGCTGGGGGCCGGCGGCGGAGGTGGTGGCGGTAGCCGTACCGGATCCTGAGGAGACGTCGAGGCGCCACGCGCCCGAGTTGTCCGGGCGCTGGGGGTCGGTGACCTCGACGACGGCGGAGGCGGACACGGCGGCCGGGTAGCCGCGGCGGGACACGGCGAGGGGCAGGTCGATGAGGCGGTGCATCCAGCGGACCTGCTTGACCGTCTCCTTGGCGCGCTCGCCCACCAGCCACAGCACCGGGTCGTCGGGGGCGACGGCGGCGGTGACGTGGGCGGCGATGGAGGAGGAACTGCCGATGAGCGACCACAACGCCCTGCTGGTCTCCGCGGAGGCGGCGACGACGGCGTCGACCTCGATGCCGCCGTCCGACCAGCGGTAGACGGCGTAGCCGTCGTCGGCGAGGTAGAGGAAGTCGTTCTCCTCGGCGAGCCATACGCGCCAGGTGCGCTCGTCCCAGGTGATGGGGCCGCTGGCGCGGGCGGCGGCGTGGGCGCGGCCGATGACGGACAGGAGTTCGGGGGCGTCGCCGGGGCCCATGCGGCGCAGCTTCACCTGGCCGGAGTGGCGGATGCGGCGCAGCGCCTCGGTGGGGAGCGTGATGAGGTTCTGGGCGCCGGCGTGCTCGTAACCGAGCGAGCGGTAGATGGGGGTGGTGGCCGGATACAGGGCGGAGACGGCTTCGCCCAGTTCGGCGGCGCGGGAGATCAGCCCGGTCATGAGGAGGGTGCCCACGCCGCGGCCCCGGTCCTCGGGGTTGACGGTGACGCCGGCGACCCCGGCCATGGGCTGCGGCCGTCCGTGCCACCACTGGGTGAAGGAGCGGATCCGGCCCGCGGCCGACAGGCGTTCGCCGTCGAAGACTCCCAGGTAGCAGCCCGCGGCCATGACCGGCGGCATGGCCTTGAGCCACTGCTCGCGCTCGCCGGGCGACAGCAGGCCGAAGGAGCGCTTGCGGATGTCGAGCACGGCGTCGAGGTCGTCCAGGGTCAGCTCACGTATGTCCACCGGACAAACCTACGCGCTCCTCCCCATCGTGATCACCAGCCGGTCGAGGTGAAGCAGTTGCGCGGCGACCACGGCGGCGAGGGCGAGCAGCATGACGGGCAGCGGCGTCGTCACGCCGACGTCGGCGACGGTGTTCCGGTAGGAGCTGAGGCTCTGGCTCAGGAGCACGCCAGCGCCCGCCAGAACCCCTCGTCCCCGAGCACCGCGGCGTAGTTGGCAAGGCCGACGGGCTCGTCCCGCCGCGCCAGCAGGCGCACCGATCGCGTGCTCATCACGACGGTGTGCGCGCTGGGCACGACCAGGCAGGCGAGCGCCGCGAACGCCGCGGGCGCCAGGAGTAACCAGCCGAGCGCTGCGGGCGGGCGGGGCCGGGATCATGGCCCACCACCCTAGCGAGGGGCGAGTTCTCCGAAGAAGTCCCGGATGTCGGCTGCCAGCGGGCCGGGCGCGGCCATGGCGAGCATGTGGCTGGGGTGGTCGAGATCGTTCCAGTGGACGATCGTGTTCTTGCGCTCGGCGATGCGGCGGAAGGTCTCGGGGCCGCCGTGGGAGACGCCGGTGGGGACCGCGTCCTGGTCGATCGGCAGCCCGGCCGCGCCCTCGTAGTACGTCCACGACGACGAGCCGCCGGTGCCGGTCAGCCAGTAGAGGCTGGCGTTGGTGAGGACGAGGTCGCGCTCGACGGGGTCGGTGGAGCCCGCCTGGTGCCAGCCGTCGAACTCCTTGAAGCGCTCGACGAGGTAGGCGAGCTGGGCGACGGGCGAGTCGCTGAAGCCGTAGGCGAGCGTCTGGGGCCGGGCGGCCAGGTAGGGGGCGTACCCGCTGCCCGCGGCGCCGCTGAGCATGTCGACGACCCAGGCGTCCACGCCCTCCTGGTCTTCCGGCTCGGTGGGCATGCCGAGCCCGCCGGTGATGTGCACGCCGACGACGTGCTCGGGGAAGAGGGCGGCCAGTTGCGGGGAGACCAGCGCGCCCGCGTCGTTGCCGTGGGCGCCGTAGCGCTCGTACCCCAGGCGGCTCATCAGCTCGGCCCAGGTACGGGCGACGCGCTCGACGCTCCACGGCCGCTCGTCGGCGGGCTCGGGGAACGGCGAGAAGCCGAAACCGGGCAGCGAGGGCGCGACCACGTGGAAGTGCTCCGACAGCGGGCCGAGCAGTTCGGTGAACTCGGCGACGGAGTTCGGCCAGCTGTGGGTGAGGATCAGCGGCAGCGCGCCGGGGTCGGCCGAGCGCACGTGGAAGAAGTGGATCCGCTGGCCGTCGATCTCGGTGGTGAACTGCGGGAAGGCGTTCATCTTCGCCTCCCAGGCGCGCCAGTCGTAGCCGTCGGCCCAGTGGCCGGCGAGCTCGCGCAGGTAGGCGACGGGGACGCCGCGGCTCCACTCGGCTCCGGGGAGCCGAGCGGGCCAGCGGGTGCGGGCCAGGCGCTCGCGAAGGTCGTCGAGGTCGGCCTGCGGGACGTCGATGGTGAAAGGCTTCATCATGCCTTCCACGCTACGCAGTAATGCGGAAAGGTTCGTTCCGCATTAAGCGTCGAGCTTCTCCATGATCTCGTCGGAGACGTCGAAGTTGGCGAAGACGTTCTGCACGTCGTCGCTGTCCTCCAGCGCGTCGATGAGGCGGAAGACCTTGCGCGCGCCGTCCTCGTCGAGCTGCACGCTCATGGTCGGCAGGAACCCGGACTCGGCCGAGTCGTAGTCGATGCCCGCCTCCTGCAGCGCCTTGCGCACCGGGACCAGGTCGCCGGCCTCGGAGACGACCTCGAAGGACTCGCCCAGGTCGTTGACCTCCTCGGCGCCCGCGTCCAGGACCGCGGTCAGCACGTCGTCCTCGTCGAGGCCGTTCTTGGGGACGAGCACGACGCCCTTGCGGTTGAACATGTACGACACCGAGCCGGGGTCGGCCAGCGAACCGCCGTTGCGGGTCAGCGCGACGCGTACCTCGGAGGCGGCGCGGTTGCGGTTGTCGGTGAGGCACTCGATGAGCACCGCGACGCCGCCGGGCGCGTAGCCCTCGTACATGATGGTCTGCCAGTCGGCGCCGCCGGCCTCCAGGCCGCCGCCGCGCTTGCGGGCCCGCTCGATGTTGTCGTTGGGCACCGAGTTCTTCTTCGCCTTGAAGATGGCGTCGAAGAGGGTGGGGTTGGCGTCCGGGTCAGGGCCACCGGTCCGTGCCGCCACCTCGATGTTCTTGATGAGCTTCGCGAAAAGCTTGCCGCGCTTGGCGTCGAGCGCGGCCTTCTTGTGCTTCGTCGTCGCCCATTTGGAGTGGCCGGACATTACCTAGAGCTCCCTCACCATGTTGACGAAGTATTCGTGCACGCGAGTGTCCCCGGTCAGCTCGGGATGGAACGATGTCGCGAGCAGAGGCCCTTGGCGGACCGCGACGATCCTATCCCCCGGCGGCGCGGTAGCCAGCACCTCGACCTCCGAACCCACCGATTCCACCCATGGCGCGCGGATGAACACGGCGTGCACGGGGCCGCCGGCGAAGGTCAGGTCGGCCTCGAAGGAGTCGACCTGGCGGCCGAAGGCGTTGCGCCGCACGACCATGTCGAGGCCGCCGATGGTCTGCTGGCCGTCGACGCCGTCCTCGATCCGGTCGGCCAGCATGATCATGCCGGCGCAGGAGCCGTAGGCGGGCAGGCCGTCCTTGATCCGCAGGCGCAGGGGTTCGAGCATCTCGAAGATCTCGGCCAGCTTCCACATCGTGGTGGACTCCCCGCCGGGGATCACGAGCCCGTCGACAGCCTCAAGCTCCGCGGGGCGGCGCACGGGGGTCGCGCCGGCGCCGGCCGCCTCCAGCATCGCGACGTGTTCGCGCACGTCTCCCTGGAGGGCGAGTACACCGATCGTGGGCACGCTGGTCCTTCCGTCATGGTCTGGAGTTCGCATCATTCAACACCACGAGGGCCCGCCGTCTTCCTACAGGGCGGCACGGAGATGGAGCGGCTGGTGGTCGGAGACGGTGGTGCGGCTGTCCAGGCGGCAGCCGAGCACCCGCGTGGTGAACAGGTAGTCGAGCTTCTTGGCCCGCATGGTCGGCCGCCGCCGCGGGTCGCACTCCTGGTAGCGGGCGTAGACGGGGGCGAGCGCGCGGCTGTCCGGCCGCAGGTTGAGGTCGCCGCCGACGACGGGCGTGCGGTCCTTCGCGGTGAGCGCGAAGAGCTCGCGCACCTGTTTCGTCCGGTACGGCGCGCCGGGCCCGCGATCGTCGTAGGGCAGTCCCACGGACAGGTGGCTGGTGCAGGCTCGTACCCGGTGCCGCGGCAGGTCGGCGCAGAGCGCGGCCCGCTTCACCGACCAGGGCGGCGAGCTCAGGGCGTGTGTCTCGAAGGTGGCCGGGCCGGCGACGGCGATGGTGACGCTCTGGGTTCCGCGCGGGCGGCCGAGCAGGTCGGGATGGCAGGCGTACGGCGTGCCGTGCTGTGACTGGAGCCCCCACGAGCGCACGGTCCAGGCGCGGCCGGTGGCGTTCTCCAGCCAGCCTTCCAGCGCCGCGTCCGCGCCCGTGCAGAACTCCTGCAGGAACAGCACGTCGGTACCGCGCCCGGCCTGGGTGCCGACGGCGCGGGCGATCTCGGGGGCGGTGCGGCGGTACAGGGAGCAGGAGGCGTTCGTGCCCGCGCAGACGTTCCACGTCATGACCGATATCTCCGGGCGTAACGCGACGGCGGGGCTGACCGCCAGCCCCGCCGCCACGATGGCGTGTCCGATCATGCCTGCTATGCAACCACGGCGTCGTCCAGGGCGTGGTCGGTGTCGACGCGCCGCAGGGCGAGAAGGTGGTGGCGCCGGCCGTACAGGATGGCCATGGCGAGGACGCAGCAGGCCGCGCCGACGAGGTACGGCACCGCGATCCCGAGCTCCTCGCCCATCTTGGTGGCCAGGAACGGGGCCAGCGCGCCGCCCATCCAGCGCACGAAGTTGTAGCCGGCGGAGGCGACCGGCCGGGGCGCGTCGGAGACCTCCATGGCCGACTCGGTGAAGACGGTGTTGCTGAGCCCGATCGGGATGCCCGACAGGATCGTGAACACGATGATGCCCGCGTGGCCGGACAGCGCGATGCCGATCTGGCACAGCGCGAGCAGAGCCAGCGCCAGGTGCAGCACGTTGACCGAGCCGAGCCCGCGCTGCAGCGGCGGCGCCCCGAACACCGAGGCCAGCGCCACGCACACGCCCCAGCCGAAGAAGACGGCGCCGATGCCGTAGGCCGGCAGGTGCAGGATGAACGGCGTGAACGCCAGCACCGTGAAGAAGGCGAAGTTGTAGAACAGGGCGGTGAAGGCGGTGGTGGACAGCCCGCCGTGGGCCAGCGCCCGGATGGGGGCGCTGAGCCGGGTTCCGGCCTCCGGCGTGGGCGTGTTCTTCAGCAGGGTGGCGATGAGCACGAATCCGGCGGCCATCAGCGTGGCGGTGCCGAAGAACGGGGCCCGCCAGTTCCAGTCTCCGAGCAGCGCGCCGGCGAGCGGGCCGAGCGAGATGCCGAGGCCGAGCGCCGCCTCGTAGAGGATGATCGCGGCCTCGGCGCCGCCGCTGGCCGAGCCCACGATGACCGCGAGCGCGGTGGCGACGAACAACGCGTTGCCCAGGCCCCATCCGGCGCGGAAGCCGATCAGCTCGCCCACGCTGCCGGACGTCCCGGCCAGCGCGGCGAAGACGACGACCAGCGCGAGTCCGGCCAGCAGGGTCTTCTTGCCGCCGATCCGGCTGGAGACCCAGCCGGTGACCAGCATCGCCACGGCGGTGACCAGGAAGTAGCTGGTGAACAGCAGGGACACCTGGCTGGGGCCGGCGTTGAGCCCCTGGGCGATGGAGGGCAGGATCGGATCGACGAGCCCGATGCCCATGAAGGCGACGACCGCGGCGAACGCGGTGGCCCAGACGGACATCGGCTGGCGCAGTATGCCGCCACCGGATGACATGACACTCCTTCGTGCGTCTCAGCCGAGCTTGGCCAGCACCGGGAGCGCCGCCGCGAGGGCGGCGCGCTCGTCCGGTGTGAGCGCGGCCAGTTCGTGGGCGAGGTGCGCGATCCTGGCACGCTGTACGGCCAGCAGCCGCGTACGGCCCTCGCCGGTCAGCTCGACCGTCCTGACCCTGGCGTCGGCCGGGTCGCCGCCCCTGGCCACCAGCCCGGCCTCTTCGAGCCGGTTGATCTGGACCGTCATGGTCGGGAGCTGGACGGCGTGCTCCTCGGCCAGCTCGGTCATCCGGCGCGGCCCGTGCTTGAGCGAGCCGAGGACGGCGTACTGCTGGCTGGTGACCGGCTGGCCGGCGACGGTACGGCGCAGCAGCAGGACCAGGTGGCGCAGCACGACGGACATCTGCTCGGCCAGCGCGTCGGGATCGTCCCTCATACTTAGCCAGACTAACTTAGTTGAGCTAAGTATCCAACCGAAGGAGGCCGGCCGCCCCGGTCTTTGCGGCTTGGGACCGGGGCGGCCGACGGCTAGGGGCGCTCGGTCTCCAGGCGGACCGTCTCCTCGATGGTCGTCTCGCCGAGCGCCTTGAGCGCCGGGTCGACCGGGCGCAGGTAGGTCTGCTTCACGCCCGGGACGCGGTCCTCGATGACGAACGTGGCCTTGGTGTGGACGCCCGAGCCGGGCGCCTGCACCTTCGGCACCACCCGGAAGTCGGCGGTCATGAGGTCCCGCTCGATCGTGGTCAGCACGTAGCCGCGCTGGTTGTTGTAGAACTTCAGGTGCGGGTTGATCTTCAGGAAGGGCTGCGTCTGCGGGTCGGAGTCCTTGCCGTCGCCGCCGGTGCTGATGGAGGTGGCCACCAGTTCCGAGCCGACCGACGGGCCCGTGGGGTCGTCGTAGTCGAGCTTCAGGTCGCCGGCCCAGTGCGCGTGCACGTCGCCGGTGAGCACGACGGGGTTGCGGACCTGGGCGTCGAGCCAGCCCTGGGTGATGCGCTTGCGCGAGGCGACGTAGCCGTCCCAGGCGTCCTGCGAGGTGATCTTCTGGGGTCCGGCGTTGTTGTCGCGCTGGGCGAAGAAGACCTGCTGGCCGAGGATGTCCCACTGGGCGCGGGAGTGGCGGAAGCCGTCCAGCAGCCAGGCCTCCTGCTCGTGGCCGGTGATGGAGCGGGCCGGGTCGATCGCCGCCGGGCAGTCGCGGTAGCCGTCGCCGCAGCCCTGGTCGTCGCGGTACTGCCGGGTGTCGAGCATGTGGAAGGTGGCCAGGCGGCCCCAGCGCACGCGCCGGTAGAGCTGCATGTCGATGCCGCGCGGGACCGAGGAGCGGCGCAGCGGCATGTTCTCGTAGTAGGCGCGGAAGGCGGCCTCGCGGCGCCGGCGGAAGTTCGGCTGCGGGATCTCGGGCTTCTCCGGGACCTCGTCGGCCCAGTTGTTGTCCAGTTCGTGGTCGTCCCACACCACCAGCCAGGGGGCCGCGGCGTGGGCGGCCTGCAGGTCGGCGTCGGCCTTGTACTGGGCGTGGCGCTGGCGGTAGTTGGCCAGCGTCTCGGTCTCGGGGCCGTCGTGGTGGCGGACGTTGCCGCCGGGGATGACGTAGGTGTTCTTGGTGTACTCGTACTGGTAGTCGCCCAGGTGCAGGACGAGGTCGGGGTTCTCCTCGGCCAGGCGGCGGTAGCTGGTGAAGTAGCCGTGCTCGTACTGGGCGCAGGAGACGAAGGCCATCGACAGGGCCCCGCCGTACTGGAAGGGGTGGGGGGCGGTGCGGGCGCGGCCGAGCGGGGAGACGTGACGGCCGGTCTTGAAGCGGTACCAGTACTCGCGGCCGGGGGCGAGGCCGGCGACCTCGACGTGCACGCTGTGGCCCCACTCGGGGACCGCGCGGGTGACGCCCGCGCGCACGGTGCGCCTGGCGCGCTCGTCGGCGTAGATCTGCCACTGGACGGTGACCGGGCGCGCGGGCATGCCGCCCATGCCGTCCTCGGCCATGGGGTTGAGCGCGAGCCTGGTCCAGATGACGAAGCCGTGGTGGTCGGGGTCGCCGCTGGCGACGCCGAGGGTGAAGGGGTTGGCGGCCGGTTCCCTGCCGCGGGTGGCGGCCTCGGCCCCGGTGGGCAGCCCGG
Organism: Nonomuraea sp. NPDC050547; assembly: GCF_044457345.1. Taxonomy (NCBI): domain Bacteria; kingdom Bacillati; phylum Actinomycetota; class Actinomycetes; order Streptosporangiales; family Streptosporangiaceae; genus Nonomuraea; species Nonomuraea sp. NPDC050547. The sequence continues at coordinate 74,275 of NZ_JBITGW010000026.1, forward strand.
CGGCGGCTCCCGCGGCCAGGCCGGTGACGAGGAAGTGGCGGCGGTTGAGGTTGCGCACGGGGGTGGCTCCCTGTCGATCAAGGGTGAGGGACGCCCGTAGCCTGACCGAGGCTCATGACTCGCGGGTGAACGCCACCTAACACGAAAAAGACGACATCCAGCTGGATGTCATCCCTTTCGGCATATCTTGCGGCGTTGAGCATGGTTTTGCGCTAAAGGGGATCTTCCTTCGCGTTATCTGAGCACCCTGGGTGCTTTCACCCGATCGGAAGGTCGCGCCCGCGGATTCCGGCGGAGCCCGCGGCGATCAGCGCCGCCGCCATCGCGGTCAGCACCGCGAGCGGGAGGCCGTTCAGCGATTCGGCGGGCAGCTTCGGGACGTGGGAGAAGGCGGAAGGTCCGGTGCGCGCGGACAGGTTCGGCCCGTCCGGCGCCCGTGCCGGGCCGAAGCTCGTGACCAGACCGGTCACCGCGATGGCGTCGGTCATCGTTCGTCTCCCTTCTCATCGAGGCGCGCCTGCAACGCGGCGCCCTCCTCCGGGGTGAGCCAGGAGTGGGAGTAGAGGTCGAGCAGCACCCGGGCGAGCAGTTCGTCCCCGGCGGGGCTGAAGACCCGCACCCCGAGCCGCCGGGAGATGTGCTCCTGCAGCACGGAGACGGCCAGCGCCATCGCGGTGCCGACGGTGGCGCGCGCCCTGACCGGGACCTTGGGCGGGTCGGGGCGGCTCTTGTCGGCCTCGGCCAGCCATTGCTCGCCGAGCTCCGCGATCGCGTCGAAGACCTCGGCGGCCGAGCCCTCCGCCAGCGCGCGGGACATGTAGCGCTGGTAGGGGCCGAAGACGGCGCGGGCGACGGCGACGTAGTTGTGCCCGGCGTCGGCGCGGACCTCGTCGTTGAGCGTGCGGATGGCCTTGACCAGGTACTCGTCGCAGGCCTCGCGCAGGCCCTGCTTGGAGCCGAAGTGGTGGCGCACCAGCCCGGAGGAGACACCCGCGCTGTCGGCGATCCCCCGGATGGTGGCCCGTTCGAAGCCGTGCTCGCCGAAGTGGCGCATCGCGGCGTCCCTGATGCGGGCGCGCGCGGTGAGGTCTTCCGGATCGGGTGCGGTCATCGCTTCTTCCTGTCCACAGGCGCAACTGACTATACGATTGTGTATTTTACTATACAGACGTATAGCAGGCGTCAGTGGATGCGCAGCGCCAGCAGGCAGACGTCGTCGTGGGTGTCCAGGCCGATGCGGTCCAGGACGCAGCCGATGGCCGCCTCGGGATCGTCGAGCGGGCAGGAGTCGGCCGCCTCCAGCAGGGACTTCAGCCCGGCGTCGAGATCCTGGTCGCGGCGCTCGATGACGCCGTCGGTGTAGAGGAACAGCATGTCGCCGGGGTGGAGCTGCGTGGTGGTCAGCTCGTAGGCGACCGACTCCAGGGCGCCGAGCATCAGTCCCGGGCGCGGCTCCAGCAGCGCCGCGACCCCGCCGCGCACCAGCAGCGGCGGCGGGTGGCCGGCGCTGGTCCAGGTCAGGAGCCTGCTGCCGGGATCGAAGTGGCCGATGACGGCGGTGCCCGTCGCGGCCACGGTCTCGCTGTTGTGGTAGATGAGGTCGTTCAGCCAGGTGGCCAACTGGGCGGCGTCGGCCTTGGTGTAGGCGAGCCCGGCCAGGCCGAAGCGCATCTGCGCCATCAGTCCGACGGCGGCCAGGCCGTGGCCCATCGCGTCGCCGATGGCCACCAGGACCCGGCCGTCGGGCAGGCTCCTGGCCTTGAACCAGTCGCCGCCGAGCCGGCCGACCTCTTCCGCGGGCAGGTAGCGTACGGCGATCCGGACGCCGGGTACGTCGAGGACGCCGCTGCGGCCGGGCTGGATGGCGTCCTGGAGGCGGTGGGCGACGCGCTGCTCCTCCTCGGCCCGGCGGCGCTGCCTGATCGCCTGCGCGTGGGCCGCCGACAGGGCGCGTTCGCGGCGGCGGCCACGGGTGATGTCCTGGACGAGCATCCTGACCAGCACCGGGGTGCCGCTGTCGTCGAGGACGGGCTCGCTGACCGCGCGCACCTGCCGTACGCCGTGGCGCTGCCTGATCCTGAACTCGCCGTCGGCCGCCTCGCCGTGTTCGAGCAGGGTGGACATGAGCTCGTCCACCAGCGGCACGTCCGCCTCGACGACGGCGCCGGGCAGTTCCTCCAGCGGCATCGGGCCGCCGGCGGGGTCGCGGCCGAAGATCCCGTACATCTGAGCGGTCCAGTAGGCGCGGCCGGTGGTGAGCGTCCACTCGGCCCAGCCGAGCTCGGCCTCGCGCTGGGCGCGGTCCCACCGGCTGATCAGCCGCTCGTCCTCGTCGAGCGCGCGCCAGCTCGCCAGGACTCCCTCGTGCAGCGGTACGGCCCGCACCGTCAGCGACGCCGGCCAGAGCTTGTGGTCGCGCACCTCCACGTACTCCACCGGGTCGAGCTTGAGCGGCCGGCCGTCGGCGAGCACCCGGAAGTACGCCTCCAGCAGCCCGGACTTCACCACCCCCGGGCAGGCCTGGACGAGGCGCTCGCCGACGAGTTCACCGGCGCCGCGCCCGGTCACGTCGCGGGCCTGCTCGTTCGCCGCGGCGATCACGAAGTCGACCGGCCGGTCGCCGTCGTCGAGGACCGGCACCAGGTAGGCGGCCGAGACGTGCACGGCCTGCAGCACCGCCAGCACCCATCCGGGCACCGGCGGCGGCGTGGCCGGGCGCGGCGCGGGCTCGATCGCGGCGGCCAGGTCCAGGAGTTCCATGCCGGAGCCGTCGGCTAGCCGGCCGAGGTGGCGCGCCGCCTCCTCGGGGCGGATGTTCTGGCGCGCGGCCGTACGGCTGACGGCCTCGTCGAGTACGGCCTCGCGGCGCATGCGCGCCCGCAGGGTGCCCAGCCGTTCCCTGATCCGGGCCGTGACGTCGTCGCTCTCCCGGCTCACAGGGGTTGAGCTGCCCCGAGGCAGGCAAAGGCACCGGTAAGGGGGTAAAGATCAAGCTAGGTGAAGTCGAGGCCCGCGAAGTCGCCCGCCGTACGCCATTGCTCCAGATAGGCGAAATAGGCGGTGGCCCCGAGCGGATAGCCGAGGCTCAGCCAGCCCTTCCTGCCCGGGTCCCGGCCTTCGTTGTTGTAATAGCCGGGCGTGCAGTCGGCGCCGCCCAGCAGCGTGCCGGGACCGGACATGAGCAGCTCCAGCCACGCGTCCTCGGCCTGCTTGCTCGCCTCCACCCGGACGTGGCCGCGGTCGAGGGCGTGCTTGACGATCATCGCGATCGTCCGGCCCGACTCGGTCAGGTTGTGCGGGATGTTCGAGACGAGGTTGGCGCCCTGGGCCGGCTGGACGATGAAGACGTTCGGGAAGCCGTGCACGTGGGTGCCGTGCAGCGTGCGCATCCCCTCCTCCCAGTACGCCGACAGCCTGACCCCGCCCCGCCCGGTCACGTCGTAGCCGGCGCGCCGCGTGTAGTCGGTGCCCACCTCGAAGCCGGAGGCGTAGATCACGCAGTCCACCGCGTACTCCCGGCCCGCGGCCACCACGCCCGTCTCCGTGACGCGCTCGACGCCCTTGCCGTCGGTGTCGACCAGGTGGACGCCCGGCAGGTTGAACGCCTGCAGGTACTGGTCGTGGAAGCACGGCCGCTTGCACAGCTGCCGGTACCAGGCCTTGAGCCGGCCGGCGGTCTCCGGGTCGCCCACGACGGCGTCGACGCGGGCGCGGATCTCCTCCATCTTCTCGAAGTCGGAGTCCTCGAACGCCTCCAGCATCCGCTCGATCGTCCGCGCGTCCTGCGGCAGGGCGGCGATCCGGTCGCGCACGCGGCGGGCGATGTCGGTCCACCCGTCCATCACCAGGTCCTCCTCGGCGCCGCCGCCGGCCTGGTTGGCGGTGAAGTTCTCCAGCCAGCGCCGCTGCCAGCCCGGCGTGGCGATCCCGGCGAACCACGCGGGATCGGTCGGCCGGTTGTCACGCACGTCCACCGAGGACGGCGTGCGCTGGAACACGTACAGCTCGGCGCAGTCCCGCGCCAGGTGCGGCACGCACTGCACCGCGGTCGCGCCGGTGCCGATGACCGCCACCCGCTTGCCGGCCAGCCGGTCCATGGGCGCGCCCGCCGGGTCGCCGCCGGTGTAGTCGTAGTCCCAGCGGCTGGTGTGGAAGGAGTGCCCGCCGAAGGAGTCGATCCCGGGGATGCCGGGCAGCTTGGGCACGTGCAGCGGTCCGACGCCCATGGCCACGAACCGCGCGGTGAACCGGTCGCCCCGGTCGGTGGTGACGGTCCAGAGCGCGCGCTCGTCGTCCCATTCCAGGCCGGTGACCTCGGTGTGGAAGAGCGCGTTGTCGTAGAGGCCGTAGTGTTTGCCGATGCGCCGGCAGTGCTCCAGGATCTCGGGCGCGTGGGCGTACTTCTCCGTCGGCATGTGGCCGAGCTCTTCGAGCAGCGGCATGTAGACGAAGGAGGCGGTGTCGCACTGGGCTCCGGGGTAGCGGTTCCAGTACCAGGTGCCGCCGAAGTCGCCTCCCTTCTCCACGACCCTGACGTCGGCCACCCCGGCCTCCTTCAGCCGCGCCCCGGTGACCAGCCCGGCGAACCCGCCGCCGACGAACGCCACGGTGACGTGGTCGCTCTTCGGCTCCCGCGGAGCTCTGGGGGTGTACGGGTCGTCGGCGTAGGAGGCGAAACGGCCGGTCAGGCGCAGGTACTGGTCGTTGCCGTCGGGGCGGAGGCGCTTGTCGCGTTCCTGGCGGTATCGGGCGCGGAGGGCGTGCTTGTCGACGGTCATAGGACCAGAATGACATTCTGGAATCTTGTTCTTCAATGGCTCACGACGGCGCCGGCGAAGACCGTCCCGCCCGCACGGGCACGCGGATCGTGACCGTCCCCGCCGTGGGGAAGCGGAAGGTGACGGGGATCGTGGTGTTGCCGAGCTGCCGGTTCGTGCCCACCAGTTCCAGGTACGGCCGGCCGTTCCCCTTCTGCAGGGACAGCTCCCCCTTCGGCGGGATGACCACCCGCATGCGCTCCACGGGCGCGTCCGAGCCCGCGCGGTAGACGACCTTCTTGGCCTCCACGGTGCTCACCGCGTCCATGACCTGCTCGACGGCCGCGTCGTTGAACAGCGTCAGGTAGAGCGGCAGCGTGCCGCCGGGCTTCTGCTCGTCCATGGGCGGCGCCTCGATGTTGACGTGCACGAGCCGGACCGGGCCGACCTGGCCGTCGGTCTGGTTGGTACGCCACCAGTCGGGCTGGTTGCCCGAGGTGCAGGCGGTGGCCAGCAGCAAGGTGGCGCAGATCAGGACGATTCTCATGGCTTTCCTCCCGGGGGGAGGGTTCAGACGGCGTCGCGTTCGATCGGGCAGGTCATGCAGTGGGCGCCGCCGCGGCCCTTGCCGAGTTCGAAGCCCTCGATCTCGATGACGTCGACCCCGTGCTCGCGCAGCTTGCGGTTGGTGAACTGGTTCTTGTGGTAGCCGACGACGACCCCGGGCGCGAGGGCGAAGAAGTTGTTGCCGGAGTCCCACTGCTCGCGGGCCTGCTGGTAGTCGTCGCCGCCGGTCGGGATCACCTCCAGCCGGCCGATCCCGAGCGACTCCTCCAGGGCGCCGACGAAGGAGGCGTCGCGGCGCACGTCCAGCGTGGCCGGCTTGTCGCCGGGGCGCAGCGAGTACGTGGTGGCGGTCTCCAGGAACGGCGGATAGGCGGTGGCCTTGTCGGCGTCCAGGAAGGTGAAGACGGTGTCGAGGTGCATGTAGGAGCGGCGCTTGGGGATGTTGACCGCGATCACCCGCTCCGCGGCGCCCGCGGCGAAGAGCGACAGCGCGATGTGCTCGACGGTGCGGGCGGTGGTGCGCTCGGACAGGCCGATGGCGACGGTCTTGTTGCCGATGGGCATCATGTCGCCGCCCTCCATGGCGGCGGTGCCGTAGTCCTCCTCGTGGAAGCGGTCGTCCTCGCCCGCGTCGGGATACCAGAAGGTGAAGCGCTCCTCGGTGAACATCGGGTGGTAATGGTAGATCGTCGACTGGTTCATGGTCTCCAGGAGGCGGGCGTGGTAGTACATCGGGTTCAGCGAGACGCCTCCGTACAGCCAGGCCGAGGGGTCGCGCTGGTACAACGAGTTCGGCAGCGGCGGCAGGATGAACTCCCCCGGCCGCGCCGCGGCGGCCACCAGAGACTTCTCGTCCAGGGCGGCGGTGCCGTACTCCTGCTTGGTGAGGCCGCCGATGAGATGGGTGGCCAGCTTCTCGCCGCTCCACCCGGCCAGCGTCTCGCGGATGGTGTCGACCAGGGCGGGACCGACGGTCAGGTGGGTGACGGCCTGCTCGATGGCGTGCTGCTTGGCGTCGAAGCGCGACTCCAGCGCCTCGGCCAGCAGCCGCCGGTGGTCGAAGACCTCGATGCCGCGCCCGCGCATCATCGCCACGAAGGCGTCGTGCTCGCGCTGCGCCTGCTCGACCCAGAGGATGTCGTCGAACAGCAGCCGGTCGTTGTTGGCCGGGGTGAGGCGTCTCATGCTCAGCTCCGGCCGGTGCACGATGACCTTGCGCAGCATCCCGACCTCGGAATGCACACCCAGCGTCATGGCTTCCTCCTTCTCAGATGGTGATCCAGCCCGCGGCCAGCCCGATGACGCCGACGACCGCCCCGGCGGCGACCAGGACGAACAGGATCAGCTCCGGCAGCGTGAACGCGCGCCGGCCCCGCTCGCGCCTGGTCATGACGAACAGGATCGTGCCGGGGGCGTAGATGATGCACGACAGCAGCAGGAACTCCAGGCCCGCGGCGAAGATCAGGAAGGCGGTGTAGACGACGGCCAGCGCCGCCACGGCCACCTGCCCGGCGGTGCCGCGCAGCCTGAGCGCGTAGCCCGCGGCGAGCAGGTACGGCACCAGCGAGAGCGAACTGCACAGCTTCAGCGTGAACGTGAACGCGTCATCCGACCACAGGGTGACCGCCAGTACCGCGGTGATCAGGATGCTGGTCATGACCAGAGCGGCCACCGGGGCGCCCTGCCGGTTCTCCCGCCGCAGGAAGCGCGGCATGTCGTCGTCCCTGGCCGCCACGAACAGCACCTCGGCGGCCATCAGCGTCCAGGCCAGGTACGCGCCGAGCACCGAGACGATCAGGCCGGCGCTGATGAACACCGAGCCCCAGGGGCCCACGACCGACTCCATCACCCCGGCCATGGACGGCTGGCGGACCTGGGCCAGATCATTTTGGGGCAGCACGCCGTACGAGAAGATCGACACCGCGGCGAACAGCGCGAGCACGCTGACGAAGCCCAGCACGGTGGCGCGGCCGACGTCCTCGCGGCGGCGCGCGTAGCGGGAGTAGACGCTGGCGCCCTCGACGCCGAGGAACACGAAGACGGTCACCAGCATCGTCGCCTTGACCTGGTCGAACAGGCCACCCGTCGTGCCCGGGAAGTTCGCGGAGAAGGTGGCCGACTTGAGGGCGACGGCGACGATCACGATGAAGAGCACGATCGGCACGAGCTTGGCGACGGTGACGATCCGGTTGATCGTGGCCGCCTCGCGCACCCCGCGCACGATCATGAAGTGGAACGCCCACACGCCCACCGCGCTGATGGCCACGGCCAGGATCGTGTCGCCCTCGCCGAAGCCGGGGATGGCCGCGCCCAGCGTTGACTTGATCAGCACCCAGTAGGAGACGTTGCCCACGCAGGCGCTGGCCCAGTAGCCGAACGCCGACAGGAACCCCGGGAACTCGCCGAACCCGGCCTTGGCGTAGGCGTAGACGCCGGCGTTCAGGTCAGGCTTGCGCACGGCGAGCGTCTGGAAGACGAAGGCCAGCATGAGCATGCCGACGCCGGCCACCGCCCACGCGATCAGCGCCCCGAGCACCCCGGTGGCCTGCGCGAAGTTGCGCGGCAGCGAGAAGACCCCGGCGCCGACCATCGACCCGACCACCATCGCGGTCAGCGTCGGCAGCGACAGCTTCTGGGACGCCGCCTGTGCCTCCGTGGCCGTCATCGCCCACCCCCGTCCACCTGGGTGGTCATTCCTCCACAACAGTTGACGTAGTCCGACAAATCACGGTCTTTGCCCAAGCTTGCCGGTCAGCGGGTGATCTTGAGCGTGAGATAGTCGTACTCGCCCTCGCCCGCCCGCTTGAACGCCTTGTCGCCGTTCAGGTCGATGAAGGCGGCCAGGTACAGCGTTCCCGTGAAGCCGGCCAGCGGCGTGTCCGCCCCGTCGCGGAAGATCTTGGAGACGAACACCTTGTCCTGGGTGGCCGACTGCGCGGCGACCCGGTTGCCGGCCAGGTAGTTGTGGCCGTCGTTGTCGTTCAGATACAGCGTGCCCGAGCCGTACTCGTAGTCGGCGACGCCGGTTCCCGGGCGGAAGCACGGGTGGCTGTCGACCTTGGCCCCGTCCTCGATGGAGAAGACGGACTTGCCGGTCCACGCGCAGACCTGCAGGGCCCGCCCTTCGGCGAGCTTCGGGAAGCGCAGCTCGAACGGCGCCGCCTTGAGCTGGGCCACGGTCACCGGGGAGTCCAGGTCGTCGAGCGACAGGGCCACCGGCTTGCCGTCCTGCCAGACCTCCAGGCCCAGCCGGGGCGAACGGGTCACGTCGCCGACGGGCGTACCGGTGTCCTGGCTCGGGCTCTTGATCGAGGTGGGGGTCGCGGTCACCCGGGTGCTCACGGCGTCCGGCCTGGTGGCGACATAGACCGCCGTCGCCGACCCCAGCACGAGCACCGCCGCCACCGCCGCTCCCACCGTCACGCGGGCCGTCCTGCCACCCGGCCGAGTCTGGTGGGGCGGCCCCGGCGGCAGCGATGGCGGTCCATGCACCGGCCCCGGCGGCAGCGAGGACCCGTACCCCGGCCTGGGCGGAGGCGGGCCGCCCGCGATCGGCTGGGCGTGGGGCGGCGGTGGCGGGAGCGTCCCCCTCGGGGCCTGCTCCATCAGCCCGAGCAGCACCTGCCTGGCCGACGGCCGCCGCGCCGGATCCTTCTCCAGGCACGCGGCCACGAACCCGCGCAGCCGCCCTTCCATCCGCCCCAGGTCGGGCTGGGCGTTGAGGATCCGGTTGATGACCACGGGCAGCGTCTCGTCACCGAACGGCAGGCGGCCGTTGGCCGCGTACGCCATCGTGCACGCCCACGCGAACATGTCCATCGGCGGCCCGGCCGGATGCCCGGACAACTGCTCGGGCGCCATGTAGGCCGGGGTACCGACGGCGGAGCTGATCGTGGCCGCGGTGGCGTCCATGGGCCGGGCGATGCCGAAGTCGATGACGCGCGGGCCGTCGGCGGCCAGCAGCACGTTCGCCGGCTTGAAGTCGCGGTGCACGACGCCCGCCGCGTGGATGGCGCCGAGCGCGGTCGCGGTCGCGACGGCCAGCCGGTCGAGCTCGGCCCCGGCCATGATCCCCCGCCCGCGGATCACCTCCTGCAGGGACGGCCCGTCGATGTACTCGCTGATCACGTACGGCGGGTCCGCGTCGGGGTCGGCCGCCAGCACGCGCGCCGTGCAGAAGGAGGCGACCCGCCGCAGGGCGTTCAGCTCGCGTTGCAGGTAGCGCCTGGCCTCGCCGTCCTCGGTGAGGCGGGCGTGCAGCACCTTGACCGCCGCCGGCGAGCCGTCCGGCGCGATGCCGAGGAACACCGTGCCCTGGCCGCCCTCACCCAGCCTGCCGCGTAGCGCGTACCCGCGTATTTCTCGAGGATCGGACGAGCGAAGCGGACGTACCTGCATCAAGCACCCTCAGGATCTCGGTGGCCGCACCACCCCCGACGATACTGGCTCAATCACCACCGAGAATCAGCTGTACGGCCTTGTCCGGATAACTCCGGACGCGTTCCCTCGCAGCCGAAGCGTCGCCGATCGTCGGACTGACGAAGGGAGCGCAACGTGCCGGCAACTGCCCGTACACGACGGTGGACCGCGGTGATCGCCGCGGCATTGGCACTGGTTCTGGCGTATCCCACCGGCGCGCAGGCGGCGGTGGGCGATCTCGGTTTCGTACGGACGATCTCCTCCAACGTGCCGGGAGCCGTGCACATCGGCCCGGTCAACCCGCTCGACTGGGCGGCGGCGGCGACGATGCGCGCCAACGGCGACACCGTCTACGTCGTGGCCGGCGACGACGGAGGGTCGGGCACGGCGATGCCCGCCATCTCCTCCTTCCGCCGGGCCGCCGACGACACGCTGGCCCTCACCGGCTGCATGGGCGGCGTCACGGGCTGCCGCCCCACGAAGGTGGGCGACGTGGTGCTGCCCGACCGCCTGTACGCCGCCAGTTCCGTGGTGTCCGCCGGATCCCACGTGTACGCCTCCACGCCCGCCGCCGTGGTCGGCTTCAGGACGACGGCCGGAGGCGACCTCGACACGGACTTCTGCGTCTGGGACCACGGCTGCGGCAGCGTCTCGGCCCTGCCCGGACTCGCTCCCTGGGTCACCTCCGACCACGCGATGGCGGTGACCGCCGACGGCCGGGACCTGTACCTGTACGCCTCGGGCACCGCCAAGGGAGCCGTCTATCACCTGCGCCGCGACAACGGCACCGGCCGCCTGGCCTTCCACGGCTGTATCGGGGAGGCGATGCCGGGGTGCACCCCGATCGGCCGCACCGGCGTCCTGACGTCCTCGGGCGACGCCGTGCTCAGCGCCGACGGCCGCAGTCTCTACGTCGTGGCCAGAAGTCCCGGCTCGGTGACCCACTTCCGCCGTGACCTCGCCACCGGCTCGCTCGCCGAGGTGGGTTGCGTCTCCGAGACCGGCACCGCCGGCTGCGACGTGCCCGCCACCCACGGCCTGTACCGCGCCACCAGGGGCGCGATCACCCCGGCCGGCGACAGCCTGTACGTGTCGGGCCCGGCCGGCGTCACCCACCTGCGCCGCGACACCGTCAACGGGAACCTCGCCTACCACGGCTGCATCGGGTACGCCACGGGGTGCCGGGGCGACGGTCCCCGGGGGACGTACATGGACGTGGCGGTGACGCCGGACGGCACCAGCGTCTACGGCAACGCCCAGGACGCGGGCGCCACGTGGGGCGTCGTCACCCACCTGCGCCGCTCACCCAACGGCGACCTGACCTACGCCGGATGCGTCGGAGAAGGGCTGCCGGCCATGTGCCGGCAGATCGGGCCGACAGGCGTGATGAACCACGCCGGCCCGCTCCTCGCCCCCGGCTCACGCGTGCTCTACAGCCTGGGCGTGCACTGGCGCGGGGCCATCACCCAGTTCGCGCGCCAGACCTCGTAGGCACGGCGTGGCCCCGCCCCCAGCCGGGGGCGGGGCTACGGCAACGCTCTACCAGCCGCGCTCGGCCAGGCGGTGCGGCTGCGGGATCTCGTCGACGTTGATGCCGACCATGGCCTCGCCCAGCCCGCGCGAGACCTTGGCCACGACGTCGGGGTCGTCGAAGAAGGTGGTGGCCTTGACGATGGCGGCGGCGCGCTTGGCCGGGTCGCCGGACTTGAAGATGCCCGAGCCCACGAAGACGCCCTCGGCGCCGAGCTGCATCATCATGGCCGCGTCGGCCGGGGTCGCGATGCCGCCCGCGGTGAACAGCACGACGGGGAGCTTGCCGGTCTTGGCGACCTCGGCGACGAGCTCGTACGGGGCCTGCAGTTCCTTGGCCGCCACGTACAGCTCGTCCTCGGGCAGCGTGGTCAGCCGCTTGAGCTCGCCCCGGATGGTGCGCATGTGGGTGACGGCGTTGGAGACGTCGCCGGTGCCGGCCTCGCCCTTGGAACGGATCATGGCCGCGCCCTCGGTGATGCGGCGCATGGCCTCGCCGAGGTTGGTGGCGCCGCAGACGAAGGGCACCGTGAAGCGGAACTTGTCGATGTGGTTGGCGTAGTCGGCCGGGGTCAGGACCTCCGACTCGTCGACGTAGTCCACGCCGAGCGCCTGGAGGAGCTGCGCCTCCACGAAGTGGCCGATGCGGGCCTTGGCCATCACGGGGATCGAGACGGCGCTGATGATGCCCTCGATCATGTCGGGGTCGCTCATCCGGGAGACGCCGCCCTGGGCGCGGATGTCGGCGGGCACGCGCTCGAGGGCCATCACGGCGACGGCGCCGGCGTCCTCAGCGATCTTCGCCTGCTCCGGGGTGACGACGTCCATGATGACGCCGCCCTTGAGCATCTCGGCCATGCCGCGCTTGACGCGGGCGGTTCCGGTGACGGCAGTGGTTTCTGGCGTGCTGCTGGACACGGTCTTCCTCACGGGCTCTCTCGGCTGGTCCGCCTGCGCGAACACATGCGGGCTCTCGGACGGGTTGCGCCCCGGCGCACCCGCCTGGGCGAACGGTAAGCTATCAAGCCCATCGTAGGTCCTGGAGCGCCCCTCCCCCGACATGCCACCATGTCAGGATTTGTCCGCTCTTTTGTACGGCCCGCCCAAACGTCGGCGGGCGGTCAGGGAGTAACGGGCTTGCGGCTGGCCAGCGCGATCCACACCTGACCCGGCGCGAAGTTCATCGGCTCACCCTCCGCAGTGGTGAACGTCGTGCCCGACTCCTCCGATTCCCGCTCCCACTTGGCCTTGTACGCCTTGCCGTCCCGCAGCACGATCGCCGAGCCCTTGCCGGTGCTGTGCACGAGCGGCGTGTAGCTCTGGTTCTTGTCGTGGAACTGCGACCGGACCGTCTTGGTGTACTGGATCACGATGGTCGGCGCGCTCAGCTGCCCGCCCTCGGCCGCCATGTCCTTCTTACCGTCCTGCCAGATCATCCACTGCTTCTTGGCATCGGACCAGTTGAAGGTGAAGCGCGCCGCCGGCCAGCGCACCGTCCACGACTTCTTGTCCACGCCGCCCTCGGCGGGGGCGTCGCCGAAGGTGAAGCCGATGTCCTTGGCCTTGGACGCCTTGGGCGCGGCCGACAGCAGCTTCTTGGTGTTGGCGAACAGGTTGTAGGGGGCGAAGCGGCCCGGCTGGCGGAAGTAGGCGCCGCCGTTCCTGGTGTCGCCGACGTCGAACAGGGACGCCTGGGCGATCAGCGGCAGCATCTTGGTCTGCGCGCCGGAGTAGGCGAAGGCGGGCTTGCCGAACTGCGGCGCGATGTGCAGGTCGGAGATGCGGGCGCTGCGCACGGGGCCCACCTTGGCCGGGATCTTCGAGGAGAAGATGGCCATGAGCCGGGTCAGCCCCGCCTCGACCTGCTCGACGTAGACGATGTCCGCGCTCTTCAGGCCCATCTGCGGCTTTCCGGCCGCGGTGTTCTCGATCTTCACCGCCAGTACGGGCTTGCGCGCCTCGTCCGGCAGCCCGGTGAACGGATGACCGGGACCGGCGTCCGGCGTCTCACTGGGGGCGGCCGTGGCGGCCTGCGGCGCCGCGGGAGGGGCGGGCTTTTCCGACGAGCACGCCGCGACCGGCAGCAAGACCGCCGTTCCCGCCAGCGTCACGGTGATCATCCGCGGTAGCCGCACCTGTCCACTCCTCCGCCTTTAGCTCCTAGAACGGACGAAGCTTACCGGCGATGAACAAATTCGGTCATTCAGTTGCCATACTCTTCGGCGGATCATCATCAATCTCGAAAAATCTGGGAAAATCGGTGTGACCCGCGAGGCGCAGGGTCTTGGCCAGCCAGCGCTGCTGCGCCGTACGCGTGACACCGACCGCGTTGTTGTGGAAGCGGCGCGAGTAGACCACCTTCGTCACCACCGCGTCGAGCTCTTCCAGCAGGTCCGCCCCACCCGGCGCCTCGGCCAGCTTCTCCCTGAAGCGGTCCTGGTCCACCACCGCGCGGATCGTGCGCGACAGGTCGCTCTCGGCCCGCTCCCGCTCCTCGGGACCGGCGATCCTGGCCTCCTGGGCCGCGGTGGCCAGCATGAGCGAGGTCGCCGGATCGAGGATGCGCGAACCGGCCAGCAGCAGCACCGCCGAGCGGCGCTGCAGCAGCGCCGCGTCGAGCGCCTGCCCCGCCAGCTCCAGCCGGATGTGCAGGCGGTCGAGCCGCCCGGCCCGCCAGGAGATGTAGACGGCCGTGAGCACCACGACGATGCCCACGACCAGGATGATCACCGTGGAGGTCACGACGCGTCCTCCTCCACCCGGCCGGCGCCGCCCGCCGTCACCGTCTCGTACACCCGCACCACGTCCCGTGCCACCGTCGACCAGTCGTACTTGCGCACCGCCACCAGCGCCTCGGCCGCCAGCTTGGCCCGGCGTTCCGGCGCCTCCAGCAGCGCCCGCGCCTCCTCGGCCAGCGAGGCGGGGTCGCCGTTCCTGAACAGCGCGCCCGCCTGCCCCTCGCCCAGCACCCGGCGGAAGGCCGGGATGTCGCTGGCCAGCACGGTCGCCCCCGAGGCCATCGCCTCGGCCAGCACGATGCCGAAGCTCTCCCCGCGCGTGTTCGGCGCGCAGAAGACGTCCACCGAGTGGTACGCGCGGATCTTGTCCGCCTCGCTCACCATGCCCAGCACGGTCACCCGGTCACGCAGTTCCTTGGGCACCTTCACCTCGCCGGGCCCGGCGATGAGCAGCTTGGCGTCCGGGATCGACTTCAGCGCCTCCATCAGGATCGGCAGGCCCTTGCGCTCCTCGTCCACCCGCCCGAGGAAGCCGATCGTCGAGCCGTCGGGGCCCCAGCCGTCCAGCGGCTCCGCCTCGGTGTAGCGCGCGACCGTCACCCCGTTGGGAATCAGCACCGTGTCACCGCCGAACTGCTCCACCAGGCTCTTGCGCGCCGCGTCGGAGACCGCGATGCGCCCGTGGAGCTTCTCCAGCGCGCTGCGCAGCAGCGGCTCGGCCACCGCGATCGCCCGCGAGCGGGTGAAGGAGGCGTGGAACGTGGCCACGATCGGCCCCTTGGCCGCCCAGCAGGCCAGCACCCCGAGGCTCGGGATCAGCGGCTCGTGGATGTGCAGCACGTCGAACCCGCCGTCACGCACCCACCTGCGCACCCGCGCCGCCGAGATGAACCCGAACGACATCCGCGCCACCGACCCGTTGTACGGCACCGGAATCGCCCGGCCCGCCCCGGTCACGTACGGCGGCAGCTCGTCGTCGTCGGCGGCCGGAGCGATCACCGACACCTCGTGGTCCTGCGCGATCAGCGCCTGCGCCAGGTCGTCGATGTGCTGCTTGACGCCACCCGGCATGTCCCACGAATAGGGGCAGACAATGCCGATTCTCATCGCGTCAGGTCCTCCAGCCACAGTCGCTGCAGCATGTGCCAGTCCTCCGGGTGCTGCGCGATCCCCTTCTCGAACACGTCCGCCAGCCCCTGCGCGACCGCCGCGACCTTCTCCTGGCGGGTGCCCTCACCGGGCACCGGCACCTCGGGGTGGATGTCGATCCCCCAGTCGTCGCCGTCGAAGTAGACGATGGCGGGCAGCAGGGCGCATCCGGTCTGCACGGCCAGCAGCGGCGGCCCGGCGGGCACCTTCGTGGTGGCCCCGAAGAAGCGCACCTCGACGCCGCTCTTGGTCAGGTCGCGCTCGGCGGGCAGGCAGACGACCCCGCCCCGCCGTACCCGCGTCGCCAGGGTCCCGAAGTTGTGGCCGTCGCCGCCCGTGAGCGGCAGCACCTCCATGCCGAGACCTTCGCGGAAGGCCACGTAACGGCGGAACAGCGACTCGGGCTTGAGTCGCTCGGCCACGGTCGTGAACGGATGCCCGACCCCGACCAGCCACGCGCCCGCCTGGTCCCAGTTGCCCATGTGCGGCAGCGCGAGCACCACGCCGCGCCCGGCGGCCACGTTGTCGTGGACGTGCTCGGCGCCGGTCACGTGGGTACGCCTGACCACCTCGGCACGGTCCATCGACGGCAGCCGGAAGATCTCGTGGAAGTAGCGGAAATAGGAGCGCATGCCCCGGCGGGTGAGCTCGCCCAGTTCCGCGCTGCCGACCGGCAGGCCGGTGACCCGGCTCAGGTTCGACTCCAGGCGGCGTACCGACTTGCCGCGCCCGCGCCACACCCGGTCGGCCATGAAGCGGAAGACCGCCGCCGTCGGCCTGTGCGGCAGGTACGGCCCCAGCGTCCACCCCGCGGCGAACCCGGCGGCCACCGCCCGGTCGGCGACGGACGTCTTCTCGCTCATGACACCCCCGACTGTCGGTAGACGTGCACGACCCGCTGCACCACGGTGATCGCGCTGGCCACGGCCAGCACCCACATGCCGATCGCCAGCACGTGAGGAACGAACCAGAAGCACGCCGCCACCAGCCCGACGACCAGCCGCTCCGGCCGCTCCGCCAGGCCGACGTCGCACTCGATGCCGAGCCCCTCGGCCCGCGCCTTGGCATAGGACACCAGCACGCCGGCGACCACGTTGAACAATGTGACCGCCACCATGGTGATATTGCCCTCAATCGCGAAATAGAGGGTCAAACCACCGAAAATGGCCGCGTCGGCCACCCGGTCGAGCGTGGAGTCGAGGAAAGCACCCCACGTCGTGCCGCCGCTGCCGCCCAGGCGCGCCACCACGCCGTCGAGCAGATCGAACAGCACGAACACGGTGATGACCAGGGCGCCCGCGGTGAGCATGCCCATCGGGAAGAAGAACAGGGCCGACACCACGGTGCCGAGCGTGCCGATCGCGGTGACGGCGTCAGGGCCGATCCCGCGGCGGACAAGGGCCCTGCCCAGCGGGGTGAGGATCCGGGTCATGGCCGGGCGCAGGAGTTTCAGCATCGCGCTCCGATCGTAGGCCATAAGAGCCCGCTGGACTTTCTTTGCCTCACCCCCCTTGTGATATTCGCCACAGGGGTATTTGGTGAACACACCGCGTCCATGCGGTTTCTGAACCCTTCCGCGCGGGCGCGGCGTTGGAACCCCCACCCAACGACGCGGGAGGCGATGTGGCAGAAAAGAATCCCGGCGGCCATGCGGGAGCCGCGGGCAGGGCACCCACGGCCGACAGTGCGGACGCCATACGCAATGTCGTGCTGGTCGGCCATTCAGGAGCGGGCAAGACGACCCTGGTCGAGCACTTGCTGGCGGCGACGGGCACCATCCAGCGCACCGGCCGGGTCGAGGACGGCAACACGGTCACCGACTTCGACGAGGTCGAGGTACGCCAGCAACGTTCGGTGAACCTCGCACTGGCGCCCCTGGTCTACAACGACATCAAGATCAACCTTCTGGACACCCCCGGGTACGCCGACTTCGTCGGGGACCTGCGCGCCGGCCTGCGCGCCGCCGACGCCGCCCTGTTCGTGGTCTCGGCCGCCGAGGGCGTCGACGGCCTGACGCAGATGCTCTGGGAGGAGTGCTCCCAGGTCGGGATGCCGAGAGC
The DNA here is from genome assembly GCF_044457345.1 of Nonomuraea sp. NPDC050547. NCBI lineage: Bacteria > Bacillati > Actinomycetota > Actinomycetes > Streptosporangiales > Streptosporangiaceae > Nonomuraea > Nonomuraea sp. NPDC050547. The sequence continues at coordinate 91,495 of NZ_JBITGW010000026.1, forward strand.
GGTGGTCATCACCAAGATCGACCATCAGCGGGCCGACTTCGACGAGGTCCTGGCCACCTGCCAGGACGTCTTCGGCGACGGCGTGGCCCCCCTCTACCTGCCCGTCATCACCAACGGGCACGTCAACGGACTCATCGGGCTGCTGTCGCAGAAGTTCTTCAACTACGCCACCGGCAACCGCTCGGAGAAGGAACCGGGCCCGGAGTACCAGGCGCAGATCGCCGAGCACCGGGACTCGCTCATCGAGGGCATCATCCAGGAGAGCGAAGACGAGTCGCTCATGGAGCGCTACCTCGAAGGCGAGCCGATCGACACCAAGGTCCTCATCGAGGACCTGGAGAAGGCGGTCGCCCGCGGCAGCTTCTACCCGGTCCTGTGCTCGGGGACCGGCGTCGGCGCGATCGAGCTCCTGGAGATCATCACCCAGGGCTTCCCCGCGCCGGCCGAGCACCCGATGCCCGAGATCACCACCCTCGACGGCAAACCGGTCAAGGGCATCTCCTGTGACGCCGACGGCCCGCTCGTGGCCGAGGTGGTCAAGACCACCTCCGACCCCTACGTGGGCCGCATCAGCCTCGTCCGCGTCTTCTCCGGCACCCTGCGCCCGGACATGACCGTCCACGTCTCCGGCCACGGCCTGGCCGACCGCGGACACGAGGACCACGACGTCGACGAGCGCATCGGCACGCTCACCTCGCCGCTGGGCAAGCAGCAGCGCGGCGTGGCCAAGGGCGTGGCCGGCGACATCGTCGCGGTCGCCAAGCTGTCGCGCGCCGAGACCGGGGACACGCTCTCCGAGGTCGACACCCCCCTGCTCATGACGTCCTGGACGATGCCCGACCCGCTCCTGCCCGTCGCCATCCAGGCCAGGTCCAAAGCCGACGAGGACAAGCTCTCGCAGGCCCTGGGCCGCCTGGTCGCCGAGGACCCGACGCTGAGACTGGAGAACAACGCCGAGACCCGCCAGCTCGTCCTGTGGTGCATGGGAGAGGCCCACACCGACGTGCTGCTCGACCGCCTGGCCAAACGGCACGGCGTCGAGGTCGAACGGATAGAGCTACGCGTGCCGCTGCGCGAGACGTTCGGCGGCCAGTGCAAGGCCATGGGCCGCAACGTCAAGCAGACCGGCGGCCACGGCCAGTACGCCATCTGCCATCTCCAGGTCGAGCCCCTGCCTTCCGGCGGGGGTTTCGAGTTCGTGGACAAGATCGTGGGCGGCGTGGTGCCCCGGCAGTTCATCCCCTCCGTCGAAAAGGGCGTGCGGGCCCAGATGGAGCGGGGCGTCGTGGCCGGATACCCGATGGTCGACGTCCGCGTCACCCTCTACGACGGCAAGGCGCACTCGGTCGACTCCTCCGACATGGCCTTCCAGATCGCCGGGCAGCTGGCGCTCAAGGAAGCCGCGACGAAGGTGCCGACCCTCCTGCTCGAACCCGTCGACGAGCTCGCGGTCCTGGTGGCCGACGACTACGTCGGTTCCGTCATGTCCGATCTGTCGTCGCGGCGCGGCAGGGTGCTCGGCACCGAACCCGTGGGCACCGGCCGCACCCTGGTCAAGGCGGAGGTCCCCGAACTGGAGCTCGTCCGCTACGCCATCGACCTGCGGTCGATGTCGCACGGCACCGGCATGTTCACGCGCACCTTCCTGCGCTACGAGCCGCTTCCGTCGCACCTGGCGGGCAAACTGGCCGCCGCCGAGTGAGGCTCGGTGTGTCTGTTGGTACGGCCGGCCGCCGCCACACGCGGCACGGCCGTACCAACAGTCACACAATCATCACGAATCCATTTCGTTTTTTGGCCAAAGCACGTCAGCGGCGATGCCAGACTGAGGAACCATGCGAACCGGACGACCTCTGTTTGCCGCCGTCACGATCGCCGTCGTCACCGCCGGCGCCGCCTACGCCCTTGGGCCGGGGACCGCGGAGAAGACCGCCAGTGGCGCGGCGAAGAAGGCCACGACGGCCGCCGCACCCGCCGGCTGCACGCCTGACGCGCGCTATCCCAAGCGGCAGCTGCGCGGCGTCTGGATCGCCACCGTGCGCAACATCGACTGGCCCTCGCGCACCGGGCTGAGCCCGGACCGGCAGAAGGCCGAGTACGTGAAGATCCTCGACGCGGCGGCCAAGCGGCGGCTCAACGCGGTCTTCGTCCAGGTCCGCCCGGCTTCCGACGCGCTGTACAAGTCCTCCCTTGAGCCCTGGTCGCAGTACCTGACCGGCACCGCGGGCAAGGACCCCGGCTGGGACCCGCTGCCGTTCCTCATCGACGAGGCGCGCAAGCGGGGCATGGAGTTCCACGCCTGGTTCAACCCCTACCGCGCCTCCTACGACGCCAACGCCGCCAAGCTGCCGGCCGGCCACCCGGCGCGCGTGCACCCCGACTGGATCGTCAAGTACGGCGACCGCCTCTACTACAACCCGGGCCTGCCCCAGGTGCGCGAGCACGTCACCAAGGTCATCACCGACGTGGTCAAGCGCTACGACGTGGACGGGGTCCACTTCGACGACTACTTCTACCCGTATCCGGGCGAGGGCGGCACGTTCAACGACAAGGCCGCCTTTACGAAGTATCGTTCGGGCAAGAACCTCGGCGACTGGCGGCGTGACAACGTCAACAAGCTCATCGCCCAGGTCGACAAGGCGGTGCACGAGACCCGGTCGTCGGTGAAGTTCGGCATCAGCCCGTTCGGCATCTGGCGTAACAAGGCGCAGGACCCGACCGGCTCCGCCACTTCCGGCATGTCGGCCTATGACTCGATTTATGCGGACGCGCGACACTGGATCAAGAACGGCACCGTCGACTACGTGATGCCGCAGCTGTACTGGCCGCGCGGGCTCAAGGTCGCCGACTACAAGGCGCTGGCCCCCTGGTGGGCCAAGGAGGTCAAGGGCACCGGCGTCGACCTCTACATCGGCCAGGCCCTCTACCGCGTCGGCGCCAAGGACGACAAGGCCTGGACCAGGCCCGGCGAGCTGTCGGCCCACCTCACGCTCAACCGCAAGCACCCCCAGATCGACGGCGACGTCTACTTCAGCGCCAAGCAGTTCCTGACCAACCCGCTGAAGGCCATCGACAAGGTCGCCGCCGACCACTACGCGCGCCCCGCCCTGCTGCCCCTCATCATGGAGCGCGGCGGTCAGGCCCCGGCCAAGCCCGCCGGAGCCAAGGCGAGCGGCGGCACCCTGACCTGGACCGCCTCGCCCGGCGCCCGCGCTTACGCGGTCTACCGGGTCCCGGACAAGGGCGAGGCCTGCCAGGGCGCCGACGCCCGCAGCCTGGCCGCGGTCGTCACCGCCCCGTCCTTCGCGGCGGCGCGGCCGGGCACGTACCTGATCACCTCGCTGGACCGCCTCCACAACGAGTCGAAGCCGGTGAAGGTCACGGTCAGCCCGGTCTGACCTCCGCCCGGTCTTGCGGTGAGCCCGCGTGGTCCGGCGATGCGTGAGACTATGTCGTGCCACACACGGGCTCGACCGCGGGAGGACATACGGTGAGGCGGGCGCTGGTCATCGTGACCATGCTGATGGGTCAGCTGCTGCTGGCGGGGGCGTTCGCCCCCGCGGGGCTGGCGGCCCCACCTCCCGCCGCGCGGGTGGCGCTGATCGGGGTCCCCGGTCTGCACTGGAACGACATCACCCCGCAGGACACCCCCAACCTTTTCAGGCTCTCCCAGAGCAGCGCGATCGGGTCGATGTCCGTCCGGACCGTGGGCAGCGTCACCTGTCCCTACGACGGCTGGCTGACCGTCTCGGCGGGCATCCGCTCCGCCTCGGGCGGCAGCTGCGGCGCCCCGCCCGTGCCGGAGCAGCGCGGCGCCGGCGCGATCGTCCCCGGCTTCCGCTCCCTCATCGACGTGGGCGGGCAGAAGAACGCCGGCGCGCTGGGCGAGACCCTGAAGAAGGCCGGCACCTCCACGATCGCGATCGGCCCCGGGGCCGCGCTGGCGCTGGCCGACACCACCGGCGCGGTGCCCGTCTACCGCTCCTCGCCGCTACAGGTGAAGACGGCCGACCTGCAGAGCGCCCGGCTCGTCGCCATGGACGTCGACGACCTGATCCGCCCCTATCTGCCCGGCGGCCGCATCGCGCGGGTGCCCGACCTGCTCGGCGCCGAGGACCGCCGCAACGCCCTGCACCTGGCCGACGCCAAGGCCGAGGCGCTCCTGTCGATCCTCCCGCCCGGCACCACGGTGATGCTGGCGGGCGTCTCCGACCACGGCAGCGTCCCGCACCTGCGGGCGGCGATGCTGAGCGAGCCGGGCGCGCAGGGCCGCGCGCTGGGCGCCGCCTCCACCCGGCGCGACGACATCTCGATCCTGCCCGACCTGACCACCACCGTGCTGACCAAGCTGGGCGTGGCCGTACCGGCGACGATCATCGGGCAGCTGTGGGAGACGGGAGCCACGGGCGCGACCCCGCGGCACATGGCCGACGCCGACGAGAGCGCCCAGACCATGCGCTCGGTCAAGGGCCCCTACTTCACGGTCCTGGCCGTGCTGCAGGTCCTGTTCTACGTGCTCGCCTTCCTCCTGCTGCGCCGCCGCAAGGGCCTTTCCTGGGTACGGCTGGCCGCGGTCGCCCTGGCCGCGCTCCCGGTCACCTCGTTCCTGGTGAACCTGCTGCCGTGGTCGTCGCACGTGGAGCTGTTCGGCGGAATGGCCGCCTTTTGGGCCGCGCTGACCGTGCTGGCGCTGGCCGGCCCGTGGCGCCGCCACCCGCTGGGCCCGCTGGCCGTGGTCGCCGGCGTCACGGCGCTGACGCTCGCCGGCGACCTGCTGACCGGCACCACGCTGCAGCTCAACAGCTTCATGGGCTTCAGCGCCGAACAGGGCGCCCGCTACTACGGCCTCGGCAACATCCCGTTCGCGCTGCTGGCCACCGGCACGCTGCTGACCACGACCGTGATCGCCCACCGCTTCCCCGGCAAGATCGGGGCCGCCGTCGTGGCGGTGCTCGGCGCGTTCGCCATGGTGCTGGGCGGCTCGGGGCTCGGCAGCGACTTCGGCGGCGTCATCGCCTTCGTGCCCGGCATCGCGGTGACCGCCCTGCTCATCCTGGGCAAGCGGATCTCGGTGCTGAAGCTGGCGCTGTTCTGCGTGGCGGGCGGGCTGGCGGTCACGGCCTTCGCGGTCGCCAACTACCTGAGGCCGCCCAGCGAGCAGTCGCACCTCGGGCGCTTCGTCGGCCAGGTCCTGAACGGCGAGGCCGTCGAGGTGGTCTGGCGCAAGTTCGAGGCGATGATCAGCACGCTCATCAACCCGAACCTGGTGCCGATCGTGCTGGCCGCGCTGGGATTCCTCATCTACGCGATCCTGCGTCCCGAGAAGGCGTCCGCGGGCGTGGTGCCCGCCGCCTTCACCTACTCCCCCGCGCTGAAGGCCGGCCTGATCGGAACGCTGGTGAGCGGCGTGGTGGGCATGCTGGTCAACGACTCGGGGGCGGCGATCCTGTCGATGGCGCTGGCCATGGCGATCCCGTTGCTGCTGTCGGTGGGCATCGCCGTACTGCCGGGGACGCGCGAGCCCGTGAAGGACCCCGACGAGCACCTGGCCACCAGCGCCACCTGAGGCCGGTTTCAGGCGTCCCAGGCGCCGGCGAGCAGGTCGCGGGTGTCGCGCAGCATCTGCGGCAGGACCTTGGTCTGCGCGACGACGGGCATGAAGTTCGTGTCGCCGCCCCACCGGGGCACCACGTGCTGGTGCAGGTGGGCGGCGATGCCGGCCCCCGCGACGTGGCCGAGGTTCATGCCGACGTTGAAGCCCTGGGCGCCGCTGGCCTTGCGCAGGGCGCGCAGCGAACGCTGGGTGAAGTCACCGAGCTCCGCCGTCTCGGCCGGGTCGAGCTCGTCGTAGTCGGAGACGTGCCGGAACGGCACCACCATCAGGTGACCGGAGTTGTAGGGGTAGAGGTTCAGCACCGCGTACACGACGGTGCCGCGCGCCACGATCAGGCCGTCCTCGTCGCTCATCTTGGGGATCTCGCAGAACGGGCAGCCGTCGCCTGGACCGGATCCGGACGGCTTGTTCTCGCCCTTGATGTAGGCCATGCGATGGGGAGTCCACAGCCGCTGGAAGTTGTCGGGCTCCCCGGCCCCTGCCTGATCGTGCATAGGTAGCAGCATAGGCCCCCGGCTTACCGGACAACTGGGGCACATATCCGTCACAATCCCCCCATGAGCGAAGTATTAGCGGAACAGACGGAGCCCACGTCCACCCCCGCCGTCGTGAAGGGCCGGATCAAGGTAGCCGACGAGGTCGTGGAGAAGGTCGCCGCCCTGGCCGCCCTGGAAGTCGCCGGGGTGGCCGACATGGGCGGCGACCTGGCCAGGGCCTTCGAGTCGGTACGCGACCGGATCGGCATCGGCTCCCGCCGCGGCAACCAGGGCGTCAGCGCCGAGATCCAGGACCGGCAGGTGGCGGTCAACCTGGTGATCGTCGTGGAGTACGGCCACGTGGTCATGGAGGTCGCCGCCGAGGTCAAGACCAACGTGGCCCGCACGGTCAGCCGCATGCTCGGCATGCGCGTCACCGAAGTCAACGTCACCGTCGACGACGTCCGCCTCCCCGGCGAGCCCCGCCCCACCCCTCCCGACCCCGACGACCTTCCCGCCTGACCCTTTGCCTTCGTCTCCGCCCCGCTCCCCACCTTCTGATCTTTGGCCCCTATCTCCACCCCGCCGTAGGTGCTCTATCCCTCCCATCCGCTACGGCGTCCCTCTGTCCCGCCCATCCGTTACGGCAAGCCGCCCTGGCGCCTCCCGCCGACCATGGCCGGGCTCCGCCGGACCACGCTCCTCCGGTGATGACGCCGCGCCGCCGTAACGCGGCACGAAACCCCCGGCCGTGGCCAGTCGTCACCCGGAGCGTCGAACCCACCTGCGGGGTGGGCGGTCTTGGGTGCGCGGGGGCAGGGGCGGGCGTCTAAGGTGTGGGCATGGTTGATCAGCTTGAGCCCATGCCCGAGGACTGGACCCGCGCGCTCGCGATCGTCGCGCACCCCGACGACCTCGAGTACGGGTGCGCGTCGGCCGTGGCCACCTGGACCGACGAAGGCCGCGAGGTCGCGTACGTGATCGTGTCCAGCGGCGAGGCCGGGATCGACTCCATCGAACCGGCCAAGTCGGGCCCGCTGCGTGAGCGGGAGGAGCGGGCCAGCGCGGCCGTCGTCGGGGTGTCCAGCGTGGAGTTCCTGGGTTACCAGGACGGAGTGATCGAATACGGCCTCCCCCTGCGCCGGGACATCGCGGCCGCGATCCGCCGGCATCGTCCGGAACTGGTGATCACGCTCAACCCCGACGACACCTGGGGCGGCACGATCTGGAACACCCCCGACCACCGAGCCGTCGGCCGAGCGGTCCTGGACGCCGCCGGCGACGCCGGAAATCGATGGATCTTCCCGGACGCCGGCGAGCGCTGGGACGGCGTCCGCTGGGTGGCCATCAACGGCACCCCCGACCCCACCCACGCCGTCGACGTCACCACGGGCCTGGAGCGCGGAGTCGCCTCCCTCATGGAACACCGCGCCTACATCGAAGCCCTGACAGACGAGGACGTGGAGTCCTACGCCCGCTCGATCGTCGAGCGCTTTCCCAAGGAAAGCGCCCCCCAGTACGGCGACCGCCCCGCCGTCACCTTCCGCCTCTACCCCCGCTGACGATCCGACCGGCCACCAGGCCCGCGCTGCCCGGACGACCCCGCCGCTGGGTACAGGCGCCTGCCCTGGGTGATGCGGGCCCGCCGCAGGACGGTATCGGCAACGGCGGGTGTCCGGCCTTTCGTGTTGCGTCTCAGACCTGGCCGCCTCAGGCGGGTGGGACCGCGGTTCTGACGGCGGCGGCCGCTAGTCCGTCGAGGACAGCCCCTCAGCGATCTTGCGCAGCTCGCGGTTGACGGCCTCGGAGGTGCGCAGGTCCTTCGCGTAGACCGGGCTGAACATGATCTCGGCCCGCCGCCGCTCTCCCATGTTCAGGAAGAACGTGGGAGTGCCCTTCATCCCGTCCTCGCCGACGTTCGCCACGACCGCGTAACCGCCGCGGCCGCCGACGGTCACCTCCTGGCCCTCTCCCTCCTGCCGGTGAACGCTGATGCGGTCGTCGACCTCCAGTACGGCATCGCCTTCGTACACGAAGATCTGGACGCAGTAGAAGCCGTTCTTGTCGCCGTCGTAGTCGAAGGAGGTCGTGTACGCGTCGCCAAGGTCCAGAGACCAGCGATGCCACGTGAGGCCCTCAGGCAGGTAGCCCAGCCTGACGTGCCCGAATGCTCTTCCGTCGCCCAGGTCCCCGAGGCTCTTGCTCGTGGGCGTGGCCGAGGGTGGAAGATCGTCGATGGCGGGCGGGGCCGGTGTCTCGGTGACGATCGGCGCCGGCCCGGAGCCCGGAGCCACCGCCAGGTAGAAGGGAGTGGTGGCGACGACGGCCACCGTGGCGGCCAGCGCGGCGAGCGCGCCTCGTCTCCTCTTCCGCTTCGTGGATCGGATTACCCGCTCCCCGAGGTCGGGCGCGGCGTGCATGCTCGCCGTCTCCTCCGCCATGAGGTGGCGGATCTGGTCCTCAAGCGCGGGCATTGCCGATCACTCCTTCCAAGGATTCCTCGCCGAGCGCCGTACGCAACTTGGCCAGCGCCTTCGAGCTCTGGCTCTTGACCGTTCCGATCGTGCAGCCGAGCACCTCCGCCGTCTGGTGCTCGCTCAGGTCCTCCCAGTACCGCAGGACGACCACCGCGCGCTGCCGGGGCGGTAAGGCACGCAACGCGTCCATGAGCACCTGGCGCAGGTCGGTGTCGGATGTACGCACGGGGGTGTCCGGCGGCGTCCGCACGGGGATGATCCGCAGGATCGCCCGGCGCCGGGCCCTGCTGATGGCGGTGTTCACGATCACACGGCGTACGTAGGGTTCGGGGCTGTCGTGCCGCACCCTGTCCCAGTGCCTGAAGGTACGCTCCAGCGCCGTCTGCAGCAGATCCTCCGCCTCCAGCCGGTCCCCGCAGGCGAGGTAGGCGACCCGCAACAGGGTCGTGGCCCTCGCCGCCACGAACGCGCCGAAGTCATGTTCCGCGCTGCTGCTCACGGCTCTCTGTCCCTTTTCACGCCCCCTTATACGCCTCGGGCGCCCGTACAGTTGCCCGGATGTCGCAGGCAACCTCGCAGGGCGTCCAAGCGTATGTGGGGGCATCACCACGGAATCACGGAGGATGCATATGAAGCTGACGACCGTACCAGGGTGGCGGCTGACCGTCGCGGGGACCGGCCTGGCGGTTGCGGCCGCCGTGCTGCTCACGCTGCCGGGCGCGGCCAAGACGTCGCTCACGAGGCCGGTGGCCGCGTCAGGGCCGGAGGGCGCCTACTGGCACACCCGGATGTTGTCGCGTAGCACCGGCTTCCGCCAGGTCGGCAGCCGGGCGAACCCCTACTGGGTGGTTCAGCAGCGGCTCACCGAGAAGTGGCACACGGCGGACGGCAGGAGCTGGACCGGATACCGGGAACCGGGCGCGTACCCGAGGAGTGCGAAGGACCGCGAGGCATGGCGGCGCGACGGCTCGCCCGTCAAGTGGACTCGCGATCTGGCCGGCCAGACCGTGGTGCTGTCCACGCGGCCGACCAGGGGTCACGTCACCCCGGTACGCGGCCAGGGCGCGAACTTCTTCCTCGCCGGGCAGATTCTGACCTACGAGGAGGTACAGCGGCTGCCGGCCGACCCGGCCGCGCTGAAGGCCTGGCTGACGAAGGCCGCCCAGGCGTCGGAGGGCGGGCAGATCGACCCCTTCATCGCCGGCTCGCTGCCCGACCTGCTCCACCGCCTCCCGGCGCCGAAGGAGGTCCGCGCCGCGGCGTACCAGGTGCTGCTGACCATGCCCGGCGTGCACGTCGAGGGCGCGGCGCGCGATGACCTGGGCAGGAACGGCACCGCTCTGTCGATCAGCCGGCCACAGCCCACCGGCCCGAAGACCGAAGCGGGGAAGATCACCAGGAAGCTGATCGTGGACACCTCCACCATGATCCTGCTGTCGGACGAGTCCGCGGGTGCGCACCCGGGCGGGAGCGCTACCGATCTCGTCCTGCGGGCCGGCTGGACGGACACCGCTCCCGCAGTGCCCGCCCTGCCCTGAGCCGGACGAGGTCGTCACCAGCCGGCGGCGCTACTCGCTCCACCACTCGATCTCCAGGCCGCCGGGCGCGCCGAACGCCCGCAGGCACGCGTGAGCCTCACCGGCTTCGACGTCCAGCACGTTCCAGGTGGTGGTGGGCAGCCACTCGACCACCGCGAGATCCTCCCAGGGCCCATCGGGTGCGGGCGCTCCCTGGAACCTGGTCCCGCGCACCGCGTCCAGCGCCCGCCACACCGGCTCCGGCCACTTCCCGCCCACGGCCCGCGCGCCGGAGGGCACCGCGGGCCGGAAGCGCACACGCCGGACGCGGGCGGGCACGGTCGGCGCCACAACGGGCCATGCCTCGCCTGCCGGCCGCACCTCACCGACCGACCCCAAGCCGCTGGTCGGCCGTACCCCGCCGACCGGCCGCAACTCGCCGACAGGCCGTAGCTGCGCGCTTCCCGGGTACGGCAGCGCGTCCACCACGGCCAGGTAGTCGTCCACGTCGCCCAGCAGCGGCCCGCCCCACAACCGGTCGGCCAGGACGTCGAGCGCCCGGGTGGCGTACCAGTCGAAGTAGGCGTCGGACTGCTCCTCGGCCCAGTCGGCCCACACGCACAGCTGGTAGCCGGTGACCTGCGACGGCGTCCAGTCGTGGTAGAGGTGGCGCGGGTCGGCGGTGACGTAGTTGATGCCGGCGCGGTTGCCCGGGGCGGTGCGCGGGGTGACGTAGTGGCTGACGGCCGGGGCGGCGATCACGTCGTAGCCGTCGTCGGAGAAGGCGCGCACCTCGGCTTCGGTGTCCGGCCAGGCGGTGAGGCGGATGTCGCGGGCGGGGCTGATCCGGTGGGTGCCGCCGGAGGCGTACTCCCACCAGTTCCACATCTCCGGCCGCTTTCCATGATCCCGGACGACCTGGGCGAGCTCGTTGACGAAGGCGATGAGCGCGTCGCTGGGGCCGTGGTCCGGGTGGATCGAGCGAGCGTACGCCACCAGGGCGGGGGCGGCCGACAGGGCGGGCTCGACCGGCCATTCGTCGGCGCCGATGTGGATGGCGGGGGTGTCGAAGGCGGCGCAGAACGCGGCCAGCAGACCCTTGATCCACTCGCGGTTGGCGGGCCGGGTGATGTCCATGGTCCAGGCGTCGGTGGTGTGCCCGGTCCAGTGGGCGCCGTCGTTGAGGGCGGAGTCGGCCGGACGCAGTTCGGGGCGGCGGGCGATGAGGTGGGAGGCGTGGGCGGGCAGGTCGATCTCCGGCACCACCTCGACCCGCAGCGAACGGGCGTAGCCGATCAGCTCGGTCAGCTCGTCGAGGCTGTACGCGGGCTCGGTGGCCAGATCCTCATGGCCGGGCAGGCGGACGCGGAAGCCGTTCCACTCGGTGAGGTGGAGCTGGAGGCGGTTGTAGCCGAGCCAGGCGATCCGGCGCACGAAGCGGCGCAGGTAGGCGGGGTCCCAGTGACGGCGGCCGAGGTCGAGCATGACGCCGCGGACGGCGACCGCCGGGCCGTCGGCGATCGTGACCTTGGGCAGCTCCGGGCCGGACGGCAGCTCCGGGCCGGACAGCAGTTTCAGCACGGTCTGCAGGCCGTAGAAGGCACCGGCGGGGTCGGAGTACCGCACCCGGACCCGGTCGGCGATCTCCAGAACGTAGGACTGCGGCGCGAGCGCGGGGTCGGCGATGAGTTCGAGGTCGGCGCCGCGTTCGCGCTCGGGAAGGGGCAGCCCGGTCGCGGCGCGCAGTTCGGCGAGCAGCGGCCCGGCGCCGGGGCTGATCGTCGTGTGCGGGCCGAGGCGCAGGCGGGCGCCGTCGGCGCTCAGCCGGTGAGGGGTGGGAACGAGCGAGATCACACACTCTCCGTAGATCGGGATGCCGTGCGAATGACCTTAACCATCGTTTCCGGGCATCCAGCACTTCACCGGGAACATCATTTCGCGCACGATGGAAGTCCCCTCTGACGTAAGGAGTGCCTCATGACCGTGCACCCGCTTGCGATGATCACCGCTGACGAGGTCCACGCCGCGCGCCGCATCCTGGGTACGGCGGGGCACCTCGGCCCGGACGTGCGCTTCGCCTACCTCGGCCCGGAAGAACCCGCCAAGGCCGACCTGCTGGCCCACAACCCGGGCGACCTCGTGGACCGGCGCCTGCGCGTGCTGCTGCTCGACCGGGCCACCGGCGCCGCCTCCTCCCTGCTCGTCTCCGTCACCCGCGGCGTCGTGGACCACGTCGAGAAGCTCGACCCCGCCGTGTCCGGCCAGCCGCCCATCATGGTCGAGGAGTTCGAGGCGGTACAGCGCATCCTCGACACCGACCCCGGGTGGGGCAAGGCGCTGGCCAGGCGCGGCCTCACCCCGGACACCGTACGCGCCTGCCCGCTGTCGGCCGGCCACTACGCCTACCCGGAGGAGTCGGGCCGGCGCATCATCCGCAGCTTCGGCTTCCACCAGGACCACGAGCACGACCACCCGTGGGCCCACCCGGTCGACGGCCTGGTCGCCTACGTCGACCTCATCGCGGGCACGGTCATCAAGGTGATCGACGAGGAGCTGACCGAGGTACCGCGCGAGCCGGGCAACTTCCATGACCCCGACTACACCGGCCCCTCCCGCACCAGTCTCCGCCCCATCGAGATCACCCAGCCGGAGGGCCCGAGCTTCACCGTCGAGGACGGGCTCGTGCACTGGGAGAACTGGAGCCTGCGCATCGGCTTCAACGTGCGCGAGGGCCTCACGCTGCACCAGATCAGCTTCCGCGACCAGGGACGCGACCGGCCGGTCGTGCACCGCGCCTCGATCGCCGAGATGGTCGTCCCCTACGCCGACCCGTCACCGGTGCGGTTCTGGCAGAACTACTTCGACCAGGGCGAGTACCTGTTCGGCCGCTTCACCAACTCCCTCGAACTGGGCTGCGACTGCCTCGGCGAGATCCACTACACCGACGTCGTCGTCGCCGACGAGCAGGGCGAGCCCGCCACGATCCGCAACGCGATCTGCATGCACGAAGAGGACTACGGCGTGCTGTGGAAGCACTCCGACATGTTCGCCGGCTCGAACGAGACCCGCCGCCAGCGCCGCCTGGTGATCTCCTTCTTCACCACCGTCGGCAACTACGACTACGGCTTCTACTGGTACCTCTACCTCGACGGCACCATCGGCTGCGAGTGCAAGGCCACCGGCGTGCTGTTCACCTCCGCCTACCCGCCCGAGGGCCGCGAGTACGCCGCCCAGGTCGCCCCCGGCCTGGCCGCCCCCTTCCACCAGCACCTGTTCTCCGCCCGGCTGGACATGGCGGTCGACGGCCACACCAACGCGGTGGACGAGATCGACGCCGTGAGCGTGCCGATCGGCGAGGGCAACCCGTACGGCAACGCCTTCGCCCGCCAGGTCACCCGCCTGGCCACGGAGAGCCAGGCCCAGCGCCTGGCCGACCCGTCGCGCGGCCGCGTCTGGCAGGTCGTCAACCCGCGGGTCACCAACCGTCTGGGCGCGCCGGTCGGCTACACCCTCATCCCGGAGCCCCGCCCGACGCTGCTGGCCGACCCGGCCTCCTCCATCGCCGCCCGCGCCGCCTTCGCCACCCGCCACCTGTGGGTCACCCGGCACGCCGACGACGAGCGTTTCCCGGCCGGCGACCTGATCAACCAGCATCCGGGCGGCGGCGGCCTGCCCGCCTGGACCGCCGCCGACCGGAGCCTGGACGGCGAGGACATCGTGCTGTGGCACACCTTCGGCGTGACGCATTTCCCGCGCACCGAGGACTGGCCGGTCATGCCGGTGGACCACATCGGGTTCTCGCTCAAGCCGACCGGCTTCTTCGACCGCAACCCGACGCTGGACGTGCCGCGCTCGACCGGCGGCCACTGCCACCCGCAGTGATCAGCCGAGTTGCTCGTCCATGGCGGCGCGCATCCCGGCCAGGAACGTCTCGACGTGGTGGAGCTGCTCCTGGGTGTAGCGGCCCAGGAGCTGCTCCTGCCGCTGGACGATCGGGCCGAAGAACTCCTCGGCCAGTTCCTTGGCCCGCGCCCGCGCGTAGAGGGTGACGACGCGCCGGTCGGCGTGCTCGCGCACCCGGGAGACGTAGCCGTGCTCTTCCAGCCGGTTGACCAGCGCCGTCATCGCGCCCGACGACAGCGCGACGCGCTTGCCGAGCTGGGCGGGCGACAGCGGCGCGCCCTCCGACTCGGCCTTGGCGATCTCCATCAGGGCGAAGGCGTCGGTGAGGTGGATGCCGAGCCGGTCGGCGAAGCGGCGCCCGAGCTCGTTGAAGCTGGCCCCGTAGGCCCGCAGCTCCTCCGCCAGCCGCGTGTGCTGCGCCATGGCGGCCTCGCGCGCCCGCTCCTCCATCCGGTCGTCTCCCGCCTGGCCCCGGCGCGTCACACCTGGATGCGGCGCTCCACCGCGTCGACGATCTCGGCGACGGCCACGTCGACGGGGACGCCGTTCTTCTGCTCGCCGCTGCGGTAGCGGAAGGAGACCGCGCCGGCCGCGATGTCCTCGTCACCGGCCAGCAGCATGAACGGCACCTTGGCCTTCTGCGCGTTTCTGATCTTCTTCTGCATGCGGTCGTCGGCGCTGTCGACCTCGACCCGGATGCCGCGCTCGCGCAGCTTCTTGGCCACGTCCTGCAGGTAGGCGACGTGCGCCTCGGCGATCGGGATGCCGACCGCCTGGACCGGCGACAGCCACGCGGGGAAGGCGCCCGCGTAGTGCTCGACGAGCACGCCCATGAACCGCTCGACCGACCCGAACAGCGCCCGGTGGATCATGACCGGCGTCTGCCGCGAACCGTCGGCGGCCTGGTACTCAAGGCCGAAGCGCTTGGGCTGGTTGAAGTCGAGCTGGATGGTCGACAGCTGCCAGGTACGCCCGATGGCGTCCTTGGCCTGCACCGAGATCTTGGGGCCGTAGAAGGCGGCGCCACCGGGGTCGGCCACGAGCTCGAGGCCGGACTCCTCGGCCGCCTGGCGCAGCGACTCGGTGGCCTCGTCCCAGTCGGCCTGCTCGCCGATGAACTTGTCGGAGTCGTCGCGGGTGGACAGCTCCAGGTAGAACTCCTCCAGGCCGAAGTCGCGCAGCACACTCAGCACGAAAGCCAGCAGCGACTTGATCTCATCGCCCATCTGCTCCTTGGTGGTGTAGATGTGCGAGTCGTCCTGCGTCATGCCGCGTACGCGGGTCAGGCCGTGGACCACACCGGACTTCTCATACCGGTAGACCGAGCCGAACTCGCACAGCCGCAGCGGCAGCTCCCGGTAGGAACGCCCGCGCGCCCGGAAGATCAGGTTGTGCATCGGGCAGTTCATCGGCTTGACGCGGTACTCGGTGCCGTCGAGCTCGAAGGGCGGGAACATGTCCTCGCCGTACCACGGCAGGTGCCCGGAGGTCTCGAACAGCGACGACTTGGTCAGATGCGGCGTGTTGACGAACTCGTAGCCCGCCTCCAGCTGCCGCCTGCGCATGTAGTCTTCCATCTCCTTGCGGATGATCCCGCCCTTGGGATGGAAGACCGGCAGCCCGGAGCCGAGCTCCGGCGGGAAGCTGAACAGGTCGAGCTCGGCGCCGAGACGCCGGTGGTCGCGCTTCTCGGCCTCCTCCAGCAGCTTGAGGTATTCGTCCTGCTTGTCGCGGGACTCCCAGGCGGTGCCGTAGATGCGCTGGAGCTGCGGGTTCTTCTCGCTGCCCCGCCAGTAGGCGCCGCCGGTGCGCATGAGCTTGAAGGCCGGGATCGACCTGGTGGAGGGCACGTGCGGCCCGCGGCACAGGTCCTTCCAGCACAGCTCGCCCGTCTTGGGGTCGAGGTTGTCGTAGATGGTCAGCTCCGCGCCGCCGACCTCGACGCTCTCCTCGTCGGCCGCCCCGCCTTTGAGCCCGATGAGCTCCAGCTTGTACGGCTCCGCAGCCAGCTCGGCCCGCGCGTCGTCGTCGGAGACCACGCGGCGCGAGAACAGCTGCCCCTGCTTGACGATCTCCCGCATGCGCTTCTCCACGCGCTTGAGGTCGTCGGGGTGGAAGGCCTGCGGGACGTCGAAGTCGTAGTAGAAGCCGTTCTCGACCGGCGGGCCGATGCCCAGCTTGGCCTCGGGGAACAGCTCCTGAACCGCCTGCGCCATGACGTGCGCGGCAGAGTGGCGGACGATGGCCCGCCCGTCGGCGCTGCCGGCCTCGACCGGCTCGACCACGTCGCCGGGGACCGCGTGCGCGGCCAGGTCGCGCAGCTCGCCGTTGACCCGGGCGGCGACGACCGTGCGGCCGTCGGCCTCCAGCGCGTCGCCGTACGTCGTGCCGGCCGCGACCACACGCTCGGCTCCGGCGAGGGTGATGCGTAGCTCGGCTGACACGGTGACTCCCTTGGATGGCGGTGAAACGGGTGCACCGCATGCTATCGCGGGTCGAAGCCCAGCCTGGTCAGCTCCTCCCGGCTGCCGTGGAAGACGTTACGGTCGAGCGGGCTGTTGGAGTGCTGGTGAATCGTCCACGCGGTCCACGGTCCCGGCACGATCGGCCGGCCGCGCGGCTGCTGGGGCGAGGCGATCCACAGGGGGTACTCGCCCAGGCCCGCGCAGTTGCCCGACTTGGCGAACCACAGGAAGGTGTAGATGAACGGCCGCACGCCCGCCTCGCGCTCGATGAAGCGGCACCAGCGGCGCGCGTAACGGGCCACCCGGTCGGGCGGCAGCCCGTCGTTGGTCTCCAGGTCGAGGGCGATCAGGTCGCCCCTGCGCAGGCCGCCGGCGGCCTGGACGGTGCGCAGGAAGTGCCGGGCGTGCTCGGCCGGATCGCCTTTGGGCCGCCCGAAGTGGTAGGCGCCGCTGACGATCCAGCTTTCGCGCATGCCGTTCCAGTTGCGGCGGAAGAACCGGTCGCTCCAGTCTCCGCCCTCGGTGGCCTTGGCGAAGGCGAAGGCGACGCCGGACTTGGCGTGCGCGCCCCAGTCCACCGCCCCCTGCCAGTTGGACACGTCGATGCCATGCAGCAAGCGCTTCACCGCGCCCCTTTCGTCGGCGCGGCGAAGCTTGTCCTGCTCTGCCCGCCGTTTCGCCCGCTCACCTTGCCGGATCTTATTGAGCCATCCTCCGGCCGGCCCCGCGCCGCGCCGTACGCCCTATTGAACTAGGCCCTTGAGGAACTGTCGCGTACGTTCCCGCCCGGAGTACTCCGAGGCGACGAAGTCGGTGACGCCCGCCTCGGCGAGCCGCTCGATCTGGGCGCGGACGGAGTCCTCGTCGCCGACCACCGCCACGTCGCCGGGGCCGCCGGCGCCCTCCTTGTCGAGCATCGCCCGGTAGGAGGGCAGCTCGCCGTACCCCGAGAAGACCTCTTCGGCGCGCGCCCGCGCGGCGGCGGGGTCGTCGGTGACGCAGACGGGCAGGGCGCAGACGATGCGCGGCGCGGGACGTCCGGCCTCCTCGGCGGCGGCGGTCACGGCCGGCGCGATGTGCTCGGCGACGGCCTTGGGGCCGGTCATCCACAGGACGGTGCCGTCGGCCACGGCGCCGGCCAGGTGGAGCATGCGCGGGGCCAGGGCGGCGATGAGGACCGGCAGGCCACGCCCGGGGGTGCTCAGGCGCACGTCGGCCTTGAGCGTCTCGCCCTGGAAGCTGACCTCGCCCTCGCGCACCAGCGGCAGCAGCGCCGACAGGTACTCGCTCATGTGGCGGGCGGGCTTGTCGAAGCTGTAGCCGTACACGTTCTCGATGACGATCTTGTGCGACAGGCCGATGCCCAGCGCGAGGCGGCCGCCGAGCGCGGCGTTGGCGGTCAGCGCCTGCTGGGCGAGGACGGCCGGGTGGCGCGGGTAGGTCGGCACGACGGCGGTGCCGAGTTCGATGCCGGGCGCCGCGCCGCCCGCGGCGGCCAGGGCGGTCAGCGCGTCGAGGCCGAAGATGTTGGACAGCCAGGCCGAGGCGAAGCCGTCGGCGGCTACGCCGGCCAGGCGTTCGCGCAGCTCGGCGATGGGGTCATCGCCCCGGGGCTCATTGAGGAACAGTCCGATCCGCATCGCTACCGAACTCCATTCTAGTTTTTCCGACCATCATAGGCTTGCTTCCATGACCCATGATCGCGCAGGACAACCCGCTCGGCCGGACGACCTGGTCGACGTCTCCCGGCTGGTCACCGCCTACTACGCCCTGCATCCGGATCCCGGCGATCCCGGTCAGCGCGTGGCGTTCGGCACCTCGGGGCATCGCGGGTCGGCGCTGAAGAGCGCGTTCAACGAAGATCACATCCTGGCGACCAGCCAGGCCATCTGCGAGTACCGGGCGGCGCAGGGCGTGTCGGGGCCGCTGTTCCTCGGCATCGACACGCACGCGCTGTCCGAGCCCGCCCGGGTCTCCGCGCTGGAGGTGTTCGCCGCCAACCAGGTCGAGGTGCGCATCGACAGCCGCGACGGCTACACGCCGACGCCCGCCGTCTCCCACGCCATCCTCACCCACCCGGGCTCCGACGGGGTCGTGGTCACGCCGTCGCACAACCCGCCCGCCGACGGGGGCTTCAAGTACAACCCGCCCAACGGCGGTCCCGCCGGCACCGACGCCACCGGGTGGGTCCAGGAGCGGGCCAACGCGCTGCTCGCCGCGGGTCTCAAGGGAGTACGGCGGGTGCCGTACACCCGAGCCCTTGAGGCGGAGACGACACGCCGGCACGACTTCATGGGCGCGTACGTGAACGACCTGCCCTCGGTCCTCGACCTCGACGCCATCCGCGGCGCGGGCGTGCGCATCGGCGCCGACCCGCTCGGCGGGGCGAGCGTCGCCTACTGGGCCGAGATCGCCGAACGGCACCGGCTCGACCTGACCGTGGTCAACCCGCTCGTCGACCCGACCTGGCGCTTCATGACCCTCGACTGGGACGGCAAGATCCGCATGGACTGCTCCTCCCCCTACGCGATGGCCTCCCTGATCGACAACCGCTCCCGCTACGACATCTCCACCGGCAACGACGCCGACGCCGACCGGCACGGCGTCGTGACGCCGGACGGGGGGCTGCTCAACCCGAACCACTACCTCGCCGTCGCCATCTCCTACCTGTACGAGCACCGCACCGGCTGGCCGGGCGAGGCCGGGGTCGGCAAGACCATGGTCAGCAGCAGCATGATCGACCGGGTCACGGAGTCGCTGGGACGCCGACTGGTGGAGGTGCCGGTCGGGTTCAAGTGGTTCGTACCGGGGCTGCTGGACGGCTCGCTCGGGTTCGGCGGGGAGGAGAGCGCTGGGGCGTCGTTCCTGCGGCGGGACGGCTCGGTGTGGACGACCGACAAGGACGGGCTCATCCTGGCGTTGCTGGCCGCCGAGATCCTGGCCGTGACCGGGTCCTCGCCCAGCGAGCACTACACCAAGCTGACCGAGCGCTTCGGCGCGCCCGCCTACGCCCGGGTGGACGCGCCCGCGACCCGCGAGGAGAAGGCGGTGCTGGGCAGGCTGTCGGCCTCGCAGATCACCGCCCGCACCCTGGCCGGCGACCCCATCACGGCGGTCCAGACCGAGGCGCCGGGCAACGGTTCGGCGCTGGGCGGGGTGAAGGTGTCCACCGGCCACGCCTGGTTCGCCGCCCGCCCTTCCGGAACCGAGGACGTCTACAAGATCTACGCCGAGTCCTTCAAGGGCCCCGACCACCTGGCCGAGGTCCAGGAGGAGGCCAGAGCAGTGGTCTCCGCCGCCCTGACCTAGGTCGTGTCCGAGGAAGCGGCGAGTTCTCCGGCCAGTTCCATGCAGCGCAGGCGGGCCGGGGAGAAGTCGTAGGGCATCCTGCCGAGGGCCTCGAACGCGCTCATGGACTTGTGCCCGGCCTCATCAGCGGTGGCGGGGTGCGAAGCGTCCCAGGAGCCGAAGAGCGCCTCGTCGTCCTCCGCCAGGCCGGAGTCCTCGATGACGGCCCGCAGCGCCTGTTCGAAGGCGTGCCGTTCGGCGGCCACCCGGGCCACGCGGGGGTCGTCGACGGCGACCGTGTCATCGAGTGCCTCCTCGGCGGCGTCGACACGGTCGGAGTCCTCGCGCAGATCCGGGTGGGTGGCCAGCGTGATGAAACGGGTGGCCTGGACGGCCGCGCCGAGTGGGCCGAAGATCCGCTCGGTGACCAGCAGGCTGTCCAGGTCCGCCTGGCGCAGGGAGCCCTCGGGCAGGCTCTTGAGCCGGCCGGTGACGAAGCCGGAGAGCAGACCCGTCCTGCTGCCCTCGGTACGCATGCGCCGCACGGCGGTCCGTTGCCGCCGCAGTTCCGCTTCCTGGGCGACGAGGGCTTCCTCCAGCCGCTCCAGGACGCTCGCGATGCCGTCGTCGCCGCCGGCGAAGGCGGCACGGATGTCGTCCAGGGCGATCCCGGCGTCGGCCATCTTGCGGATCCACAGCAGCCGGATCATGTCGTCGTAGCCGTAGCGGCGGCGATCGTCGCCGCCCCGCACGGGCTCGGGGAGCAGGCCGATCTCGTGGTAGTGACGGATCGCCCGCGGTGTGGTGCCGGCGAAGGCCGCCGCGTCGCCGATCTTGACCTGACGCGGCGGGACGAAGGACGAGTACATGAAGCGGGAGCCTTCCTCAGTGGGGCGGGACGCAGGTCCACAGGACCACATACCGCTGCGGAAGGTGCAACCCACGACACCCCGCCCGAGGTCAGGGGGTGTTGGTGAGGATGCGGTCGTCGTCCTTGACCGCGGGGAAGGAGCCGGTGTCGACGATGCCGTGCTCCTGGTACAGGGCCTCGATGATGGCGTGCGCCTGCGGTTCGAGCTTCCACAGGGCGCGCCACTCCCGGGCCGTGCCCACCGCGATGCCGACCTCCTGCGCGATGTCCACGGTGCGCGGCACGATGCGCTTTTCGATCTGCCGGTCCCAGTACCGCCGGGCGGCGCGCATCAGCCGTGCCCGCTCGGCCGTGTCGAGCACCTGCGGCGTCGCGTCGAACACGTCGTCGTCCTCGTCGTCGTGCAGCTGGGTCAGCGCGGGCGGCAGCGCGCGGGCGGGCACCGGCTGGTGGTCGTGCTCCGGCTCCCACGGCACCCGCGGGTCGGCGTCGACGAGCTTGGAGGTGTTGTACAGGGCGGCGATCTGGGCCAGCAGCGCCTCCTGACGCTGCGGGTCGACGGCCAGGCCGGTGTGCTCGACGGCCTGGTCCATGGCCTTGTCGAGCTTGGCCAGCGCGGCGCGTACCTTCCGCTCGGAGCCTCCGCCCTCGCGCAGCGCCTTGGCCCGTTTGGCGGCCAGCGCGACGCGGGTCAGGCGGCGGTGGGCGTCGACCTCGCTGGCGGTGCGGTCGCTGACCTCGGCCAGGCCCATGCGCACCAGCAGCCGCTCGGGGGTGAGGCGCCAGTTGATGCGGCCGGTGCCGCGGATGCGGTGCCGTTCGATGGCCATGCCGCGCTCCCACAGCCAGGCCGCGACGAGCGGCGCGGCCAGGCGGAAGATCGCCTCGGGCAGGCTGCGCGCGTCCATGCTGGACAGCACCGCGGTCAGGCAGGTCAGCGCCCATACGGCGATGCCGTCGATGCCCGCGGAGAAGTTCTCGCGCATGTTGCGCCTGGCCCGCACCGCCGAGGTGATGATCGCGACCTCGATGAAGGCGAACAGCAGGAATCGCAGCGGCCCGTCGAGCCCGAGTACGTCGCCGGAGAAGCGCCACATGCCCTGCGCCGACACGCCCGTGGCGATGCACGCGGCCACGACCGTGAGGACGTCCTCGATCGGCCGTGGCGAGACGTAGCGGCTGAACAACCACGCTCCCGCCCGCCAGCCGATCTTGATGAGCATGAAGGCCAGCGCGAGCACGATCAGTCCCAGCACGGAGATGATCACGGTCACGACCGGCTTTTCCGCGACAAAAGCGGCGATTTCCTCAAATGGGGGCATCAGTCACTGTCCGTCAGGTTGGATGTCCGACTGTATACAGCGAGATCATCGCAGAATGTCGCCCTCTTGTACGCCAAACCGGTCTCGCCCCATCATTTTCTCCCGTCACAGGAGGTGCACGGTACCCAGGGTGCCGTCCACCCGGATCCGCGCCCCGTCCGGAATCGCCGTCGTCGCCCCGTCCACCCCGACGACGGCGGGCAGCCCCAGCTCACGGGCCACGACCGCGCCGTGCGTCATCATCCCGCCCACCTCCAGCACCAGCCCCCTCACCGCCGCGAACAACGGCGTCCACCCCGGATCCGTGTACGGCGCGACCAGAATGTCCCCCGGCTCCAGCCGCGCGTCCCGCGGCCGCAGGACGACCCTGGCGCGTCCCTCCGCGCTCCCCGCCGAGACCGCCTGCCCGGCCAGCACGCCCTCCCGCTCCGGCGCCGCCCGCGCCACGGCGACGGCCTCGCCGTCGCCGGTCAGCACCCTGGGCGGGCGCAGGAGCGCATCCGCCGCGTGCGCCTCCCGCCGCTCCTTCACCGGTACGGCCGGCCCGCCCTCGGCCAGCAGGCCGCGCAGTTCCCCGAGCGTCAGGTAGTGAACGTCGTCCACGGCCTCCAGCAGCCCGTTCGCCACCAGCCCTGCCGCCTCCTCGCGCACCGCCGCACCGAAGACGTCGAACAGCCGCACGGTGAAGTACTTGTCGTGCTCCCGCAGCGCCAGCAACTCCCGGTAGACCCGCACCACCCGCGCCATCACCACCGCCTTGGCCTGCCCGCCCCCGGTCGCCAGGAGGCGGGCGCGCAGCCGCCGCGCCGCCCGCACGGCCTCCCGCTCGCCGTCGCGGAAGCGCCGCCGGTGCTCCCCCGGCTCCGTCGTCTCGACGTTGGCCAGGATCCCGGCGAACAACTGCTCCGGATCCTCCCGCCACCGCGGCCTGGTGAGATCGATCTCGCCGGGGGCGCGCATGCCGTACCGGCGCAGGAAGTCCTCGAAGGCGCGCGTGAACGCGCCCTCCGGCCACACCAGCGGGTGCGGCGGGTCACGCAGGAACGCGAGCACGCCGGGGTCGTCGCGGGCCAGGTCGGCGAGGTCGCCGACGGCGAGGCCCATCTCGGTGGTGACGTTGCCTGGCAGCGACCTGGTGAGCGCGGGCAGTTCCGCGTCGTCGCCGAGCCAGCGCCTGCTCAGGGCGGCGGCGACGGCCCCGGCCAGCATGCCGGCGACGGGCTTGAGCAGCACCTCGGTGTACATGCGGATCGGCACGTGGCGCATCGTGCGCTGGATGCGGCGCACGCGTTCGGCTCCGGTGCTCGCGCCGATCTCCGCCCCGGCCCGGCGCAGCGTGCGCGCGATGAACGCCTCCGCCTCCGCGCGGGCGGCTCCGGGGCGCAGCAGGCTCTTGACGATCTTGCCGAGGGTCCGGGCGGCGAAGCGGGCGACGGCCAGTTCGCCGCGGAGGCCGCTCCGGCGGTACTCAGGCCGCTCCGCCACCCGGGCGAGCGCGGCGGCGGCCTGCTCGTCCATGCCGGCGAGGGCGCGGAGCAGCAGCGGCCGTCCGAGGCGGGTGGCCAGGACCCGGGTGACGTCGATGTACAGGCGGCCGCCCGCGGGCACCAGGTAGGGGCTCTCCTGGCCGATCGCCGAGCCGCCGAAGGGGAAGAACGTGCGCAGGACCGAGCGTCCGAGCGGCTTGATGGCGTCGGTCATCATCTGCTGGTGACCGAAGGAGAAGTACACCCTCGGCCCCGCCCCCTCGGGAACGGGGAACAGCGAGGTGATCGGCCGCGACTGCACGATGTGGAAGCGGCCGCGCGCCCAGGTCCACTCGACGTCCTGGGGCGTGCCGAAGTGGCGCTGGATGCGCGCGCCCAGCTCGGCCAGCGCGCGGATCCGGGCGTCGGGCAGCGCCTGTCCGCGTTCGGTGCTTTCGACGGTACGCGTGCCGCCGCCGGGCAGCGATTCGATCGTCACCTTCTTGCCGCCGAGGACGCGGTCGGTGACGACGCCGTGCCGTACCCGGTAGAGGTCGGCGTCGACCAGCCCGGACACGATCGACTCGCCCAGCCCCCACGAGGCGTTGACCACGATGTCGCGGCGATCGCCGGAGACCGGGTCGGCGGTGAACATCACGCCCGACACCTCGGGCTCGACCATGTGCTGCACGACGACGGCGAGGCGGACGCCGCGGTGCCCGAAGCCGCGGCGGGCGCGGTAGGCGATGGCGCGGTCGGTGTAGAGCGAGGCCCAGCAGCGGTGGACGGCGTCGAGGAGCTGCTCGCGGCCGACGACGTTGAGGAAGGTGTCCTGCTGTCCGGCGAAGGACGCCCCGGCCAGGTCCTCGGCGGTCGCCGACGAGCGCACGGCGTAGGCGCGCCCGGGGCCCGCCTCGTTCCAGGCGGCCAGGAGCTGGGCCTCGACGTCCGGGGGCATGGGAAGGTCCATGAGGTGGGCGCGCACCCGGGCGCCGGCGTGGGCGAGCGCCGCGAGGTCGGTGTGGTCGAGCGCGTCGAGCTCGGCGTGGAGGGCTCCCATGCCGTCCCCGGCGAAGGCCTCGTAGGCGGCGGTGGTGAGGCAGAAGCCCCCGGGCACCGGCAGCCCGGCACGGGTCAGCTCGCCGAGATTGGCGCTCTTGCCGCCCACCCGCTCACGGTCCGGCTCCTCGAAGGTCGCGATGAAGGGGTACGGCATGACCGGCCTCATTTCTTCGTCGTTGGTGAAGAATTTTGCCAGAGTTCACATGCTTTCTTCAACGGCGATGGAGAAAAGTAGGATCACTCTCACCATGAGCGGGACGGGCGCCGGGCGGCGCGGCAGGTGGCGCAGCGGCGAAGAGAGCCGCCGGCGCATCCTCGACGCGGCGCGGGCCCGCTTCGTCTCCCACGGATACGACACCGTCACCGTGCGGTCCATCGCCGCCGACGCCGGAGTGGA
The DNA here is from genome assembly GCF_044457345.1 of Nonomuraea sp. NPDC050547. Classification (NCBI taxonomy): domain Bacteria; kingdom Bacillati; phylum Actinomycetota; class Actinomycetes; order Streptosporangiales; family Streptosporangiaceae; genus Nonomuraea; species Nonomuraea sp. NPDC050547. Next base: position 116,353 of record NZ_JBITGW010000026.1, read on the forward strand.
TCCGGCGATGATCCACTACTTCTTCGGGAGCAAGGACAAGCTGTTCGCGGCGGCGCTGGAGGGGCCGGTGAGCCCGCGCGACCCGCTGGACGACCTGCTCGCGGACGGCCTCGACGGCGCCGCGGCCCGCATCGTCCGCGGCTTCCTGGCCGCCTTCGACGAGGCCGGCGGGATGGGCCCGCTGGCGCTCCTGCGCTCCGGCCAGTCACCCGAAATGGTGCGCGAGTACGTCGAACGCGAATTCACCACCCGCCTGGCCGGCCACCTCCAGGGCCCCGACACCGCCCTGCGCGCCCAGCTCATCACCGCCCAGCTCCTGGGCCTGGCCCTGGCCCGCTACGGCCTCCGACTTCCCGGCCCCGCCACCGCCTCCCCCGAGGACCTGGTCACCTGGTACGCCCCCCTCATCCAACCCCTCCTCGACACCCCCTGACCCGAACCCGCCACCGCCCCACGTCGCCACGGCCGACGCACCGCTCCCGAGCAGCCATCACCCCCCTGGCCCGAGCCGGGACAACCCGTGAGCGGAAGGCCAAGCCCGTCGACCGTAGCCCGGCCACCGCTCGGCATCGCCGCACCCCTCCTGGGCAGCGGTCGCGCCCCGGGGGCTGGGAGCCGGAGGCCAGAGGGCGGGAGCGATCCTGGGCCTCGGAAGCCAGAGGGCGGAGGGTGGGAGTCGGGGGTGAGCAGGGGTTCCCTGGGGCGGGTGTGGGTTGAGAGGTTGCTCACGATGGCCGGCGGGGGGCTTGGGTCGGGGCAAACCCCGGTCGTACCCCCATTTCGGGCCGCCGTTCCCCCCAGATGCCCCGGGCTTGCGGGCACACCGGAGGCGCGGGGCGTCCGGCGTGCGTAACGTGGCGTGCGGATGCGCCCTGCCGTACCGAATCTGAGGGTTGTGGATGGGGGTGGACGAAGGCCCGTCAGCAGGTGGGACCATCTATAACGGGATTTATCCCGACAAAATGCGATGACGCCTCCGGCAGGATGGGTTTGATGTCTGAGTCAGAGTTTCCCCTCGTGCAGTTCATGCGCGAAGGCTTCGACCCCGTGGCCGAGTTGGCCCGGATCCGCACAGAACAGCCGGTGTTCCCGATGGAGATCCCCGGCGACCAGACCGTGTACCTGGTGACCCGCTACGACGACGTCCGCGCCGTGCTGGGTGACCACGAGCGGTTCAGCAACGACTTCGCCGGTGTGATCGGCCTGGGGTCCAACCAGGACGACCCGGGCGGCCTCGGCTTCCGCGACCCGCCCGAGCACACGCGGCTGCGCAAGTACTTGACGCCGGAGTTCACCATGCGCCGCCTGCGCAGGCTGGAGCCCCGGATCGAGGCCATGGTCGAGGAGCACCTGGACCGCATGGAGGCGGCGGGCAGCACCGCCGACCTGGTCGAGGCGTTCGCGCTGCCGATCCCGTCGCTGGTGGTGTGCGAGCTGCTCGGCGTGCCGTACGCGGACAGGTCGGACTTCCTCAAGCTGAGCACCGACCGCTTCGACTTCACGGCGGGACCCGAGGCGTCGCTGCAGGCGATCAACGACGCGATGACGTACCTGACCGACCTGGTCGCCCGCGAGCGCCTGAACCCCGGCGACGGCCTGCTCGGCCAGCTGCTGCGCGAGCACGGCGACGAGCTCGACGACCGCACGCTCGCCAGCATGGCCGACGGCCTGCTGACCGGCGGCCACGACACCAGCACCAGCATGCTCGCCCTCGGCTCGCTCTGGCTGATGAACAACCCGGACGAGGCCGCCAAGGTCCGCGAGGTCGACGGCTACGTCAACCATGTCGTCGAGGAACTGCTGCGCTACATGACGGTCGTGCAGGTGGCCTTCCCGCGCTTCGCCCGCGAGGACCTCGACCTGTTCGGCACGCCCATCACCAAGGGCCAGCTCGTGCTGTGCTCGCTGACCGCCGCCAACCGCGACCCCGCGCTCGGCGAGAGCATGGACACGGCCGTGCCCACCCGGGAGAGCGCCGGTTCCCATCTGGCCTTCGGGCACGGCATCCACCGCTGCATCGGCGCCCCGCTGGCGCAGATGGAGATGCGCATCGCCTATCCGGCGCTGCTGCGCCGTTTCCCGAACCTCCGGGTGGACGGCGAGGTGCCCTTCAGGAAGCTCGCGATCGTGTACGGCCTGGAGAAGCTCCCCGTCGCCTGGTAGACGGCAGATCGGCGGCGTAACGTCACGTATGTGAACGGACACGCCATCGACCTGAGCGCCATCGGCGCCGTCGTGTTCGACAGCGACGGCGTCGTGACCGACACCGCGCGGGTGCACGCGGCCGCGTGGAAGCATGTCTTCGACGGATTCCTGCGTGGCCGCTCGGCGCCGTTCGACATCCGCGCCGACTACGTGCGCCATGTCGACGGACGCCCCCGCCTGGATGGGCTGCGCACCTTCCTGGCCTCGCGCGGTATCACCGTGCCCGCGGGCTCGCCCGACGACGAGCCGGGCGCGCCGACCGTGCACGGCCTGGGACGGGCCAAGGATCTGGAGTTCCAGGCCCAGGTCGACAAGTACGGCGTGGCCGCCTTCCCCTCGGCCGTCGCGCTCCTGCACGAGCTGCGCCGCCGGGGCTGCCGCACCGCGGCGGTGACCTCCAGCACCCACGGCCGCAGGCTGATCACCGGGGCGGGCGTCGCCCACCTGTTCGACCTGGTCGTGGACGGCAACGACGCGGCCCTCATGAACCTGCCCGGCAAGCCCGACCCCGCCCTGTTCCTGGAGGCCTGCCGCCGCCTGGACCTTCCGGCCGCCCGCGCCGCCGTCGTCGAAGCGGCCCTGCCGGGCCTGGAAGCGGGCAGGAAGGGCGGTTTCGGGCTGGTCGTGGCCGTCGACCGCAACGGCCGCGCGGCGGAGATGCGCGAACTGGGCGCCGACCTGGTGGTGGCCGACCTCAGCGAGCTGGAGGTACGCGGGCGGGTGCCGGTTTCGTAGACAATGTGAGGGATGACCGTCCTCATTGATCCGCCGAACTGGCCGGGGCCGCGTGGCCTCATGTGGTCCCACCTGGTCAGCGACACCTCTTTGGAGGAGTTGCACGCGTTCGCGGGGCGCCTCGGGGTGCCGGTGCGCGCCTTCGACCGCGACCACTACGACGTCCCCGAGACCGTGCACGCCCAGGCGGTGTCGCTGGGCGCCGAGGCGGTCAGCAGCCGGGAACTGCTGAGGCGGCTGACCGAGGGCGGGCTGCGGCGCCGTAAACGATCGTCGTAAGCCAGAACATTATTCGGTACGGTGGGCTCATGACGGACATCTTCGGCGACCTGGAAGCCGAGTACCGGCAGCTGGACTCCGTCCTCGCCGCCCTCACCCCCGCGCAGTGGTCCCATCCCTCGGCCGCCGAGGGATGGACCGTCTCCGACGTCGTGCTCCACCTCGCCCAGACCGAGGAGCTGGTCACCGCCTCCCTGGACGGCCACGACGGCCTGTTCGCCCGCGACCCGGCCGTCAGCGACGTGGACGGCATGGCCGCCGGCCTCGTGGCGGCCCAGCGCGACATCACCCCGGACGCGCTGCTGGCCCGCTGGCGCGCGGCGGCCTTCGCCACCCCGCCCGCCCTGGCCGGACACCCGCCGCGATCCCGCCTGACGTGGGTGGCCGGCACCCTGTCGCCGGGCACCCTGGCCACCACCCGCCTGGCCGAGCACTGGGCGCACGCCTACGACGTCACCGCGCCGCTCGGCCTCGCCTACCCCGCCACCGCGCGGCTGCGCCACATCGCCTGGCTCGGCCACCGCACCCTGCCCTACGCCTTCACCCTGGCCGGCCTGGAACCCCAACCCGTCCACTGCGTCCTGACCGCCCCCGACGGCGGCTCGTGGCACTACGGCGACCCCGGCTCGCCGTCGGTCATCACCGGTCCCGCGGCCGAGTTCTGCCTGGTGGGCGCCCGCCGCCTGGCCCCGGCCGACTCCACGCTCCAGGCCACGGGCCCGCACGCCGCCCAGGCCCTGGCCGTCCTGCGCAACTACGCCGCCTAGCCCCCGAGCGCGGCCAGTTCGGCGCTCATGTTGTGGCGGGCGCGCTCCTGCCACAGCGCGCGGGCGCGTTCCGTCCGGTAGAGGTTGGGTACGGCCAGCAGCCGCGCCAGCACCGCGCTCCGCCCGGCCGCGAACAGTTCGTCCGGCACATGCGCGTACTCCCGGCGGATGTCGGCCGCGTACACCTCGTATCCGGGCCGGCCCAGGACCGCGAGGTCGGCGTCGCACAGGACCGCGCCGTTGGCGTCGCCGTCCCGGAGGGTGTCGTGGGCGGCGGTCAGGCGGACCAGCCTGGCCACCTCGGCCACCCGCTCCGCCGGTACGCCACAGGCAGGCAGGCGGCGCTGGGCCATCTGGGCGCTGCGTTCCTCGTCCCAACCGGGCCGGCCGTCGTAGACCGCGTCGTGGAACCAGGCGGCCAGCCGTACCGCCACAGGATCACCGGCCAGGTCGGCGAGGTCGTCGACGGCGGCGAGCACCGCGCGCAGGTGCGTGAGCGTGTGGTAGCGGCGATGCGGCTCCGACCAGCGGGCCACCAGCTCGGCGTGGAGCGCCTGGGCGGCGGGCGTGTCGGCGACGAGCTCCCCGATCATGGCTTCAACGCTATCGCGAGTGACGGCAAATTTCGTGTAATGGTCGGATGGGCGATGGACGGCGGTTTCCCCGGTGGCGCGACCTGCGGGCGGTGCTGCCGCCCCTCGGCAGGCGGGACCGGCTGCTGGCCGCGGCCGACGTCGCCGACATCCGGCTGCTGGCCAGGCGACGGGCTCCCCGGCTCGTCTTCGACTACGTGGACGGCGCGGCGGAGGACGAGATCTCCATGGCGCGGGCGCGCGAGGCGTTCGCTCGGGTGGAGTTCCGGCCGCGGATCCTGCGCGACGTCGGCGAGGTGCCGCTGACGGCGCGGGTGCTGGGGCGGGAGATCAGCATGCCGCTCGTTCTCGGGCCGACCGGGTTCACACGCATGATGCACCGCGACGGGGAGAAGGCGGTGGCGCGGGCCGCGGCCAGGGCGGGCGTGCCGTACACGCTGTCGACCATGGGGACCACGCCCGCGCCCGAGGTGACGCGCGCCGCGCCCGGCGGGTGGAACTGGTTCCAGCTCTACGTGGCGCGCGATCGCGGACGCAGCCGCGCCGCGCTCGACCTCGCCCGCGACGCGGGCATGGACGTGCTGGTCGTCACCGCGGACGTGCCGGTCGCCGGCGCGCGGCTGCGTGACGTACGGCACGGCCTCACCATGCCGCCGACGTTGCGCTGGGGCAGCGCGCTGCGGGTGGCGCGGCATCCGGCCTGGTGGTTCGACTTCCTGACCAGCGAACCCCTCACCTTCGCCACCATGGGCGGCAGCGATCTGGCCGGGATCACCAACCTCATGTTCGACCCGGGCGTGACCTTCGCCGACCTGGAGTGGATCCGCGGGGCGTGGGGCGGTCCGCTGGTGGTCAAGGGCGTGCAACGCGTGGACGACGCGGTCGCCCTGGCCGAGGCCGGGATCGACGGGATCGCCGTCTCCAACCACGGCGGCCGCCAGCTCGACCGCGCGGCCACGCCCCTGGAACTGCTGCCCCGGGTGGCCGAGGCCGTGGGCGACCGCGCGGAGGTGTACCTGGACGGCGGCGTGCGCGGCGGGGCCGACGTCGCCGCCGCGCTCGCGCTGGGGGCGCGCGCGTGCTTCATCGGCCGCGCCTACCTCTACGGGCTGATGGCCGCGGGCGAGCCGGGGGTGGACCGCGTGCTGGACCTCGTCCGCGCCGAACTGACCCGCACGATCCAGTTGCTCGGCGGCTCTCTCGACCCTTCCGTGGTACGGCTCCGCCCCTGATCGCGACGGCGGCACCGGGTCGTCAGGCGCTACCGCGACTCGGTCTCCTGCCTCTGAGCCAGGAGATCGAGCTGGCCCTCGCACATCCAGTGGGCCGCGGCGGCCCGGATCCGCACCGGTTTACGCCTGGCAAGGCCGAGGCGTTCGGCGCATTCCGGGCCGATTCTGGCCCAGCGCGACTCGGGTGCGCGCAGAACATGCCGGCACGCGCGGCAGCGCACCACGTGCTCACGCGCGGCGGGTTCGCTGAAGACTTCGAGGAGGTTCACGGCGCCTCCCATCCTGCCATGGGGGTCTGGTACGGCCGGGCAGGCGCGGCCGAGGGGGTCAGGACGGCCAGAGCATGTTGGTGAGCTCGGCGTCGAGGTCCATGAAGTCGGTCTCCCTGCCTGCGGGCACCTTCTCGTAGGTGCGATGCAGGAACTCGGTGAGAGGTGCCAGCGGGACTTCGAAGAGCGCCTGCCCGAACGGTGACGTCAGGCTGATGTGCAGGGTGCGTTCGCCGTCGGCGCGGGCAGGCCAGACCTGCACGTCGCCGTCGCCGACACGCCGCACGATCCCAACGGTCAGGAGTTCGCGGGCGAAGATCCACTCGACCGGTTCGTCGTTCCCTACGTGGAAGGCCATGCGGATGGCATACGGGTCGTCGGCTGTGTAGCTCAGTCCGGCGAGCAGGGGGACGGTCGTACGGTCGGGGACCACAAGCCGAAGGCCAAGCTCGGCAGAGACGGTGGTGCTGTTCATCGTCAGCCAAACCTTTTCGTCGTAGGGTCCCCTCTTCGGGGCTTACTGCTCTGACGGACTTCGTCCTGAGCTATGACGCGGAACGAAGAAACCTGTAGGAAAGATTCCGCTCCTGAGGCCTTCTGTAACGCACATCACAGCAGGACATTTGGGCATCTACCAGGCTAAACGGCATCAATCGGGCCGTGTTTGCAAGGGTTTTGCGAGCTGTAGAGCCCACCCCGGCGAGCCCTCGGCACCTTTCGGGCGAAAGATCCCCTTTCCCAGCGCCTTCCGAACATGACCGATGCTATGCCAACCAGCCGCCACGCCGACGGGCAACCACCGCGTTTCCCCCCGAATCCTCTCGGGGCAGCTCGCCGCTTCGCCACCTGCTCCGGAAGTGCGGTATGGTTTTCCCCGTCGGGCACCACAAAGGGGCCAGGCAGGGCGGGCGATTAGCTCAGCGGGAGAGCGCTTCGTTCACACCGAAGAGGTCACTGGTTCGATCCCAGTATCGCCCACCAGCTCAGAAGGGGTTTCGGAGCCATCCGAGGCCCCTTTTCGCATGTCTGAGAAGTCAACGGGAGCCAATCGGGGAGCCATCCCACTCGGACTCTCTACCCGTGTTGGCTGTCGCCGAAGATGATGTTCATCGTCTGGGCACCCTTGGTGATCACCGGTCTGAGTTGGTGACGGTACACCGCTTCGGTGACGCTCGTGCCCGCGTGCCCGACGAGATCGGCGATGGTCTCGATGGGCACACCCTGGTCACTCATGATGGAGACGAACGAGTGACGTAGTTCGCGAGGGGTCCAGGTGGTTCCGATCCCCGCGTTCTTGGTGATCCCACGGAAGGAGCGTCGAACATTGGCCGCGTCCAGCGGGCCGCCCACGCTCGTGCAGAACACCAGATGGTGAGCCTGCCATGCCTCGCCCGCCTTCAGTTTCTGAGCGGCCTGGCGGACATGGTGTCGCTGGAGCGCTTGAACGGCCAGCTTGGGTAGTTCCAGCGTCCTCCGTGATTTCCGGGTCTTGGTGTCGCCTCCTCTCCGGACAGTCCGCCATACGTAGATGGCGAACCTCTTGTGCTTGAACCCAGCCTCCGTCACCGGCCGCCAGGACTTGAGCTTGGGGACCCATGCCACGACGTGGTCCCAGCGCAGCGCTCTGGCCTCCTCGGTGCGAACGCCCGTGGTGAGGCTGAGCACCACGTAGGCGTGCAGATTCGTCGAAGCCGCAGCCTTGAGAACCGCCGTCGCCTGCTCTCGGGTAAGCGCCCTGCTCGGTCGTCCGTCCACACCTTCGGGGGTGGTCACCAACTCGGCGACGTTCCTCAGGACCTTGTTGCGCGCTTGGGCCTGTCGGATCGATCGCTTCAGGATGCCGTGAACCTCCCGGAGGGTCGTGGTCGCCAGGTGGGTGGCGAGCTCGTCCAGCCACTCGTCCACGTCGTCAGCGATCAAGCCGTGGAGTTTGCCTGCTCCCAGCGCCGGCATCACGTGTTTCTCGGCGAGCCCGGTCAGCTTGACGATGGTCGCGTCGGATCGCCCCTTGAGACCTTTGGCGAGCCAGTCCTTGATGGCATCGTGCACGGTGTAGTTCTCCGATGCCGCGATGCCCGCCTCAATATCTTCAACGACCTTGATCAGCTTGCCCTTGACCGCCGCCTTGGACTTGCCCTTGCGCTTGATGCGGTGGCGTCTGCCGTTCGGGAGGAACCCGAGGGAGATGGCGCCGGTGTAGCCAACTCCCTCGGGATAGATGGTCGCTTCGTACTTGCCGATCAGGATTTTGGCCAAGGGATCACCCCTTCTCGTGACGGTTGAGGTACTCCTCGATCGCCTTCCTGATCACCCACGACACATCTCGTTCCTGCGACTCGGCGTACCTGCGGAGACGGTCTTTCAGCTCCGCGTCGACCCTCACGGGTGGCAGGGTCGTTCGGTCGCTCGTCATTGACGGCTTCCTTTCGGGTGTGTCATGCAGTTATCAAGAGGCGCTTGCCGGCGGACCGGCGTGTAGAGCAACGTAGCACGCTGTTCTACGCCTCGTCGAGGCTTTCCAGTGATGAAACGAAGTCGGCTAAGTGCCGGTCGGTGATGCGGCGCAGCTTGCCGATCTTGATGCTCTTGAGCTGACCAGTGCGGAGAAGGCTGTAGACCTTGTCACGCCCAACGCTCAGCATCTCTGCGACTTGTTCGACGGTGTATGCCTGAATGTGCATCCCTCCCCTCGTTCGCCGGTGGGCGACTCCCTTCTCGTACGTCACGATGGGTAGTTGTGCATCGTGCACGTGCACGTCCCGTGTGCCCGCCTATACGCGCAGACGCGCGCGAGCGTGCACGTGCACAAGACGGCGTCAGTTACGGAGTGTGAGGTTCGGCGCGCCAGCGTCCACGTGTGATCTGGACGGCGCGTTGGGATCGAGCGAGCTGGACGAGCCGGTAGTACACCCATCGGCGGCCCATGCCTGTGGCGGCGATCAGGTCGGCGACCGGCACCCCGTCCGAGGGCGCCGCTTTCAGGGCGTCTTCCAGGGCCTGTTCCGCATCCTGGATGGCTTCGGAGCGAGCGTGTCGTGCTGGTTGTGGGTGGTTGTCGTCCGGAACGGCCCTTTCCAGGGCAGTGGCCGACACGACGTCGAGCTGTGGGCGGTGTGCCGCGTGCCGGTCGGCGGTGGCTTGTACGTGGGCGTCGGCCAGGAGATAGGCGCGGGCTCGCCTCGGGGCGTCGTGTTCGGGGGCGGAGATGAGGAACTTGCCGGGTGCGTCGAGGCGGTGGGCGTGCCAACCCGACTTGAGCATGCCCTGACCAAGGATCAGATCGACGTCCCGTTGCTCGCGTACGCGGAAGGACAGGCGGACGTCCATCTGTGAACGGACCACGCCTTTGCCCATGGCCTTCTGGGTGGGGCGTTGGGTTGCGGCCACGAGCTGTACACCGGGTGCGCGTCCGCGTCGGGCGATCGAGTCGGCGTGCCGGATGGCGTTGGGGGCCTCATCGACGAGTTCGGCGTACTCGTCGATCACGATGACCAGTTCCGGCATTGCGGGGCTGGGCGTCCAGAGGCGTTCGCCGGCTCGTGCGAGGTGATCCGCGCGCCCGTCGAGAATGGTCACCCCATTCGCCAGCAGGCCTTCTGCCTCTTGCGGAGTGGTGGCCAGGCGGTCGAGGCAGGAGGCCCAGGGCATGAGTTCCATGCCGCCCTTGAGGTCGACGCCCCAGATGATCACATCGGGGCAGGCGGTGAGTTCCCCGAGGAGGACGTTCATGCCGCCGCTCTTGCCCGCCCCGGTGGCTCCGCCGAACAGCGCGTGCCGTCGCAGCAGGGAGACGCGGACCGGGGTGCCGTCCTCGAACAGCCCGATCTTGACGGGTTGCGTGATCGAGGAGATGGACGGTCCCGGCCACGTGATCGCGTCGGCGTGCGGATCGGTTTCGATCACCCTCACGTCGGCTCGGTTCGCTTCCCTGGTCGGTACCGGTTGCACACGCACCGCTCCGCGCTTGGCACCGAGCGCGGACTCCAGGGCGGGCACCTTGGCGATGGCGTCCTCGACGGTCTGGCCTGGTCCCAGGGCGACCCGGAAGCGGTAGCCCCAGACGTCCACGAGTGCCGACTGCACGCGTGAGCCGGCCAAGGCGACGGCTTCGGCGATGTTCGGCCATGCGGCCAAGGTGCGTTCGACGCGTACCCGGGCGCGCCGGCGGCGGTGGGCCCACCACGGTGCGGCCAGCAGCACACCCCCGATTCCTAGGACGAGCGGTAGCGGTCGGTTGAGCGGGCCGTGAACGGTGCTGGTTGCCAGCCATCCACCGGCAAAAGCCGTGGTGACAGCCGCGTAGCCACGTTCGATCGGTCGGCTGAGATTGATCCACTGCCCCCAGATGAGCACCGCCACGGCACCCAGGGCGGTAGTCCCTGCGATGGTCGGCCCCCACGTGCGATAGGCGGCGTTCAGGAACATCGCGGCCGCCAGGAGCAGAGCGGCCATAGTGACGGGGGTGAGTTCGGAGCGATAGCGCCACATGGCGCGGCCTATGGTCGCGATGATCATGGGCGCAAGCTCTAAGTCGTCGGTGATCGATGCGATCGGCTGGACACCCATTCGGCGCATGCGGCGGGCGTTGCGGCGCATCTGGTGCCGAGACGTACGGCGGTGGGTCATTGGGCATCACCCCCCGCCCCACGCGGGAAGGCGTTGGCCTGTTGCGCGGCTACCTCATCGCGCACGTACCACAGCGGATCGGCCTCGCCATCGTGGGCGGCTGCGAGCGTCGCTTGGGCGGCTGCCAGCAGGTTGGCGCGGCTGTGGCGTGTCTTGTCCAGCTCGGTGCGCACGTGGCTGAGTTCGACTACGAGGGCGCGAGCGTCATACAGAACGGTGTCGAGGTGCTCCCAGATGGGAGCGTGAGCGGGGGTGGATCGGGTGAGTGCGGCGATGAGGTGGACGGCGGTGTGGTTGCGGGACAGAACCTCCTGTAGCTGGGCGGGCGGGTAGGGGTGGCGGTGGGTCATAGGGCATCCCTCCTTCGGGTCGGCGATGTGGGTCCAACGGCAGCTCCTTCCTGGTCGTGGCGGTGGGGTGCCAGCGCGCGCGGGCACTGGCGTCGTGGTGTGGTGAGTGTGACCTCATCGGTCGGTGATCAGGTCGAGCAGTCCGCTCAGAACGTGCTGGATGTCGGGAGCGACTGCGGTTGCTGCCAGCAGGAAGCCGAACACGACGGACACGATCGCCTGCCACAGGCGCAACCCGAGATACCGCAGGCCGATGAACACGACCACGCCCAGCAGCACGACCAGGGGAATCGTGATGGTCATGGGCCTCACCTCCTCTCATGCCTTGTCGGGGGATTCAGATGCCGTCGTGCAGGGCCTTACGGCGGTGCCAGCGCCAGCGGGCGCGGCACTTGGCGCACCTGCGATTACCGGGCTGTACGGCAGCGCCGCATAAACATGAGCCGGCGGCGGATCGGGGCAGGGACCTCAAGAGGCATTCACCTCCTCTCCGGGCAGACGGCGGGGGTGTCGTGGCAACGGTGGGCGTACGCGACGATCAGGCGACGCGTCATCCCGTCGGCGTGAGTGGGCACAGTGCCGTTGAGAAGCCGGCGGTCATCGCTGCGGATCGAGATCACCATGAGGGCGAAGAGAGCGAGCGCGGCTGCGGCGAGGACCAGGGCGGCCACGACAATGAGGGCGGCGATGTCCACGACTCACACCGCCTCGTCGTCGGGAGTGACGGCACCCTCGTAGGACACCAAGGCCCTGTGACGCGCCATTGCCTCGTCCGTGACGACGAAAGCCCGGAAGGCGACCACTCCAAAGCTGACCGTGGTCGTGTAGTTGCCGTGGGAGACAGCCACAGGCGTGCCCAAGTGGCTGGCGATTCGTTCTACCTCGGTGACGGCCTGTGCTTCGGTCTGGGCTGATCCGTTGTGACGAGGCAGCACCGATGCATCCACGTACATCGGTGCCGGGATCTCGGGGTGATCGTCGAGGAAGTCGGCCAGCTTCCGGAGATCGGCGATGACCTGATCCCGACGGACGTCAGTGATCGTGTCGTCGGTCATGTGAGATCACCTTCCTTATGAATTGAGTCGTACAGAGACGGAGCGCGTCGGGGCAGTTCTCCAGCACATCGGCAATGGCGTGAAGGGTGATGATCACGAGCAGCAACGCCGTGGCGGCAAGAAACGAGGAAGCAAGGCTGTCCGCACAGATGTCCAGCAGCTCGGCAAGGGTGCGCGTGGCCGTGATCAAGCGTGTTGGCTGAGTGCCTTCAAGACCGGTCACTGAAGATCACTTCCCTTCCGTTCCGTCTGTGCGCTTGACCTACGAGTGCGAAGGTAGGTCTGACGGAAGGGCCCGCCCCATCGCGAGATGAGATCGTGCGATGAGATCGTTTAGATCCTGCGGTGAGATACACGCCATCTGGTGGTGAGATACGCCGCAGGTCAAGCGGCATGGCGCGCACACACGAAAAACCCCCGGCAGGGCCGTGGGAACGAGCGCTCTGGGGAACGCTGCCAGCCCTGCCGGGGGCGTCTGGAGGGAATCAGGTACGGCAGCGCCTAGGTGGGGAGCCCTCCAGGCCTGTCTCCTCACCTATCCGGAGAGCACACGCGCTGCCGTACCCGCTATGGGGCTCAGGCCGCTGATCTCCCCCGGGACAGACCCCGGGTTTCGGCCTCAAGATGCCTGCGTAGTTCGTCGAGGTCCGCTCCACACCGCACGTTCGAGAGGCCAGTGTGTTTCGGTACAGCGATGATGCGAATCGCACACCAGCCATCTCCAGGCCCGGCCACGTCCTGAATCCGCCAACCCGGATAGGCCGCGCTCAGCTGAGCCAAGGTCACGGGCACGGCGCCTCCTTGGCCGCCGGCCGCGAAAGCGGATCGGAACCACAGGGGCCGGCGTGGCGAAGCATCCATCTATACGGATTCATTCGCTAACAACCTCCCCAGAAGCCAAGGAATCGCCCGAGCGCTGCTGACGTGCGCTCTGTGCCTCTGTGAGGTTCCCAAGCAAGGAGGTTCCAGCGAATCTCACCGTGATATCTCACGATGTGATGGACTAGAGAAGACTCACCTTTCCTTGTAGGCGCGCTACCACGGGAACGGAACGCCCGCCATGACGATGGACCAAGCGCACATCCGGGAAGTCCTCGCAGGCGTTTTCGCACGTCAGGACCTAGAGGAAGTGTGCAAACGTCGTGATGTCGGAGGCGTCATCCGCGTGCTGAACAAGTACGGCATCACGCAAGGACAGATCGCCGGTCTCACCGGCATCACACAAGGGCGCATCAGCGAGTACAAGACCGGGAAGCGCTTCGCGACCGCAAAGTCTACCTTTGAGTCCATCGCTGATGGTTTGGGCATGCCTGCGCACTTGCGTAGGTCTCTGGGGCTTGCGCCTGGTGGCAGCGACGATGCCCGACGTGTTGGCGATGGGCTGCAAATCCCGACGGACACCTTTGATTTGCAACTCCTGGCCGAGGCGATCGGGAAAAGAGGCGAGGCATTGAAGCGCCGGGAATTACTGCGAATGGTGGCACAACTGGGTGCGACGACGACGCTCGCGCAGAGCGAAGCATGGGAGAAGATCTCATTCGCTCTGACAAAGCCATCCGCCCTTGACGAGGCAATCGTCCGTGAGATGGAAGCTAGATCCGCCGGATTCCATCGACTCGAAGAGATGCTTCCAGCGAACGCCATCTTCAAGGGCCTTGCGGCCCACCTGCGGGAAGTCGGCACCATCCTCAATGGCACGGCATCCGATCCGAAGGACGACCTTCGTCGGCGCCTCATGGTGGTGGCCGGCGAAAGCAGCGTCCTGGCTGGGTGGATCGCGTCGGACCTGGGCAGCCCACCAACCGCACGCAACTTCTACGACACTGCGGAGAAGGCGGCAAGGGAAGCAAACGACCTGAGCATCATCGCGTGCGCCTATGGATACCGAAGCTACATTCCCAGCTCGAAAGCGAATCACGGTCGGGCCCGAGCCCTCCTGGCCAGTGCGCTGGACTTGCTTCCAAAGTCCGCGTCACCCGGGACGACCTCGTGGCTTGCGGCCAGACATGCTGAGGAGAGCGCTGCGCTCGGCGACAAGGAAAACGCGTACCGCTCATGGGCAGAAGCGCAAGAGGCGTTCGAAATCGCCGATCCCGACGAGGATCGTGTCTGGACCCGATTCCTTGATCAGGATCGTTTCGATGCGTTTCGGATAGCCACGTTCTCGCAGATCGGCCAACTGAGCGAGGCAGAAGAAGTCGCCAGAGCCGTAATCGCGCGATTGCCGGAAGTGGACAGGAAGCGCGCGGGCATCATCCTTGGCGATATCGCCATGGCGCATATCGCACACGGGTCAGCGAACGAGGCTGCGAGAGCCGCACGGGAAGGGCTCGCGGTGGTCCGCGAGACAGAGTCGGTCATCTGGTTGCCGCGCTTCGAAATACTCGCAAAAGCGCTTGAGAGATGGCGGGTACAGCAGCCAGTGCGCCTCTTCCTGGAGGACATCATCATGACGAAGCGTCAGTTTTCCGCGTCTCGTCAGTAATCCATCGAAGATACTCAGCGCTGCCCGCCACGACGTCAGTAGCGATGATCTCAGGCGTCTCATAGCTGTGATTGGCCTTGATATGTCTTTCGAGATCATCAAAGTGAGCGGCTGTGGTCAGGATGACCAACTGCCACTCAGTCACATCCTGCAAGACGCCGCGCCACCAGTAAACGGACCTGATCGGACCTACGATCTGAATACCCGCCGCCAGGCGCTCGCCGGCGATGCTGCGGGCAAGTTCGGCCCCCTCCGTGGCCGTAGGCACAGTCGTCACGACCTGCACGTAACCCTTCACAACTCAGTTCCCCTTGAGTCGAAGGTAGGACGCATGCTGCTCTCTTCGACCCTAGCGAACGCAGTCGTTGCCTCCGTGATCGCTGGTTCACCCCCACGGGCATGGGGACCTCGGCGATCGGCTGGAGCCACGAGCTGTGCGAGCCGGTTCACCCCCACGAGCGTGGGGACCTCGCCACCACGTCGCGGGTCGTGCAGCCCTGCGTCGGTTCACTCCCACGGGCGTGGGGACCTCCATTCCTCGCGCGCGGGCCGCCTGTCCTGGGGAGGTTCACCCCCACGAGCGTGGGGACCTCTCCCGCGGGATGCCGAGCGCGTCAGCTACAGCAGGTTCACCCCCACGAGCGTGGGGACCTCCCCGAGGTAGGCCGGCGCGCTGGGCCCGTCGTCGGTTCACCCCCACGAGCGTGGGGACCTCGTCGTGTACTGGATGGTGGCACCATCCCACAGCGGTTCACCCCCACGAGCGTGGGGACCTCCAGCACAAGGGCGCCGACAACGCGTACAAGACCGGTTCATCCCCACGAGCGTGGGGACCTCTGGTTCCGCCTGGCGGCAGCCCTCCGCATACGCGGTTCATGCCCACGAGCGTGGGGACCTCGACATATTGCCCTGTTCGAGATCCTTGTTCACCGGTTCACCCCCACGAGCGTGGGGACCTCGCTCCAGCTGGCGTTCGGGTTGCTGTTCTCGATGGTTCACCCCCACGAGCGTGGGGACCTCAGGAAGGCCTGGCATACGGTGCAGTAGTTGCGCGGTTCACCCCCACGTGGGGGTGACCCGTCCTGGACCGCCGGCATGCTCGGCTCGTGGAGCTCGTCCCCACGCCTGTGGGGGTGACCCGCGAGACGCCGCATAGACCCTCTATGCGAGAAGCTCGTCCCCACGCCTGTGGGGGTGACCCGAACCTCGCGCGAAACCAGTGCGTGGCCGCCTCCTCGTCCCCACGCCTGTGGGGGTGACCCGGTCGTGATCGTCGAGGAGCAGGCCGAGGTGATCTCGTCCCCACGCCTGTGGGGGTGACCCGGAGATGTTTGACCCTGCGGCGGCTGCGTTGGACTCGTCCCCACGCCTGTGGGGGTGACCCGATCACGGCTGGGACGATCGGTGCGAACATCATCTCGTCCCCACGCCTGTGGGGGTGACCCGGTCCACGACGACTTCCTCACCCCGCAGGCGTGCTCGTCCCCACGCCTGTGGGGGTGACCCGTTCGGCCGCGCGTACCGGATCGTGTAACCGGCCTCGTCCCCACGCCTGTGGGGGTGACCCGGCGCGGTACGGCTGGCTGCGCGACGGGACCCGCTCGTCCCCACGCCTGTGGGGGTGACCCGTCGGTGGCGCAGCTCACCTACGAGGCGAAAGCCTCGTCCCCACGCCTGTGGGGGTGACCCGTGGAGGTTCGCCGTGCCGTTCAACGACCTCGGCTCGTCCCCACGCCTGTGGGGGTGACCCGCATGCGTCGATGGCGGATTGGACGCCGTCAGGCTCGTCCCCACGCCTGTGGGGGTGACCCGGCTTCGGCTGGCTGGCCTTCATCGAGCTGCCGCTCGTCCCCACGCCTGTGGGGGTGACCCGGCGGCGACGAGGGCCATCAGGTCCGGGTCCTCCTCGTCCCCACGCCTGTGGGGGTGACCCGACCTCGCGGGCGTTCGGGATGAGGTCGGGCGGCTCGTCCCCACGCCCGTGGGGGTGACCCGGCCTTGGCCCGGCCGAGGACCTGCCCGCACGACTCGTCCCCACGCCCGTGGGGGTGACCCGACGAGTGGTCACGTGATGACCCCTGGTGGATGCTCGTCCCCACGCCCGTGGGGTCGACCCGGAGATCGGCGTCGACATCGACGCCTCCCAAGCCCCGTCCCCACACCCGTGGGGGTGACCCGCCCGAGGAGTCGAGCCGGTCGACGTTGCCGCTCTCGTCCCCACGCCCGTGGGGGTGACCCGAGCTGCTCAACGCCGTTCTCGGTGAGCTCCCACTCGTCCCCACGCCCGTGGGGGTGACCCGCCGTTGACCGCTCCGCCCAGCGTGGTGAGGAACTCGTCCCCACGCCCATGGGGGTACGCCACTCAAGCCTTGATCTCCCAGTGACAGACAGGAATCGGGAGCACCCAACAGTTGCTCATACGGCGAAGGCCCTTCACCCGTCATGGCGAGGAGGGCCTTCGTTGCTTGAAGCATGCCTTCTCAGCGCCAGGTTGCGCTCCGAGCCTGCAACCATTCCTGAACGCCAGCGGCGCGGATCTCTGTCGAGTCGCGGAAGCATGCCGGGGAGAGCGGGCTCCCCGGAGTGCCGTCGTCGGATACGGCAAGGCCGGGTTCGGCCAAGACGGGTACCTCGACGAGGATCAACCACTCGTCCGGGCCGCACTGCTCCAGGACGGTGCCCGGTAGCCACGGCCATGAGCTGCGATCATCGTTCTGCTCGGCGTGCAAGGGATACCTGACCAGGACTCGCATCTCCTCAGGGAAGACCCCGTCGTTTCGGCCAGGGCCGTACCTGTTAGCTTCGTAGATCACATCGGCTCCTCTCCTGCTCCGGAGAGGGGCCGTGGGAGCCAATTGTGGGAGCCAATGCGTTCCGGCTCCCTCGGACTTCCCTGGACCTCCCCAGAGTGTTCTGTGAGGTGAGAAGCCCCCGATCGACTCCGATCGACGTTGTCAGACTTGCTTTCTTGCCTTCACACAGAAGAGGTCACTGGTTCGATCCCAGTATCGCCCACCAGCTCAGAAGGGGTTTCGGAGCCATCCGAGGCCCCTTTTCGCATGTCTGGGAAGCCAATCGGGGAGCCATCCCCCTCAGGCTTGACCCAAGATGGCTCGGGCCTCTCGGCTTCAGACCAGGTACCCCAGGGCGTCTGCACCTGGACCACGCCCTCGCCGTCGCGGACCGGGTCGAGCCCGTTCCGCCGCGGCTGTTCGTCTGGCTTGTTTTCAGATCTTCGCGGTTGACCGGTCCGGGGTGATCGCGGTGAGTGGATCGGGGTAGCGCAGGCCTTCGCCCGTCATGCACGCGCTCCAGGAGCGGAGGGCCCGCTTGACCTTCTCGTCGTGCTGCGACGGGGTCGTAGGCGGCGGGCGTCCCTCCGGCGGTCGCGGCCGGCGCGGCGCGTACCGCACCGATAGGCCGCGACAGCCCGCGAGTAGGTGCTCAGAAGAGAGCGTTCCAGGTCGGAGTGAGTGGACGAATTTGAGGTTGGCTCAGGGGGCGATCTCGAATTCCGGGGGCTTGAGGTCCTTCAGGCAGTCGGTGATCGGGGCCGTGGGGGTGTCGAAGAAGGAGGCGGTGATGGATTGGGCGCACTTCGAGGTGGCGAAGACCACGTGGGGTTCGTACGGCACCGTGACGACGGTGGCTCGGGGCAGGGTGCGGGCCACGTACGGGCCGTTGGCGGCGCCGGTCTGGGAGTCGAAGCCGCCCGACAGGGCGAGGGTGGGGATGTCGCTTCGGGTGACGTCCCGGATCGAGCGCGGGGCGGCGGGGACGTCCCAGACCGCGCAGTCCGGTCGGAGGAAGGTGAGCTGAGGAGCCTGGGCCAGGACCGAGCGGGGGAACGCCGGGAAGGCCGCCCGGCCGGCCCGCATGGCTTCCGCCTCGGTTTCGTACGGCACCCACTCGCTGCAGAAGACGCCGTAGGCCAGGCCGTGGGAGGTGCGGCCGAAGGCCTGCGGGCTGATCTTGCCGCCCGCCCACTGCTCGGCGATGCGCCGCGGTTCGCCGTGGGCCAGTTCGTCGAGCGAGCGGGGGACGCCGGTGGCCAGGTGGGTGGCGGAGGTCAGCCAGTTGACCAGCGCTCCGCCGTCCAGAACGACCTTGACGGGGTTCGGGCTGCCGGGGGGTGTGACGACGGTGGCGACCGGCTTGGCCTCCAGATCGCGGACCAGGCGGTCGAAGGTGGCGGACAGGTTCGGGTAGCGGCGGTCGCAGGCGGGCTGTTCCGCGCAGGCCTTGAACAGGCCGTCGAAGCCCTGCCGGGCGCTGCTCCAGGTCAGCGCCGACCCTGCCGTGGACGGTGGCAGGATGCCGTCGATGCCGACCGAGCGGATTCCCTCCGGGTGGTCACGCATGTAGACGAGCGCCAGGTGGGTGCCGTAGGAGATGCCGAACACGTTCCATCGCGGGATGTTCAGGGTGCGGCGCAGGTCGGCGTAGTCGGCGGCGCTCTCGATGTCGTTGTAGGCGGCGAGGTCGGCGCCGCGGTCCGCCAGCTGGTCGCGGCAGCTCCGGGTCGCCTTGACGTGGCGGCGCCCGGTGGCCGGGGCGTCGTAGACCAGGCCGACGGCGCGGGCGTTGAACTCGTCGATGGTGCGGCAGGTGAGCACGGGGTCGGCCGAGTACGTTCCCCGCTGAGACATGAAGATCACGTCCCGGTCGCGGTTCAGGCCGCCGTCGACCGCCATCGTCGCCTCGCCGACGGCGTCGTCGCCGGGCCCGCCGGCCAGCCACACGATCGGGTCGGGTTCCGGCTTGCGGGCCGCCGCCGCCACGATCGCGACACGGAGCTTGATCGGGCGACTGTCCGGTTTGGTGCGGTTCTCGGGCACGGTGAGCGTTCCACAGCGAGCTCTTTCGAGAACGGCGACCGGCTCCGGCGTCCTGGGGCAGGGGCCCGGCTCGAATCGGGCATCGCCCACGGTCCGGGCGACCGTGCCGGTCGCTTCCCGCACGCTCGGTGTCGCCGTGAGCAGACCGGTGAAGAGGATTCCGGTCGCCGCCGCGGCCGACGTGGTGCGCAAACTCGCGCGTGACCGTGCCATCTGCCCTCCCCGTCACTTCGGGATGATCGTGAACGGTTCCCACCGAAGCCCTGCCACACAGCCGGTGTCGGACGCGGCCGGGTGGGCCGGGAAGGACGCCAGCACCTTCTGGGCGCAGGGCGACCGCGGGACCACCCAGTGCCACGTGCCGCCGTGCCGGACCCTGTGGTGCCGGCGCCGGCCGTTGCCGGGCAGAGGGGCGCGAGAAGCGTCAGCGTGGCCCCTACGGCCGACGCTCCGGCGAGAAGGCTCTGCTCTGCCATATGGCCCCGTTCCCCCGCCGGGCGATGCCTCGGCGGTATTGGCGGAACGCGCATAATCCACGTTACCGGAGGCCCGAAAACACACCAAGGGCGCCGAACGCCCTCGCGGTCCAGCGATGCCGTCAGGTGCTCGATCCCCCGATCGATGGAGTGCCGGTGGCCTGCTGTTGTGGTTCGTCATGCGTCGTTGAGGCGGAGGGGTTCCAGGCGATCATGCGGATCCCAGCGGAGCGAGATGCCGGGACTGACCGCTACCACGGGACGATCTTGCCGTGGCGGTCCAGGAACCGCAGGCCCGGGATGCCGGTCTGTGCTTCGAGGACATCGGTGACCGCTGGGATGCTCTCCTGAGCGGTCAGTGGCGCGTCGGGGCCGCCCAAGCGGGTCTGGTTGTGGCCGGGGTCGATGAGGAGTTTGGTCTGTCCGTCGTCGGCATGGCGGGTGGCGTAGCTGCGCATCAGCTGGTTGAGGGCGGCCTTGCTGGCCTTGTAGAGCTCGTAGCCGGGCTCGGTGTTGCGCGAGACGCTGCCCTGCTCGGATGACATGACGGCGACGGTTCCGCCGGGTACGACGAGGTCGCGGAGGGTTTCGAGGGCCCGCAACGGGCTCAACGCGTTGGTGATCATCACCTCGGTGAACATGCCGGTCGGGACCTCGTTGATCGGCAGGTCGCCTCGGTCGATGGCGGCGTTGACGAAGAGCAGGTCCAGCCGGCGGCCCGCCAGGCGCTCGCGTAGTGCGGCCAACTGGTCGGTCCTGGTCATCTCCAGCGACTCGATGGTCAGCCGGCCGTTCGAGGCCTCGGCACTCGCGCGTAGTTCGGCGGTGCTCTGGCGCATCGTGGCGGTGACGCGCCAGCCGCGCCGGGTGAGCTCGCCGGCGAGGGCGAGTCCCAACCCTCGAGAGGCTCCGAGGATGAGGGCTTGGCGGTCGGGCGTGGTGGACACATGGGCTCCTTCGTCGTGGAGCTGTCACCATAGACGCAACGTTGCGTCCAGACAAATGCGCGGCAGCGCCGGACGGGTATCGTGTCCCGCATGCCCGTCGCGAACTCCCAGCCCCGCAGGACGCGCTCAGGTAGCCGACGCGACGAGGCCGCCCGCCTGGCAGTACTGCACGCCGCGGACGACCTGCTCGCCGAGCACGGCTTCGGCGCACTGACCGTCGAGGCGATCGCGCGTCGTGCCGGTGTCGCCAAGCAGACGATCTACCGCTGGTGGCCCTCGAAGGTCGAGGTTCTCCTTGACACGCTCATCGAGGACAGCGGCAAGCGCCTGCCCATCCCCGCGGACACGCCCACGGCGGACGGCATCCGTGGCTACATGCGGGCCTTCGCGCGATTCGTCACCAGCGATCCGGCCGGCAAGGTCCTGCTCGCCCTCATCGCCGAGGCACAGCACGATCCCGCTACGGCCAAGCTCTTTCACGAGCGCTACCTCGGTCCACGCCGTGAACAGGAACGTGACATGCTCGCGCGCGCGATCGACGCCGGAACGGTCTCGCCCAGCCTCGGCCCCGACGCCACGATCGACGCGCTGATCGGGCCGATCGTCTATCGGGCCCTGACCGGGTCGAGTGTCCCCAGCCGCCTGGTGAACGCCCTTTGCGACGACCTCCTCAGGCCTCGCTCCGGCTGAGGCCGGCATCCGCCGGCGCAATGGACGCTGACACGCCACACGCATCGCGGCCCCTTTCTACGCCTGTGCGGCAACCCGGCGCCGTGGTCTGCGACGGGGGCTCCGGTGCGGCAATGCACCGCGGCTTCCGGTGAGGAGGGCGTGCGTGTGACGCCGATCTGGTCGTCGGCCTCGATCGCGAGGTTACCGGCGGACAGTTCGCGCCGCGATTGGCCGGCGCATATCAGTGAAAGAGGCTTCTACATTCTTACTACATTTTGAATAGCACTCATATTTGACATGGTGATATACGTCACACCCATGCTTTGATAAAGATTGCCCGCCGGCCAGCGGACATGCCTTCATAACTCACCCTGAGTATCGGGAAGGCGACTTTTCCAGCCTTGACCTCGCCCCACCTCCGGCAGATAGTGCGATGGATCATCAGCAAAATCGCACCGAATTCTCCGGAGGATCAAGCGCATGAGCTTACCCTTCTTATCCGGCAAACGCCGCGCACTCACCCTGGCAGCCGTGCTCATCGCGGGATTCCTGGTGAACGGTGGCTCGGTCAGCGCGGAGCCCACACCAGCCCCCGCGCAGAGCGACCTGTCCGCCACCGTCGCGGCCGCCAAGGCGAAAGGCACTCGGGTCGAGGTTGTTTCGGCCAGACGTGAGGACTCCACGCTTTACGCGATGCCGGACGGCTCTTTCGGAGTCGAGATGCACGCCGGCCCGATCCGTGTCAAGAAAGGACGGGACTATGTGCCGATCGACACCGACCTGACTGCGGAGAACGGACGGCTGACGCCCAAGGCCGCCAGAAACAAGACGACTTTCTCCGGCGGCGGTACGGGGCCTCTCGTTGAATTCACCGACGGCACGGCCAACCGTACGATCAGATGGCCGCAGGCCCTTTCCGCTCCGGTGGTCAGCGGCGATACGGCCACGTATCGCGACGCGGTTCCCGGCGGGGATCTGGTCCTGACCGCCACACCCAGCGGTTTCAACCAGGCGCTGGTGTTACGCGCGAGACCGGCCAAGGCGCTGGAGATCTCGATTCCGGTCGAGCTGCCCCATGGCCAGAAGTATCGTCAGGCCGACGGCGGGCGGCTCAACCTGGTCGGCGCCGATGGGAAGGCCCTGGCCACGTCCGCGCCCCTGCGTCTGGGGGATGCCAGGTCCCTCGACTCACCGGATTCCGGTGCGACCTCCGCGGTCGCCGTCGAGATCCGGCAGACGCGTGCGGGAAGCACGCTGATCCTGCGGCCGGATCAGCGCTTTCTCACCGACTCCACGGTGAGCTACCCCGTGACGCTCGGCATGTCCGACTGGGTGGGCGCCGGGCTCAAGGTGGACACCATGATCAGTTCGGACTATCCGAACTCGCAGACCTCGGCCACCTGGCTTCACGCGGGCAAGTTCGGCAGCGGCTCCAAGACCGCCAGAAGCTATATCCGGTTCAACGCGGGACTGCCGCTGCGCGGGGCGACGATTCTGAACGCCGACCTGCGTCTGTGGAACTACCGGTCCAACACGTGTGGCTCCTCCGTGGGGTCGGGCATTCAGGTGCGTCGCATCACGAGTTCGTGGTCACCGAGCACGCTGACCATGTCGAACCAGCCCTCGACGACCACGAGCGGCGCGATCGTTCAAGGCGCGGCCGCCGGTGAGCCCGGTTGTTCGGAGGCCGAGCTCTACTACTCCGTGGAGAACATCGTCCAATCGTGGGCCGACGGTGCCGCCGACTTCGGCTTCCAACTGCGTGCGGCCAATGAGTCGGACACGACCAACTGGCGCATGTACCGTTCCTCCGAAAGCGGCGCCATCGGGCCGGTGCTCTTCATCCTGTTCACCCATCCCGGGCCCGAACAGGTCGAGCTCACGACCTATCAAGGCGAGGCGTCGGTTCCTCTCGACGGCACGCCGTACGAGTTCCATTCCTTGATGAATCTGCCGGGCATGCGCGAGGACGATCTCTCCGAGTTCGCGCAGACCGGAAAGGCGACACGGTCGCCGGTGGTGGCGGAACCGGCGACCGAATGGCCGCTCACCGGTGACTGGGAGGCGCCACCCAGGTACTACGAGGTGCAGCATGGAGAGCGGCCGGAAGTGACCCCGACCCCATCGCCCACTCCGACGCCCTCCCCCTCCCCGACGTCCGGCGAGCAGACGATCGCCCTGCCGCTTCAGGCCGACACGTGGATCGACGATTCGGGCTCGTCCGGCCACGACGACACGACGCTGTGGGCGGGCAAGTACGACGATGGTGACGTCTCGATCACCGAGCGGACGTACCTGAAGTTCGACACCGCCGCGCTCGCCGGCCGGACCGTCACCGACGCCCGGCTCGAACTCTGGAACAACGACTCCTACGGATGCGGCGGGGCGATCAAGGCCCAGCGTGTCACCGGCGCCTGGCAGGCCGAGACCCTCGATTGGGGCGATCAGCCGGCCGCCACGACCGCCGGGGAGAGCAGCGCCACCGACCCCGGCGCCTGCCCCGCGGAGTCGGTGCCCTGGATCTGGCGGCTGACCGACATCGCCGCGGCGTGGGCATCGGGACAGCCCGACCACGGCGTACTGCTGCGGGCGGCGGACGAGTCGGTGACCGCCGGGATGTACGACCGCGGGTTCGACGCCTCGGAAGCGACCCATCCCCCGGTTCTCAAGGTGACCGTGGCCGGCGGGCCGGACCCGTCGCCGTCCGGCCCCGGTGACACGACACCGCCTGCCGTCACCGCGGTGAACCCGCCCGCCGGGGCGACAGGAGTGCCGGCGGACGCACCCGTCACGGTCACGTTCAGCGAGCCGGTGACCGATGCGCAGATCAGCGTTCTGGACGAGTGGTACGAGGACCAGGTGCCCGGCGCCACGCAGCTGAACCCGGAGCGTACGGTGCTGACGTTCACCCCGTCAGAACCGTGGATGGACTCCCTCATGGCCGTCACGGTGTCCGGGGCGAGAGACGCCGCGGGCAACACGATGAACCCGCACACGTGGAGGTTCGGCGAGGAACCTCCGAAGAAGGCCGCCGTGAAGACCGCCGCTCCCGCGGTCGACCGCGCCTGGACCCGTCCGGACGGGCGCACCTTGATGGTCAAGGTGGGTGGTGAGGCGCGCCGGCCGTACCGTGTCATGGTCGAGGTGAGGTCCGCCGCCAAGAGCGGCGCGGCACTCCTGTGGTCCGGTACGGCGGACGCCGTGCGGACGGGCACGGTCGCGCGGCTGAGGATCCCGGTCGGCAAGGTCACCGGCAAGGCGCACTGGCGGGCT
Source organism: Nonomuraea sp. NPDC050547 (assembly GCF_044457345.1). Taxonomy (NCBI): domain Bacteria; kingdom Bacillati; phylum Actinomycetota; class Actinomycetes; order Streptosporangiales; family Streptosporangiaceae; genus Nonomuraea; species Nonomuraea sp. NPDC050547. The sequence goes on from NZ_JBITGW010000026.1 coordinate 141,155, forward strand.
CGCGTCGCGACCGGCGCGTGGTCCGCTTGGCGGCAGACCGGCGCGCCCGTGAACGACGTCGTGACCGCCGCTGCGCCGCCGGCCGACGCGTTCGCCCTGCTCGGTAACTGGCAGAGCAAGGACGGCAAGCGGATCAACTACCGCAAGGGGTACTGGGACCGATCCCGGGATGAGGGGTTCGGCAACGTCAAGATCGTGCAAAAGCATGACCTGGACTACCTGTCCGCTCATCAGATGACGAAGCACCCGCATCGCGGCATCGTCCCCGACCCGTTCATCATGACGCGCTACCACTATCAGGCCACGGCCTACCGGCACACGTGCAGCGGCTTCCTCTGGTGGCGGACCTGCAGGGTGACGCAGAGCCGCGACACCAGGACGATCGTGGACTTCAACACGGAGCCGAACAAGTATCAGGGCACCCTGGGGGTTCTCACCGCGTACTGCGAGGGGATTACGGTGTGCCCGCCGTGGATGAAACGATCGTTCGGAGCCGTACTCCTGCCCATGCCCGGATAGCCGAGGAACCTCCCCATGCGGATCGACGCCCGGACCGAAGACCAGCCTGAGCTGGTCGCACATCTACGGCTGTCGTACGACCTGGCCGCGACGCAGCGGGCCAACGCCGCGGACAGCCTGAGGTTCGCCTCGATCCGGCTCGACGACGACGCCGGCCGATGCACGGTGATACCGGCCGGCGGCGCCGCCGTCGAGTGTGACGTCGGCTATTCGATCTCTTCACGGGACGCCCTGCGCGACGCGCTCGCCGCGCAGGGCGTCCCGCTCCGCGCCGCCGCTCCGGACGACGGGTCGATGGGCATGCCCGCGGACGACGATCCACCCCTGATCCAGCACGCCTGGATCATCAAAATGATCGCCTACGGACTGGATCCCTGGACCGTGTACGCCCGTTCGTGGGCAGGCGACCTCGTGGAGATCCGGCTGTCCTCGCGGTCGACGCAGGCCCTCTTCCGGATCGACGGGGTGGCCCCCGTGGTCACCGTCGACGTCAGCCACGCAGCACCGTCGCGGCGGCTCGGGCTCAACTACACCATCGTGGATCGCATCAGCCGCCTCGTGGACGAGGGAGGCGAGCCGGTGATCGGCTTGTGACGCGCAGGGTGTCCCTCGTCGGGTTCCTGGCGCCGGCCGTGCTTCGTGCTCGCCCGGCGCTTCGCGGACTGGGGCGAAGGCCGATGGGCACGGCATTCAAGGACCTGGTGTCCTGGTCAGCTGCGCTGGAGGAGCAGGGAGACGAAGCCCAGCGTGTTCCGGTAGCCGTTGAGCCACAGGTCGCGGTGTTCTCTCGCGGCGGCCAGGGCCTGGTCGGCGTCGGGGCCGGAGGTCGCCGCGGCCCAGCGGGTCAGGGTGCCGGTCCATGACCACTCGTACTCGTCCCACTCGGCCGGCTCGCTCACGTGGGCGTAGACGGTCAGCCAGCCGTCGGATTCGGCCGTCTCCACGGTGCCCGCCAGGTCGGGGTACTGGCCGATGGCTTCGAGGATCTCCGGTGCGGGGGGCCGGTCCCAGAAGCCTTCGCCCACCAGGGCCAGGCCGCCGGGGCGGACGAAGCGCCCGAGCGCTTCCATCGTCTGCTTCAGGTCGCCGAAAGCGTGCGTCGAGCCCACACAGAGCACCAGGTCGTACGGCTCGGCGGCGGAGAAGTCCGCGGCGGGCATCGTGTGCAGCGACATGCGGCCCGACAGGTTTCGCCGGGCGGCGGCCCGCTCGGCGGCCGCCACGGCGTGCGGTGAGATGTCCACGCCGTCGGCCACGGCCGTCGGGGCCAGTTCGAGTGCCCGCAGCGACCACTCTCCCCCACCACAGCCCAGGTCGAGAATTCTGGCCCGGTCCGGCAAAGCCGCCCGGCGCAGCAGCCTGTCGAGGCTGGACTCCGAGATCGGTGCGGCGATCGGGTGGTCACGGTGGGCGATGGCGCTCAGCAGTTGTCGATCCATGCCGTCATCCTTCCAGGAGCCCGGCGCCGGACCGCCCTTGTGATCGATCCGCAGGGGTGGCCGGAGAATCGGTCCGCGGCGATCGGCGCCGGGACTGGAGAGCATGAGAAAGAGCCGCGCCCTGGCTTTTCCGAAAGGCCGGTGCGCTTTCCCACCATTTGTTGAACTTGATGTGATTGCTTTTGTCACATCGGGGTACAAGGGCGCGCCGGGGTGCTTGGATACCTGGCCCCGGGAGTCGGATCGGCGATGAAATGCCTGTTCAGACAGAGTTCATACAAGCCACAGATCCCGCAAAAAAGGGCCTTTCCGACTAAATAGTGAAATGTCGGAAATAAGGCTTTGCTTCCTGGCGGGTGACCGTGCGGGGTGTCGCCGGTTAGCGTCGGATACGTTCCGTTAGCGCCGTTCTCGTGTGTCCTGTTGACCGGAATTCGGCGCCATCCACCTGCCCAGACATCTGCTGGGCCTCAAATCAGGGATGGATCTCTGATGCTCAAGCGCATTCTCGTCGGCACCGCGATCGCGGCGTCCGTGTTCGCGGTCACCGGAACGGTCACCTCGCAGGCCGCAAGCGCGTCGACCCAGACGAAGACCAGCTGCTCGGTGGCGTCCACCACGCAGCTCTCGACGTCGGCGGCGAAGCCCAAGTGCAAGTGGCGGTGGGACAAGCACGACCGCAAGTGCTGGTACTGCTGGAAGCACCACCGCTGGATCAAGAAGTGGTGCAAGGACAAACACCACAACAACCACTAGGCCGCGCCTGGCGGCGAACATCGTCCGCGTCAACCGCCCCGCGAGGGACTCCTCGCGGGGCCATCCCTGCGCCCGCAACCGCAGGCGATCCGGGCTGAGGACCGCCCGAAGGTCCGGGCCCGGGGACTGTCTGAAGGCCCGTGGCAGTGGCTATTGGGGCTGGAGGTTCACCTCGGCGCCGCCGGACGACGCCCGCTCGTGCAGTTCGACGCTGCCCGGCAGGGCGTCCTTGGGGACGTCGAAGACGAGCGCGCCGGCGATCGTGTCACCGGGCTTGATCTTCTCGTAGAGGAGCTTCGAGTCCGCTCCGTCCACGTAGACGGCGGCGCCCGGGTCGGCCTGGTACTCGGCGCCGCCGGCCAGCAGCTTCTGGGAGTCGCTGATGAACGCCTGCGCCCGGGTGCCGGTGTTCTTCACCGACAGGTGGACGACGACGAACCGCCCCCGCGCGGTCTTTCCGAGGCTTTCGCCGCCGATCCGGTCGAGCCGCTCCACTTTGGTCACGGTCATCGTGAAGCCGCCGTCCGTGACGGCCTGGCCGATGTTCGCGGACGTCCCGGAACGCAGGAAGAACACCACGGCGACGACGCCCAGCACGAGCGCGGCGGCGGCGAGGGCGACCCGCGTGCGCGGAACCTGGGACATCGTGGGGGCCTCCTGGCGATCGGACGCGCGGCCAACCACTTAACCAGCAAGGGCCCGCGCTCCGCCAGAGGTCAGGCGGCGGGGTGTTCGGTGAGGTCGGCCAGGTCCACACCGTGTTTGTGGAGATCGTCCACACTGGCCACGTAGCCGCGGAAGTACAGCTTGTCCTCGACGCGCCGCGACACGCGCAGGACGGGCTGATCGTCGACTACGACCGCCTCCACCTGCATCCCGTCGGAAGTGCGCCAGATTGCCATGGTTGAAGCCTAAGGGCAGAAACCTAAAGAGCAGGTAATGACCTCAAGGCCTCGCGCATACGGGCGATCTCGATGCTCTGGCCCGCGGACACGTCTCTGGCCAGCATCCGCATACGCTGGTCGGTACCCTCGCGCAGGGCGGCGTCGGCCATCGTCAGGGCGCCCTCGTGGTGCCTGATCATGAGGCGCAGGAACATGCGGTCGAACGGGCCGTCGCGGGCCGCGCGCAGGGCGTTCATCTCGGTGAGGGTGGCCATGCCGTTCGCGGGCTGTCCCGTGGGGTGGCCGTGAGTCCGGGGTACGGCCCGGCCCAGCGCCGACAGCCAGCCGGACATGATGCGGATCTCGGGTTCCTGCGTCAGCGTGATCTGATCGGCGATGCGGCGGATGGAGGGGGTGCGGGTGCGTTCGGCGACCAGACCGGCCATCTCCAGGGCCTGGCGGTGGTGCGGGATCATGCCTTCGGCGAATCGCACGTCGGCCGCGGACGGCTGCTGCTCCGGCTGCGGGAGGCGTTCGCCGGGCGTGGCCGTACGCGCGGGAGATCCCGGGGCGTGCGGGACCAGGACGGGCGCGTCGGTGCCGACGGGAGAGGGTCCGGCGCTCTCCGTCGCGCAGGCGGCCAGGGCGAATGTCAGCAGAACTGTGATGAAGAGAAGACGCGGCCGGAACTGTACTGACATAGCTTCCATACTGGGCCACGACATTGAAGGAGTGCACGCGTGATCCCTGCGAAGCTACGAGCGGCGGTGGTCGGCGCGGCTGTCATGCTGGTGGCGGCCTGCGCCGGGGCACCGGCCGCCAGGCCCGGTCCGAGTGCGGCGAGCAAGGCGCCGTCGAGCGCGTCGCCCTCGGCGAAGACCATGGCCGACGTGACGACCAGCGACAACGTGAAGCTGGTCGCCAACATGCCGCGGACGGCTCCGCTCGACGGTCCGATGAGCTGGAACTCCGACCTGGCCTTCCAGGGGAACTACGCGTTCGTGGGCAACTTCGGCGGGTTCTCGATCTTCGACATCAGCGACCCCGCGCAGCCGAAGCCGGTCAGCCAGGTCTCCTGCCCGGCGCAGCAGAACGACGTCTCCGTCTACGGCGACCTGCTGATCCTGTCGATCGACGAGCCACGCGGCGGCGAGAAGTGCGACTCGGGGCAGGGCACCGGGCCGGCGTCGGGCGGCTGGGAAGGCCTGCGCATCTTCGACATCAGCGACAAGAAGAACCCCACGTACGTCTCAGCGGTGCGCACCGACTGCGGCTCGCACACCCACACGATGGTCCCGGGCAAGAACCCCGACACCTTGTACGTGTACGTCTCCTCCCCCGGCCCCGAGCCGGACTCGAAGACCTGCCCGCCGCCCCACGAACTCATCCAGATCGTAGAGATCCCAGTAAAGAACCCGAAGTCCGCAAAAATCGTGGCAAAGCCGAATATCTTCCCTGATGGCCAGGGCGAAGGCATGTTCGCCGCCGGCTGCCACGACATCACCGCCTACCCCGAGAAGAACCTCGCCGCCGCGGCCTGCTTCGGCGACGGCGTCCTGCTGGACATCGCCGACCCGGTCAAGCCCAAGGTCCTGCAGCAGGTACGCGACACCGAGAACTTCCAGATCTGGCACTCGGCCACGTTCAACAACGACGCCACCAAGGTCGTCTTCAGCGACGAGCTCGGCGGCGGCGGGATGGCGACCTGCGACAGCAAGACGCCCAAGACGAAGGGCGCCAACGCCATCTACGACATCGTGGACGGCAAGCTCGAACGCCGCGGCTACTTCAAGATGCCGCGCGAGCAGACGTCGAACGAGAACTGCGTCGCCCACAACGGCTCGCTGCTGCCGATCGAGGGCAAGGACGTGATGGTCCAGGCCTGGTACCAGGGCGGCGTCTCGGTCTGGGACTTCACCGACTCCAACAGCCCGCGCGAGGTCGGATTCTTCGACCGCGGCCCGGCCGGCGGCGACCACTCGATCGCCGGCTCCTGGTCGGCGTACTACTACAACGGCTACATCTACTCCAGCGACATCCTCAAGGGCCTGGACGTCATCCAGATCGACGACCCGCTGACCGACCCGGCCAAGCAGGTCAAGATGGACGACTTCAACGTCCAGACGCAGAAGTCGTACTAGCCGGGCTCGCTGATCTCCCCGTCGCGCCACCCCTTGTAGGTGACGTCGAACGGGGAGGTCAGCCGGGCGCCCTGGTCGAGCAGCATGTGCCAGGACAGCCGCAGCGAGCGCGGCCGGTTGTGCTCGTCCAGCTTGAGCACCCAGGAGAGCGTGGTCTTGGCGAGCTGCGCCTCGGGGATCTCGTCGTTGTTGATGGCGCTGATCTGCCGCCAGAGCGACTCCGGGCCCTTGGTGGTGGGCAGCGAGCCGGTGTAGGTCCGGCCCTCCGACTGCACGCCCGAGGTGAGCCTGGCCAGGTCGGCCACGTTGGCGATCGAGGCGACCGCGTGCACGAACCGGGCGTACAGCATGATCGGGGTCTTGGCCTGGTCGGTGACGAGCTTGCCGCCGACGTAGTCCTGCCCGGCCATCAGCACGCGCCCGGTCAGCGCGGGCTCGACGTGCTCGGCGGTGACCCGCGCGTCCATGCGGACGTCGGAGATCTGCGGGTCGTAGGCCAGGCGGCCGGTGGCGGTGGTGTGCCAGGTGCCCTGGGTGATGCGGGCGTCGAGGGTGAAGTCGGCCATCGGCGCCAGCCCGACCGCGCTCTCCATGATGTCGGCGAGCTGCCCGGCCGCGGGCGGGACGGCCGCGCTGGGGGTGCCGCTCGGAGTGCCGCCAGGGGTGCTGCTCAGGGTGGGTGAGGTGGTGGGGGTGGCGGTCGGCGTGCTGTCGACGGTGGGGTCCGCGCGCGTGCCGGTGCCCCTGCCGAGGCCGCCGCGCCACAGCACCACGCCGGTGGTCGCCGCGGCCAGCACCGCCACGCCCCCCGCGAGCGCCGCCCGCCGCGACACTCCTCCCGCGCGGGCCTGCCCTGGCGCCCCGTCCGTGGGTACGGCCCCGCCCCCGGAACCCGGCGCCGTGGACGCCCCCGGCACCGCACCCGAAGCGCCCGGCGTCCCCGCCATGGCGCCCTGGGCGCCCGGCACGGCACCAGAAAAGCCCGGCGTGGGCCGGCTCGCGGGCTGGGCGGCGGCGACGCCCTGCCGCAGGGCGGCGTCCGGCTGTGCGGGCGCGCGCTCGCCCAGCAGGTTCAGCAGCAGGTCGCGGGCGGCGGGCCGGGCGGCGGGGTTCTTGGCGAGGCAGCGGGCCACGATCGTCCGCAGCGGCTCGGGCAGCTCGCCCAGGTCGGGGTCGGCGTGGATGATGCGGTAGGCGACGGCGGCGAGGGTGTCGGAGCCGAACGGCGGCCGTCCGGAGGCGGCGAACACCATGGTCGCGCCCCACGCGAACACGTCCGCGGCGGGCCCGACCTGCCCGCCCGCGAACTGCTCCGGCGCCATGTAGGGCGGCGTCCCGGCGGCGCCCTGCGACTGGGACAGGTCCACCAGCCGCGCGATGCCGAAGTCGATCACCCGCGGGCCGTCCGGGCCCATGAGGACGTTGCCCGGCTTGAAGTCCCGGTGCACGACTCCGGCCCGGTGGATGGCGGTCAGCGCGGTGGCGGTGCCGATGGCCAGCCGGGTCAGCGCCGCCCCGCGCAGCGGCGCCACCTGGTGCAGCGCGGGCCCGTCGATGAACTCGCTGGCCACGTAGGGCGGGTTGTGGTCCAGGTCGGCACGCAGGACGCGGGCCGTACAGAACTCGGCCACCTGGCGGGCGGCGGCGAGCTCGCGGTCGAAGGCACGGTCGAACCCGTGGACGACCTTGACCGCGGCGAGCTCGCCGCGGTCGTCCCGGCCCAGGTAGACGGTGCCCTGACCGCCTCGGCCGAGCTCGCGGAGAATGCGGTACGGGCCGATGTCCACGATGCCTCACATGATCGGTATGCGGGGCACGAGACTAGCTCACGGGTCGAGATCGGCGGCAGAGCGCTCGGCGAAGACCCGCATCGCCTTGGCGGTGATCGGTCCCGGCGCGACCGGCAGCGTGGTCTGGTCGACCAGCTTGATGGGCTGCACGTCGCGCGTGGTGGAGGTGAGGAACGCCTCCTCGGCCTCGTAGAGGGCCCGCAGCGGCACGTCGGCCTCCTCGGCGCCGCACCACTCGACGACCAGCGCCCGCGTGACTCCGGCCAGCGGCCCGGCCTCCAGGGTGGGGGTGATCAGGCGACCGTCCCTGACGATGAAGATGTTGGAGCCGGTGCCCTCGCACAGGTTCCCGGCGAGGTTGCCGAAGATCGCCTCGCCGCCGCCGCGCGCCTTGGCGTAGGCCAGGGCCTTGGCGTTGTCGCCGTAGGAGGTGGACTTGACGCCGGACAGCGCGCCGCGCTCGTTGCGCGGCCACGGCACGACGGTGACGGCGGCGGTGCCGGGGAAGGGCTTCTGCTCGTCCACGATCACGACGGAGGTGCCGCCCTGGTCGCCGCGGTCGGAGCCGAGCGGGCCGGGGCCGCTGGTGTAGGTGACGCGGATGCGGCCGAGCGGCCACGCGGGGGCGACGGCCAGGAGCTTGCCGATGCCGTCGGCGATGGCGTCGGTGTCGGGCTCGGGCAGGTCCATGCGCCGTGCCGAGAGCCGGAGCCGGTCGAGGTGGCGGGTGAGCGCGAACGAGACGCCGTTGACGATCTTGATGGTCTCGAAGACGCCGTCGCCGACCATGAGACCGTGGTCGAAGACCGAGACGCTCGCTCGGGCGGGGTCGAGGATCTCCCCGTTGACCCAGACAGGGACTGTCATCTATCTCCTCCAAAGCGAGATGCGAGTGCGATGAGCCTGGATGCTTTCAGCTCGGTCTCCTGCCATTCACGCCGGGGGTCGCTGCCCCAGGTGATGCCCGCGCCGGTGCCGAACCGGATCTCCTGGCCGGAGATCCAGAAGGTACGGATGCCCACGGCCAGCGCGGCCGTGCCGCGGTCGGCGTCGACCCAGCCCACGGCCCCACAGTACGGCCCGCGGGGCTCGGGTTCGAGTTCATTGATGATGCGCAGGGCCGAGGACTTGGGGGCGCCGGTGATCGAGCCGGGCGGGAACGTGGCCGCGAACAGCTCGGGCCATCCCTTGCCGGGGTCCAGCCGGGCGCGGACGGTCGAGACCAGGTGCACCGAGCCCGGGTAGGCCTCGGGCACGCACAGCGCGGGAACCTGCACCGAGCCGACCGCCGCCACCCGGCCGAGGTCGTTGCGGACCAGGTCGACGATCATGACGTTCTCGGAGTAGTCCTTGTCGAGCAGGTCGGCCTCGGTAGCTCCGGTGCCCTTGATGGGGCGGGACTCGACGACGGCGCCGTCGCGCGAGAGGTACAGCTCGGGCGAGGCGGAGACCACGGCGCGGCCGGGCAGGCTGATCACCGCGGCGTACGCGGCGGGGTTGCGCTCGGCCAGGCGGTGGGCCAGGGCGAGCGGGTCGGCCTCCGGCGGCAGGGGCGCGGTCAGGACGCGGGTGAGGTTGGCCTGGTACACCTCGCCCCGGCGGATGTGCTCGCGGATGGCCTGGACGCCGCGCTCGTAGGCGGCCTGGTCGAGGGAACTGCGCCACTGGCGGGCGCCGGGGCCGTGCCAGGGTCCGGCCGGGGGCAGCGGGGCGGGGCGTACCTGGTCGAAGCGGGCGCAGCTGACCTTGCCCTCGTAGTCGACGACCACGGCCCACCAGCCCTCGCCGTCGAGGGCGGCCAGGTCCGTGGTCAGGTCGCGCAGGCCGGTGGCGAGCCGCCCGCCGACATAGGCGAAGCTGTCGTACACGCGGCCATTGTCCCAGTGCGTGATGCCACCTCGCACAGCAAGTCCACGAAGGCCAGGGCGGCGGGCAACGGGACGCCGGGGAGCGCCGCGTAGTAACGCCTGGCCGGGACGGCGGCGCCGAGCGGGCGGAGCACGACTCCCCGCGGTACGGCCCGCGCCGCCAGCTCCGGCACGAGCGTGACGCCCAGCCCGGCGGCGACGAAGCCGAACTTGCCCGACCATTCGGCCACGCGCAGGCCGCCGCGCGGTACGAACCCGGCCGCGGCGCAGGCGGTCACGAGCAGCGTCGGCTGACCGCTCGGCGCGGCCTCGATCCAGGTCTCCTCGCGCAGGTCGGCCAGGTCGACGGTGGTACGCGCGGCGAGGGGGTGGCCTTCGGGGAGCGCCACCAGCAGCCGGTCCTCCCCCAGCGGCACCGTGTGGCCGCCCGTGGGCAGCCCGGCCGGGTAGTCGCTGATCACGGCGACGTCGAGCTCACCGGCTTCCAGGCGCTCGACCAGGCGGGGGCTGAGCCCTTCCGCGAGCCGTACCTCGACGGCCGGCCTCCGGTCGGCGAAGCGCTGGAGCGCGGCGGGCACCAGTTCGACGTTGGCGGTCGCGAACGCCCCCACGCGCAGCCTGCCGCCGCCCCCGGCGTGGATGGCGGCCAGCTCCTCCCCCGCCTGGTCCAGGCGCTCCAGGACGGCGAGGGTGTGGCGGTGCAGGGCGTGGCCGGCGGGCGTCAGCCGTACACCCCGGGCGCGGCGCTCGAACAGCGCGCCGCCCGCCTCGCGCTCCAGCGCGGCGATGCGGCGCGAGACCGCGGACTGGGTGTATCCGAGCAGTTCGGCGGCGGCGGTGAAGGAGCCGGAGCGGGCTACCTCGTCGAACAGTCGCAAGTCATTCGTCTCAAGCATGGCTGGTATGCAATGTAGTCGGTGGTGGAATGGCTCGCATCTCTCCTATAAAGGGGAACATGATTGCTTTTCTTGGACAGGGGCGCATGGGCGTCCCCATGGCCCGGCGGCTTGAGGCGGCCGGGCACGAGGTGACCACGTGGCGGCGCGGGACCGGTACGCCGGTGGAGCGGGCCGTCGAGGGCGCCTCGGTCGTCATCACGATGCTGCGCGACGGGCCCGCCGTGCTCGACGTGCTGGAGTCGGCCCTGCCGGGGCTGCGGCCGGACGCGATCGTGATCGAGATGTCCACGATCGGGCCGCCGGCCGTCACGCGGGTGCGCGAGCTGCTGCCGTCCTCGGTCGGGCTGGTGGACGCGCCCGTGCTCGGCAGCGTGGGACCCGCCACCGACGGCACGCTGACGGTGCTGGCGGGCGGCGCGGTGGCGCCGGTGCGCGAGGTGCTGTCCGTCTTCGGGACCGTGCGCGAGTGCGGGCCGCTGGGGTCGGGGGCGGCGCTGAAACTCGCCGTCATGAGCGCGTTCCTGCCCGCGCAGGTGCTCGTCGCCGAGTCTCTCGCGTACGGCGAGGCGCACGGCGTCCCCCGCGAGGCGGTGCTGGACGTTTTGGCGGGCACCCCGCTAGGCGGCCTGTCGGAACGCCTGCGCGATCCCGCGGCGGAAACCCGTTTCGCGCTCGGACTGGCCGCCAAGGACCTGGAACTGGCCGCGTGGGAGGGCGGAACGCTGGCCACCGCCGCCCGCCTGCGCCTGCGCGCGGCCGAGGCGGCCGGTCTCGGCGACCAGGACGTGACCGCGATCGCGCGGCACGTCGGCGCGGGCCGTCCGTCCCGGGTCACGCCGGTCAACCCGGCGACCGTGCCCGCCACGAACGGCATGTACTCGCACGCGGTGCGGACCGGGGACACGTTGTACATCTCGGGGCAGGCCGCCTTCGACGCCGACGGGAACGTGGTGGCGCCCGGGGACATGGCGGCGCAGGCCGAGCATGTGTTCGCGTGCCTGGAGCGGATTCTGGCCGATCAGGGGGCGGGGTTCGGGGACATCGCGTTCATCCGGTCGTACCTGACGGACATGGCGCAGGCTCCCGCCTACCGGGAGGTGCGCAAGCGCTACATCACGGGCACGCCTCCGGCCAGCACGTCGGTGGAGGTGTCCCGGCTGTTCATGCCGGGGCTGGTGCTGGAGGTGGACGCGATCGTGGCGCTGCCCTCCTGACCCAGCGCCGGGCGGCCGGCGGGGCGCTCGTCACGGCGGCCGGCCACCCCCGCCGGACGAGCGTCTCCCTGGACGGAGGGATCCACGTGCGGCGGGTGGGGGTGGCTGCGGCTTCGCCGTAACGGATAGGGGCTCTCCAAGAGAGCCGTAACGGACGGAGGGCTCTCAAGGAGAGCCACAACGGGCGGCCCTAAGAGAGAGGACCCGTGACCACCTCGGCGGCGGAGAGCAGGGTGCCGTCGGCGACGAGGCGGACGGTGGACTCGATCTCCGGGGCGAGGAAGCGGTCCGGGCCGGGGCCGGGGACCGCCTCGCGCAGTGCGGACACCACGGCGCCGGTCGCGGGGGCGGGCGTCAGCGGGGCGCGCAGGTCGAGGGCGCGGGCGGCGGTGAGGATCTCGATGGCCAGGACCCGCGTCAGGCCATCCACCGACTTGCGCAGCTTGCGCGCGGCCGACCAGCCCATGGAGACGTGGTCCTCCTGCATGGCCGAGCTCGGGATCGAGTCGACGCTGGCCGGGACGGCCAGGCGCTTCATCTCGGAGACGATGGCGGCCTGCGTGTACTGGGCGATCATGTGGCCGGAGTCCACGCCGGGGTCGTCGGCGAGGAAGGCGGGCAGGCCGTGGTTGCGGGCCACGTCGAGGAAGCGGTCGGTGCGGCGCTCGGACATGGAGGCCACGTCGGCGGCGACGATGGCGAGGAAGTCGAGCGCGTAGGCGACGGGGGCGCCGTGGAAGTTGCCGTTGGACTCCACGCGGCCGTCGTCGAGCACGGCCGGGTTGTCGACGGCGCTGGCCAGCTCCCAGCCGGCGACGTTGGCGGCGTGCGCGACGGTGTCGCGGGCGGCGCCGGCGACCTGCGGGGCGCAGCGCAGGGAGTAGGCGTCCTGGACGCGGGCGCAGTTCTCGGGGTCGCGGTGGCTGGCCATGACGCCGGAGCCGGCCAGGATTCTGACCATGTTGGCGGCGGCGAGCGCCTGGCCGGGCTGCGGGCGCAGGGCCTGCAGCTCGGGGGCGAAGACGCGATCGGTGCCGAGCAGCGCCTCCACGCTCATGGCCGCGCTCAGGTCGGCGGTCTTCAGCAGCCTGGACAGGTCGTCGATGGCCAGGACGAGCATGCCGAGCATGCCGTCGGTGCCGTTGATGAGGGCCAGGCCCTCCTTGGCGGCCAGTTCGACCGGTTCGATGCCGGCCTGCTTGAGCGCCTCGGCCGCCTGGGTGAGGGTGCCGGAGGAGTCGCGTACGACGCCTTCGCCCATCAACGTCAGCGCCACATGGGCCAGCGGCGCCAGGTCGCCCGAGCACCCCAGCGAGCCGAACTCGTGCACCACCGGCGTGATCCCCGCGCTCAGCAGCGCGGCGAGCGTCTTGGCCGTCATCGGGCGGATGCCGGTGTGGCCGGTGGCCAGCGTGTGCAGGCGCAGCAGCATGAGCGCCCGCACGACCTCCGTCTCGACCTCGGGACCGCTGCCCGCGGCGTGCGAGCGCACGAGCGAGCGCTGCAGCTGCGCGCGCAGCGCGGGATCGATGTGCCGCGTGGCCAGCGCGCCGAACCCGGTTGACACACCGTAGGCGGGCGTCGGGCTCTCGGCGAGCTCGTCCACGCGCTGGCGGGCCGCGGAGATCGCCGCGATCGCGTCGTCGGTCAGGCGTACGGCGGCGCCGCCACGGGCCACACGGATGACGTCCTCGAAGCTCAGCGGCTCGGGACCGACGTTCACGACTACGTTGTCGCGCATGCTGCCACTCTCTCGTTTAAGGGTGTTGGGTAACCGGCGTATGTGATGTTAGCTCCTTACCATCGAACAACTCCCTTCTGCCCTCTTCTGTCACGGTCACCGCGCGGGGGATGTTCCCGCGGACGATCCAGCCCCGCTCGAACAGCACATCGGTCAGCGCGGCGCCGAGCGCTCCGCCCAGGTGGGCCCGCCGTTCCGTCCAGTCGAGGCAGTCGGGCGCGAACCTCCTGCGTGTCCTGCGCACCGCGTCCACGTCCACGCCGATCAGCTTGAGCGCCCGCTCCCCCGCCGCGGTGAGCTCGCCGCCGTCGAGGTGCCCGTCGGCGCGCAGCCGGTCCAGCAGCGCCACGCCCGCCCGTCCGGCCAGGTGGTCGTAGCACGTGCGGGCCTCTTCCAGCAGCCGCGCCTGGCGCGACTGCCGCAGCGACCGTACGGCGGGCCGCGCGCTGACCCGGGCCAGCACCTCCAGGACCTCGGCCACGTCGTGCCCGGCCAGGCGGTAGTAGCGGTGGCGGCCCTGGCTGACCACCTCCACGAGGCGGCCCTCCAGCAGCTTGGCCAGATGGGAACTGGCGGTGGCGGCGCTCACTCCGGCCAGCCTGGCCAGTTCCCCGGCCGCCAGGGCTCGGCCGTCGAGCAGCGCGTTGAGCATGGCGGCCCTGGTCGGGTCGGCGATGAGCGCGGCGACCGGTGCGATGTCGGCGTCTCGGGTGAGATGTTCTGCGGCCATGATGCGACGCTAACCCACCGACGTTTCGGCCCCGGTCTAAGCATCGCGGCTCTTCACGGCGCACACGAGCCGGTTGTTGCCGCGCTGCCACAGCGTGCCGACCTCGGCGAACCCGGCCGTGCGCAGCGCCCGCTCGTGCGTGGACAGGAGCTCGGACTCCTCCCCGTTGTGCGTGGTGCCCTGGTCGTGGCGGGCGGTGTTGAGCTCGGCCAGATCGGGGTCGGCGACGACGGCCTTCCACCACTCCTGCCAGTCCTCGGGCCGGTTCTCGCGGAAGCGGCGCTCGGTCTCCTTCTCGTGGATCGCGCGCTCGAGCTCGGCCAGGGCGGGGCTGGCGTCGTCGGTGTTGAGGTGGTCGCCGTTGAGGAGCACGCCGCCGGGCCGCAGTGCCCGGTGCACCTCGGCATAGACGCCGGCCAGTTCGGAGCCGGTGATCCAGTGCAGGGCGGTCGTGCTGACCGCGGCGTCCACGGGGCGGTCAAGGCCGAGTCCTTCGCTCCAGCCCCGGACCCGCAGGTCCCGGGAGACGAAGGTCAGTCGCGGGTACGCGGCGCGGCCCAGGCCCAGCAGGAGCGGGTCGGCGTCGATGGAGATCACCGTGGCCTTGGGCAGGCGCTCAAGCAGGCGGGCCGAGAGCGATCCGGGACCGCAGCCGAGGTCCAGCACAAGGGGGTCGGGGCGGCCGAGGGACTCAACGGCGTCGATCAGCGCGGTGAAACGCTCCTCGCGGTCGGGCAGATATCCGGCCTGCTGCAGGTCCCAGCGGTCGATCCACTGACGGGCGGCGTCATAGGTAAGCACAACCGGCTCCTTGTAACTGTCGTCTACACTTTGGATAGTCACAAGCTAGCTGAGAGGTTGTAACCGGTCAAGTGAACTTCAACAGTCACACGGACAGTGTCACGCGGGTGACGGTGAGCTTCGTCAACGCGCTGACGCCCGGCATGCGGCGCGGGCGTCCCTTCACACCCGCCGTTCTCGACGAGGCCGCCACGGCCGGCGCGCGCGAGATCTATCCGGCGCACCGGCCGTTCACCACCCCGGAGGCGGAGGAACTGGCGGGCGTGGCCGTACGGCTGCGCGCGGTCTTCGAAGCCGTGGCCGCCGAGGACAACGACACCGCCGCCGCCCGGCTCAACCGCCTGCTCGACGACCACAACGCCCGTCCCCGCCTCGACCGCCACGACGGCGAGCCGTGGCACCTGCACTTCCACGGCCCCGGCGGCACCGTGGCCGGCGACTGGGGCGCCAGTTGCTCGACGGCGCTGGCGATCGTGCTGGGCAGCGAGTTCGCCGACCGGCTCGGCGTGTGCACGGCGCCCGCCTGCGACCGCGTCTACGTGGACGTCTCCCGCAACGGCACCAAGCGCTTCTGCTCGACCGCGTGCCAGAACCGGGTGAAGACGGCCGCCTTCCGGGCCAGGGCGAAGAACTGAGTTGGGGGAGAGGGGGAAGATTCGCTACAGTTCTCTCGTCGCCGCCGATCGCGGCGGACGCGGAAGTGGCTCAGTGGTAGAGCATCACCTTGCCAAGGTGAGGGTCGCGGGTTCAAATCCCGTCTTCCGCTCGGAGCTTCCGGCTCGGTGGAGTGGCCGAGAGGCGAGGCAGCGGCCTGCAAAGCCGTCCACACGGGTTCAAATCCCGTCTCCACCTCCAGTTGAATACCCGGGACGATTAGCTCAGCGGGAGAGCGCTTCCCTGACACGGAAGAGGTCACTGGTTCAATCCCAGTATCGTCCACCAGTTTTGAGTCCCACGCCGTAGTCCCGTTTCACCGGTGGGTGAGCAAGGGGGCGTGGTGGTCGGTGTCCGGTGGGCCGTCGGGGTCGGCGTGGACGGTCGCGGCCCTCAGGCGGGGCAGGTCGTGGATCAGGCGGTGTTCGGCCTCCACCGCCACTGCGTGGGCTTCGATCAGCGACAACTGGTGGCTGACCGTGATGTCCACTTCGGCGCGTAGCGTGTGGCCGATCCAGCGCATGCGGACCGCGCCCACGCCTTTCACGCCGGGTACCACGGTCAGGATCCTCTCCGCCCGCGTGATGAGGGCGGGGTCCACGGCGTCCATCAGGCGGTGGTAGATCTCCCTGGCGGCGTCGCGCAGGACGAAGCAGATCGCGACCGTGATGAGCAGGCCGACGATCGGGTCGGCCAGAGGGAAGCCCAGGGCGGCGCCGCCCGCGCTCAGCAGGACGGCCAGGGAGGTGAAGCCGTCGGTACGGGCGTGCAGGCCGTCGGCCACCAGCGCGGCCGAGCCGATTTCGCGGCCCACCCTGATGCGGTAGCGGGCCACCCACTCGTTGCCGACGAAGCCCACGACGCCCGCGGCGGCCACCAGGCCCACGGCGCGGATGTCCTCTGGGGTGATCAGGCGCTTCACGGCCTCGTACGCGGCCAGTGCGGCTGAGGCGGCGATCAGGGCGACGATGACGAGGCCGGCCAGGTCCTCGGCGCGGCCGTATCCGTAGGTGAAACGGCGGGTGGCGGCGCGGCGTCCCAGGGAGAAGGCGATCGCCAGCGGGACGGCGGTCAGGGCGTCGGCGAAGTTGTGCAGCGTGTCGCCCAGCAGGGCCACCGAGCCGGACAGGGCGACGATGGCGGCCTGGACGAGGGCGGTGACCATGAGGACCGCGAAGGAGACGGCCAGCACCCGCATGCCACGGCTGCTGGACTCCAGGGCCGCGTCGGTTCTGTCGGCGGTGTCGTGGCTGTGGGGTTTGAGGAGGCGGCCCAGCTTCGACGGGGCGTGCCCGTGCCCGTGGCCGTGTGATGGGGGGTCGGGGTGCGTCATCGTCTCCCCTCTCGGTGGCCCTCGCATTATAGATATTCATGTACGCATATGACAACGGATCAGAGAGGCGCCGGGTGGTGGTCGGAGACGGCGTTGAGCTCGATGCCGTGCTCGAGCAGGGCCTTCAGCGCGCACAACACCGTGGTGAAGCCGCCGACGGTGTCGTTGACCCACTGGAGGGTCTCGTCGCCCGAGCCCTGGTAGCCGGTCTCGGTGACCTCGACGAACGTGGCGTCCCCGGCGATGGGGGTGAAGCGCAACTCCACCGTGGTCGGCTGCGCGTAGTTGCCCCACTCGAACCTGATCAGCCGCCCCTCCTGCACCGCCTTGACCCAGACCTGGACGCTCGCGCCGTACGTCTCCCACTCCCAGCGCAACTCCGCCCCCGGAAGCATGGGCCCGCTGCTCTTGGAGTACCACAGGCGCGTGGTGACGGCCGGGTCGGCGAAGGCCTGGAAGGCCGTCTCGGCGGGCGTGCGGACGATCATGCACGCGTACGCGGCGGGGGCTTGGGTGAGCTGGAGAGTCTGCATGGCCAGGAGTGTGCCCCCAGGGATCCGGGCTCCCTACCCCGGCACGTTCAAGAATCGGCCACGCAGCCGGAGAGGCCGGCCGCGGTTTCCACCATGCGCCGGTAGTCCGGGCACTGGGTGAAGTCGTCCGCGCCGCATTCCATGAGGTGTTCGATCAGCCGCTTGGACGTCGTGATCTCCGCGAGCCGCCGCTCCAGGTCCGCGTGGTGCCGCTGGAGCAGGGTCCGGCGTTCGGCCCTGCCGGTGGCCGACAGGACCTCACCGATCTGGTCGAGGCTCATGCCGCCGCCCTTGGCGCGAATGATCGTCATGACGCGGATGACGTGGTCGCGGGTGTAGCGGCGGCGGCCGTTCACCCGGGCGGCCGGGGTCAGCAGGCCCATCGCCTCCCAGTGGCGCAGGACGTGCGTCCCGAGACCGAACCGGTCGGCCAATTCCCCGATACGCATTGACTTCATGTTGACATTAACTTGCAGACTTTCCCGCATGTCAACCAACGACGTGGTCATCATCGGAGGCGGGCCGGCCGGGCTGGCCGCCGCCCTCACCCTCGGGCGGGCGCACCGCCGGGTACTCCTGCTCGACGCCGGGCACGGCCGCAACGCCCCGGCCGAGGCCGTTCACAACTTCCTGACCAGGGACGGCATACCACCGGCCGAGTTGCGCGAGCTCGCCCGCGAGGAGCTGTCGGCCTACCCGTCGGTCGAGATCCGGGAGGAGACGGTCACCGATGTCCGCCCCGGCTTCCGGGTGGAGCTGTCGGGAGGGGGAACGGCGGGCGCGCGCCGGCTCCTGCTGGCTACCGGTCTGTCCGACGACCTTCCCGGCCCGCCCGGCGTCGAGTCGCTGTGGGGGCGATCGGCCTTCCACTGCCCGTACTGCCACGGGTGGGAGGTCACGGGCAGGCCGGTCGCGGTGATCGGGGCCTCCCCCGCCCGGGTACGGCTGGCGCTGCAACTGAGCCGCTTCGCCGACGTGGCCCTGTGCACCGGCCGGGAACCGCTCGACCCGGCCTCGCGGGCGAAGCTCCTGGCCCAGGGCGTCGCCGTGAGGGACGAGCGGATCGCCCGCCTGGAGTCGGCCGGCGGCAGGCTGGAGCGGATCGTGTTCGAGGACGGCCCGCCGCTGCCCCGGCAGGCGGTGTTCGTGGTCAACGTGCCGCGCAGGCACAGGACGGACCTGGCCGCCCGGCTGGGCTGCGCCACGTTCACCGACGGCTGCGTGGAGGTGAACGAGTTCGGCCAGACCGGCGTCCCGGGCGTCTACGCGGCGGGCGACACGGCGCGCAGGGCCACCGTCCCGGTCCCGCTGGCAGCGGTCATAGCCGCTGCGGCCGGCGGAACCGTCGCCGGCGCGGCCATCGACCAGGACCTGCTGAGCGCCGACTTCGGCCTGCCCGCGTTCGCGGCCCCGAAGGGCTGAGCGCGATGTCCGTGAACCTGACCAGGAAGACGATGGCCACCGCCGGCCTGTTGCTGGGCATGCTGCTCTCGGTCCTGGACCAGACCGTGGTGGCCATAGCGCTGCCCGCCATCGCCGAAGACCTGGGCGGCATGGACGCGATCGGCTGGATCGTCACCTCCTACGTCCTGGCCTCGACCGCGACCGGCGCCCTCTACGGCCGCGTCAGCGACCGCTTCGGCCGGCGCGCGGTGTTCCTGGTCGCGCTGGCCGTCTTCGCCGTAGGTTCCGCGCTGTCCGGCCTGGCCCAGACGACGCCCCAGCTGATCGCGGCGAGGACGCTCCAGGGCATCGGGGCGGGCGCGTTGTTCGTGATCCCGGCGGTGGCCCTGTCCGAGCTGTATCCGCGTCACCTGCGCAGCCGCGTCCAGGGCTTCACCGGCGGCGTCTTCGCCCTGGCCAGCGTGGGCGGCCCGCCGGCGGGCGGGCTGATCACCGACGCCGCGGGCTGGCGCTGGATCTTCTACGTCAACCTGCCGCTCGCCGTGGTCGGCATGGCTCTGACCGGGTACGCGCTGCGCCTGCCCAAGCCGGATGCCGCGGGCGGGCTCGACCTCGCCGGAGCGCTGCTGATCGCGGGCACCGCCGTCAGCCTGCTGCTGGTGACCGAGTCGCCGGCGGGCGCGGGGGTGGCCTTCGCGGTGCTGCTGACGCTGTCGGTGTGGTGGCAGCGCCGCGCGCCCGACCCGATGCTGCCTCCCCGGTTGTTCGCCGTCCCGGCGCTGCGCGTGGTCCTGCCCGCCACCGCCCTGCTCGGCGCGCTGCTCGGCGGCTCGCTCGTCTACCTGCCCACGTTCTTGCAGGCCGCGTACGGGATGGGCGCGACCGCGGCGGGGCTGGCGCTCACGCCGTACGTCCTGACGTTCACGGCGGTGTCGTTCGTGGCGGGCGCCGGGGTCGGGACCCGGTTCAAGCCGTTCCTGCTGGCCGGGGCGTCGATCGTGGTCCTGGGGTTCGTGCTGCTGAGCCGGCTGGAACCCGGCACGCCCTATGCGCCGGCGGCCGTCACGCTCGGCGTGCTCGGCGCCGGGTTCGGGCTGCTGATGCAGAACCTGGTGGTCGTCGCGCAGAACGCCGCGGCCCCCGCCGACCTGGCCGCCACCACCTCGGCCACGATGACCGCGCGCGGCCTCGGCCTCTCGCTCGGCGTGGCCGCCTTCGGCAACCTGCTCACCCGCGAGCTCGAGAACAGCCCGCAGGCGACGGCCGCGGCCGTCCCCGAGGTCCTGGCCTGGGGGATACCGGCCGCCGTCGTCCTGGTCGCGCTCCTCGTGTTCCTGCCCCGCTAGATGCGCAGTAGGAACTCCGCCGTGTCCAGCAACCAGATCAGCCCCCACATCGCCACGACCCACAGATGACCGGATCCCCGCCCGGACCCACCCCAGGTCCGCATGTCCACCAGCCCCCTCGACGGTGCTATGCCTCCCAGTCTGTCGGGCAGCTCCCCCAAAAGCGCGGCATGTCGGGAAAAGTAATGAATGGCGGCAAGCCGAACACGTTCTCAGCCGGGGTTAACGCGTGGTTAACCGGCTCCCTCTACGGTGCCGGGCATGAACTGGAAGTACCGAGCGAACGCCACGCTCGAAGGCCTCACCGGGTACACGCTCTCGCGGGCCACCCGCGTGCCCCGTCCGGTACCCCCGCCGAAGCCGCACCCCGCGCTGGTACGGCTGCCGGACGACGAGGTCAGGAGCCCCGCCGACCCGGTGCACGACCGGCTGCTGCGGGCTCCGGTCTTCCTGTTCTCCTCGGTGCGCTCGGGCTCGACGCTGCTGCGGGTCCTGCTCAACAGCCACTCGCTGATCCACTCCCCGATCGAGACGCACTTCCGCCGCGTGACGGCCGGCTTCCCCACCGATCCGGTACGGCAGGCCGTGGCCGCCCTCGGCCACACCCACAGCGACGTGGAGCACCTGATCTGGGACCGCCTCCTGCACCGGGAGCTGGCCCGCAGCGGCAAGCAGATCATGGTGGAGAAGACGCCGAGCAACGTCTTCGCCTGGCGGCGCATCGCCACCTGCTGGCCGGACGCCCGCTTCCTGTTCCTGCTGCGCCACCCGATGTCGATCGCGCAGTCCTGGCACGAGGCCGACCCGGACAACCGGCCGATGGACGAGGCGGTCAGCCGTACCCTCAACTACATGGTCTACCTGCAGGAGGCCCGCGAGCACCTGCCCGGTCTGACCGTCACCTACGAGGACCTGGTCGCCGAGCCGGGGCCGGTGCTGCGCAAGGTCTGCGACTTCCTGGAGGTCGCGTGGGAGCCGGCCATGCTGGAGTACGGCACGCGCGACCACGGCGGGTTCGTCAAGGGCATCGGCGACTGGCGGGACAAGATCCGCACCGGCAGCGTGGTCGAGGGGCGGCCGCTGCCGGCGCCGGACGAGGTGCCCGAGAAGCTCTGGGAGATCTGCCGCCGGTGGCGCTACCTGTGAGTTCGCCCGGGGTTCACGGGTCGTTGGCCCGGCGTTCCCCCACGGCCTCCAAGGTGTCCGACATGATCTCCGGGCCCTCTCGCCGCACCCTGCTCACCGGCGCCGTGGCCGCCCCCTTCCTGGGCGGCGCGGCCACTCACGCGAGCGCCGGACCGCCCGCGCGGCCGAACGTGGTGGTGGTCCTCGCCGACGACCTGGGCTGGGGCGAGGTCGGCTTCCAGGGGCAGCGCACGATCGCGACCCCGAACCTGGACCGGCTGGCGGCCGAGGGCGTGCGCTTCGAGGCGGCCTACTCGGGCGCGCCCCTGTGCGCCCCGTCGCGTTGCGCTCTGCTCACCGGGTTGCACGCCGGGCACGGAACGGTCAGGGAGAACCCGGAGGGCGGCCCCCAGCGCTCGCTCACCGACGCCGACCTGACGTTCGGCGGGATGATGCGGCTGGCCGGGTACGACACCGCGTGCATCGGCAAGTGGGGCTTCGGCCCCGACCTGCCCGGCCAGCCCTCGCACCCCAACGAGCGGGGCTTCGCGGAGTTCTTCGGCTTCATCGGGCACCGGGACGCGCACCGCTACTACCCGCGGCGGCTCTGGCACAACGACCGCACGGTGCCCCTGAACGGGCACTATTACGCGCCCGACCTGTTCAGAGAGCGGGCCGTGCGTTTCATCAAGAAGGAGCGCGAGCGGCCGTTCCTGCTCTACTACCCGACCACGCTGCCGCACTCGCCGAGCGTGGTGCCCGGCGGTGACGCGGGGCCGTACGAGGACCGGCCGTGGACCGGCCCGAACCGGCGGCACGCGGCGCAGGTCGGCCGGCTGGACGCGGACGTGGCCGCCCTGGTGCGGGCGCTGCGCGACAGCGGGCAGGCCGAGCGCACGGTGGTGCTGTTCACCAGCGACAACGGGCCGCACAGCGAGAAGGGCGTGACGCCCGCGCTGTTCGACTCCAACGGCCCCTTCCGCGGCGACAAGCGCGACCTGTACGAAGGCGGCATCCGGGTGCCGATGATCGCCTGGTCGCCGGGGGTGCGGGCGCGGGTGGAGCGGCGGCCGGTGGCGTTCTGGGACGTGCTGCCGACACTGGCCGACCTCGCCGGGATGCCGGTGCCCGAAGGGCTGGACGGGGTGTCGCTGCGCGGCGCGCTGACCGGGGCGGGGGTGCCGAAGCGGCGGCACCTGATCTGGAACCGGCCGCGCAAGATCCAGGCGATCCGGCGCGGGCGGTGGAAGGTGGTCAGGTTCGCGCCGGGCATCGCGGGGGCGGGGCCGCGCGGGCGGGTGGAGCTGTACGACCTGCGGGAGGACCCGGGCGAGCGGCGCGACCTCGCGGCCTCGCGGCCCGACCTGGTCGCGGACCTGCTGGCCGAACTCGACGGCGCGATCGGTCCCGACCCACGCCGGCCGTACGCGCCGCTCTAAGGCCCACAGCCCATCAGCCGGACTGACGGATGGCGCGTGGGGCGGCGCCGAGCTCGCGGCGGCAGGCCTTGTTGAAGGCCTGCAGGTCGGCCAGGCCCACGGCGGCGGCCACCGCCGGGATCGGCAGCGTGGTCTCGCGCAGCAGGTGGCGGGCCTGCTCCAGGCGGCGACGCCGGATGTAGGCGACGACGGTGTCGCCGGTCTCGGCGCGGAACAGCCGGGTCAGGTGGTTGTGCGAGATGCCCGCGGCGCCCGCCACCTCGGGGATGGTCAGCGGCTGGGCCAGGTGTGACTCGATGTGCGCGATGGCCAGCCGCACCGCGGCGTGCGGGCCCTCCGACTCGGCCAGGCGGGCGACCCGCCACAGCACCGTCCAGGCCGCGGCGGCGGCCATCGCGGGCGTCGCGGGAGCGGCGGTGATCGCCTGGCGCAGCAGGTCGCGCAGGAACGGGGTGTCGGCGCCGGCGTCCTGCATCAGCGGCACCGTCACCGGCTCGCCCCGCTCGGGCAGGAGCAGGTGGGCGTAGAGGTGCTCGGAGCGGCCCTCGTAGAAGTACTGGACGAGCTCGCCGGGCGGGATCAGGCTCACCCGGCCCGGCCGGATCTCGTGGGTGCGGCCGCCGACGGTCAGCCGGGCGGAGTAGGAGTACAGGTGCAGCTGCCACAGGCCGCGCAGGCGGAAGATGTCGCGACGGCGGCCGACCCCGTGCACCCCCACCCCGGCGTTGGCCACCTCGGGCGGCGCGCCGAGGTGCGGGGTCACGCGGTCCATGGTGAGAATCTACCAGTAATGGTGAGCCAGACCCACGACCGAGCAGGGGCCGCGATCCTACGGTTGACGCATGGAAACCACTCTTCTCACCTCGGTGGAGGTGGCGCGGTTCGTGGCCCAGGGGTTCCTGCGGCTGGACGCCGCGGTGCCGGAGGAGCTCAACGCGGAGGCGATCGGCGTGCTCTCCGCGGGCATCCCCCCGGTCCCGTACGGCACGCCGCTGCCGCTGGCCTTCCCCGAGGGATCGTTCGCCCGCCGCCTGGTCGAGGTCCCCCGGGTGGCCGGCGCGCTGCGCAGCCTGGTCGGGCCGGATCCCACCGTCGACCACCACGCCGTGCACGTGCGCGAGCCCCAGGGCGGCAGCGCCCAGCCGCTGCACGGCGACGCCATCATCGACACCCGCGCCGACGCCTTCGACGTGCAGCTCATGTACTTCCCGCACGAGGTGAGCCCGGCCATGGGCGGCACGCTGCTGGTGCCCGGCAGCCACCTGCGGCGTACCAACGAGAGCGACACCGGCCGCTACCAGAACCTGCGCGGGCAGATCAGGCTGACCTGCCCGGCGGGCACCGTGCTGCTCCTGCACCACGGCATCTGGCACGGCGGCCGGCGCAACGACAGCGACGAGCGGCGCTACATGTTCAAGATCCGCTTCAACCCCACGGTGCGGCAGGTGCGGCTCTGGGACACCGCCGACCTGGACGACCCGGCCGTGGCGGAGGAGTTGTCCACGCGCTTCCCCTGGTACGAGCCCGCGACGGGCCGGCTGGAGGTCTACAACCGGGTCGCGATGTGGCGCGCGATGACCGGCTTCGACGGATTCGACGTCGACCACTGGGCCACCCGTGTCAGCAACCGCCCCCGGAGGATCGCGTGAAGCAGCAGGTTCTGGTTCTGTACCTGGCCACCTCGGCCCTGGACGCGCCCGTGGTCGGCTGGGCGTCCTACGACGGCACCGGGCGCACCACCCCGACGACGGGCGACGGCGACGAGCCGCCCTACGACAACGGGGTGGCGGCCCTGCGGGACGGCTGGCGGCTGTTCCAGGCCTCCCAGCTCATCCCGCCCTATCCCGGGCACGAGTACGACACGTCGTTCCTCAAGCACGAGTTCTTCTTCGAGAAGCTAGCGGACTAGCCGCGCGTCCCAGGGGACGAACTTGAAGTTGGTGTTCTCCCGCTCGCCGTCCGCCGGGGTGTTCTGCCCGTCGTGGACGACCAGCAGGCCCTCGCGGAACCGGCCGAGCGGCTCGCCGACCACCATCGCGCCGTCGCTGTGCTCGGTGGCGTCGATGCCCCGGCCGGTTCCGACGCGGAACGAGCCGACATAGGCGTTGCGGCCCTCGCGGCGGTAGGCGGAGAAGGTGTTGTCGCCCTGGCTGGAGGCCAGCAGGTAGCCGGCGCCGCCCTTGCCGTACCAGATGGTCAGGCCCTCGGCGTCGGCGGCCAGGTGCTCGCCGCCGTGGCCGCGGTCCTCGCCGGGCAGGCACTCCTCGGTCTTGGGGTCGTAGGTGTCCTGCCGGCCGTACTCCTTGACCTTGTCGACCAGGACGGGCGCGCCGGACAGGTCGGCGGGCAGCCGCCAGATGCCGACGTCCTCCTGCGCGGCGTAGAGCACGTCCCGGCCGCGGTCGACGACCATGCCCTCGACCTGGGCCAGCTCGCCGGGCTCGCCGCACGGCCTCCAGCGGGAGCCGTCGGGCAGCTCGAACGCGCGGGGCAGGTCGAGGGTGCGCACCACTTTGTAGCTCACCCTGCCGCGGCGCTCGGTCAGCTTGGCCAGGCCGATCCGGGTCTGGTGGCGGCGGCTGACCAGCGCGTAGTCGCCGCCGCCGTCCTGCCAGGTGGCCAGGCCGTAGGCGGTGCGGGCCTCGTTGACCTCTTTCTGGTCCTTGTTGAAGACGTACGGCGCCGCCGGGTCGCTCACGTCGGTCAGGCGCAGCGTGACCGGGTCGATGGCGTAGAAGCGGAGCTGGTCGCGGCCCCGGTCGGAGACGACGGCCAGGTCCTTGCCGTGGAAGCCGTAGACGAGGTCGACGTTGTTGAAGCGGCCGGGCTCGTCGTCCTTGCCCGGCGCGGGCGGGGCGGCGAGGTGCTGGAGCTGCCTGCCGTCGAGGTCGTAGACGTAGAGGCCGCCTTCCTTGGCGGTGGCGATCACCAGGCTGCGCGCGGAGTTCTTCTTGTTGACCCAGATGGCGGGGTCGTCGCCGTTGGCGTTGCCGCCGGCCGCGTCGTCGAACAGGGCCGGCGTCTCGGCGACCGGGGTCGCCCGCGGCAGGTCGGCGGCCAGCGCGGGCGCCGCGCTGACGGCGACCAGCGCGAGGCTGAGCAGGAGGGTACGCATGCGCGGAGTGTGGCGTTCGCGCGGGAACGGCCGGTGAACGGCGGATGACGGCTAGAGGACGGCGTCGAGCAGGAGCGCTCCACCGCCGAGCAGCGCCGCGTCCTGCCCGGCGCGGGCGGGGGCGATCTCCAGTTCGCGGGTGGCCAGCGGCAGGCAGCGCTCGTAGACGGCGGCCCTGATCGAGGCGATGAGCGGCTCGGCCGCGGCCAGGCTGCCGCCGACGGCGATCACGTCGGGGTTGAAGAAGTTGACCAGGACGGTGAGCACCTCGCCGATCATGCGCCCGGCGGTGCGCACGAGGCTGGTGGCCTCGGGTACCGCGTCGTCCACCAGGCCGACGATGTCGGCGGGCCGCTCGACGGCGATGCCCGCCTCGGCCAGGGCCGCCTGGAGCGCGGCGCCGCTGGCGTAGGCCTCCAGGCAGTCGCGGTGGCCGCAGGCGCAGACGATCGAGGAGTCGGTGCGGACCCTGACGTGGCTGATGTCCCCGGCGGCGCCCCTGCCCCGGTGCAGGCGGCCGTTGACGACGACGCCGCAGCCGATGCCGGTCCCGGCCTTGAGGACCATGAGGTTGTCGGCGCCGGGCCAGGAACGGGCCTCGCCGACGGCCATGAGGTTGGCGTCGTTCTCCACCAGGACGGGCAGGTCGTAGCGGGCGCGCAGGTGGTCGGCGACGGGGAAGTTGTTCCAGCCGGGCATCCGCGAGGGGCCGACCACGCGTCCCGTGGCGGGGTCGACGGGGCCGGGGATGCCGGTGCCGACGCCGCGCAGCGGGACTCCCGGCGGCGCGTGCGTCTCCAGGAGGTCGTCGAAGGCGTCGGCCAGCCAGTCGAGGACCGCTTCCGGCCCAGCTGTTATGTCGGCTTCACGCTCCTGTACGGCCAGCGGCGTGCCACTGAGGTCGAGCAGGCCGAGCCGTACGTGATGGGCCCCGAGGTCGGCGACGGTGAGCACGCCCGCGCTCGGCGACAGCCTGAGCCGGCGGGGACGACGTCCGCCCCGCGAGGTGCCCGAGCCCTCTTCCACGAGCAGCCCGGCGTCACGCAGCTCCTCCACGCGCAGCGACACGCTGGAGGCCGCGAAGCCCGACAGGCGCGCCAGTTCCGCGCGTGATTCGGCCTGCCCGGTGGCGACGAGCCGCAGCAGGTCCCCCTGCGCCCCCGTCACCGGCAGTCGCTCTTTGCCAGACATGTGGAGATGAATACCACGGTTCGGCTTTGTTCGACAACGTGTTGACTTCGCATGAAATCATCTATTACGGTCCGCTCTATCTTCGATATCGAAGGAAGTAGCTGGATGATTCGGGCAAGAGGGCTGAACAAGTGGTTCGGCGAGCACCACGTGCTGCGGGACGTCGACCTCGACGTCGCGCGGGGCGAGGTCGTCGTGGTGGTCGGCCCGTCCGGGTCCGGCAAGTCCACGCTGTGCCGCTGCCTCAACCGGCTGGAGACCGTCCAGCGGGGCGAGGTCGTCATCGACGGCGTGCCCGCGCCCCTGGAGGGCCGCGAGCTGGCGAAGCTGCGGGCCGACGTGGGGATGGTGTTCCAGTCCTTCAACCTCTTCCAGCATATGAGCGTGCTGGACAACGTCACGCTCGCTCCGATGAAGGTGCGCGGCGCCGGCCGTGCCGACGCCGAGAAGACGGCGCGTGAACTGCTGGAGCGCGTCGGCATCGGCGCGCAGGCGGGCAAGCTGCCCGCCCAGTTGTCCGGCGGCCAGCAGCAGCGCGCGGCCATCGCCCGCGCGCTGGCCATGAGGCCCAAGGTCATGCTCTTCGACGAGCCCACCTCGGCGCTCGACCCCGAGATGGTCGGCGAGGTGCTCGACGTCATGACCGGGCTGGCCGCCGATGGCATGACCATGGTCGTGGTCACCCACGAGATGGGCTTCGCGCGCAAGGCCGCCGACCGTGTGGTGTTCATGGCCGACGGCCAGATCGTCGAACAGGGCGCTCCCGCGGCGTTCTTCGACTCCCCGCAGACGGACCGGGCCAGGGACTTCCTGGCCAAAGTACTGACTCACTAACGCAAGGGATGGTGTCCATGAGAAAGATGGTCGCTGTCGTCGCCGTGTCGCTGCTCGGCCTGGCCGCGTGTTCCAGCACCGGTGGCGGCTCGAACCCAGCCGTACCCGGGGAGGCCAAGCCCGCCGCGAGCGACCTGCTCGCGAAGGCGCCCGTCGCCGACGCCGCCGCGATCGTGCCCGGCTCGACGATGGACAAGATCAAGAAGCGCGGCGAGCTGCTCGTCGGCGGTTCCCTCGACGCGCCGCTGCTGTCGCAGGAGAACCCGGTCAGCGGCGAGGTCGAGGGCTTCGACGCCTCGATGGGCAAGGCACTGGCCAAGTACATCATCGGCGAGCCCAAGGTGAAGATCGTCAACTCGGCGTCGGAGACGCGTGAGGCGCTGATCGGCAACGGCACCGTGGACGTGGTCTTCCAGACGTACACGATCACGCCGGAGCGGGCCGAGCAGGTCGCCTTCGCCGGGCCGTACTACACCTCCGGGCTGTCGATCGCCGTCAAGAAGGGCGCCACCGGCATCGCCAAGCCCGAGGACCTCAACGGCAAGAAGGTCATCGCGGGCGCCAACACCCCGGCCATCGCTGCCATCAAGAAGCTGGCGCCGCAGGCCGAGATCATCACCTTCGGCTCCGACCCCGAGTGCATGCAGGCGCTCAAGCAGGACCGGGGCGTCGCCTACGTCCAGGACGAGACCCTGCTGGCGGCCAACGCGCAGAAGGACCCGACCGTCCAGGTGATCGGCAACCCCTTCACCGAGGACCCCTACGGCATCGGGCTCAAGCACGGCGACGAGCAGTTCAAGAAGTTCGTCAACGACTGGCTGAAGAAGATGCAGGACGCCGGGGTCTGGCAGCAGGCGTGGAAGGACTCCCTCGGCACCGTCGTCAAGGGTGAGGCCCCCGCGCCGCCGGCGATCGGCTCGGTGCCGGGTTCCTGATGTCCGTCCTCCTGGACCACCTGCCGGAGTTGTGGCAGGGCCTCCTCGTGACGCTCCAGCTCACCGTCGCGTCGTTCCTCGGCGCGGCGGTGCTCGGGGTACTGGTCACGGCGATGCGGGTGAGCCCGGTTCCCGTGTTGCGGGCGCTGGGCACCGCCTACGTCGAGACCTTTCAGAATCTGCCGTTGCTGGTGTTGCTCGTCCTGGTCTTCTTCGGACTGCCGGAGATCGGGATCAAGGGACCGCCGATGGCGACCGCGATCGTGGTGATCGCCGTCTACCAGGCCGCGTACATGGCCGAGGCGCTGCGTTCCGGCGTCAACTCCGTGTCCAAGGGCCAGGCTGAGGCGGCCCGCGCGCTCGGGCTGACCTTCGGCCAGTCGCTGCGGCTGGTCATCCTGCCCCAGGCGCTGCGCACGGTCGTGCAGCCGCTGGGCAACCTCACCATTCAGCTCATCATGTCCACCGCGCTGGCCGGGGCGATCAGCGTCGTCGACCTGACAGAGGCGGCCAAGCGGGTCAACCTCCAGGAGGCCCAGCCCATCGCGATCTTCGTGGGCTCCGGCCTCGCCTACGCGGCCATCGCCGCGGCGGTCGGCTTCGTCACCGGACGGCTGGAGCGGCGGCTGGTGATCGTGCGATGAGCACCGTGCTGTTCGACGAGCCGGGACCGCGCGCCAAACGCCGGATCCGGATCGCCACCGTCCTCGGCGTGCTGGCCACGCTGGCGCTGGCCGCGCTGGCCGTACGTCAGTTCGCCGCCAACGGGCAGCTCACGGCCGAACGCTGGCAGCCGTACGCCACCTGGCCCATGTGGCGGTACCTGCTCGACGGCCTGTGGTCGACGGCGCTCTCGGCCGTCGTCGCGGCGGCCCTGTCCATGGCGCTGGGCCTGCTGCTCGCGCTCGGCCGGCTGTCCTCGCGGCGCTGGCTGCGCGGCCCCGCCACCGCCTACATCGAGGTCGTGCGGACCATCCCCGCGCTGCTCCTCGTCTACGTCGTGCTGTTCGCGCTGCCCAAGTACGGCCTGGACCTGCCGCTGTTCTGGAAGCTCGTGGTCCCGCTCACGGTCTCCAACGCCGCCGCCTTCGCCGAGATCTTCCGCGCCGGCATCCTGTCCATCGAGCGCGGCCAGACCGAGGCGGGCCTGGCCGTCGGCCTCACCCGCGGCCAGACCCTGCGGATGATCGTGCTGCCCCAGGCGGCCCGCCGCGTCCTGCCGTCCATCGTCAGCCAGTCCGTCGGCCTGCTGAAGGACACCTCGCTCGGCTTCATCGTCAGCTACGGCGAGCTGTTCTACTCGGGCAAGGTCCTCGTCGCCTACAACGGCCTGCTCATCCAGACCTACATCGTGATCGCGCTCATCTACCTCGTGGTCAACGCCTCCCTGTCCAAGCTCGCCAGGGTTCTGGAGCGAAGGAGTTCCGCACGTGCCTGATTTCCCCGCACTCGCCGAGGTCGTCCGCTCCGGCTTCGTGGAAAGCGTCCACTACGGCAGCGCCGTCGGTCTCGGCCCCGACGGCCGCCCCGAGGTCGTGCTCGGGCCGGTGGACGCGCCGGTGCTGCCGCGTTCTTCGGCGAAGCCGTTCCAGGCGCTGGCCTGCCTGACCTCGGGCGCGGCCCTGCCGGGCGCGCGCCTGGCGATCGCCGCGGGCAGCCACACCGGCGAGGACTTCCACGTGCGGCTCGTCACCGAGCTTCTTGAGGAGTACGGCCTGCGCCCCGCCGACCTGCTCTGCCCCGAGGACTGGCCGGAGGACGAGGCGACCCGGCTGCGCCTGATCCGTGAGGGCGGAGCCAAGACCCGCGAGCGCATGAACTGCTCCGGCAAGCACGCCGCCATGCTGGCCGCCTCCGTGGCCAACGGCTGGGACACCGCCTCCTACCTCTCCCCCGGCCACCCGCTCCAGCTCACGGTCCGCAGTGCCGTCGAGGAGCTGTCCGGGGAGAAGGCCACGGCGGTGGCCGTGGACGGGTGCGGGGCGCCGCTGTTCGGCATGTCGCTGGCCGGGCTGGCCCGCGCCGTGCGGGCCCTGGTCCTGGCCGCGCCCGGCACCGCGCCCCGGCAGGTGGCCGACGCGATGCGCGAGCACCCCGAGTACGTGGGCGGGACCGGGCACCAGAACACCGACCTGATGCGCGCCCTGCCCGGAGCCGTGGTGAAGGGCGGCGCGGAGGGCGTCCTGGTCGCGGCGCTCGCGTCGGGGCACACGGCCGCGGTCAAGGTCATCGACGGCAGCCCGCGGGCCACGTCGGCGATCGCCGTGTCGGTGCTGGCGCGGATGGGGTGCGACGTGTCGGGGGCGGAGTCCTTCACCCGGATCCCCGTCTTCGGCGGCGGAAGGCCGGTCGGCGAGATCCACGCCGTCTGACCGGCCCCGCCTCCACGCCCTTTACCGGCCCGCCTCCACGCTCTCTGTCCGGCCCCGCCGCAAGCGCCCCACGACCCGCGCGGGGCGCTTCTCCCTCGTCATGGACGCTTCGCAGCGGCACGGAGGGTCTCGTAGGCCTCCTCTGTCGTGGTTTCGCGGCCCAGGCGGTGGCCGGTCAGTTCGCCGTGGTCGTCGCTGGAGCCGGTCACCACCAGCCCGAGTCCGGCGGCGAGGCGGCGCAGGTGCGCGCGGTCCTCCTCGTCGTGGTCCGGGTGGTCGGCCTCCACGCCGCTCAGCCCGGACCCGGCCAGCTCGGCGATCCAGGCGTCCGGCATCAGGTGGCCGCGCCTCGGGTGGGCCAGGACGGCGGCGCCTCCCGCGGCCCGGACGAGGGCCACCGCCCGGACCGGATCGGGGGCGTAGCGGGTTACGTGGGCGCGGCCGCCCGTACCGATCCATTCCGGGGTGAAGGCGTCGGCGGGAGTGGCCACCACGCCCAGCGTGGCCAGCACGCGCGCGACGTGCGGCCGCCCGACCACGCCTGCGCCCGCCACGGCCGTGACCATGTCGATGGTGATCGGCACGCCCAGCTCGGCCAGCCGCCCGACCATGGCCTCCGCCCGGCCGTCGCGCCCCTGCCTGATCAGCTCGCACTCGCGCACCAGCGCCTCGTTCCCGGGGTCGAACCAGTACGCCAGCAGGTGCACGCTGCGCCCGTCGCGGCGGCACGACATCTCCATGCCGGGTACCAGCACCAGGCCCGCCTCCCGCGCGGCCCGTTCGGCCGCCGCGTGCCCGGCCGTGGTGTCGTGGTCGGTCAGCGCCAGGACGTCGACTCCGGCCGCGCGCGCCCGCCGTACCACCTCGGAGGGCGGCGAGGTGCCGTCGGAGGCGTCGCTGTGGCTGTGCAGATCGATGCGCATGAACCTGATTGTGGCGGACGGGAATAAGGCGGGAGAGTCCCGCGCTAAAGTCACCAAAATGGATCGTCAAGATTGGTGACTAAAATGCAGTTCGGCATTTTCAGCGTGGGCGACGTGACGGCGGACCCGAACACGGGCCGCACGCCCACCGAGTACGAGCGGATCAAGGCGATCACCCAGATCGCGGTGAAGGCCGAGGAGGTGGGGCTGGACGTCTTCGCGATCGGCGAGCACCACAACCCGCCCTTCATCCCGTCGTCGCCGACGACGCTGCTGGCCCATGTCGCCGCCCGGACGTCGCGACTGGTGCTGTCCACGTCGACCACGCTGATCACCACCAACGATCCGGTGAAGATCGCCGAGGACTACGCGATGCTCCAGCACCTGGCCGACGGCAGGGTGGACCTGATGATGGGGCGCGGCAACACCGGCCCGGTCTACCCGTGGTTCGGCCAGGACATCCGGCAGGGGATTCCGCTCGCGATCGAGAACTACGCCCTGCTCCACAAGCTCTGGCGCGAGGACGTCGTGGACTGGAAGGGCCGCTTCCGCACGCCGCTGCAGGGCTTCACCTCGACGCCGCGCCCCCTGGACGGCGTCCCGCCGTTCGTCTGGCACGGCTCCATCCGCTCGCCGGAGATCGCCGAGCAGGCCGCCTACTACGGCGACGGCTTCTTCGCCAACAACATCTTCTGGCCCAAAGAGCACTTCCAGCGCCTCATCAGCCTGTACCGCGACCGGTTCGAGCACTACGGGCACGGCACCCGCGAGCAGGCCATCGTCGGGCTCGGCGGGCAGGTCCACGTCGGGGCCAGGTCGCAGGACGCGATCGCGGAGTTCCGCCCCTACTTCGACAACCACCCGGTGATGGGCCACGGCCCCTCACTGGAGGAGTACATGGCCGAGACGCCGCTGACCGTCGGCAGCCCGCAGGAGGTCATCGACAAGGCCCTGACCTTCCGCGACTCGTTCGGCGACTACCAGCGGCAACTGTTCATCGTGGACGGCGGAGGCCTCCCGCTGCCCAAGGTGATGGAGCAGTTGGAGATCCTTGGGGAGCGGATCGTCCCGGTGCTGCGCGAGGAGTTCGCGATCGGCCGGCCCGCGAACGTGCCCGGCGCGCCCACCCACGCCTCGCTCCTGGGGAATAAGGGGCTGGCCATCGGCGCTCAACAGCAGTAGAGTTGAACGTTCAATAGTCAAGGTTGGTGATGAAAGTGCAGTTCGGCATCTTCAGTGTGGGCGACGTGACGACCGACCCGACAGACGGCCGGACTCCGACCGAGCACGAGCGCATCAAGGCGATGGTCGCGATCGCGCTGAAGGCGGAAGAGGCCGGCCTCGACGTCTTCGCGACGGGCGAGCACCACAACCCGCCGTTCGTGCCCTCCTCCCCCACGACCATGCTCGGCTACATCGCCGCGCGGACCTCGCGGCTGATCCTCTCGACCGCGACCACGCTGATCACCACCAACGACCCGGTGAAGATCGCCGAGGACTACGCGATGCTCCAGCACCTGGCCGACGGCAGGGTGGACCTCATGATGGGGCGCGGCAACACCGGCCCGGTCTACCCGTGGTTCGGCCAGGACATCCGGCAGGGCGTCCCGCTCGCGATCGAGAACTACGCCCTGCTCCACAAGCTCTGGCGCGAGGACGTCGTCGACTGGAAGGGCCGCTTCCGCACGCCGCTGCAGGGCTTCACCTCGACCCCTCGACCCCTGGACGGCGTCCCGCCGTTCGTCTGGCACGGCTCCATCCGCACCCCGGAGATCGCCGAACAGGCCGCCTACTACGGCGACGGCTTCTTCGCCAACAACATCTTCTGGCCCAAAGAGCACTTCCAGCGCCTGATCGAGCTCTACCGGGAGCGCTACGCCCACTACGGCCACGGCACGCCGGAACAGGCGATCGTCGGGCTCGGCGGGCAGGTGTTCATGCGGGCCAGGTCGCAGGACGCCGTCCGCGAGTTCCGCCCCTACTTCGACAACGCCCCCGTCTACGGCCACGGCCCCTCCCTGGAGGACTTCACGGCCGAGACGCCGCTGACCGTCGGCAGCCCGCAGGAGGTCATCGACAAGACCCTGACCTTCCGCGACTCGTTCGGCGACTACCAGCGCCAGCTGTTCCTCATGGACCACGCCGGCCTGCCGCTGAAGACCGTGCTGGAGCAGATCGACATCCTCGGCGAGGAGGTCGTGCCCGTGCTGCGCAAGGAGTTCGCGATCGGCCGGCCCGCCGGCGTCCCCGACGCGCCCACCCACCTGTCCCGACTTGGAGAGAAGAACTCATGAAGCTCGCCGCCGTCTCGGCCGGACTCACCCAGCCGTCCTCCACCCGCCTGCTGACCGACCGGCTGGTGGAGGCCACCGTGCGCGCCGCGGGCGACAAGGTCGACGTCGAGGTCGAGGTCGTCGAGCTGCGCGACCTGGCCACCGAGATCGCCAACAACTTCGTCACCGGCTTCGCCGGGCGGGCGTTGCGCGGCGCGCAGGAGGCGGTCACCTCGGCCGACGGGCTGATCGCGGTCACCCCGATCTTCACCGCCTCCTACAGCGGGCTGTTCAAGTCGTTCTTCGACGTCCTGGACCCCGAGGCGCTGCAGGGCAAGCCGACGCTGATCGCGGCCACGGGCGGCACGCCCCGGCACTCCCTGGCGCTGGAGCACGCGTTGCGGCCGATGTTCGCCTACCTGCACGCGGTCGTCGCCCCGACCGCCGTGTACGCGGCGGCCGAGGACTGGGGCAACGACGACGGCCTGCCCGACCGGATCCGGCGCGCCGCCACGGAACTGTCCGGCCTCATGAGCCACCGCGCCCCGGCCCGCGAGGAGCGGCTGGTCCCCTTCGCCGAGCAGCTCGCCGCCCTGACCCGGGAGCCCTGACCGCCCGCACCCACCCGGTCGCTGGCCTCGAAGACCCTTCCTCCGGTACGGCGGCGCGGGCCGTACCGGCTCAGAGGTCTGAGGGTTTGACCATGCTGTAGACGACGCGCGCCTGGTGGTCGGCGCCCCGCTGGTTGGGGTGGAAGGGGATGACGGGGCCGAGCGGGTCGGTGGACAGCGGGAGCAGGCCCTCGACCCACCGGACCCCGGGCCGGCGGCAGACGTCGTGGCCGCGGCTGGTGGTGTAGGTGTCGGCCAGGCGTACGCCGGTGGTCCTGGCCACGCGGGTCAGCATGGCGTTGAGCTCGCGGAGCTTGGCCGACAGCCAGTCCATGTCGAGGTCGGTGATCTGGACGTAGGGGTAGCAGCCGCCGACGTCGGGCAGGCCGGCGAGGTAGTCGACGAGGAGGATCTCGGCGCGGGGCGAGCGCTGCTTGATGCCGTTCACGGCCGCCACGACCTTGGGCTCCGTTGCACGGATATTTCCGGACATGCGGTCTACGCCGTCCACCACCCACCGCTTCTTGCACGGCGCCCCGAACGGCGCGGGCAGCGTGCCGCCGGGCAACGTCAGCGTGGGCAGCAGGCTGATGCAGTCTCCGACCGCCGCGGCCAGCCCCGCGTCGTTGCCGCCGATGCCCAGCGTCACCAGGTCGGTCGTGGCGCTCAGCCGGTCGAACTGCGGCCGGTTCACCCCGTCGATCAGGCCCCTGATCCGCGTGACGTCCTGTGGCCTGGTCATGTGGTCGGTGGTCGCGCCGCCGCAGGTCGCGTCGCGGAACACCGTGACGCCGAGGGCGGCGGCGACCTGCTTGGGATAGTTCTTGGAGCTCTGCACGCAGCCGCTCGGCACGTGCTTGGTCGTCAGGTGGACGATGGAGACGTCGGCGCTCCACGAGTCGCCCAGCGCGACGTACTCGCGGACATCGGAGGCGGGCGCCGTGACCAGGCCCGCCACGAGGATCAGAGGTAGCAGCACCCGCCCATTGTGACGGTCACCCTGTGCACCTGTCCGGTTACTGTATGGATACCAGCGTGGCGAACCGGGTGGCCACCGTGTGCCAGATCGGCGTGGAGACGGGCTCGTCGGCGACCGCCCGCGCGTACACCTCGCCGGGGTCGAAGCCGTCCACCTCCCACTGCCTGATCCGCTCGGGCAGCACCTCGGGGTGGAACTGCACGCCCCACGCCCGCTCGCCCACCCGGAAGGCCTGGTAGGGGCAGCGTTCCGTGGAGGCCAGCCACACCGCGCCCGGCGGCAGGGCGGTGACGGCGTCCACGTGGTGCTCGATCGCGGGCACCACCTCCGGCAGTCCGTGGAAGAGCGGGTCGGCCGCGGCCTCGGGACGGATCGTCACGGGCGTGCTGCCGTTCTCGGGCGCGCCGGCGTCGGCCGTCACCACCCCGCCCGCCACGTGCGCGAGCAGCTGCCCGCCCAGGCAGATCCCGAAGTACGGCACCGCCCGCTCGATCGCCTGCACCGCCAGCTTGCGGGTCTCGGCCAGCCAGGGCGCGCGGGCGTCGTCGTCGGGCAGGTAGCCGCCGCCCAGCACGACCATCGCGTCGTGCTCCAGCGTCTCGGGCAGCGCCGCGCCCTCGTGAGGGTGCACGACGTCCGGCCGCAACCCCCGCGCGGCCAGCCAGTCGCCGAACCGGCCGGGGCCGCCGCTCCGGCTGTTCTGCACGATCAGGACGTCACGCATCGTAGGCCTCCGCCATCCACTCGAGAATCCGCCCGTCCACGTCCTCGGGGCGGGTGAGCTTGAAGAAGTGCGCGTAGCGCCCGGAGCCCATCGCGAAGCTCCGCGCCAGCAGCGGGTGCGCGATCGGCCGGGCGAGGGTGATCTCCACCTGCAGGCTGCGCGCCTTGGGGCGGATCTCGGCGAACTTGCGCTCGGCCTTCAGGAACACCCCGACCCCGACCGCGTCCTCGTGCAGCGGGCCGAGCGGGCCCAGCGGCTCGACCAGGCGGTCGTAGATCTCCCGGTAGGCCTCGGGCCACGGCGCGAACACCGCCTCGACGGTGACGCCGGGCACGCACACGTGCGACTGCCGCTCACGTCCGAACTCACGGTCGCAGCGGGGGCAGACCCACCTGGTCATTCGCGGTGCATCGGACGCGTGGCGTCCTCTCCGCCGGCGGGCTGCTGAGGCTGGAAGACCGAGCCCGGCTCCTGGCCGGGGGGCCGCTGGAAGGCCGACGGCTGATGCTCCTGCGGCTGGAAGGCCGACGGCTGGCGTTCCTGCGGCTGGAAGGCCGGGGGCTGCTGGTAGGGCTGCTCGGGACCGGCCGCGGGCTGGTAGGCGCCCGGTCCGTACGGCCCCGCCGTACCGTGGGCGGCGTGCGCGGGCCGCCGCGCCGCCCGCCAGCGCGAGGGGAAGAACGAGGCCACGAGCATGCCCACGCCGAGCGTCAGGAGGATGCCGGTGTACATCAGCGTCGTCAGCCCCCGGCTGAACATGCTGGGCAGGAAGTCGGGCAGCAGCCGGAGCCCGAGCGACATCTCCAGGATCGGGAAGAGGCCGACGACGGTGTAGATCAGCCCGCCGATGAGCGTGGCGACCGGCGAGATCCGCGAGCTGAACATGAAGGCCACCAGCACGCCCGCGCCCGCCATGACCGCGAGCCCGATCCACGGGGGCGTGAAGGTCCTCATGGCGTAGTTGAACCC
The DNA here is from genome assembly GCF_044457345.1 of Nonomuraea sp. NPDC050547. Taxonomy (NCBI): domain Bacteria; kingdom Bacillati; phylum Actinomycetota; class Actinomycetes; order Streptosporangiales; family Streptosporangiaceae; genus Nonomuraea; species Nonomuraea sp. NPDC050547. The sequence goes on from NZ_JBITGW010000026.1 coordinate 178,697, forward strand.
GTCCAGGCCGAACGAGAGCACCACCACCAGCAACGGCGCGAGCAGGAGCCCCGCCACTACTCCGAGTCCGTGCCGCGCACCGTTAGACATCTCTGACCCCCGTTCCGGTTAGTGCCATAACCTACCCCGTTGTCCGGCGCCGGTCACGGGGAGGTGTAGGTGTCGTAGCCGAGCTTGGCGGCCACCGCGAGCCCGCACGCGGCGGCGAGGTAGCGCAGGCTCTGGCCGGGCAGCCGCCTGGCGATCTTGGGCCCGACCCATCCGCCCAGCAGGAACCCGGCGGCCAGCGGGCCCACCGCGACCCAGTCCACCGGCCCGAACACCGCGAACCCGATCGCCGCCACCGCGTTCGCCAGCCCGGTCAGGACGTTCTTGACCGCGTTGACCTTGGCCGCGGGATGGTCGAGGACGGCGGAGAGGATCGCGAACATGAGGATCCCGCCCGCCGCCCCGAAGTAGCCGACGTAGACCGCGACGGCGTACATGGCCAGCTTGGCCATCACCCCGTGCTCGTGCAGCCTGCTCGCGGTGGGCGGGCGCACCAGCACCAGCGAGGCGCCGGCGATGAGCCACGGCATGATCAGCTCGAACGTCCTGGCCGGAGTGACCAGCAGCAGGGCCGCCCCGGAGGCGCCGCCCAGCGCGGTCAGCCACCCCAGCCGCAGCACCCTGGCGCCCTCGCCGCGCAGCTCGGGGCGTGAGCCCGCGGCGGCGCCGATGCCGGTGAAGAGCAGGGCCACGGTGTTGGTGACGTTGGCGGTCAGCGGCGGCAGGCCGAAGGCGAGCAGGGCCGGGTAGGAGACGACCGAGGCGAGGCTGACGACCGTGCTGACGATTCCGGCGGCGATCCCCACCCCGAGCAGTCCCAGCACCTCGATCACCTCCGACATGCTAGGAGGTGGCCGCCGGCCCGCCCGCGCCGGGGGATGCTCCTATAGATGTCAAGCGGCGGATTCTTGATCGTTTTTGGTGATGATCTGGTAGAGCTCGCGGGCGATGTAGCGCTTGAGGCAGCGGATGATCTCCTTCTTGGAGAGTCCCTCTTTGGTGCGTCGTTCCATGTAGGCGCGGGTGCGGGGGTCCCAGCGCAGGCGGACCAGAGTGATGCGGTAGAGGGCGCAGTTGGCTTGCCGGTCACCGCCTCGGTTGAGGCGGTGGCGGTGGGTCTTGCCGCTGGAGGCGGGGATGGGGGCGGCGCCGCAGAGCATGGCGAAGGCGGCCTCGCCGGCGAGCCGGTCGTGGTTTTCTCCGGCGGTGACCAGGAGTTGGCCGGCGGTGTCGGGGCCGACGCCGTGGGTCGCGATGAGGTCGGGGTTGATACTGGTGACGAGTGGTTCCAGGAGCTCGTCCAGGTCGGCGATCTCGATGGTGAGCTGCTGGTGGCGGCGGGCGAGGGACCGAAGGGCGATCTGCGCGGCGGTGGCTGGGCGGGCGGCGTCGGTGCGGTCCGGACGCAGGGCCGCGCAGGTGGTGATGAGCTTGGCCAGGGGCAGGCCGCGCAGTCGTTCGCGCAGCTCGGCCGGGGCGGTGACGATCAGTGCCTTGATCTGGCGCTGGGTATCGGC
>NZ_JBITGW010000027.1:0-177258 GCF_044457345.1 Nonomuraea sp. NPDC050547
ACACTCATCCTCCGACAACACCAACGGCATCAGCTTCGGACTCGGCATGCCCCAAGCCTACAAGCTGCACATGAATTAATAACTCAGAACACTAGCGGATCTCGGGCAGATCCCGCAGCTGCCTGCGCGAGGTGAGCCCGAGCTTGCGGAAGATGTTGCGCAGGTGGGCGTCGATGGTGCGCGGGCTGAGGAAGAGCGTGGCGGCGACGTCCTTGGAGGTCGCGCCCTCGGCCACGAGCCGCGCGATGTGCACCTCCTGCAGGGTGAGCTGCTCGCCCTGCGCCGCGCTGCGGCTGCGCGCCTGCTCGCCGGTGCCGCGCAGCTCGCCGGCCGCCCGCCTGGCGAAGGCCTCCGCGCCCAGCCCGGACAGCTGCTCATGGGCCTGCCTGAGCTGTGCCCGCGCGTCGCGGCGCCGCCCCTCCCGGCGCAGCCACTCCCCGTAGAGCAGGTGGGCGCGCCCCCGGTGGACGGCCATCGGGCTGATCCGGAGGCGCTCGACGGCCTCCCGGTAGCCGTCCTCTTCCCCGGTGACCAGGGCGCGGCAGTACGCTTCGACGCCCAAGGCCCAGGCGGAACCGGCGGCGCGGGCGCGGACGGTCAGCTCGCGCAGGGCGCCGGCGGCCGGCTCGGGGCGGCCGGAGCGCACCGCGGCCTCGATCAGCTCCGGCAGGGCCAGAGCGGACACGCCGAGGTCGCCGCTCGCGGTGGCGGCCTGGGCGGCCTCCAGCGCGGCGGGGTAGTCGGCCAGGCCGTTGTGCAGGACGGCCGCGGCCCACTGCGCGCTGAGGCTCATCCTCGGCGGCACGTCCGCGAACAGCGCCATGGCCTCCTCGCGGCGTCCGCGCAGGGCGGCCAGGTGCAGGCGCGGGTAGACCAGGGGAGCGGCCCCGGTCGCCGAGGCGATGGCCTCCTCCTCGGAGATCATCTCGGCGGCGGGGCCGAACGCGCCCTCGTGCGCCCGGACGGTGGCCAGCATCGCCAGGCCGATCGGCACGAGGTGGAAGGCGCCGGACTCGCGTCCCGCGGCCACGACCCGCTCGGCCGTACCGCGCATCACCTCGATGTCCCACAGCTCGGCGGCGACCATATAGCCGAGGGAGGGACGGCTCGCCCAGACCTCGTCGTCGAGCCGCCGCACGATCGGCCGCAGCGGCCCGGCGGCCGCGGCGTGGCCCCGGGTGACCAGCGTGACCAGGCCGTCGAGCACGATGTCGGTGCCGGTCCCGGTGCCCGGCGGCGCGGACCCGGCGGCGTCCACGATGGCGGCCAGCTCGCCGGTGAACACACCCATCTCCATCGCGTCCAGGTAGCAGGCCCGCGAGCGGGCCGGGTCAGCCTCCGCCAGGGCGCGGGCGGCCCGCAGGAGGTAGGCGGCCGGGTCGCCGCCGCCTCGGTAACGGGCGAAGGACAGGCGGCCGCGCAGCACGTCGAAGCGCGGGTCGTCGCTCTCCACGCTGCTGAGCAGGTCGGCGGCGACCTCGAACGCGCCGACCGCGAGCTTGGCGCGGGCGGCGGCCAGCACACGTTCGGCGCGCGCCGCGGGGTCGGTGGTCAGCGCGGCCGAGCGTTCCAGGAAGGCCGCCGCCGCGGCGATGCCGCCACGGGCCTGGGCGCGGGCGGCGGAGGCGTCGAGTTCGGCGGCGATCTCCTCGTCCGGGCCGAGGGCGGCCTGGGCGCGGTGCCAGGCGCGCCGGTCGGGTTCGGCCGCCGGGTCGGTGGCTTCTGCCAGGGCCGCGTGCGCCCGGCGGCGTTCCCCGGCGGTGGCGGCGCCGTAGACGGCGGAGCGGGCCAGCGGGTGGCTGAAGCGGATCCGGGTGCCGAACTCGGCCAGCCCGCCGGTCCGCGCGGCGGTGTCGGCGGCGATGCCCAGCCGCCCGGCGGCCCGCCACAGCAGTCCCGCGTCGCCCACCGGCTCGGCCGCCGCCACGGTGAGCAGGGTTCTGGCCGGATCCGGCAGGGCCCGCAGGCGGGTCAGGTAGCTCTGTTCGATCACGGCCGGGACGTCGAAGCCGCCCGCCATGCCGGCCAGCCCCGCGGTCCTCGGCAGTTCGAGCAGCGCGAGCGGGTTGCCCCGGGATTCGGACAGAATGCGGTCGCGGACCCGCTCGTCCAGCGGCGCGTGGACGGCCTGCGCCAGCAGGGCGCGCGCCTCGGCCTCGCACAGGCCGCGCAGCCCCAGCTCGGGCAGGTCCGCCAGCGCGGCCGGTCCCGGCTCGCGGGCGCCGAAGACCATGGCGACGCGTTCGGTCCCGATCCGGCGGGCCAGGAAGGCCAGCGTGTGGGCGGAGGCGTGGTCGAGCCACTGGGCGTCGTCCACGACGCACAGCACCGGCCGCTCGCGCAGCGCCGCCAGCAGCAGTCCCAGGGCGGCCAGGCCGACCATCAGGGGCTCCGGCGTGCCGGAGTCCAGCCCGAACGCCCCCTCAAGGGCCGTGCGCTGCGGCGGGGCCAGGTCGCCGAGGCGGTCCAGGAGCGGCGCGCACAGCTGATGCAGCACGGCGAACGGCAGCTCCATCTCGAACTGCGCGCCCGTGGCCCGGATGACCAGGAAGCCGTCCGCGGCCTGCTCGGCCTGCCGCAGCAGCACGCTCTTGCCGATGCCCGGCTCCCCCTTGACGACGAGGGCACCGCCCCGCCCCTGCCGTGCGGCATCGAGCAGAGCGGTGAGCCGCGCCATCTCGGCGTGGCGGCCGAGCAACATGTCCATGGGCAGACACTTTAGGGGGCCTTTTCCGCCGCCTCCTTCAGGTGGCGCAGCCAGGCGGTCAGCGACCCTTCGAGCGCGGCCCGCATGCCCTCCACGTCGGCGCGGATCGCCGCGCCGTCCCACGACTCCTCGGTGCGCACGTGTACGGCCCCGCCCTCCTCACGGAAGGTCCACAGGTGCAGGCCGTCGATGCCGTGGGCGGGCCCGCCCCACAGGATGCGGGCCCGCGGCTCCGCCTGGTGCACGGTGGAGGTGATGTCGAGGCCGAATGTGCTCCAGTGGAAGACCGCGCCGGGCACCAGCGGGCTGAGGGCGGAGGCGCTGGTGATGTCGCTCTGCCAGGCGGGCCAGCCGTTCACGTCGGTGTGCAGGAGCCAGACACGCTCCAGCGGGGCCTCGATCACGGTGCCGAGGCGGACGACGACGGCGGCATCGGAGTCGATGGAGGTGATCACTTGGTGTCCTCGATCCAGTGTCCGTGGATGCCCGAGGGCACCCGGCGGGGGAGCTCTACGTTGGCGACGGTCGTCAGCTCGGCGGCGTCCAGCACGAGCAGCTCGGACGCGTCGGCCTTGAGGTCGCTGACGACGGTGAGCAGGTAGCCGTCGTCCTCGTTGTTGCTGCCGGCGGCGGGCACGAAGACGGCCTCGCCGGGCATGCGGTGCTCGCCGTGGGAGAACAACCGCCGCCGGCCGGTCGCCGTGTCGAACTTGACGGTGTGGTAGCCGGACAGGCCCGCGCCGGGGAAGGCGATGGCGTAGCTGTAGCGGTTGGCGATGCCGGTGTGGGCGTCGTTGATGGCGGGGAACTCGACGTTCAGGCTGTCCAGGGGCTCCTCGGTGGCCTTGCCGGTGGCCGGGTCGAGGATCCAGCGGTGCAGGGTCGCACCGGACAGCGGGCTGGGGCCGTAGGCGGGCGCGCCCACCCACCACTTCCACGACGACTCCCACCCGGCGCGGTCGAAGCGCGGCCCTTCGAGCACCACGCGCCCGTGGGCGTCCACGTAGGAGTTGCCGACGTGCAGCAGCGTGCTCTGCTCGACCTCGAACCAGGTCACCCGGTCCGACTCGCGCGGCATGACGCCGACCCGGAACGGCACGTCGTCGTGCCAGCGATAGGGGATGCCCGACCCCTCGGCGGGGTCGAAGACGACCGGCGAGCACAGGAACACCGCGTGCCGCGCGGTGATCGCGAAGTCGTGCATCAGCGACGGCCCGGCTCCCTCGATCACCTGGGTCCGCACGATCTGCCCCGAGGCGTCGGCGACATGGTAGGTCAGGTACGGCGGGAAGGGGCTGTAGCTGAAGAAGTGCAGCTCCCCGGTGACCGGGTCCTCCTTCGGGTGGGCGGTCATGGCGCTGGTGAGCTTCCCGCCGAAGTCGTACACGCCGACGGTGTCGAGCTCGGCGGTCACCTCCCAGGGCAGGTTGGCCTCCTGCAGGGCCAGGTAGCGCCCGCCGTGGAAGATGACGCTGGTGGCCGCCGCGGAGACCTCCAGCTCCGTGCCGTGGAAGGGCACTCCTTCCAGGTACGGCGTGCGCACCCACCGGTTGCGGTACCACTCGGCCCTGCCGCCGGCCAGCCGGATGCCGTGGATCATTCCCGCGCCCTTGAACCAGTGGGTGGGCGTCACCCCGGGCTTCGGGTTGTGGCCGTTGCGGAAGTAGCGGCCGCTGAGCTCGGGCGGCAGCGTGCCGCGCACGGTCAGCTCGTGGGCGGTGATCTCGTCGGCGACCGGCGTGTAGTGCCCGCTCAGGTACGGCTTGGCGAGGTCGTTCATCGGGGTGCCTTTCCAATCGAGACGATCGTGATGAGCAGGGTCAGGGCGGCGCAGGCGAGGAAGGCCCCGCCGTAGGAGGGAAGGAGGGTCAGCGCGGACAGGCCGACGGCTCCGCCGACCTGGCGGGTGGCGTTGACCAGCCCGCCGGCCAGGCCGCTGTCCTCGGCCGGGACCCCGGCCGAGGACAGCGCGGTCAGGCGGACGAAGGCCACGCCGAGCCCGGCGCCGATGAGCAGCGACGGCGCGATCAGCGCGCCGGTGAGCCCGAGCCACGCCAGGCCCGCGGCGAGCAGCAGCAGGCCGATCGGCAGGACCGCGCGGCCGCGGATCCGCCCGGCTGCCCAGGACGCGATGGTGATCATCAGGGCCAGGGGGAGCTGGGAGAGCCCGGCCTCCAGCGGCGTGTAGCCCAGGTCCCGCTGCTGGTAGAGGGGCAGGAAGTAGAACAGGCCCAGCCAGACCGCGCCGAGCAGCGCCATCAGCAGGTTGGGCCGGGCGACCACGGCCATCCGCGCGGGCAGCAGCGGGTGGGGCGAGCGGCGCTGGATCACCGCGAACACCACCAGCAGCGCCAGACCGGCCGGCGCCGCGGGCCACGGGCCGCTCAGGCCGTAGGTGAGCAGGATCAGGGCGGCGGCGAGCGTCGTCGTGCCCGGCAGGTCGAGGGTGCCGCCTCGCGGGGTGTCGGCGGGTACCAGCCGCCAGGTGGCCGCGATGACCGCCAGGGCGAAGGGGACCAGGACGGCGAAGACGGCGCGCCAGCCGTACAGATCGGTGAGCAGGCCGCTCAGCAGCACGCCCGCCGCGCCGCCCGCGCCGGAGACCGCGCCCCACACCCCGAGCGCCGTCCCGCGGCCCTTCCCGTCCGGGAACAGGCGCAGCACCAGGGCGAGCGCGGCCGGCGCCAGGAGCGCGGCGCCGAGGCCCTGCACGACCCGGGCGGCGATCAGCATCGCGGGTCCCGCGGCCAGGGCGGCGGCCAGGCCGGCCAGGGCGAACAGGGTGGCGCCGGTGAGGAAGACGCGGCGCAGCCCGTACACGTCGCCGAGCCGGCCGCCTGGCAGCAGGATCGCGCCGAAGACCAGCACGTACGCGTTGATCACCCAGGTCAGGCCGGCCGGCGACATGCTGAGGCCGGTGCGGATCTGCGGGAGGGCGACGTTCACGATCGAGGTGCTGAGAACCACGAGGAACTGGGCGGTGGCCAGTGCGGCCAGGGGCGCCCAGGTGGCGGTTCGCGGGTGTCCGGTGCCGTGCATGACCTCACGGTCGCAGTGCGGCGTATGTCGTCGCGTCGGTGGTTTTCACCTATTCACCGCCTTGTGCAAGGCTATCGCAACCTGTAGGTTGCCATACATGGTGACGAACACGATCGAACGTGAGGTGGTGCTGCGGCACCCCGTCGACCGGGTCTGGGCCGCGCTGACCACCGCGGAAGGCCTGTCCCGGTGGTTCGGCTCGGTGGCCGAGATCGACCTGCGGCCCGGTGGTCGCGCGTACTTCCGCTGGGACGACCTCGGTCAGGAGTCGCCCGCCACGGTCACGGTCGTCGAAGCGCCGCACCGGTTCGCCTTCACCTGGGCGATCGAGGGGGTGGACGCGCTGGTGACCACGGTGGATTTCACCCTGGAGGAGGTGCCGGGCGGCACCCGGCTGCGGCTGGTGGAGAGCGGGTTCGCGCGGGCCGCCGCCGGCGTGGCCCGCTCCGCCCACCAGGCCAACAGCCAGGGCTGGGACGCCGAACTGGCCGACCTGGAAAGCTACCTCGATGCCGCCGCCTGAGGCTGAGGTCCAGGCCGTGGCGGTGTTCGCGGCGCTGACCGATCCGACGCGGCGGGCGCTGCTGGAGGAACTGGCCCGCGCGGGTCCGGCGACCGTCACCGATCTGGCCCGGCGGCTGCCGATCAGCCGCCAGGCCGTGGCCAAGCACCTCGGCCTGCTCGCCGAGGCGGGCCTGATCAGCGCCGCGGAACCCACCGGCCGCCGCCACCCCTACCGCCTGGAACCCGCACCGATCCGCGCCGCCCAGGTGTGGCTGGCCACGCTCGCCCACCGGTGGGACGACCGGCTGTCCGCACTGGAAGACGCACTCGACATGGAGGAATCATGACCGTGTACACCGCTGGACTGAACATCGCGATGAAGATCCCCAAGGCGCAGTACGAGGCCACCGTGGCCTTCTACCGCGACACCCTGGGCTTCGAGGTCACGGAGGAGGACGTCGGCTACGCCCCGACCGTCGCCGCGACCCATTCGGTGAAGTTCGGCCCCAACACGCTGTGGCTGGACCGCGTCGACAACTACAGCCGGCCCGACCTGTGGCTGCAGCTCCACACCGACGACCTGGACGCCGCGACGGCCGAACTGGCCGAGGCCGGCGTCCACCCGTGCGACGAGGTGGAACCACTGGAGAACCTTGACACGAGGACCCACTGGATCAAGAACCCGGCCGGGATCGTGCACCTGCTCGCCGAGTCCGGCTGACCGGCCGCCCGGGGGTCCCTCCCGGCCCGGCCGGCGGCGGGGCGTTCAATGGAGAGGGGGACGACATGGAAACGACGACGTGCGCCCTGGTGGTGGGCGCGGGCCCGGTGGGGCTGACCCTGGCGGCCGAGCTGCGCCGCCACGGCGCGGCCTGCCGCGTCATCGACAGCCTGCCCCGGCCCACGGGCTGGGCGAAGGCCGTCGGGATCCAGCCGCGTACGCTTGAGATCTGGGAACAGATGGGCGTCGTCCGCGAGGCGATCGCGGCGGGGGTGTGGCTACGCGGGCAGCTGCAGTTCACCGACGGCGTGGCCGGGGACCCCTACGAGCTCCGGGTGCCCGACGGCACCTACGGCTTCCTGGCCCTGCCGCAGTACGAGGTCGAGCGCATCCTGACCGAGCACCTGGCCCGCCTGGGCACCGAGGTCGAGCGGGGCGTCGAACTGCGGAGCTTCACCCAGGACGCCGGCGGGGTGAGCGCCACCCTCGCGCTGCCCGACGGGTCGGCGCGGACCGTCCGCGCCGGCTACCTGGTCGGCTGCGACGGCGCCCACAGCACGGTACGGCACGGCCTGGGCCTGAGCTTCGAGGGCGACCGCTTCCCCGAGGAGTACATGCTCGGCGACGTCGAAGTGGACTGGTCCATGCCCGCCGGCTACGCGCTGCGCTTCCTCGCCGACGCACCGGACGGCGGGCGGGACCTGCTGGTCTGCGTCCCGCTGCCCGGCCACAACCGCTACCGGCTGTCGATGCGCGCACCGGCGGACCTGCGCCGGGACGACGGTCCCGGGCACGGGATCGTCACCGACCGCCCCGGCCCCGGCCTCGCCCGGATCCAGGAGGTCGTCGACCGGCTCGTACCCGGGAAACCGGCGGTGGGCCATCTGCGCTGGTCGTCGCTGTTCGGCATCAGCCACCGCCTCGCCGACCGCTACGGCGCGGGCCGGGTCTTCGTCTGCGGCGACGCCGCCCACATCCATCCGCCGACCGGCGCCCAGGGCGCGAACACCGGCATGCAGGACGCGTACAACCTGGCCTGGAAGCTGGCTCTGGCCCTGCGGGGCGTGGCCGCTCCCGGGCTGCTGAGCACGTACGACACCGAACGGCGACCGGTGGGGGAGGAGGTGGTGGGCCGGACGGTCCGCTACGCCCGCACCCAGTCACTCGGCGACGCCGACGCGACCCACCTCGCCCGCGAGGGCCAGCTCCTGGTCGCCTACCCCGGCAGCCCGCTGTCCGGCGAGGCGCAGGACCCGCCCGGCGGCGGTCCCCGGCCGGGTGAGCGGGCGCCGGACGTTCAGGGGCTGACGCAGGAGGGGCTCGGCTTCCCGGTACGCCTGTTCGACCTGCTCCAGGGGCCAGGCCACACCCTGATCCTTTACGCGGACGCGGCGACCGGGCTGGACGACGCCGAGACCCCGGCCGGTCTGCTCCGCGTCTATGTCGTGCTGGCTCCCGGCGGGCCGCCGCCTGAGCCGGGGGTACAGGTGTTCCGGGACGCCACGGGCGCCTTCCGCGACCGGTACGCGGCCGGGCCGAGCGCCGCGTACCTCATCCGCCCGGACGGGTACGTGGGCTTCCGCGCCCGGCCGATGGATCTCGCGGCCGTCACCGCGCACCTGCGGAACACCTTCGGCTAGCACCCAGGAGCGTGCGGCGTTAGCCCTGGTGGCTCGGTACCCTGGTGCCCGGTCGGTCAGGGGGCGGGGGAGTCGTGACGGAGCACGGGCGGATCGTGGCCGAGGTGTCGGCGGTCATCGGGGAGGCGCGTCCCACACTGGCGCGCGCGGCCACCGGAGTACGCGCCCTGCTGGACGCCGAGGCGTGGCGGGAGTTCACCGGGCCGGGCGGCGAGCTCGTGGAGCACGGCGACCTCGTGGAGTTCATCACGGCCGATCCGCCCCGCGGGCTCGGCGTGACGCCGGGGCTGGTGCGGGCGCTGGTGGCCGACGACCTCGACGTGGCCGCGCAACTGGACCAGGCGTTGCTCGCGGCCACCCCCGCGCCGCCGCCCCAGTCCGAGGAGGGGGAAACGCCCGAGGAGGGGGAAACGCCCGAGGCGGCCCACGTCCCGGCGCCGGAGACGCCCGCGCTGCGGCGGCTGCGGGAGGACGCGCCCGCGCTGCACAGCAAGGTCGTGGCGGGCGAGCTGAGCACGAACGCGGCCATGGTGCAGGCGGGCTTCCGCCCCCGCACGATCAGCGTGCCGGTCTCGCGCCCGGAGAACGCGGCCAAGGCGCTGCGCCGTAACCTCAGCCGCGAAGAGCTGGTGGAGCTGGTGACCCTGCTGTCGGAGGACCTGTGAGCCCCTCAGTCCAGTAGCGGCAGGGTCAGCCGGAAGCGCGCGCCCTCGCCGAGGGCGGTCTCCAGCTCGACGTCGCCGCCGTGCGCGCGGGCCAGGGAGCGCGCGATCGCCAGGCCCAGGCCCGCGCTGGTCCCGGCCGAGCGGTTGCGCGAGCGGTCGGTGCGGTAGAAGCGGTCGAAGACGCGGCCCGCCTGCTCGGCCGTCATCCCCGGCCCGGTGTCCGCCACCTCGAGGACGGCCCGCCCGCCCGCCGTGCCGACGCCGATCCGCACGGGCGTGCCCGGCGGGGTGTGCGCGGCGGCGTTGCCCACGAGGTTGGCCACGACCTGCCGCAGCCGGTCCTCGTCGGCGCGGACCGGGGCCGGGCCCGGCGGCCCGCCGCCGCCGGGGCCGGTGAGCTCGACCCGGCGCGACGGGTCGAGGGCGCGCAGGTCGTGGCGGGCGTCGTTGGCGAGGGTGCGCAGGTCCATCGGGGCCGGTTCGAGCTGGCTCTCGGGCGCGTCGTCGAGCTGGGCGAGCAGCATCAGGTCCTCGGTGAGGGCGGTCAGCCGGGTGGCCTCGCGGTCGATGCGGGCCATCGCGGCGTCCACCTCGTCCGGTCCGGGCAGCGCGCCCATCCGGTAGAGCTCGGTCGAGCCCTTGATGACGAACAACGGCGTGCGCAGCTCGTGGCTGACATCCGAGACGAACGTCCGCATCCGGTTCTCGGAGGCGGCCCGGTCGGCGAAGGCCCGTTCGAGCTGGCCGAGCATGGTGTTGAGCGAGGCCCCGAGATGCCCGATCTCCGTGCCGGGCGGCGCGAGGCCCGGCACGCGGTGGGTGAGGTCGCCGCCGGCGATCGCGGCGGCCGTGTGCTCGATCCGGCGCAGCGGCCGCAGCCCCCGCCCGAGGGCGAACCAGCCCACCCCCGTCAGCAGCACGAGCAGCACCACGCCGCTGACCAGGCTGCTGGCCCGCAGCTGGGCGATGGTGGCGTCGGCCTCGGTGAGCGGCGCGACCGCGATGACCGTCCCGCCCCAGCCGACGGTCGGCCGGGCGACGGCCCGCCAGCGTCCCGAGCCGTCGGCGGACGGCAGGTCCACGGCCCTGCCGTCGGCCGGGATCGCCCGCAGTTTCTCGCGGGCGGGCAGGCCGGCCTCCCTCAGCCCGGGGGAGTGCACGCGGCCCGACACCGCGCCGTTCGCGTCCAGATACACCAGGTACGGCGTGCCGAACAGGTCGAGGGCCGGGGCGAGAAGGTCCGGGCGGGCCCCGGCCTGCGTGAGGTCGGGCGGGCCGTCCCCGGAGACCCGGGAGATGATCGAGGTGAGCGTGCTGAGCTGGTGGTCCAGCCGGTTGAGCTGGTAGCGCTCCAGGCGGTCGGTGACGACGGCGCTGATGAGGGTCAGCCCGGCCAGCAGCAGGCCCGTGGTGAGCAGCAGCAGCCTGGCCCGCAGCGAGAAGCGGTTCACGGCCGGGGCTCGCGGAGCACGTAGCCGGTGCCGTGCACGGTGTGGATGAGCTTGGGCTCGCCGGTGTCGACCTTACGCCGCAGGTAGGAGATGTAGGTGTCGACGATGCTGGCGTCGCCGCCGAAGTCGTAGCGCCAGACCCGGTCGAGGATCTGCGTCTTGGACACGACGCGCCCGGCGTTCTCCATCAGGTAGTGCAGCAGCCGGAACTCGGTGGGGGAGACGCGGACGGGCCGGCCCGCCCGCGTCACCAGGTGTCCCTCGGGGTCGAGCGTGAGCGGGCCCACGTTCAGCACGCCGGGCTGGTGGCCCGTGGTGCGGCGCAGGATCGCGCGGATGCGGGCGATCAGCTCCTGCAGGTCGAACGGCTTGGTCACGTAGTCGTCGGCGCCGAGCGAGAGCCCGGTGACCTTGTCGGCCTGACGGTCGCGGGCCGTCAGGAACAGGACCGGCACCGGTCCGCCGCCTCCCTCCGGACGCAGCTGCTCACGCAGCCGCCCCACCACCTCGAAGCCGTCCATGTCCGGCAGCATGACGTCGAGCAGCACCAGGTCGGGCGGCTCCGCCCTGGCGGCGGCGACCGCCTCGGCGCCGGTCGCCGCCGAGCTCACCCGGAACCCGGCGAACCGCAGCGTGGCGGCCAGCAGTTCGCGGACGGTGGCCTCGTCGTCCACCACCAGCAGCCGCTCGCCGCCCTCCGCCGGTGTCATGGCCTGTCCTGATCCTCGCACGAGGGCCAGGATACGGAGGCCCGGTTCACACGTCGCGGCGCTGGAAGACCGCGAACGCGGCGGCCAGCACGACGGCGACCCCGAGGCACATCCCGCCCAGGTTCAGCCAGGGCTCCGGATAGGCCGGGTCCGGGACCGTGGCGAAGATCGCGGCCGCCCCCTTGGTGGGCCAGAAGGCGAACAACCCCTGCATCCACGGAGGGAACAGGCCCTGGAGGGCCGGAACCAGGAACACGATCCCCACCAGCGTCGCCAGGGCTCCCGCCGTGGCCCGCATGATCGTGCCGAGCCCGACCGCGAGCAGCGCGATCGCCGACAGGTAGATCCCGCCGCCCGTCACGGCCGACAGCACACCGGGGTCGCCGATCTGCGCGTTCGGCACCTCCTGCGTGATGAGCACGGCCTGCCCGAGGAAGAACGCGGCGAACATCAGCACCTGACCGGCCACCAGGGCGACCGCCGTGGCCACCACGACCTTGGCCGCCAGCAGCCGACGCCGGCGCGGCGTGGCGCTGAGCGTCGCCGACATCAGCCCGGTCGCGTACTCGGAGGTGACGACCAGGATGCCCAGCACGCCGATGATCAGCTGGGCCACGATGTACGTCGTCAGGCTGCGGCCGGTCGGATCCCAGTCCTGCGGAGCCTCGGCCTGGTCCGCCCCGGCCGCGCCCATCGACAGGGCGGTGATGCCGAGGCCGACCACGAGCAGGGTGGCCAGCGTGTACCAGGTGGAGCGCAGGCTGCGGAACTTGATCCATTCCGCGTGCAGTGTCCGGGTGAAGGTCACGCCGCCCCCTGGTACTCGACGCTGTCCCTGGTCAGCTCCATGAAGGCGTCCTCCAGAGAGGCCAGCTGCGGGGTGAGCTCGCTGAGCGCGACGCCGTGGTAGGCGGCGAGCTTGCCGATCTCCTCGCCCGTCATGCCCGAGACGACCAGCGAGGACTCCAGGCCGTCGCGCACGGTCGCCCCGGCGGCGGTGAGCCGCCGCGCCAGCGATCCTGGGTCGGAGGTGCGCACCAGCACGGTGCCCGCGCCGTTCGCCCGCATCAGCTCGCTGATGCCGGTGTCGGCGATGAGCCGCCCCCGGCCGACCACGACCAGGTGGTCGGCGGTCTGCGCCATCTCGCTCATGAGGTGGCTGGAGACCAGCACCGCCCGTCCCTCCCGGGCGAGCGAGCGCATGAAGTCCCTGATCCAGCGGATGCCCTCGGGGTCGAGGCCGTTCACCGGCTCGTCGAAGATCAGCACGCGCGGGTCGCCGAGCAGCGCCGCCGCGATGCCGAGCCGCTGGCGCATGCCGAGCGAGAAACCTCCCGCCCGCCTGCCCGCCATGCCCTCCAGGCCGGTCCTGGCCAGCACCTCGCCGACCCGCCGCCGGGGCAGGCCGTTGCTCACCGCCAGCGCCAGCAGATGGTCGTACGCCCTGCGGGCGCCGTGCACCGCCCCGGCATCCAGCAGCGCGCCCACCTCGGTCAGCGGCACGGGCAGGTCGGCGTAGCGGCGGCCGCCGATGGTCACCGAGCCCCGGGTCGGAGCGGCCAACCCCATGATCATTCTCATGGTGGTGGACTTGCCGGCGCCGTTCGGCCCGAGAAACCCGGTCACCTGGCCGGGCTCGACGGAGAACGACAGGTCGTCCACCACGGTCTCGGGCCCGTATTTCTTGGTCAGTCCTCTTACGTCGATCGTGGTCATGCGGGAGATCCTGGCGGGCCTGGCTGGGCGGGCTCTGAGAGCTTCTGGGAGAACTCTGAGAACCGGCGAAGGCCCGGCCCGCGACTGTGGCGGCGCGCACAGGAAACTCTCAGCCGGAAAGGGCGCGGACCACCCCGGTGAAGACCGACGGCAGCCGGGCCGCCGCCGGGACGATCAGCCTCGCCGACGCCCGCCGCCGCGCCGCGGCCAGGAGCGCGGCGGTGAGCACCCGGTGTTTGCGCGTCAGCAGCCGCCAGGCCCGCTCGTAGTCCTGCGGCCGCTCCTCGACCAGGCAGCGGACCAGGGCCCGCGCCGTCAGGACCGCCAGGCACAGTCCCTCGCCGGTGAGGGCGTCGGTGTAGCCCGCCGCGTCCCCCACCAGCAGGACCCGCCCGGCCACCCGGCCGCGTACGCGCTGGCGCAACGGCCCCGCCCCGCGCACCGGGGTGGCCGCGGGGCCGTCCAGCCGGGCGAGCAGGCCGGGGAAGGACGGCAGGCGCTCGTCGAAGCCGCCCCGCTCCCGGCTGAGGATCGCCACGCCCACCAGGTCGTCGGCCACCGGCGTCACGTACGCCTCCCCGGCCGCCGACCAGTGCACCTCGACGTGGTCCGACCACGGGGCGACCCGGTAGTGGCGGCGCAGGCCGTACCGGGCGGGCGCGCGGTCGGGCAGCCCGAGGCGCAGCCAGGAGCGCAGCGGCGAGTGCAGGCCGTCGGCGGCGACCAGCCAGCGGGCCCGCAGCCCCGCGGCCTCGACGCCGTCCCGGTCGTGGCGGGGCCGCACGACCTTGCCGGTCACGATCTCCACGCCGAGTTCGGCGGCCCGCGCGGACAGCGCCGCGTGCAGCACGGTCCGCCGTACCCCCAGACCGGGCGTGTCGCCGAAGTCGGCGCGCGCGTGCGTTCCGGCGTCGAGGTAGTCGATGCCGAGCAGCGGGTGGCCGGACAGTTCCACGCCCATCGCCCGCAGCGCCGTCACGCCGCCGGGCATCAGGCCCTCGCCGCACGCCTTGTCGACGGGCGAGCTGCGCGGCTCCACGACCACGGCGCGCAGTCCCGCGAGCGTGGCGTGGATCGCCGTGGCCAGCCCGGCGGGACCGCCGCCGGCCACGACGACGTCGATCACGCGACCTCGTCCAGCTGGGCCAGCGCCCGGTTCTCGCAGCGGATGCGGACCACCATGAGCACGGCGTTGAGCACGGTGAAGGTCAGCGCGGTCACCCAGGCGGTGTGCACGAGCGGGAGCGCGAGACCCTCGACGGCGACCGCCACGTAGTTGGGGTGGCGCAGCCACCCGAACCGGTACGGCCCGCTACGCACCAGCGGCAGCCCGGGAACCACGATCACCTGCGTGTTCCAGCGCGGTCCCAGCGCGGTGATGCACCACCAGCGCAACCCCTGCGCGGCGACGACGAGCGCGAGCATCGTCCAGCCGAGCGCCGGGACGAACGGCCGCCCGGCCAGGAACACCTCGGCCAGGCACCCGGCCAGCAGGCCGGTGTGCAGCAGCACCATCCAGGGATAGTGGCCCTGCCCGCTGACGATCCCGCCGCGTTCCATGCTCCAGCGGGCGTTGCGGCGGGCGACGACGAGTTCGGCCAGGCGTTCCAGGCCGACGAGCACGATGAGGAGGGGGTACCAGAACATCGGCGGCTACCAGCGCAGCAGGACGAGTTCGGAGCAGAATCCAGGGCCCATGGCCATCATCAGACCATAGCTTCCCGGCGGTGGGGTACGGCTACGCAAAGTGTCACGAAGGACATGCAGCACCGACGCCGACGACAGGTTGCCGTTATCGGCCAGCGAGCGCCAGGTCAGCTCCAGCGCCTCGCGCGGCAGGCCGAGCGTCTCCGCGACGGCTTCGAGCACCTTCGGCCCGCCCGGATGGCACACCCAGGTGGTCACGTCGTTCCTGGTCAGGCCGTGTTCGGCCAGCAGGGCGTCGACGTCGCCGGCCAGGTGCGCGCGGACGACTCCGGGCACGCCGGCGTCGAGGATGACGCCGAAGCCGCTGTCGCGCACCTCCCAGCCCATGACGTGCTCGGTGTCCGGGTACAGGTGGCTGCGGGTGGCCACCACCTCGGGCCCCGCCGGACCGCCCTCGGGTCCAGCAGGTGTGCCCTCGGGTCCAGCAGGTGTGCCGGAGCCGCGGACCACGACGGCCGCGGCGCCGTCGCCGAACAACGCGCTGGCCACCAGGCTCGCGACCGAGCCGTCGCCGCGCTGCAGGGTGAGCGAGCACAACTCGACCGACAGCAGCACGGCCACGTGGTCCGGCCAGCCGCGCAGGTAGTCGTGCAGGCGGGCGATGCCCGCCGCCCCCGCCACGCAGCCCAGGCCGAAGATCGGGACGCGCTTGACGTCCGGGCGCATGCCCAGCCGCAGGCCCACCCTGGCCTCGATCGAGGGCGCCGCGATGCCCGTGACCGTGGTGAACATGATCAGGTCGACGTCGGCGGGGGTGAGCCCGGCCTGCTCCAGCGCGCCGGACACCGCCTCGGCGCCCAGATCGACGGCGGCCTCGACGAACACGTCGTTGGCCGCGCCGAACCCGTCGAGCTTGCCGTACTCCTCCAGCGGAAGGACCAGGTTGCGATGATCGACCCGGGCGCTGTCGTGCAGCCGGTGCAGCAGACGCCGGTCGGCGCCCTCCGGCAGGAAGGACCGCGCCGCCAGTTCGGTGATTTCGGGCTGCGCGTACCGATACGGGGGTACCGCGCCGTGCACGGCTGCGATCCAGGTCATAGCCGGAGATTGCCCCGCACGCATGGTTACTATGCCCATAAAGCGTCATGGATCGAGGTGCTCGTGCGAACGGTGGCAGGGCTGGCGCGCGCATGTCATCCCGGGCCCACGCTCGCCGTCACCGTCTTCGTCACCGCGGTGACCGCGGCCAGCGGACGCGACCTCGCCGGAACCGTCCTGGTCGCGGCCGCGATCCTGACCGGGCAACTGTCCATCGGGTGGTGCAACGACGCCGCCGACGCCGCCCGCGACGCCGCCTCCGCGCGCGCCGGCAAGCCGATCGTGGCGGGCATGGTGGCCGCGGGCACCGTACGCGCGGCCGCGTTCGCCGCCCTGGCGCTCTGCGTGCCGCTGTCTCTGGCCTCCGGCCCGCAGGCGGGCCTCGCACACCTGCTCGGCGTCGGCGCCGCGTGGGCCTACGACCTCGGGCTGAAGGCGACCATGCTGTCGTGGCTGCCGTACATGATCGGTTTCGGTGTGCTGCCCGCGTTCGTCACGCTCGGCCTGCCCGGCCGGCCGTGGCCGGCGTGGTGGGCCGTCCTCGGCGCCGCACTGCTCGGGCTGGGCGCGCACCTGGCCAATGTCCTGCCCGACATCAAGGACGACCTGGCCACCGGCGTACGCGGCTGGCCGCAGCGGCTCGGCCCCGCCCGCGTCGCCGCGCTCGTCCCGCTGCCCCTGCTGGCCGCGACCGCGCTGATCTCCTTCGGCGTGTACGGCGCCGCCTCCTGGCCGGCCCTCGCGGTGGCGGCGTCGGTGACCGTGGCCGGGCTGTGGCGCGGCGGCAGGGCCCCCTTCCTCGCGGCGATCGTGGTGGCGGGGATCGACGTGGTGCTGCTGGTGATCAACGGCTCCCGGCTCACCGGCTGAGCGCCATGCTCGGCCCGGTCCCCGGCTTCAGGCTCACCGGCTGAACGCCGCGCCCAGCCCGGTCCTGGCCCAGCGGCTCACCACGGCGGCGGCC
The DNA here is from genome assembly GCF_044457345.1 of Nonomuraea sp. NPDC050547. NCBI lineage: Bacteria > Bacillati > Actinomycetota > Actinomycetes > Streptosporangiales > Streptosporangiaceae > Nonomuraea > Nonomuraea sp. NPDC050547. The sequence continues at coordinate 16,863 of NZ_JBITGW010000027.1, forward strand.
AGCGGGACGGGGACCGTACCGGCGCCGAGGCCGACCTCCACGAGGAGGTCGAAGACCTCCGGCCGGCGGGCGGCGGTGGCGATGGCCGCGTCGATGAAGCCGGGTGACTGCGCCGCGCGCGCCAGCACGTCGGTCGTGCGCAGGTGCCGCCCGAGCGCGGCGCGCAGCCCGCGCCGGTAGACGGGCAGCGGGTCGGCGCTCGCGGTGACGGCGGCCTCGCCGGCCAGGCGGCCCGACAGCAGAGCGTAGTAGATGCCCTCGCCGGTGAGCGGGTTGATGAGGCTGGCGGCGTCGCCGGCGAACAGCACGCGGCCGGCGCCCGCGCGCGGGCGGCCGGGCGACAGCGGCAGGTGATGGGCGCGCAGGTCGCGGGCGGGCAGGTGGGGCAGCAGTTCGGCGAGCCTGCCGTGCAGGACCTGGCGGCCGGGCAGGCCGGTGGCGCGCAGGTGGGGGAGCAGCATGCCGAAGCCGACGTTCGCGGTGCCGTCGCCGATGGGGAACGCCCAGGCGTAGGCGGGCCACCCGGCCCGCTGCATGGCGATGAGCTGGGCGTCGTCGTCGTCCGGGAGGTCGGCGTAACCGCGTACGGCGATCGCGATGTGCCGCTCGGGCGTCTGCCTGGCGCCCAGCAGGCGGCGTACCGCGGAGTAGGCGCCGTCGGCCGCGACGACGGCGCGGGCGGTCAGCGTGTCGTCCACGGTCAGCAGGCCGTCCGAGGCGCTCAGCGCGCGCACCCGGTGGCGCCGCACCTCGACGCCGCGCTCGCGGGCCGCCTCGACCAGGCGCGCGTCGAACACCATGCGCGGCACGACGTGGTTGGGCCGGGCGACCGTCGCCGAGACGCGTACGCCGCCGGGGGAGACCACGGACAGGCGCCGGGTCGGGCGGTAGTCGTCGAGCAGGCCGGGCAGTCCGAGCAGGTCCAGTTCGTCGCGGCCGTGCGCGGCGATGCCGTCGCCGCAGGCCTTGTCGCGCGGGAAGTCGTCGCGGTCCACGAGCAGGACGCTCGCCTCGGGCCGTAGCTGTTTGGCGCGCAACGCGGCCGCCGCGCCCGCGGGTCCGCCACCGACGACGAGCACATCCCACACGTTGGCCACGTAGCGCCTCTACCCACTCCAACGATCGCGGCAACGCCCGGTGTCACACGCGAGGCCCCGGCGGTGCTCTACAGATGTGAACGTTGTGAGGCATCGTAGGAGCGCATCGGCCGCGGTGGCCAGGCGGGCCGAGTGGAAGGGCGGCGCGGTGGTGTCGAGTCCCCCGGGCGTCCGGGCCGACCTCGAGCAGGTGTTCCGCACGGCCTATCCGCGCGTCGTCGCGGTCGCCGCCAGGGTGCTCGGCTCCCGGGACGAGGCGGAGGACGTGGCCCAGGAGGTGTTCCTGACGTTCGGGCGCTCCACGGTGCCCGCGGGGGAGGCGCTGGGCTGGTTGTCGGTGGCCGCGGCGCACACCGCGCTGAACCACCTGCGGACCGGCCGCCGCCGCGTCTCGCGCGAGGAGGCCGCCTCCCGTGCGGCCGGTTCGCGCGAAGAGGCCGCCGGTGAGGTCGTGAGCCCGGACGTCGCCGACGCGGTCGTCACCCGCGAGGAGCGCCGCCGCGTGCGCGAGGCGCTGGCGCGGCTGCCCCGCAGGCAGGCCGTCGCGCTCGTCCTGCGCCACAGCGGCCTCAGCTACGCCGAGGTCGCCGCCGTTCTCGACCTGTCCCCGGGCAGCGTGGGCACCACGGTGCGCCGCGCCGAGTCCGCTCTGCGCAAGGAGTTGAACCGTCATGCGCCATCCGAGTGACGGCACGCTGCGCCGGCTCCTCGACGAGCCCGCCGCGGTCGCCGACGCCGACCGCGAGCACGTCGCCGGCTGCCCGATCTGCCGGTCAGGACTGGCCGTCTTCCAGCGGGACGCGGCGCTCGTGGGCGCGGCGCTGAGCGCCACGCCTGACGCGGGCGCGGCCCTGGGCAGCACGCCCGGCGTGGACATGGCGCCGGGCGCCGCGCCCGGCGTGGACGTGGACGCGGCCTGGCGCCGCCTGTCCGGCGCTCTCGCCGCCGGGGCCGGGCAGGTCACGGCCCCGGCTCCGCCGCACCGGCGGAGGTGGAAGGCGCTGCGCAGCCCGGTGGCCGCCGTCGCCGGCGCCGCCGTCCTGGTGAGCGGGGTCACCGCCGCGGCCGCCGCGGAGTGGCTGCCGATCTTCCGCGCCGAGCAGATCACCCCGGTCGTCGCCCCGCGCGCCGACCTGGTGCGGATGCCCGACCTGTCCGACCTCGGCGACATGGAGATCACCGAGAGGATCGACATCCGGCAGGTCGCCGACGCCGCCGCCGCGAAGACGGCCACCGGCCTGTCCGTCCCGCGGGTGACCACGCTGCCGCGCGGCGTCACCGGGCAACCCACCTTCCACGTCGTCGGCCGGGTGGGCGCGACGCTCACGTTCTCGGCCGAGAAGACGGCCCGCACCGTGGCCTCGGGCGGCCGTACGCTGCCGCCCACGCTTCCCGGCCTGGACGGCAGCCGGTTCCGCCTGTCCGCCGGGCCCGCCGTGGCCGCGACCTGGTCGGCGGGCCGGCCGATGCCCGCCCTGGTCGTGGCGCGCGCGGTGCCGCCCACGGCGGAGTCCTCCGGCGTGCCGTTCCGGACGGCCCGCGACTACCTGCTGTCGCTGGGCGTCCTGCCGGAGAACGTGGCCGCGCAACTGCGCGCCTTCTCCGGCGACGGCACGACGCTGCCCCTGTTCACGATCATCGAGAAGACGACGAGCTCGGCCACCGACGTCGGCGGCGTACCGGCGACCCTGCTCGTCCCGCGCGACGGCACGATGGCGGCCGTCATCTGGATGGACCGCGGCGTCCTCACCGTGGTGGCCGGCTCCCTGAGCGCCGGCGAGGTGCTGTCGGTGGCCCGCGAGCTGAAGGTGGAACGATGATCGACGACACCGCTGCCCGGCTGCTCACCGAGCTGCCGCCCGCCGCCGCCGCGTGGGGTTCCGGCCTGCGCAAGCGTTACCGGCGCCGGACAGCCGTCGACGGCGTCTCCCTCAGCGTCGGCCGCGGCGAGGTGGTGGGCCTGCTCGGCCCGAACGGAGCGGGCAAGACCACCGTGATCAAGATGCTTCTCGGCCTGGTCCGGCCGGACGCGGGAGAGGTGCTCCTGCTCGGCCGGCCGTCCCACGACCCGCGGGCCCGCGGGCGCGTCGGCTACCTGCCGGAGCTGTTCCGCTACCAGCCATGGCTCACCGCCGCCGAGGTGCTGGACCTGCACGTGCGGCTGGCCGGCGTCATCGTCCCCGACCGGGATCGGCGTGAGTGCCTGGCGGCCGTCGGGCTCGCCGACCGCGCCGCGGATCGGGTGGGCGGCTTCTCCAAGGGCATGCAGCAGCGCCTCGGCCTGGCCGTCGCGCTGGTAGCCCGCCCCGAGCTCATCGTGCTCGACGAGCCGACCAGCGCACTCGACCCCATCGGCCGCGCCGACGTCCGCGATCTCCTGCTGTCCCTGAAGGCCCGCCAGGTCGCCGTCCTGCTCAACTCCCACCTCATCGGCGAGGTCGAGCGCGTGTGCGACCGGGCCGTCATCCTCGACAAGGGCCGGGTCGCCGCCTCGGGCACCCTCACCGAGCTGCTCGGCGGCCGCGAGCTGCGGCTGCGTCTCGGCGGGGTGAGTCAGGAAGCGGAGGTACGGCTGGCCGCCGCCGGCCGCGTGCACCGCGCCGGGGAGGCGTACACCGTCGAGCTGCCCGCGGAACAGGACCCCGCCACCGTGCCGGACCTCGTCGCCGACCTGGTCGCCCTCGGGGTGCGCGTGCACGCGGTCGAACCCGGCCGGGTCACCCTCGAAGAACGCCTCCTCGACATCGTCCGCGCCGACCAGGCGGAGGAAAGCCGATGAACACCACGATCGTGCTCACCCTCGCCGCCCTCACCATCAAGGAGTCGTCCCGCCGCAAGGTGCTGCGCGCGCTGGCCCTGCTGACCGTCGTGCTGCTGGGGCTCAGCGCGTGGGGATTCTCCCTGATGATCACGGTCGAGTTCGACGGCGGCGTGATGACCACCGGGGAGGCCAAGCTGGTGGCCTCCCAGATGCTCAACCTGGTGATGTTCGGCATCAGCCTGATCGCCGCGCTGGGCACCGCCTTCCTCGCCGGCCCCACGCTGGCCGGCGAGATCGAGTCGGGCATCGCGCTGGCGGTGCTGGCCCGCCCGGTGCACCGCTGGGCGGTGCTGCTGGGCAAGTGGCTGGGCCTGGTCGTGTTCGGCAGCGGCTTCGTGGTCGTGGCGGGGCTGGCCCAGTTCCTCATCGTCCGGTTCATCGTGGGCTACTGGCCGCCGCAGCCGGTGACCGGCCTCGCGCTGCTCGCGGCCCAGACGACGGTGCTGCTCACCCTCGGCCTGCTGCTGTCCACGGCCGTCTCGCCGATGGCCTCGGGCATCGTGGCCGTCGGCCTGTTCGGCGCCACCTGGATCGCGGGCGTGGTCGGCGGCGTCGGGCTGGCCCTCGGCAACGAGGGGGTGGCCAGGATCGGCGTCGTCTCCCAGATCCTGCTGCCGACGGACGGGCTGTGGCGCGGAGCCATGAACGCCTTCCAGGACCCGATCGTGCTGGCCCGCTTCGGCGGACCGGCTCTGGAGGGCGGTTTCCCGTTCCTGAGCAACGCCCCGCTGACTCCGGCGTACCTGGCGTGGACCGCCGTCTGGGTCGTCCTCGTCCTGGGCCTGGCCGCCCTCTCCTTCCGCCGCCGCGACCTCTGAACTCAGCGGCCGGCGAGCTCGGAGAAGATCTCCACCAGCTCCGGCCGGTCGAACGGGCCGACATGCGGCGCCGCGACACTGCGCACGTCGGTCGGGTTGCCCGGGGTGAGGCGGTCGGCCTCGGCGATGAACCGGTCCTGCAGCGCGAGCGGAATCAGCCGGTCGAGGGTGAGGCGTATGTAGGTCCGGGGGATGCGGCCCCAGGTGTGCGCTTCACCTCGCGCCTCGGCCGGCGGAATGCTCGCGCTCTCGTCCGGTTCGAGGGCGTTGAGCAGCCGGCTCACGCCTTCGTCGGTGAAGTCCGCTGCCAGGGCCTGCTTGACGGCCTGGAACAGCGCCGGGTCGGCCGAGCGCCAGTTGATCCTGGTCACCCCGAGGACCGCGGGGTCGGCGACCACGGCGGCGCTCAGCAGGTGGACCAGGCTGTCCCTGTTCTCCGGCGTGTCGAGGTAGGCGGCCAGGTTCGGCAGGTCCACGCAGCAGTAGGCGGCGACGTAGACGACCCGGTCGAGCAGGTCGGGGATGGCGTTGCCGACCCGGCTGACGGTGACGCCGCCCTGGCTCATGCCGGCCAGGATCACCGGCCCGTGGCGGCGGGCGCGGCGTACGACGTCCGCGACGCGCTCGACGTAGTCGTCGATGGTGATCTCGGCGAGGGGGGACGGTTCGGTGGCCAGCGCCCGCAGGTCCTGCGGGGCCTGGTAGGAGCGGGGGTAGAAGGCCTCCTGGCCGTGTCCCGGCAGGTCGACGGCCACGCACCGGTGCCCGCGCAGGGTGAGCTCGGTGGTCAGGCCCGTGGCCCAGGCGGAGGAGGAGTTGGTGCCGTGGATGAACACGAGGGTGGTCATGGTCGTTCTCTCCCTTGGCTGGGGTTGGGTTCGCGCCACATCGGCCACAGCGGCGGGCTGCCGGCCACGTGAACCGGCTCGCCGAGATCCTCGAAGCCGTGGCGCCGGTAGAGGGCGCGGCTGCGGGCCGAACTCGCCTCCAGGTAGGCGGGCAGCGCGTCGGCGTCCGCTCGTTCGAGCCGGTGCCGGAGCATCGCCGAGCCGAGCCCGGCGCCCTGCCACGCGGTGACCACTCCCATGCAGGGGAGGTAGAGGTGCCGCCGGCCTTTGGGGTGGCGTGGGGCCAGCGCTTGGCCGAGGGCCCGAAGCCGCTCGCCGCCGCCAGGCTCCTCCCCGGGCGTGTGGCCGGCGGGCAGGGTCAGCCAGATCGCGGCGCCCGCGCCGCCACCGGCCAGGTACGCCTCGGCGGTGGGGCGGGTGAGCAGGTGGCGGTAGTAGTGCGCCTGGACGGGCCCAGGTGGGCCGAGCCAGCGGACGAGGGGGTCGTCCGTGAACGCCTCGGTGAGAACGTCCAGCACCGCCTGCCGGTCCGCCTCCTGTGCCCGCCGCACGGCTGCGTACGGTGTATCAGCTGTCATGACTGAAGCGTATTCGCCTGCCGTCAACGTGCGCATATTTCCAGAAGTTGGCAGGCGAAAGTGCACTAGTGTCAAGGGCGATTGAACTAGTACACTCCAGCGTCATGCCGACCCAGCGGCCGGAACCGCCCTACCGGCACATCGCGGCGGAGATCCGCGCCCGGATCGTCGACGGCCGCCTGCGGCCCGGCGAACGGGTGCCGTCGATCCGGGAGATCGCCCGGCGATGGGGCGTCGCGGTCGCCACCGCGACCAGGGTGATGGCCACCCTGCGCGACGAAGGGCTGGTCGAGACGAAGGTCGGCGCCGGCACGGTGGTCAGCGGCCGCACGGGCCTGAAGCGGCAGCCGGGACCACGGCAGGCGCTGGACGGCAAGCAGACCCTCCGCGCCGCCATCGCGATCGCCGACGCGGAGGGCCTCGACGCCGTGTCCATGCGACGGCTCGCGGCCGAACTCGGCGTCGGCCCGATGTCGCTCTACCGGCACGTGTCGAGCAAGGACGAACTGGTGACGCAGATGACCGACGAGGTCTTCGGCGAACAGGAGCTCCCCGACCCGGGGCCGGACGGCTGGCGGGCCAAGCTCGAACTGATCTCCCGCCTGCAGTGGGAGCTGTGCCGGCGACACCTCTGGCTGCCCCGGGCCGTCTCCTTCACCCGTCCTTTGCTGGTGCCCAACGTGATGGCGTACACCGAATGGACCCTGCGCGCGCTGGACGGGCTCGGACTGCCCATGACGATCCGGATTCGCGAGGCCCTGACGCTGCACGCGCTGGTTCTCACCGTCGCGCTGTCCATGGCCGAGGAGATCGAGGCCGAGCAGGAGACCGGCGTGACCCTCGACCGGTGGTGGCTCACCCAGCGCAAAAGGGCCGACGACCTCCTGCGTTCCGGACGGTTCCCGCTGCTGGCCACGCTGGCCGACGACGAGGTGGCGGACGCCGACGGCCTGTTCGAGTACGGTCTGGCCCGCCACCTCGACGGCTTCGCCACCCTGATCGATCGTTGATCAGACGGTGCGCTTGGCCCAGAAGTGGCCCCCGATCTGCGCGAACTGCGACACCGGAACGGCACTGGACGACTGGCTCTGGCCGAGGTGCCGGAGCGTCTGGACGTTCTTCGTCGGCAGCGTGCCACCCGGGCCGACCACGGCGGTCGGGTGGAACCACTTCTGGCGGTCGCTGTTGTCACAGGTCGCCACGGTGACGTTCACCGCGTCCTTGGCGGTCAGGCACAGCGGAGCGCCGCTGCCGATGCTGGCCCGCAGGGTGTAGATGAACGCACTCTGCCCGCCCCCGGACGAGACGGTGGCCGTCTGCGCCCACTGGCCGAAGCCGCTGTTCGTGTCGCTCCTCAGCACGACGTCCGCCCCGTTGAAACTGGCGGAGGCCGTGAGCACCGTCCTGGCGTTGTCCCCCCGATACTCCAGCTCCTTGAACACCTCGGCGTGCGCCGGAGAGGCGACGAGCGCGCCGATCCCCGACAGGCTCACCGCGGTGAGCGTCAGCGCGACGGAGCGGCGCAGGTTGTGTGATGCGGACATGAGAAAGGAACCCCCTGGTGATGTCCCTTGAGACCGATCGGCTCAAGGCGGCATCAGTACACAGCCGGGGCCACATCGCGGTCAGCGCACAAATACCACTTCACCCGCCAGGCACACGAGACGTACATCACACCCGGCCGGGTGCGCCGCCTGGGCCGGGGCGGGAGGGAGATCACAGGGGGAGTTCTGGCCTGTGGCCCGATTTGACTGGAAATGTTAGATCATAGGCTCGTGAATGATCAGATCAGGGACATAGCCGCCCGAAATGGACTTGGTAGGCCTGAGGCGGTCTATGGGCCCGCGGATGGGGGAACTCCCTGGGATCGGGAGTTGCACCTCTTCGAGCACGGGCTGGTCGTCCGGTTGCCGGACGGGCGGGTTCAGGGGCTCCGGTGGGAGTCGGTGACGGTGCTGAAGGACGTCATCGATCCGTTCCGGAGTGTGTACTCGCTGACCGACGGGGGCTCGGCGCCCGTGGTGATCGACGGGTTCGAACGGCCGGAGCAGTGGGGGCCCGCCATTCACGGGGCGGTCCTGCGGGCGCACATGCCGCAGGCGCGGGCGGCGCTGCAGGCGGGCAACACCGTGGCCTTCGGGGAGATCGCGGCGACCCAGCAGGCGTTGCTCACCCCGACCGGCGTGGTGCCGTGGGCGGAGATCAGCGAGATCGGCGTCGAGAACGGCGTCGCCTCGATCAAGGTACGGCAGCAGTGGCGGCCCCTCACCACCACCCATGTCCGCGACCTCCCGAACTTCCTGGTCCTGTTCACACTCGTCGAGGAGCTCAAGGGAGGGGCCCCCGCCTCGGGTTCCCGGCTGGGCTGGGTGGTCGGCGGGGTCGTGAGCTTCCTGGTCATCGCCCTGGTGGCCGGCGGGATCGTCGTTGTCAAACGCCTGGTCAAGACGGGTGTCCGCGAGGGGATCACCGCCGCGCAGGAGACGCCCACGCCCACGCCGTCCGACACGGCCTCGGCCACTCCGCAGCCCTCGGAGACGTACACGCCGACGACCGAGCCGACCCCGACCGAGGAGCCGTTCGACGCGGGCTCGCTCGACGACGAGGACACCGACCAGACCCCGATCACGACCGGCGCGCTGCTCGCCGACACCTTCACCACCCGCAAGGGCGTGCGCTACAACCTCAAGGGGACCCGGTCGGACGACTGTCCCGCCTGGTTCCAGGAAGGGCGGGTGCGGACCTTGCTGCGCAGCGCGCGCTGCAAGGAGATGATCTCGGGCGTCTACGCCAGCGCGAACTCGACGAAGAACAACCGGATCATGGTCGTGATCCGGGTCATCCCGTTCAAGGACTCGAGCACCGCCAAGCGCACGTTCAACAAGCTACCGGCCGGTTCCCGGGACTGGGGCTTCATGTGCCCGCTGAAGGGCCCGGGGTCCGGCCTGTGCGCGAACGGCCGCGGTAGCTGGTCCTCGGCGTACATCTGGGGCTGGACTCAGCACAACCACCGCTACGTCATCGCGACCCTGGCCCTGTACGAGAACCTCGCCGACGGCAGCAGCACCAAGCCGTGGCTCACCGACGCGTCGAAGGCGGCGCTGGAGGCGGCCGGCCCCATGGTCTACCACGACACCAACTGAACCTGAGTGCCGCAGAAGGAGCCGAGCGCGCGGTGGAGTCCGGCGCGGTGCGGCCGGTGCAGGTCGCGCCGTGCGGAGATCCGGAACGCGGCCCAGGCCAGCCTCCGTTCGCACGAGGGACGCGCGCGAGCCCGTTCCGCGGCCTTGATCGCCTTCAGCATGTGCACGGTGATCCTGTCGAGCCGCGGGCGGATCTCGGTGCGCACGTCGGGGCGGTGGGCGGGCCGCTCAACGGTAGAGCACCAGGACGAGGTGGCCGAGCGGGGTGTCGTGGAGGCCGGCGATCTGGAGCCCGGCCCCCGCGGCGAGGGTGGTGTAGTCCTCGACGGTCCGCTCGCGCCCGCCGCTGAGAACGAGCATGCGCAGGTCCATCTCGGCGACCATGGCCGGATCGGCGCGCTGCTCGATGACGACCACCCGTCCGTCCGGCCCGGCCGCGTCGGCGCACCGCCGCAGGATCCGCCGGGCGTCGTCGTCGCTCCAGTCGTGGATGACCCGCCTGAGCACGTACGCGTCGCCGCCGGCCGGCAGCGGGTCGAAGAAGCTCTGGCCCGCGAACGAGCACCGCGACTCCAGGCCCAGTCCGGCGAGGTGCCGCCGGCCGCGTTCCACGGTGTCGGGCAGGTCCACGAGCGTGCCCCGCAGATCCGGGAAGGCGCCCAGCACCTCGGCCAGCAACATCCCGCTCCCGCCGCCGACATCGACCACATGCCGCGCGCCGGACCAGTCGTAGCCCCCGGCCGCGTCGGCGAGGTACTCGGCCCCGTCCGCCATCATCGCGTCGAACGTCGCGCTCATCCGCGGATGAGCCGCCAGATAGGACCAGATGTCCGCGCCGAAGACCGTCTCCCACGCCGGCAGCCCGGTGCGGACCGTGTGCAGCAGGCCGGTGAACGCCACGTCCATCTGCCCGCCGAACCCGTCCAGGTCGAGCCGTGCCCGCATCCCGGACGGATGGCCGGAGGCCAGCAGCGCGGCGGGCCCGTTGACGGCGAACCTGCCCGGCTCCGGCTCGGCGAAGACACCCCTGCCGACCAGGTGACGCAGCAGGCGTACCAGAGCATCGGGGTCGGCGCCCGAACGGCGGGCCAGCTCGTGCACGGACACCGGCTCGTCGCCCATCAGGTCGCTCAGCCGCAGTGTGGCCGCGACCCGCACCGCCATCGGGGTGACCAGGTCCGTCACCGGCGCCAGCACCGCCCACGCCTCTTCCCACGCTGTCATGGCCGGGTGCCCTTCTCGCGAGATCAAGCCCCGAGCGTACTCCCGAAGCCCTTCGTGATCACAGGGCCGCCAGCAGCAGGATGAGCGGCAGCGAGATGACCGACGACAGCGACATCGCCAGCGAGTGGGTCTTGAACGTGCCGCGCGTCGACAGCCCCAGCATGGTCTGGAACATCCAGAAGAAGTTGCTGCTCACGTGCGGCAGGAACAACGCGCCGGAACCGGCGGCCAGCGCCACGAACACCAGTGGCGTGTCCAGCGAACCGGCCAGCGGCGCCAGGATCCCGGCCGCGGTGATCGCGGCGACCGAGATCGAGCCGAGCGCGATGTGCAGCACCGCGGCCACCAGCCAGACCAGGATCAGCGGCGGCAGGAAGTTCGAGCCGAACGCGCCGCCGAGCACCTTGGCCAGCCCGGAACCCTCGATGACCGCCCCGAGCGAGCCGCTGATGCCCGACAGCACGAGGATCGGCCCGCACGAGGACAACCCCTGTCCCATGGCGGCGTGGATCTCCGCGCGGGAGTGCGTGCGGAGCGTCAGCAGGTACGACGCGGTCGCCCCGGCGAACATGGCGACCACCGGATCGGTCACGAAGCCGAGCACCGGCGAGGTCCAGCCGAGGTTGCCGGCCAGCGCGCCGAGCGCGATGAGCATCAGGGTGGCGACGACGGGCAGCAGCGACACCCCCAGCCCAGCCTTGGTCTCCTGCCTGACCAGCACGGATCCGGCGGCCGAGCCGCCGTCACCGGCCGGCTCCTCGTCGGGGATCTCGTCCAGGGCCGGGTCCCAGCGCAGGGCGCGCGGGGTGAGCAGGGCGAAGACCAGCATGGTGAGCACCGCGGTCGGCAGGCCGACGATCAGCCCGTACCAGAACATCTGGCCGAGCGGCACGTCCAGCAGCCCGGCCACGGCCAGCGCCGCCACGCCCGGCACCACGAACACCAGCCCGACCTCGATCCCGGCGGTCAGCGCCCCGCCCATCAACGCCTTGCCGTCGCGTCCCAGGCGCGGGCCGAGGCGGCGGGCCAGCGGCGCGGTCAGCACGAGCAGCACGTCGGAGTAGATCGAGGTGAACAGCGAGCTGAGCGACACCGCGAACACGTACGGGATGCTCCGTTCGCCGAAGATCCGCAGCATCAGCTCGATCAGCCGGCGCAGCGCGTCGGTCAGCGTCAGCAGCGAGCCCATCAGCACGCCGAATGTGACCAGCAGCCCGATGTCGGCCATCACCTCCCCGAACCCGGCGGTGATCGCCTTGGTGGTGCCTTCGGCCCCGACGCCGGTGGTCAGCCCGAGGAAGATCGTGCCCAGGAGCAGCGCGATGACGGGCGGGATCTTCCAGGCGGTGATGGTGACGATGACGCCCAGGATGGCGACGCCGGTCATCGTCAGGAGCAGAGCGTTGCTCACAGTGGCCCTCCTCGGGGGGTGACGGGGCAATCCCCAGTCAGGCAGGCCACCCGGCATACTGTCCACGATGAACTTTGTCGTTCTTCCATAGGCAGCGCCTATGGAACCGGGGTGCGGAGACGGACGTGGACGCTCGCCAGCTGGCCTATTTCCTCGCCGTCGTCGACCACGGCGGCGTGCAGCGCGCGGCCGAGGAGCTGTGGGTGGCCCAGCCCTCGGTCTCCCAGGCGATCAAGAAACTGGAGCGCGGCCTGGGCACCCCGCTGTTTCGCCGGTACGGCCGGCGCCTCGTGCTCACCCCCGCGGGCGAGGCCCTGGTCACCCCGGCCCGCCAGGTCACCCGCTGGCTGGCGGCGGCGGACGAGAGCGTGGCCGCGGTGGAACGCCTGCTGGCCGGCAAGCTGACCATCGCCGCCATGCCCAGCCAGGCGGTCAGCCCGCTGACCGAACTGGTCGCCGCCTTCCGCCGCCTGCACCCGGGCGTGCAGGTCTCCGTACGGGCCGCCGACCGCCCGGCCGACGTCGCCGCCGCCCTGCGGACCGGAACCGCGGAACTCGGCCTCATCGCCACGCTCGGACGCCCCGGCCCCGACCCCGAGCTGGTCGTGCACCCGGTGGACGAGCAGTCGTTCGTCCTGGTCGCGCAGGACGCAGCCGACCTGCCCGAGGGCGACGAGCCCGTCGCGCCCGCGCTGCTGAGCGGCGCCCGGCTCATCGTCGGCCAGCCCGGAACCGGGATGCGCAGGGCCGCCGACCAGATCCTGGCCGCCGCGCCAGGGGCCGCGATCGCCGTCGAGATGGAGCACCGCGAGGCGCTGCTGCCGCTCGTCCTGGCCGGGGTCGGCATCGCCGTGGTCGCGGCCTCGTGGCGGCGGCTGGCCGAGCCGATGGGGCTGGTCGTGCGCGACCTGGCGCTGGAGGAGGTGCTGCACGTCTCGCTGGTGCACCGCACCGAGCCGGTCAGCGCCCTGGCCCGCGCCTTCGTCGCGGCGATACAGCGGGCGATATAGGGGGCGATATAGCGAACGCCTATACGACGGCCACGATCCTCGTCTTGGACCCCGGCCCGCCGGTTCCGGCTCAATGGCGCCATGACCTCCCACCGCATCGCCCTCATTCCCGGCGACGGGATCGGCATCGAGGTGCTGCCCGCCGCGACCGCCGTCCTCGATGCCGTCGGCCGCAGGCACGGCTTCACGCTGGGCTACGACACCTTCGACTGGTCGTGCGAACGCCACGAGCGCGAGGGCGCGATGATGCCGGCCGACGGCCTGGACCGCATCCGCCACCACGACGCCATCCTGCTCGGCGCCGTCGGGCGGCCGGGCGTGCCGGACCACGTGTCCTTGTGGGGACTGCTGATCCCGATCCGCCGGGCCTTCCGCCAGTACGTCAACCTGCGGCCCATCACGACCCTGGACGGCGTGGCGGGACCGCTGCGCGCCGCGGAGGGCGTGGACCTCGTCGTGGTGCGCGAGAACGTCGAAGGTGAGTACTCCGAGATCGGCGGCCGGCTCAACCGCGGCTTCCCCGAGGAGATGGCGGTCCAGGAGTCCGTGTTCACCAGGGCGGGCGTCATCCGGGTGGTGGACTACGCCTTCGACCTGGCCGCCCGCCGCCGCGGCGTCCTGACCTCCGCCACCAAGTCCAACGGCATCATCCACACCATGCCCTTCTGGGACGAGCTCGTCAGGGAACGCGCGCGGCCCGAGGTGTCCTGGAACCAGGAGCACATCGACGCGCTCGCCGCGAAGATCGTCCTGAGGCCGGGGGAGTTCGACGTGATCGTGGCCTCCAACCTGTTCGGCGACATCCTGAGCGACCTGGCCGCGGCCGTCGCCGGCGGCATCGGCCTGGCCCCGGCCGCCAACCTCAACCCGGAGCGCGACTTCCCGTCGATGTTCGAGCCGGTGCACGGCTCGGCCCCCGACATCGCGGGGACCGGCGTCGCGAACCCCGTCGGCGCCCTCTGGTCGGCGGCCATGATGCTCGACCACCTGGGCCACGCCGAGGCCGGTGACGAGGTGCGCGCCGCCTTCCGCGCGGTCCTCGCCGAGACCCCGGTACGCACCCCCGACCTGGGCGGCGGCGCCACGACCAAGGAGTTCACCGCCGAGGTGCTGAACCGCCTCGGGACGGGAGGAGGCCGCCCGCGCCAGGCGTGAGCGGCCTCGGTCAGAGGGTCACGGACAGTTGTGCACGCCGCTCCTGGCGGAGGAGACCACCACGTCAGCCAGCGCCGGAGCGCTCACATGGACGGCGTTGACCAGCATCCCGGCGGACGTGCCCGCCACCGGCCGCTGCTCGTTCAGCGTGATCGTCGCCACGCCCGCCCGGATGACCGTGTTGGGCGCGATCGAGCCGGCCGGGTACGACACCCCGCCGATGGTCAGCGAGCCGAGCGTCGTCGTGCCGCTCGCGCTCGCGGTGTACGTCCCGAGCGCGCACGTGCTCGTCGAGGTGGCCCGCACCCCGGCGACCTTGATCACGGGCAGGCCGGGCAGCCCGATGGACACCTCGTCGGCCGTCGCCTGCCCGGTGGAGCCGCCCAGGCCGGTGACCACCCCGGCCTTGAGCGCCTTGGCGTTGACCAGCGCGAGCGAGATCGCGGCGGTCGTCTTCTCGGTCGTGGACCTGGCCGAGGTGGACACCTCGCCCGTGTCGGCCACGACGGTCTGCGGCAGCAGGACCGGCTTGACCGACAGCGCGTGGGAACGGCCGGTGTAGTACAGCAGCTTGGCCGTGCCCGAGGCGTCCGACGGCAGGTAGCACGCGTCGCCGGTGAAGCTCGCCCTGATCGCGACGCTCGTCGCGGCGGCCGGCTGGGCGACGCCGGCGATCACGCAGCTCGCCACGCCCGCGGCGTCCGTGCGCGCCTGGCACGACTGCGCCGACGGGCCCGTGCCGAGGGTCAGCGTCACGAGCCGGTCCCCGACCGGACGGTCCGCGGCGTCGGTGAGCGTGGCCTTCAGCGTGGCCGGGGCGTCGTTGGCGACGTTGGCCGGGCCGTTCACCTTCAGGCCCGTCTTGACCAGCACGTGGGTCTCGGCCTTGGCGGTGTCGTTGGCCGCGTTCGGGTCGGGACCGGCGAGGTTGTCGATCACCGCGGTCGCGGTGATCGTGCACTCCTCGCCGCTGTGCACGACGTCGTCCTGAACCTTCGCCCGGATCGTGATCTGCCGCGAGGCGCCTCTGGTCAGCTCGCCGAGATGGCAGGTGACCTTGGCGGCGTCACGCACGCACGGGCCGGTGCTGTCGAGGAAGGCGACCTCGGCGGGCAGCGTGGTGGTGACCACGACCGAGCTGGCCGGGTTGGGGCCCTCGTTGGTGGCCTTCACCGTCCAGGTCAGGGTCTCGCCGCCGCGTACCGGGTCGGGGGCGCCGGTGATGGCGACGCCGACGTCGGTCGTGTTGACCGCCTCCCAGTTGTCCTTCAGCTGCTCGAGGGTGGGCAGTTGCTCCGGGACCGGTTCGGCCACGACGGGCAGGTCGGCTCCACGGCGCAGTCCGCCCGCGAAGCCGGGGAACGCGATCGAGGTCGCCACCCTGGCCCAGTCGTCGAAGCCGGTCAGCGTGTCGGTGCTGCTGGTGTTGGTGGCGCAGTCGGCCGGATCCCTGGCGCCGGTGACCGGGTCCGGCGGGCCGGCGGTGTTGATGTTGACGGCGGGGTTGACCGGGTTGTCGTCCTCGTCGCCGTCGTCATTCCAGTCCGGGTCGACGTTGACATCCTCGGTGACCTTCGCGCCCTGGACGCCGGGGATTCCCGGGCGCTGGTCGCGGCCGTTGACGAAGATGAACCGGTTCTCGTTGTCGTCGGCGTCCAGGAGCAGCTCGTCGAGCGAGTTCTCGGTCAGCGGGCGCAGCACCTTGCCGCGCGAGGTGCCGTCCAGCGCCAGGCGGGGCGGCGAGAAGTCCACGATCCGGCCGCCGCCCACGCGCGGGATGCCGAACTGCAGGTCGTAGTTCATGGCGCTGACGTAGTTCGGCTTGCAGTTGACGTCGACGTCGCCGCCGTGCTCCAGCCCCAGAGTGTGGCCGAGCTCGTGCAGCAGCGTGCCGCCGTCGTGGTTGTAGTCGACGAAGAACCGGTTGTTCGTGCTGGCCTGGCCGCCGCTCGTGCAGGTGGCCGCCTCGGCGGTGCTGATCGCGTAACGGAAGACGCCGCGCCGTACCGCCGCGAAGTTGCCGGTGTTGCCGGCGGCGGCGTTGAAGGCGGCGTCGATGCCGCAGTTGTTCAGCGCGCCGACCATGCCGCCGCCGCCGAGGTCGTCGCCGACCAGGCAGGCCGGGTTGGCCACGTCGGCGTTGGTGCACCGGCCGCCGGGGGAGGGGTCCTCGGCGCTGGCGTCGATGAACAGGCAGTCGGGGTCGGCGCCGTCGCGCTGCCCGTCCAGGCCGTTGTCCTGGTCGTCGAAGCACGTGCCGGGCTGTTGCTGGCGGCGTACCGTCAGGTCGACCAGGTTGCCGGTGTCCACCCACAGGTTGATGCCGCGTGAGCCGTCCGGATTGGGGATCGGCGCGGACTTCATGGCGTTCTTCATCGCCTGGATGTCGACGCGGGTGGGCGCCTCCCCGGCGGTGTAGTCGAGCTCCAGGAAGACGTCCTTGCGCAGCGGGTTCGCGCCGAACCGCTTCAGGTCCAGCGCCATCGAGCCGTCGGGGTTGCGGATGCCGTGGATCTCGGCCAGGTCGGTCAGGCCGTCGCCGTCGCTGTCGGTGCTGGAGCCGACGGTCGAGGAGATCGTGAAGCCGATCCTCGTCTTGGCGCCGTCGTTCTCCTCGGGATAGTCGAAGTCGCCGTTGCCCTCGGCGCAGGTGTGGCCTTTCGGCACGCCGTCACGCAGGCAGGGGGTGCCGACCGCGAGGTTGTCGCCGGCGAAGGTGGCGTTGACGATGTCGAACTCGAGGTCGAGCGTGAGGTCGCGCTCGTTCTTGCTGAGGTCCATCTGGTCGTCGCCGAAGTTGGTGCCGTCGTCGTAGTCCCAGATCTCGATGGCCAGGCCCACCGTCGTGTCGTTGCCCGGCAGGTTCACCACCTTGCTGAACACCCATCCGTTGGGAGCCTCGGGCAGGCCCAGGGGCTCGAACTCGTCGTCCTCGATGCGCGGGCCGCGGGGGAAGCGCTCGCCGTCGATCGTGGCCACCGGGTAGTAGTCGCCGTCGCCGGAGGCGTCGTCGGGGTTGTCGATCTGTTTGAGGTAGTCGATCCTGACGGTGACCGTGACCTGGGTGGCCGCCGACGCGCTGCCGGTCAGCGCCACCATCAGGGCCGCGACCAGGACGCCGATCAGGGCGACGGATCTGCCGCGTGGTAAGAGTGCCATGATGTACCGCTCCAGAGAGATTCACAGGGGAATGTCCTCTCTGTGACTGTCGGGGGCGTCACGTCCGGAAACATGAGTAACCCCGTACTCAGAGCGGGTCGCGCGAGGGTTGGGCGGGCAGGCTCGCCTCCGGTTCCGGCAGCCAGGCGGCGCCGGGCGGGGCCAGCCACTCATGGGCCGTGGCCAGCTCGTCCACGGCCTCGCGCAGGGCGCGCAGGCCCGGATGGTCGCCGTCGGAACGCCAGATCATCATCCAGGGGAACACCGCGACCGGATCCACGAGCGGCCGCAGGACCGCGCCCGGAATGTCAGGTTGCGTGGTCAGCGTGAGGATGGGCGCGTCGCGGTCGCGGATGTGCTGCGCCAGCTCGTCGCCGCCCCGCACGTGCGGGTGGGCGAGCGCGGGGTCCACGCCGAAGGGCGCCAGCAACTGCAGGAGCGCGTGCTCCCACCCGGGCGTCGCGTGGTCGCCCGCGCGAATGCACGGGTTGGTGCCGCGCAACGACTCCAGGGGTACGGCCGGCAGCTCGGCCAGCGGATGCCGCTCGGGCACCAGCACCGCGATGCGCTCATGGCGGACCGGGCGCTGCCGTACCCCGTCCAGCAGGCCGGGACTGCGGCCGAACGTGACGTCCAGCCGCCCGTCCAGCAGCAGCGGCACCGCGGCCTCCGCGCCGCTGTGGAAGCGGGCGAAGAACTCCACTCCCGGCGCCCGCCCGCGCGCGGCGGCCAGCACCAGCGCGGGGGTGAGGCCGGAGCCGACCACGTCGACGGTCAGCGACCGGGGCTGGCCGCGCAGTTCGATCATGGTCGCGTCGAACAGCCCCAGGATCTCCCGCGCCCGCGTCAGCAGCAGCCGGCCCTCCGCCGTGAGCGTGACCTTGCGGGTCGTGCGCTCCAGCAGCCGGCGTCCCACCCGGTCCTCCAGCCGCCTGACGTCGCGGCTGAGCGCCTGCTGCGCCACGAACAAACGCTGGGCGGCTCGGCTGAAGTGCAACTCCTCGGCCACGGCCACGTAGTGGCGCAACAGCCGGATCTCCACGTCGTCAGGCACCCCTCCTTCCTACCCGATTAACGCATCTGGCGCGTGAATCACCTTCGAACAGGTGTTGGACCCCAGGCGAGAGCCGCCGCCAGGATCGAGGCATGGCGGGACGAGGAACGATCATGATGGCCTATGGGCTGACCGGTGTGATGAACGCGCTGTGGGGTGCCACGCTCCCGGCCACCGACGCCCGCCTGGAACTCGGGCCGGGACGGCTCGGCGGGCTGCTGATGGCGCTGGCCGTCGGCGCCCTCGTGGCCATGCCGGTGGCCGGACGGCTGGCCGAGCGGTGGACCGGGCGGCGCCTGCTCCGGATCTGCGCGCCGGCGGCGGCGCTCGGGCTGGCCGGCCCGGCGCTGGCCGCGACCGCTGAGACGCTGATGATCTCGGCGGTCGTGCTCGGCATGTTGTTCGGGCTGCTCAACGTGGCCCTGAGCCTGCAGGCGGCGGCCGTGGAGCGTTCCCTCGCCCGGCCGGTCATGAGCACGGTGCACGGGACGTGGACGCTCGGGGCCGTGGCGGGCGGCGCGGTCGTCACCGCGGCCCTGCGGGCCGGGGTGGACGTGCGGGTGCTGATGGGCACGGGCGCGATCACCCTGGCCGTGGCATTGCTGGGGGTCAAAGGCATCCCGGAGCCTCCCGTGCGTCTCGTCCCCCGGCCCGCCGGGCAGGCGCGGCCGGCTCCGCCGCGGCCCGGGGTCATGGTGATGCTGGGCGTGGTCGGCGCGGCGGCCTTCATCACCGAGGGCGCCGCCACCGACTGGGCCGGGGTGCACGCCACCCGCGTCCTGGGCGCCGACCCCGCCACCGGCTCGCTCGTGTACACCGTCTTCTTCGTCGCGATGACGCTCGTCCGCTTCGCCGGTGACGCGGTGCGGACCCGGCTCGGCGTCCGCACCACGATCCGGCTGTGCGGCGCGACCGCCACCGCCGGTTACGGCCTCGTCCTGCTCGCCGGCGCCCTGCCCTTCGGCACGGCGGCACGGGTGGGCTGCGCCCTGGCCGGCTGGGCGCTGGCCGGGGCCGGCATGGCCGTGGTCTGGCCGATCGTGGCCAGCCTGCTCGGCGCCGCCGACGGGGCGGCCCGCCGCCTGTCGGCGGTCACCACCATCAGCTACGGCGGCGGCCTCGTCGGACCCGCCCTCATCGGCTATGTCGCCACGACGGCGACGCTGCCCCTCGCCCTGGTGATCCCGGCGGCGCTCGCGCTGCTCGTGGCCATCGCCGCACCACCCCTGCTGAACGCGATCTCCGCGTCGGCGACCCACCACCGGCCCGTCGGGGCCACCGCATCCAGGAGGACATCATGACCGTCGCCACTCTCGACATCCCGGGCGCCCGCCTGCACTTCGAGGTACGCGGCCAGGGCCCGCTCATCGCCCTCGTCGGCGCTCCGATGGACGCCGACTCCTTCGCGCCGCTGGCCGACCTGCTGGCCACCGACCACACCGTGCTCACCGCCGACCCGCGCGGCATCAAGCGCAGCCTCCTGGACGATCCCGCCCAGGACTCCACGCCGGAGCTGCGCGCCGCCGACCTGTCGCGCCTGCTGGCGCGCGTGGACGCCGGTCCCGCCGTGGTCTTCGGCTCCAGCGGCGGCGCGATGACCGCCCTCGCCCTCGCCCAGACCCACCCGGAGCAGCTGCGCGCGGTCATCGCCCACGAGCCCCCGCTCGTCGAACTCCTTGACGACCGCGACAAGCTCCACACCCAGACCGACGAGCTCATCGCCACCTACCTCGGCGGCGACACGGTCGGCGCGTGGGCGAAGTTCATGGCGCAGGCCAACATCGCAGTGCCGGACGGCGCGCTGGAGATGATGTTCGGCGGCGAGCGCGACCCGCAGCACGTGATCGACGAGCGCCGCTGGTTCGCCCACGAACTGCACGGCACCACCCACTGGGTGCCCGACCTGGACCGGCTGCGCGCGGTCCCGCGCCTCGTGATCGGCATCGGCGAGGAGTCGGCCGGGCAGCTGTGCGACCGTGCCTCCCGCGCCCTGGGGGCCGCCCTGGGGATCGAGCCGGTCGTGTTCCCCGGCGACCACACCGGCTTCGCCGACGACCCCGGCGGCTTCGACCCCGCCCTGCGCGCCGTCCTGTCCCACCTCTGACCTTCCGCGAATATTCTGTAAACCCGGAAGCTTTCAGGGTCCCCGGATATAACGCATCGACAGGGAATCCAAAGCGCTTATTCATAGTGTCCTTCACCAACGGGAAATCAGCTGGATTTCCCCGGTTTCGAAGGAGCTTCCATGTTTCTGAAATTCGCCGTCGGCGTGGCGGCCGTCCTGGCAGTGGCGGCCCCCGCGCAGGCCTCTGAGCAGCGGACCGAGACCACTGCCCCGCAGGTGGCCGAGCAGTCGGCCGACCTGCGCAAGACGGTCAAGCGGCCCAAGTTCCAGATGCCTTTCACCTGCAACCAGAAATGGTATGCGGAGGCGTCGACCAGCGATCACAACCCGGCGCTCGACTTCTGGATGGGCGACCACAACACCAACAAGCCCTCGACCAAGGGGCAGTGGGTACGCGCGTCCGCCTCGGGCAAGGTCGTCCTTTCCTACGAGGACAACCAGGCGGGGCACGTCGTACAGATCAGGCATACGTTCAAGACCGGAAAGGACTGGTTCACGACCTACCTTCACCTGAAGAAGCGCGACGTGAAGAAGGGACAGACAGTGCCGATGGGCAAGAAGATCGGTGAGGTCGGCCGCAGCGGGCCGACCGCCAACGGCGTGTACCACCTGCACTACGAGCAGGCGGCCTCCTACGGGTCGACCGCGGATTGGGGGAACCGGGGCGCGCCGCGCAAGGCCGTCAAGTTCAACAACCAGACCTATACCGGTGTCGGGGAGTCGTGGCAGATCCGCAGCCGTAACACCGGCGCCCAGGACAGCTGCGGCACCTGACCGCCGGCCGGGGGGCGGCCGCACCCGCCCCCGCCGGCCGGAGGTTTGGCACAAGCCGTCCGGGCAGATGGACGGCATGGACGAACGAGAGCCCGAAGACCTTCCCGAAGCCGTCGGGCGGGTCAACGGCGAGAGCGACATCCGCGCCGAGCGCGCCGGCGTCGAGGTCCGCGAGACGCGGCGCCCGATACCGGCCGAGCCGATCGACCCTCCGCCCGATCCCGAGCGGAAGGTGCGCGAGGAGCGGCGCGAGGCCGCCGAACAGGACGGCCAGGACGTGGAGCCCGACGCCGAGCCCACCGACTAGGAGCCGTCCATGAGGCGGCTCTCCCAGGCCCAGGCGACGATCTCGACCCGCCCCCGGACTCCGAGCTTGTCGAGGATGCCCGACACATACCCCTTGACCGTGCTGAGCGACAGGAACAGCTCATCGGCGATCTCCTGGTTGGTACGCCCCTTGGCGATCGCCCGGACGATCTCGGCCTCCCGCACGGTCAGCGGCTGCGCCGGCACCCGCGCCCCGGCCCGCGTCCCGCGTTCGGCCAGATGGCGCAGCAACCGCAGCGTGATCGACGGCGAGATGAGCGCGTCCCCCGTGTACGCCGCCCGCACCGCCTCCACGAGCAGCTTGGGACCCGCGTCCTTCAGCACGAACCCGGCGGCCCCCAGCCGCAACGCCCCGTAGACGTACTCGTCCAGGTCGAACGTGGTCACCATGACCACCCGCGTCTGCCCGCCGGCCAGGGCGCGGGCCACCCCGATCCCGTCCAGGCGGGGCATCTGGATGTCCACCAGGCACACGTCCGGCCGCGTCCGGTGCGCCTGCTCGATCGCCTCCACGCCGTCGGCGGCCTCGGCGACCACGGTGATGTCGGGCTGGTCCTCCAGGATGATCCGCAGGCTGGCCCTGATCATCTCCTGGTCGTCGGCCAGCAGCACCCGGATGGGCGGCGTCATCGGTGCCCGCCGGTCGGGATGACGGCGTGGACGGACCAGCCGGAGCCGGGCCGGGGCCCTGCCGCCAGCGTGCCGCCGAGCGCTTCGAGGCGTTCACGCATCCCGATGAGCCCGTACCCGGGACGCCGGTAGCGGCGGGCGGGCGTCTGCGGCGCGTCGTCCTCGACCGCGACGGTCACCGCCCGCTCGTCCTCGCTGATGCCGACGGTGACCGCGCGCGCGTGCGGCGCGTGCCGGGCGACGTTCGTCAGCGCCTCCCGCACGATCCGGTACACGGTGCTGCTCACCTCCGGCGGCCAGCCGGACGGTTCCGCGTCCATCCGCAGGTACGCCCGGCGGCCCTGGCCCCCGAAGCCCTCGATCAGCTCGCCGAGCCGTTCATGGCCCTCGCCGGCCGGGGCGGCCTCGCGCAGAAGGCCGACCACGCGCCGGGTGGCGGCCAGCGCCGCCGTGCCCGCCGACTCGATGCCGGCCAGGGAACCGGGAGTCCTGTCCGGATGCTTGGCGGTGACGAGCTGGGCGGCCTGGGCCTGGAGCACGATGCTGGTGATGTGGTGGGCGACCACGTCGTGCAGCTCTCTGGCCAGCTCCAGGCGTTCGGCCTGCCGTACCCGCTCGGCCGCGGTGTGGCGGCGGGCGGCGAGCAGCCGGGGGGCGAGCCCGAGCAGGACGGCGGCCAGCCAGGCCAGGGCGCTCAGCGGCGGCACCGCCGAGCCGGGGGCGGCGAGGAAGCCGCCCGCCACCACAGCCAGCCCGGCGGCGGCCACGGCGCCGGCCACGCGGACGGGCAGCGTCCTGACCGCGGCGGCGACGAGCACCGCCAGCGCGAGCGAGGTGGCCGGGCTGGGCTCGGCGGGCAGGGGAACGAAGCGGGTGGCGAGAACGGCGAGCGCGGCGACGGCCAGGCCCCCGAGCGCCGTCCACAGCGGGCTGAGCCCGCGCACGAGAGCGAGCACGCACACCACGACCGCCACCGCCGCCCCGAACAGCCCGTGACCGGCGCCCCAGCTGCCGGCGACCTGGTACGCCTGGAAGGCCACGGCCGCGGCGAGCCCGGCTCCGAGCCCGGCCGCCTTCAGGTGTTCGAGAACATGCACGGCACCCAGGCTAGAAGAGGACCCCGCCGGCCTGTACCGGCCAAAGGTACTGTCCCCTTCCCTGCTTTCCGCCGATGTGGGGGCCGGTCGCGGCTCGCAGGATGAAGCCTCATGTCACAAGAAACACCTGTCGCGACCTCCTTCCACCGGCCGAGGGTCGCCGCGCTCGACGTGCTGCGCGGGTTCGCCCTGTGCGGCATCCTGCTCGCCAACGTCAAGCCGATCGCCCACATGGGCGGCACCGCGCCGGCCGCCCCGGACGGTGGGCCCTCACTGCTGGGGCTGCTCGTCGACCAGCGCTTCTTCCCGATCTTCTCGCTGCTGTTCGGCGTCGGGTTCTCGCTGCTGCTGGAGTCGGCGCGCCGGCAGGTCCCACACCCGCGCGTGCTGCTGCTGCGGCGGCTCCTGGTCCTGGTCGCCATGGGCCTGGCGCACATGTTCCTGCTGTGGCGCGGCGACATCCTGACCATCTACGCCGTCGTCGGCCTCGTGGTGCTGCTGCCCTCGACGTGGCTGCCGCGCTGGGCCGTCGCCGGGCTGGCGGCCGTCCTCATCGCGACGCCGCTGATCCTCGGCGGCAACGGCGTGCCGCTGGTTCCCGGGCTGTTCCTGCTGGGCTCGGCGCTGACGCGCTACGGCGTGGTCGACCGGATGGAGCACGCCGTGCGCGGTCCGGCCGTTCTGTTCGTGCTCTTCGCGGTGGGGGCGGTGCCCGTCGTGTGGCTGCAGGTCGGGACCGGCTCCAACCTCTGGTTCTCCCTGGCCGGGCTGCTGACCGCGGGCGCCTACGTGAGCGGCCTGCTGCTCCTGCTCCGTACGCCGCTGGGGCCGGTGCTGCGGAAGGTGTTCGCGCCGCTGGGCCGGATGGCACTGACCAACTACCTGACCGCCACCGTGCTCGTGCTGCTGGCCACCCTCGTGCTCGGGGGGTCGCCGGATGGGTGGTCATCGGGGATGGTCGTGCTGATCGCGGCGGGCGTACTCGTGCCCCAGTGGCTGGTGTCCACGTGGTGGCTGCGCCGCTTCCGGCAGGGGCCGCTCGAATGGCTCTGGCGATGGGCCACCTGGGCCCGCCGTCCCGCCCTGCACCGCACCCCGTGACCGGCTCGTCAGAGGGCGGGGACGGTTCGATCGAACTCCATCAGGGCGACCGGCGGGCCCTCGCCGAAGTCGTGGTCGTGCCGCCTGCCGGTCTCGGCGAAGCCGTGCTTGCCGTAGAAGCGGCGCGCCTGAGCTGAATCCCGGAGCGTCCACAGATGCACGCGGTCGTAGCCGGCCTCCCGCAGCCGTTCCAGGGTGGCGGTCAGCAGGGCCGCCGCCAGGCCGCTGCCCCAGACGTCCGGGTGGGCGAAGAAGGTGTGGATCTCCGCCAGCCCGGGGCTGGAGGAGGCCCCGAAGCGGGAAAAGGCTCCCGCCCGCTCGTCCAGGAGCGCCAGCAGGATCGGATCCCCGTCCTCGGCGACGATGTCGTGCCACTTGGCGCGCCGCTCCTCGATCCCGGCGGCGGCGACCTTCGGCGTGCACAACGGGCCGTGCGAGACGCCCCAGGAGACGGCGTGAATCTCACCGAGGACATCACCGTCGCCGGGCCCCGCCTCGCGGATCGTGATCGTACTGCGCATGGAGTCGACCCTATGCCGTGGCTTCGGAGGGTGAGTCCGCGGTGCCGTCTCCTCCGGGTGCCGGCGAGCGGGGTCAGGGCCATCCGGGACCTCGCTGCGCGGGGAACCCCGCGCTCCTCGCCGAGCCGTCCCGAAGCCCGCTTCGATGTGGCGGGCTCGCGCGCGGCGACGGCCGACGGCTCGATGGCTCGGTGGCTCGGCGGCTCGGTGGCTCGGCGGCCGAAACCGTCGGTGGCGGGTGCCAGGATGACCGGCATGACCGACGATCTGCTCCGGCGGGTGATCGCCAAGGCGTCCGAGGAAGCCCTTCCGCCCACGGCGACCGCCGACGAGCTCGGGCAGGCCGAGCGTGAGCTGGGTTTCCCGCTGCCACCTCTCCTGCGGCGGCTCTACCTGGAGGTGGCCGACGGCGGGTTCGGGCCCGACTACCAGCTGCTCTCCCTGCGCGAGGCGGTCGCGGCCCGTGAGGAGGAGCGATGGCCCGCGGGCGTTCTGCCGGTGCTGGACTGGGGGTGCGAGATGTACGCGGCGATCGACTGCGAGCACGCGCGCGCCACCGTGCTGCTGTACGAACCGAACGGGCTGAGCAGCGACGATGACGGGCATCTGGCCTGGTACGTCGATGCCGACGACCTGACCGGCTGGCTGGAGACGTGGCTGGCGGAAGCGGGCTGGTACGAGGAGGACGCGGAGGAGACGACCGAGATGCCGCACTGGCCGCCCGCCCGGGAGCGCCTGACCCGGTGACCGCCACGCCCCGGGGTGCTCGCGAAGCCAGCCACACGCAGGTGTCTGCTACTCGCCGAACGTCGTCCTGAACGAGGAGTCCGATGGGCGGGTGCGCGCTCGTTCCAAGGGCATCGGGGTCAACGCCGACGGCACCAGCGGGAGCGTCACCTACGAGGACACCATCCTGCGGCTGGGCCGGGGCTGGCGGATCAGTCACAGGAAGGTGATCGCGCGACGCGTCCCCCTTGGCGGGTAACGCGAAATATCCGGGCATGGCGTTACATCCGGGTATGACGGTGGTATCCGGATCATGGCGTTGCATGCGGGCCATGGCCACGGCTCCCCGGCCGGGTCGCTCCTTCAGGCCTCGGCTTCCGGTAGATGGACCGTCAGGTTCGCAGGACGGCGGCGAGGTCGTTGAGGCTGGTCAGGGTTTCGGCCAGTGCGTCCTGGTCGGCCTCGGTGAGGGGGATCTGCCGGGCCTTCGTGAGGAACCGGCGGGCGGCGGGGTGGTCGTCGGCCCGGGCGGCCAGCTCCGCGCGGTAGGCCAGGGCTTCCAGGAGGTCCTTCGGGGCCGCGGTGTCCTGGTCCCGGCGCAGGGCGGTGTCCAGGATGCGGGCGGCCTGGTCGTGACTGCCGTGGGAGTCGCCCATGACCACGGCGTTGCGCAGGGACGAGGCCAGCTTGGTCAGCGGCGGTTCCGTGTCCGCGGCGTCGGCTTTGGCGGCCATGAATCTGATCCAGTTGCCGCCGGGGTCGATCACCGTGAATCCGGAGTGGTCGTCGGCGTTCTTCCGTTTGCGCGGGCGGGTCATCCTGGGGATGCCGGAGACCAGCAGCTTGCCGTACGCCGCCCGCATCCCCTCGGCGAACGCGCCGAACAGTTCCCCGGTGTCGGGCACCACTACGACGCAGCTCCCGTAGGAGTCTTCCGGGTTGAAGCCCGGCATGCCGAAGAATCCGAGTTCGAGGTCGTCGCGCTTCAGCGACACGTACGGATTCGGGCGGGTCTGACGGTAGGTCCTGGTGAAGCCCAGCATCTCGTAGAACTCGGTGATCTCGTCGATGGAACGGCAGGGCAGCAGCGGCACGGTCTTCTCACCGGTCATGCGGAGCACTCTACTAGACAAATTTGATTACTGCACCGGTGTGATCCGGGCGCGACATGATGTTCCTAGGTCGTACCGTGACAAGGAGCATCATGTTGGTTCTCGAATTCCGGACCTACCGCCTCAAGCCCGGCACCCGTGCCGACTTCGTCCACGCGATGGCGACGCTGGCCGTACCGCTGCTGCGCCAGTACGGCATCGACGTCGTGGACAGCGGGGCGTCGCTGGTGGATGAGGACGGCCATGAGGAGGCCTACCTCATCCGGGCCTTCGCCTCGCTTGAGGCGCATCGCGAGCAGGAGGAGGAGTTCTACGGCAGTGACGCCTGGCTGAAGGGTCCCCGGGAGGAGATCATCTCGCGGATCGAGAGCTACCACTCCATCGTGATCGAGGTGCCGGAGGAAGCCGTTCAGGCCCTGCGCCGCAGCGATCAGCCTTTGAGGCGGTAGCGGATCGGCAGGTGCTTCAGGCCGCCCACGAAGGTGGTCGACATCCACTCGGGCGTTCCGGCGAGTTCGATCGAGTCGAGGCGGGGGAGGAGCTCGGCGAACAGGGCCCGGGTCTCCATGCGGGCCAAAGCCGCGCCGAGGCAGTAGTGGACGCCGAACCCGAAGGCGAGGTGCTTGTTGGGGTCGCGGCCCGCGTCGAAGCGGAACGGGTCGGTGAAGACGTCCTCGTCGCGGTTGGCCGAGGGGTAGGACAGGAGCACCGACTCGCCCGCCTTGACGGCCACGCCGTTCACCTGGGTGTCGGCGGCGGCCGTGCGCATGAACTCCTTGACCGGCGTGACCCAGCGGATCATCTCCTCGACCGCGGTCGGCAGCAGGGCGGGATCGTCGCGCAGCCGGGCCAGTTCGGCGGGGTGCTCGATGAGCGCGTGCAGGCCGCCGCTGATCGTGGAGCTGGTGGTGTCGTGACCGGCGGTGGCGATGATGACGTAGTAGGAGGCGGCGTCGTAGTCGGACAGGAGCTCGCCGTCGACGCGGGCGTTGGCGATGGCCGAGGCGAGGTCGTCGGTGGGGGTGTCCCTGCGCGCGGCGGTCAGGCCGTGGAAATAGGTGAAGAAGTCGAGCAGGGTCGCCATGATGTCCTCAGTGGTGGCGCCCCGCTGGAACTCCTTGTCGGTGCCGCCGAACAACTGCTGGGTGAGCGTGAGCATCCGGGGGAAGTCCGACTCCGGCAGGCCGAGCAGCGAGAGGATCACGTACAACGGGTAGTGCGTGGCGACCTGGGTGGCGAAGTCGCAGGCGCCGCCGTACTCGCTCATCCGGTCCACGTACTGCCGGGCCAGCTCCCGCACCCGCTGCTCCATCGCGCGCATGGCCCTGGGCTTGAACCAGTCGGCGCCGATCGCGCGGGTCACCCGGTGCTGCGGGTCGTCCATGTGGATCAGCGTCCGCAGGGCGGTGCCCTCGGCCCGGCTCCGCGCCATCCGCGCGTCCGTCTCGGCCTTGGCCAGCACGGGCCGGGGCGCGTTGCGGAAGACGGGATGGTCGCGTTCGATCTCCATGATGTCGGCGTGGCGGGTCACGGCCCAGAACGGGTGGTATCCCTCCGCCTCCACCCAGTGCACCGGGTCCTCGCGGCGCAGCAGGCTGAGCGCGCGGTGCAGCCGGGCCTCGTCGGCGTACGCCGAGGGGTCGGCGAGGGTCAGTCCCGCCTCGGTCAAAGTCATCGTCATGGGGGAGTTCCTTGGTGTGGGCGGAAGGGGCCTCACACTACGATCTTCCACCGGAACGGGCACCGGCAAGGCCGGCTCGGCCCCGGGAGGCCGAGCCGGTTCAGGTCAGATGGTGTCCTGCCAGGTGACGTCGCCCGCGCGGTAGCCGGCGACCCGGCCGCTCACCTCGGCGGGGGAGACGACCTCGTTCTTGGCGTGGTAGACCCAGTCGACCTGCTGGATCCAGGTGCGCATCGGCCCGGTCTGGCCGGCCGTGATGAACCACTGGTTGAAGTTGATCGACATCGGGGTCTCGGGGTAGTACTTGCCGCCGTGCTCGGCGGCGAGCCGGCCGTCGACGTAGTAGCGGATCGTGCCGCCGGCGACCTGGACGACCAGGTCGTGCCAGCCGGCGTGGCTGGAGTTGACGAACGTCGAGGTGTTGTCGGCCAGCCACGGGTCGGGCTGGTAGGTCTCCCAGCTCGTCATGTACATCAGCGGGCCGGTCAGGCCCCACCCGCCGTTGGGCAGGTACTCGAAGTCCAGTTCGCCGTAGTCCGGATCCATCGGCGCGTCCAGCGGCGTGATGGTGAAGAACGTCTGCACCGTCTCGTCCCCGTCGGCGCCCGTGGTGGGGGCGTCGCTGAACTTCACCCGGGCGGCGTAGGTGCCCTCGAAGAACTTGCGCTGGTGCAGCATCTCCGACTGGGTGACGTTCACGCCGTCGTTGGTCGCCTTCAGCTGCATCACCTTGGCGCCGTCGGCCGTCGGGAAGGTCACGTTCCCCTTCGGCCAGGTGGCTCCCGGCACGCCCGGCCCGCCGGGGTTGGTGCGGACCGTCCAGTCGCGCGCGGCGATGAGCGGGTCGTCGGCGCTGGTGTACGCGAAGTCGTCGAACAGCACGCCCGCGGGCCCGGACGTGGGCGGCGGGTTGCCCCACAGCAGCGCGCCGGCCTGGTGGACGGTGGCCTTCGGCCAGTCGGTGTACGTGGACACGGCGCCGAAGGAGTAGTCGTCGCTCTGGCCGAACGACTGCCAGTCGGACCGGTGGAAGCGCACCTCCAGCTGGGTCTGGGCGCCCGCGCCCAGCGTCCCGCCGCGGAAGCCTAGCTCCAGGTAGCCGTCGCCGAACGTCCCGGTGACCTGCGAGCATCCCACCCGCGCCCACGAGCAGGCGAAGACGTGGGGTCCCGAGCCGGTGAAGTAGTAGCGGATCTTCAGTTCGCGCAGCCGGAGCGGCGTCGTGCCGGTGTTGACGAGGTTGAACAGCGGCTCCGCCTGGGGCGCGGCGGGCTGCGGCGCGGTCGTGTAGTACTGCAGGCGCACCGCCGGAGCGGCCGTGGCGTGTGCGGGCACGGCCGGCGCGCCCAGCACGGCCATGGCCACGAGTAAGTGCTTCATCATGGGGGTTCTCCTCACCTGTTGGTGCTAGCGGACGGCTCCGGCGGTGAGGCCGGAGGTGATACGGCGCTGGAAGACCACGTACGCGGCCAGGACCGGCAGCATCGAGATCGTGAGCCCGGCGAACAGCCCGCTCCAGTCGCCGGCATAGCCCTGCCGTACGGCCAGCACCGCCAGCCCCTGCGCCAGGACGAACTCGGACTCCTCCGGATTGAGCGCGAGCGGCAGCAGGTACTGGTTCCAGAGGCCGAGGAAGTTGAAGATGCCGACGCTGATGAGGCCGGGCTTGGCCATGGGCAGCATGACCCGGAAGAACACGCCGGAATGGGAGCAGCCGTCGAGGAAGGCGGCTTCGGCGACGGAGGTGGGCAGCGTGCGGAAGAAGGAGGTCAGGAAGAAGACGGTGAACGGCAGCGCGTACGCGGTGTAGACGAGGATCAGCCCGAGCGGGGTGCCGAGCAGGCCCAGGGAGCGCACGACGAAGAAGAGCGGGACGAGGGCGAGGAAGAGGGGGAAGGCCATCCCGGCGATGAACAGGTAGTAGAGGAGCCGCGAACCGGGGAAGCGGTAACGTGCCAGGACATAGGCCACCATCGCCCCGAACAACATGGTGAGAACCACCGCGCTCCCCACCACAACCGCTGAGTTCAGGAAATATCGGCCAATGGAGGCTTCTGTCCATGCTCGGGCCCAGTTCTCCCCATGCAGCCGGTCCGGGAGGCTCCACGGGCTGGTCAGGATGTCCCGGTCGGCCTTGAACGAGCTCATCACCGCCCACACCAGCGGCAGCGTGACGATGACGCCCCAGCCGACGAGCGCCAGGTGCAGCAACGAGCTCCAAGGACGCGGCCGCCGTACCCGATGAGAGAGGGTCATGCCATCTCCACCCGTTCGCGGCGCGAACCCCGCAGCACGAGCACGGCGAGCGCCAGCGTGAGGAAGAACAGCGTCACCCCGAGCGCGGAGGCGTAGCCGAACTTCCCGTAGGTGAAGGCGTTGCGGTAGAGGGTGAGGCCGAGCACCTCGGTGGCGTTGTCGGGGCCGCCGGGACCGACGGTCATGATCTGCACGATGGCGACGCCGTCGAGGGCGGCCATGCCCAGGTAGATGAAGGCGACCTGCACGTTCTCCCAGACCAGCGGCAGTACGACGCGGGTCAGGCGGGTGAGCGCGGAGGCGCCGTCGATGGCGGCGGCCTCCAGGATCTCCCGGGGGATCGACTCCATCGCGGCGCAGAACAGCACCACGTAGAAGCCGGCCGCGCTCCACACGACCACCGCCATGACCGCCCACAGCGCGAGCGACGGGTCGCCGAGCCAGGAGCGTCCCTCGATGCCCAGCAGGTTCAGGACCCCGTTGAGCAGCCCGGAGTTCGGCGTGTAGACGAACTGGAACAGGACTCCGACCACGGCGACCGACAGCAGTTGCGGGAAGAAGTAGACGACGCGGTAGACCCCCGCGCCCCGCCGGCGGCCGAGGCTGAGCGCCGCGGCCAGGAACAGCGCGAGCACCACGGTGGCGATCGGCACCACCAGCAGCATGAGCGCGTTGTTCTTCAGCGCCGCCAGCACCTGCGGATCGTCCAGCAGCCGGGCGAAGTTTTCGGCCCCGACGAACTCCGCCCGCGCCGAGACCCCGCGCCAGTCGGTCAGCGCCAGGTAGAAGGCCTGCGCGTAGGGCGAGAGCACGAGCACCGCGTACAGCGTCAGCGGCAGGACGAGGAACCCCGCGATGAACGGCAGCCGGCGGTGCCTCATCGCTTGTACTTGGTGATCGAGGCGTCCGCGGCCACCTGGTCGGCGGCCTTCTGCACGCGCTCCGTCCACTGCGCGGCGCTCACCCGGCCGTTGAGCAGCTCTCCCGTCGAGTCGTGTACGGCTTTCGCCAGCGGCGCGTACCAGCCGGGAAAGCGGTAGGACAGCGCGTCCTTGCCCGCCGCCGCGACCAGTTGGCCCGCCGACCTCAGCCCGCTGGACAGCTGGAGCCCCTCCAGCGCGTCCTTGCGCACCGGCATGGCGCTGGCGGTCGTGGCGAAGTTGGCCGCGCTCTCCTTCGCCAGCATGAGGCGCAGGAACTCCAGCCCGCCCGCGGTGTTCCTGCCCTGCGCCGGGACGATGAACGGCTCGCTGCCCGCGGCCTGGATGGCGGTGCCGGGCAGCCTGTCGCCGTCCGAGAGCCGGGGCGTGGGCCCGACGGCCATGTCGAAGCCGGCGGGGGTGACCTTGGCCTGTTCGGCCTCCAGCCAGGAACCGCAGGGGATGAAGACGGCCTTGCCCTGGCACCAGGCGGTCTGCGCCTCGGTGTGCGAGAGCGCCTCGGAGCCCTTCATGATGTGCCCGCGCCCGGCCAGTTCGGCGAAGGCCTCGGCGACGTCCTTGACGCTGCCGGCCCGCCACGCGCCGGGCTCCAGGTTGTCGATGGCGGCGACCTGCTCCATGCCGCCGGCCTTGGCGACCATGGTGAGCAGCGGGTCGTTCATGTACTCGGGGTATTTGCCCTGGTAGGTCCAGGGGGCCAGGCCTGCCTTCTTGATCTCGTCGCCGAGCGCCAGCATCTCGGCCCAGGTCGCCGGGTAGGTCCAGCCGTGCTTGGCGAACAGCGAGGAGCTGTACCACAGGCCCCAGACGGTGTAGGCGTAATTGAGCACGTACGGCACGCCGCCGAAGCTGCCCGCCTCGACGATGCCGGGAACCAGGGTGTCGCGCACCTTGACGGCCGGATCGTCGGCCGAGGGCGCGTCGAGTAACTTCTCCAGCGACAGCAGCTGCTTGTCGGCGACGAGCGAGGCGACGTCCAGCGTGCCGGCGCCGGAGTTGTCGATCACGTCGGGCGGGTCGCCGGCCACCATGCGCGGCTGCATGGCCTGGCCGACGCCCTGGATGCCGGCGTGCGTGATCTTCGCTCCGGGATGGCGCTCGGCGTAGAGCGACTCGGCGAACCTCGCCCAGTCGTCGCCGAAGCCGCCCTTGAAGATGACGACGTCCAGCGGGTCCTTGGCGGCCACGCCGAGTGGGTTGGCGGCGCTGGTGGGCCCGGCGGCGGCCGGGGCGGAGGCCACGGGCGCGCCGCCGCCGGTGGCGCAGGCGGCGACGACCGGGGTGAGGGCGAGCAGGCCGAGGAATCCCCGGCGGGTGGGGGTGTTTTCAGGCATGACGAAGACAGCTTTCGGCTAAGAACACCTGGCGAAAGGATTCGGTGAGGACGGGCCCTCGTACCCGGGCTACGAGGGAGTTCAGGAGCCGCGGCGGATCCGGCCCGCGTAGAGCGCTTCGAGGCGCAGGTTGTGCTCGTCGCCCTCCGGCACGTTGGCCGACAGGTAGATCGGCGGGACCTTGCCCGCCGCCACCTGGTCACGGACGACCCGCGTGACGACGAGCTGGGCGAGCAGGGCCGAGGTGATCGTGGAGACCGCGCCGACCGCGCCGCCGTCCGGAAGGGGGAGTACGGCGTCGCCGTACGGCGCCATGTTGTCGAGCACCACGTCGGCCAGGTCGCACAACCTGGCGCCCGAGGGGTGGCGGGAGGCGACGGCGGTGCTGTGGGCCAGGGAGGTGATGGCGATCAGGTCGTGACCGCGTTCCTTGACCGCCTGGGCCAGCTCCACCACGACACCGTTGACGCCGGAGTTGGAGATGATCACGAACAGGTCCGGCTCGCCGATCGGGGCGGCGGCCAAGATGCGGTGGGCGACCGTGGGGTCGCGTTCGAGGTCGTAGCGGGTGAGTTCGGCCCGGTCGGCTCCGCCGTACAGGACGATGTCGCGCAGGGCGAGCCGGTTGGTGGGCACGAGGCCGCCGGCGCGGCCGGCGATCTCCATGGCGACCGCTTCTGAGTGGCCGGAGCCGAAGGCCTGGATCACGCCCCCGTTGTCGAGACATGTGCCGATGAGCCGGGCGGCCTGCCCGATCTCGCCGGCGTGGGTCCGTGGAATGGTCCTGACCAGATCGGCCACGTGTGTCGCGTAGGTGTCGGGATTCATCGCCCTCCGTCCAGGCGGTGTCCGGTGACGGCGCGTACCGTCAGGTCGAACGCCTCCTTGGTGCGTTCGTAGGTGCGCTGCGCGACCGCGACGTAGACCACGTCGAGGACGAGCAGCTGGGAGTGGATCGCGGCGAATCCGTCGGCGCGGAAGGTCGTCTCCCGCGCCGCGGTCGTCAGGACCAGTTCGGCCACCTCGGCCAGCGGCGAGCTCGGATGCGAGGTCACCGCCACGGTGATCGCGCCGTGGCTCGCCGCCTCGGCGAGCACCTCGATGACCTCCCTGGTCCTGCCGCTGTGCGAGATGCCGATCGCCACGTCGCCGCCGGTCAGCAGCGCGGCGTCGGTCAGCGCGCTGTGCGCGTCCGACCTGCTCCAGGTGGGGACGCGGATGCGCTGGAGGCGGTACTCCATCTCACCGGCGACCGCCGCGCTGCTGGCCACGCCGAACAGCAGCACCCGGCCGGCGTTCTTGATGACGTTCGCCACCTTCTCCACCGTGGCCAGGTCGAGCTGGGCGGCGGTCTCCTGGATCAGCCGGATGTCGCTGTTGGAGACCACGCCCAGCACCTTGTCCAGGCCGTCGGCGGGCAGGATCTCCTGCCCTATGTCGGTGTCCCAGTGCTGCTGGGCGGCCCGGCCGGCCTGGCTGGCGATCGTGACCCGGAGTTCGGCGTAGCCGCTGAAGCCCAGCGCCCGGCAGAACCGGGTGATCGTGGCCGTGGACGTGCCGCTGCGCTCGGCCAGGTCGACGATGGTCATCCTGGCCGTCTCCGCCGGGTCGTCCAGGATCACCTCCGCGACCTTGCGCAGCGCTTCGGGCATCTCGCCCTGCTCGGCCCGGATCCGGGGCAGTAGTTCCACGTCGTCCTCCTTCTTAATGGTGAAAATTATGCTCACCATCTGGCGTCGTCAAGGGTTTGAGCCGATAATTCCTGACATGATGCTAGTTCTCGGCGTGGACGCCGGAGGGACGTCGTCGCGCGCGGTCGTCGCCACCCTCGGCGGACAGGTGCTGGGGCGAGGGCGGGCCGGGTGCGGCAACCCGGCCGCCTGCCCGCCAAGAGAGGCCTTTCACCAGGTGGGCAAGGCCATTGCAGAGGCGTTGACGGCGTCCGGGCCAGGCGATGTCAGGGCGGCGGTGATCGGGCTCGCGGGCGTCGAGGGACTGCCCGAGGGGCTCACCGCGCACTTCCCGGTACCGCCCCGGGTGGTCGGGGACGTGGTCGTGGCCTTCGCCGCGGGCACCCCGGCGGCCTCCGGAACCGTGCTGATCTCCGGAACGGGAGCGATCGCGGCGAAAATTATTGACCACGAGATCGCGGTGGCGGCCGACGGGCACGGCTGGCAGCTCGGGGACGAGGGCTCCGGGTTCTGGATCGGGCGGCAGGCGGCCCGTTCGGCCGTGCGCGGGACACCCGGCACGCTCACCGCGTATGTGCTCAAGCGACTGGGCGTCCGCGAGCCGGAGAGGGTGGCGGTGGCCGTACAGGCGGCCGCGCCGCTGGCGCTGGCCGAGCTGGCGCCCCTGGTCAGCCGGGCGGCCGGCGAGGGCGATCCGGCGGCGGTGCAGATCGTCGAGCGTGCGGCCGGGTTGCTGGCGCGGACCTTTCGGGAGGTGCACGCGCCCGGCACGCCCGCGGTGCTGGCCGGCAGCGTGCTGACCAGCGAGGGCCCGGTACGGCGGGCCGTACGAGACCTGCTGCCGGACTGCGCGCCGGTGGTCGCCGGGCGGGGCGAGGACGCCGCGGCCTGGCTGGCGGCACGCTCACTCGCACCCGGAACGCCCCACCGGGACTTCCTGCCGCACCCGTGAGGGCATGACCCCGGCTTCCGGCCCCACGCACTCCGCGGCCGCCCCGGCGGGACCGCGCGGAGTGGCAGGGCCGTGTGGGGCGGCGGGACCGTACTGAGCGGTCTCGGCGTCCATGGGATCGAGGACCTCCTCGGCGTGGGGGCGGGCCGAAGGGCGTGAGGGCGGGCCGAAGGGCGTGAGGGCGGGCCGGAGGGCGTGGGGTCGGTCGAAGGAGATGTCAGCGGATCACCAGGGTCCTGAAGTGGGTCAGGCAGGCGGCCAGGGCCAGTTCGAAGGCGTCGTCGGCGCGCGACGGCGGGGCGGCGGCCATCGCCTGGGACAGGGCCGGGGTGCCGCTCTGGTCGGACAGGTCCCAGATCGGGTCCGGCGCGGCCAGGTCGAGGGCCGAGCCGAAGATCAGGTTCTCCACTGCGGTGATCATGGTCAGCACGTCCCGGAGGGCGAACCCGGCCTCGTTCAGCATCCGTACGGCCTGCTCGTACTGCCCCAGCACCCGGGGCGTGCGCACCGGCGTCGCCAGCAGCAGCGGGATGGCGCGCGGGTGCGCGGCGAAGGCGGCGCGGTAGGAGCGGGCCCAGCCGGCCAGCGCCTCGTCCCAGGGCGGGACGTCGAGCATGGAGGAGTCGATCCGGTAGGAGACGTGCTCGCGGATCAGCTCGATGACGCCCTCGCGCCCGTCGACGTGGTGGTAGAGCGAGCCGGTCTGCACGCCGAGCCGCCGGGCGATCTGCGGCAGGCTGACCTCGCCCTGCTCGTCGACCAGGGACAGCGCGGCGGTGGTGATGCGTTCGCGGTCAAGGAGTGGCGTCCGAGGCCGGCCCATGTGTCGTTCTCCCGGTGACGTCTTCTCAAGCGTGCCCTCAGAGGCTACATTGCCAAAATCAAAAGGCTTTAGGTTTCTGGTGCCTGGAAGGGCGTAACCGCCATGCCTCTCAGATCCGACTCGCTCGGCAGCGTCGACATCTCCTTCTTCGTCATCTCCGCCGCCGCGCCGCTCACCGTGATGGCGGGCGTCTCGCCCATCGCGATCATGCTCGGCGGCGTCGGGGCCCCCGCCGGCTACCTGGTCGCGGGTCTCGTCCTGGCGATCTTCGCGATCGGCTTCACCACGATGAGCAGGCACGTACGCGGCGGCGGCGCCTTCTACGCGTTCATCACCCGCGGCCTGGGCCGCCCGGCCGGAGCCGGCGGCGCGCTGGTGGCCATGGTCGGCTACAACGCCATGGAGATCGGCGTGTACGGCCTGCTCGGCAGTGCCACCGCCGGCACGCTGAAGAGCCTGCTGGGCATCGACGTGCCCTGGGTCGTCATCGCCGTGGCCGGGCTGCTGATCACCTACTACGGCGGCTACCGCTCGATCACCTTCGGCGCCAAGGTCCTGGGCGTCCTGCTCGTCGCCGAGACCGCGATCCTGCTGCTCCTGGCCGGCGGGGTGCTGCTGAAGGGCACGCTGAGCCTGGACTCCTTCGCCCCGGTCAACGTGACGGCGCCGGGCATGATCGCCGTCCTGGCGTTCGCGTTCGGCGCGTTCACCGGGTTCGAGTCGACCGTGATCTACCGGCGCGAGGCCCGCGACCCCGGCCACACCATCCCGCGCGCCACCTATGTCGCGCTGGCCTTCCTCGGCGTCTTCTACGCGTTCATCGTCTGGATCGTGATCCAGGCCTTCGGCGGCGCCGCCATCGTGAAGGCCGCCGCGGACGACCCCGCCGGGCTCTTCTTCGGCGCGATCACCGCGTACGTGGGCGGCTGGGCCGCCGACCTCATGCACATCCTGATCGTGACCAGCATCTTCGCCTCGCTGCTGGCCTTCCACAACGCGATCAACCGCTACACGCTGTCGCTGGCCGAGGAGCGGGTGCTCCCGTCCTCGCTCGGCCGGATCCACCCCCGCCACCAGTCCCCGTACGTCGCGGGCATCGCGCAGACCGCGCTCGGCCTGGTCGTCGTGCTCGCCTTCTGGCTGGCCGGCGCCGACCCGTACACGCATCTGCTGCTCTGGGTGAACACGCTCGGCATGATGAGCCTGGTGGCGTTGATGCTGCTGGCGGCCATCGCCGTGCCGTTCTACTTCGGCAGGGACCGGCGGGGGGAGGGTGTCGTGCGCACGCTCGTCGCGCCCGTCGCCGCCGCGGTGCTGCTCGCAGGGGCGCTCGGCCTGATCGTCACCAAGATCTCCCTGTTCACCGGCGGCGCCGTCGCGGTGAACACGGTCATCCTCACCCTCATCCCCGCGGTCTTCGCCATCGGAACAGGGCTGGCGCTCTGGCTCAGAAGGCACCGCGCGGAGGTCTACCAGAACTTCGGGAGTGAACCGTGCCCACAGCCGACCTCGTCCTGATCGGCGCCCGCGTCCGTACCCTCGACCCGGCTCGGCCGCGCGCCACCGCGCTCGCCGTCAAGGGCGGCCTGATCGCCGCCGTCGGCGACGACACCGACGCGCGTGATTGGCAGGGGAACGGCACCCGCGTCGTGGACCTGGCGGGAGCGACCCTCGTGCCCGGCCTGACCGACGCGCACGCCCACCCGCTGTGGGGCCTGGACCTGGCCACCGGCACCGACCTGTCCGCGGTCACCGACCTCGGCGGCCTGCGCGCCGTCCTCCGCGCCGCGCCGCGGGTGGACGGGTGGGTGCTCGCCTACGGGCTCGACCACAACGTGTTCGGCGGCCGGGCGCTCCACCACGACCTGATCGAGGAGGCGGTGTCCGGCGCGCCCGCGCACCTGCGGCTCTACGACGCGCACTCCGTCCTGGTCAGCAGGGCCGCGCTGGAGCTGGCGGGCATCGAAGGGCCGCGCGCGTTCGCCCAGCGCGCCGCCGTCGTCTGCGACTCCGGCGGCCGCCCGACCGGCCACCTCGTGGAACACGCCGCGATGGATCTGATGAAGCCGCTGCTGCCCGCCACACCGCCGGCCGTACGGGCGGAACGCCTGCTCGAACTCCTGTCCGGCATGGCCGCGACCGGCCTGACCGGCGCCCACGTCATGGACGTGGGCGCCGACGACCTCGACCTGCTCGCCGCCGTCGAGGACAGACACGACCTCCCGGTACGGCTCCGCCTGGCCCCGTGGTGCATGCCCGGCGACGGCCCCGACGAGTTCGCCGGCCTGATCGGCGTGCAGCAGAAGCACGGCCGCACCTGGCGGGTCGGCGGGGTGAAGCTGTTCATGGACGGCACCGTCGAGGGTGGCACCGCCTGGCTCGAACACGCCGACTGCCACGGTGAGGGCACCGAGGCGTTCTGGCTCCATCCGGCCGACTACCGGCATGCCGTACGGACGCTGCATCAGGTGGGTGTGCCCACCGCGACGCACGCGATCGGCGACGCGGCCGTGCGCCATGTCCTCGACACGATCGAAGGGCTGGGGGCGGGCGGCCCGCGCCACCGCGTCGAGCACATCGAGACGCTGGCCGACGACCAGGTCGGCCGGTTCGCCAGGCTGGGCGTGGCGGCCTCGATGCAGCCCCCGCACACCGCCTACACGCGCGCCGACCACACCGACGAGTGGTCCAAGCGCCTGGGTGACGAGCGGGCCGCGCGCGCCTGGCGCTGCCGCGACCTGCGCGAGGCCGGCGCCACCCTCGCGCTGGGCTCCGACTGGCCGATCGCCCCCTACGACGCCCGCCAGATCCTGGCCGCCGCGCTGGAGCCGCGCGGCGCGGCCACCGGCCATGGGCTGAGCGGCCTGATGGCGCTGGAGGGCTGCACCTCGCACGCGGCGCTGGCCTCCTCGACCGAGTCGGTCTCCGGCCGGATCGCCCCCGGGTTCCTGGCCGACCTCACCGCGCTCGCGCTCGACCCGGTCACCGCGCCCGCGGACGAACTGGCCGAGTCCCCGGTCGCGCTGACCATGACCGGGGGACGCGTCGTCTACGAGCGGCCCTGATCAGGCGATCTTGGGGGTGGCGCGCATCCCGACGAACACGCAGGGGGTGCCGTCGGTCAGCGTGGAGAACACGACGGGCATGTAGGCGTCGTTGAACGAGGGGCCGGCGCCGGCGCCCGCGAACACGGTCGGGGTGACGGGTGCGAGCTCGACGTCCAGGGGCGGGGAGATGCCCTCCATGCCGTCGACGAACTCATACAGCAGCCGTCCCTCGGTCACGGTCAGGGCCGCGCCCTCGCGGCGGTAGGTGCCGGTCAGCGAGGCCCAGTCGACCGCGGGCGGCTCGGCGGCCGGGCCGAACGGCTCGGGCATGCGCACACCGGCCAGCTCGGACAGCAGTTCGCCGAACAGGTCGGCGTACAACTGGCGGGTGGCGCCGCCGTTGGTCAGCAGCGCGATCGCCACGCCCGCTCCCGGCACAATGCGCAGGTAGGCGAACTGGCCCACGGCCGAGCCGTCGTGGCCGTAGCCGGGGACGCCGTTCCAGTCGTACAGCGTCCAGCCGAGGCCCCAGGCGTCGGCGCTGAGCGTCCACTTGTCCGGGCTGCCGGCCTCGCGGCGCCGCATCGCCGCCGCCGTCTCGGGGGAGATGACGCCGGCGCCGCCGTTCAGGTGCGCCTGGGCGAACCGGGCGAGATCGCCCGCGGTGGCCAGAACGCGGGCGGCCGGGGCGGCGGCGCGGGACTGGAAGTCCCACACAGGGGCGGGCTCGGGGTAGGCGCCGGCGCCGCCGAGGTGGCTCATGGCCACGCGGAAGCGCAGCGCCTCCTCGGGCAGCGTCATCGTCTGATCGAGGCCGAGCGGGGTCAGGACGCGGTCCTTCAGCGCCTGGTCCCAGGTCTGGCCGGTGATCACCTCGACGATGCGGCCCAGGATGATGTAGCCGCTGCCGCTGTAGGACAGCGCGGTGCCGGTGGGGCAGTCCAGGCTCAGGTCCTTGCAGGCCTCGACGTAGCGGGCGACGCAGTCGTCGCCGCGGCCGGTGTCGAGGTGGAAGTCGCCACTGAGCCCGCTGGTGTGGGTGAGCAGCTGCCTGACGGTGATCGTCTTGGTGGCCTCCGCGTCGGCGACGGCGAATCCGGGCAGCACGTCGGCGACCCGGGCGTCGAGGCCGAGCTCGCCGGAGTCGACCAGGTGCATCACCAGCGTGGCCGTGTAGATCTTGGCGACCGATCCCAGCTGGAACACCGAGCCGGTCGTGACCTCGACCCCGGTGCCCCGGTGCAGCACCCCCGAGGCCAGCTCGTGAACCTCCCCGCCGGTCACCACGGCCAGGCTCGCGCCCGGCACGTGGTGGCGGGCGCGCAGCTCGTCGAGCCGGGTCTGCCAATGTGCGAGATCCATGGTTCATCCTCCGCAGGTGCGTACCGCGTTCCTTGATGCGAACACTGTACGCATGCGGGCGATGGATGCGCAAGCCCGGCTAGCCTCGGCCGTATGGTGTTCAACTCCGATCACTTCGACCTCCAGCCCTATGCCGGATTCGAGATGGATCACTATGTCCGGCGGACCCATTGCAGCTGGGAGAACGCCGGCTGGCGCTCGCTGCTCGTGCAGAGGTTCGAGCACGTCCCCGTGGTCGAGGACATGGAGTTGCCGGCCGCCGCCGACCTGCACCTGATCCTGCCCGTGGGCGGCCGGGCCGCCATGGAGACGCGGACCGGCGGGCGCTGGAGCCGCCGCACCTGGACGCCTGGGCGGCTCGAGCTGGGCGTACCGGACCAGCCCCTCCGCCGCCGCTACCGAGGGGACGGGCCGCTGCGCAGCGTGCAGGTCCACATCCCGCGCGGCACCGTCGAACGCACCGCCGAGCAGCTGGGCGGCCGCCCGCCGGACTACCCGAGCATGGCGGCCTCCGTGGCCGCGGGGGATCCGCTGATCGAGGAGGCCGTACGCGCCGTCGGCGCCGCCGGCGAGATCGGCGACCTGTACGCCGAGTCCGCGGCCGCCTTCCTCACCGTCCACCTGCTCACCCGCCACTCCCGGGCGCCCGAGAGGCCCCCGGCCCGGGAGGACACCCGCGTCCGCGCGGCGATCGCCCTCATGCGCGACCGGCTCGCCGAGCCCCTCACGCTGGCCGACATCGCGGACGAGGTGTACCTCAGCGTCTTCCACCTGGTCCGCGTGTTCCGCGCGGCGACGGGGGAGACGCCGCACCGCTACCTGGCCCGCCTGCGGATCGAGAAGGCGCGGCACCTGCTGCGGGAGAGCGGTCTCACGGTCGCCGAGATCGCGCCGTTGTGCGGTTTCTCCGGCCCCGGCGCCCTGTCGGCGGCCTTCCTGCGGCATACGGGCACGCGGCCGTCCGCGTATCGCAATTCCTGATGGTTTTTCCGGCAATCTCCGGCATGGTCACCCGGGGTGGGCCGTTCCTAGGGTTTCGTTCATGCC
The DNA here is from genome assembly GCF_044457345.1 of Nonomuraea sp. NPDC050547. Lineage (NCBI taxonomy): Bacteria > Bacillati > Actinomycetota > Actinomycetes > Streptosporangiales > Streptosporangiaceae > Nonomuraea > Nonomuraea sp. NPDC050547. The sequence goes on from NZ_JBITGW010000027.1 coordinate 58,728, forward strand.
TGACATCGAGCCCTACCCCATCCGCGTCCCCGACCGCGACCTGGCGAGCCTGCGCACCCGCCTCGACGAGGTACGGCTGCCCGAGCCGGAAACCGTGCCGGACGCCACGCAGGGCCTTGAGCTCGACCGGCTGAGAACGCTGCTCGGCACCTGGCGCCGGCACGACTGGCGGGCGGTGGAGGACCGGTGGAACGCGATCCCGCACTACCGCGTACGCCTCGACGGCCTGCGCATCGCGTTCTGGCACGTGCGTTCACCCGAGCCCGGCGCGGTCCCCCTGCTGCTGACCCACGGCTGGCCGGGCTCGGTCCTGGAGTTCGAGAACGTCCTGGGTCCGCTCAGCGACCCCGTCGCCCACGGCGGCTCGGCGAGCGACGCCTTCCACGTGGTCGTCCCGGCGCTGCCGGGGTTCGGGTTCAGCGACCGTCCTCGCGAACCCGGCTGGCACCCCGGGCGTACCGCGCGGGCGTGGGCCGACCTGATGAGCGCGCTCGGCTACGAGCGGTTCGGCGCGCACGGCGGAGACTGGGGCGCGTTCGTCAGCACCGAACTCGCGCGCCTGGCCCCCGAACGCGTCACCGGCCTGCACCTGACCATGCCCCTCGCCTCGCCCCTGCCGGAGGACCGGATCGCCCCGGACCCGGCAGAGCGGCGCATGCTGGAACGCCGCGACACGCATCTGGCCGACGGCTACGGCTTCGCGATGATCATGGCCAGCCGCCCCCAGACCCTCGGCTACTCCCTGCTGGACTCGCCCGCCGGCCTGGCCGCGTGGCTCGGCGAGAAGTTCGCCGCCTACTCCGACCCCCGCCCGGAGCACGGCGGCGGCGTCAGCCTGTCGCAGCAGGCGGACACCATCGCCCTGTACTGGCTGACCGGGACCGGCGCCTCCAGCTCCCGCTGGTACTGGGAGACGATGCGATGGGTGCCCCGCAGCGCCGAGGCGGAGAACGCCCAGCCGGTGACGGTGCCCACCGCCTGCTCACTGTTCCCGGCCGAGCCGTGGCCGACCGCCCGCCGCTGGGCCGAGCGCCGCTACCACGACCTGCGGTCCTGGAACGAACTGGACCGCGGCGGCCACTTCCCCGGCCTGGAACAGCCCGGCCTCCTGGTCTCCGAACTCAGGGCCGCGTTCCGGCACCTGCGCCGTTGAGCGTGACAGACACCTGGTGAGGGGCCTTCCCACGCTACGCTGGCCGTCGTCCGACCAGCCCGCCTCGCCGGGAAAGAGGAGAGTCCGCATGGAGTACGGCCGGCGCCGCATCATCGCCACCACCGGCGAACTGGCCGCCATCGCCGACGGCTGCTCGGACGGCACGCCGGTCATGCTCGACGTGGACGAGATCGAGCCCGGTCACGACCCGCGCGAACCCCGCGACTGGGCCGTGGTGGCCAGGATCGACCACCTGCCGCTCAACGAGGCGGGCGAGCTCGCGGGCCCCGGCGACCGCATCGCCACCGGCGAACCGGACGCCGAGGGGCAGGAGCCGCTGCTGTTCACGCCGGTGCTGATGCTGCAGTCGCGCAAGCTCGCCACCCCAGGCGAGATCGGGCCCGTCGCCCGCGCGGCCGATCCGTGCCAGCGCCGCGCGGACGCCTACGAGCTCATCGAGCGTGAGGGCGAGGCGGGCCTGTACCTGATGGAGCTGCTGGAGGCGGTGGCGGAGCTGCGGCGCGAGGTCGCCGACCTGGCGGCCGACAAGGACCGCCTGCTCCACCCGGCCGCCCGCCGGCACCTGGACAGCCTGGGCGACGCGCTGCGCGACGCCCGGTCCTCCGCCGACCACGCCACCCGCTTCAGCACGGTGTGCGAGCTGCTGCGGGGCGGCGCCACCGAGAAATGGGCCGACGAGCTCGACGCCGGCCGGCCCTGCGACCCCGGCGGCCTGCACCAGATGCTGGTCGAGCTGCCCGGCATGGGAGGGTCCGAGCCGGCCTGCCGGGTGCACGCCGCCGTGGCCCGCGAGCGGGTGCCGGACGCGCTGGTCAGCCCGAACCCGCACGCCGCGCCCTGATCAGCCGCGGGTGGCCGGCATGTGCCTCTGGAACCAGTCCACGACCCGGGTGCAGAAGTCGATCACCGCGGGGAAGGCGCGGACACCGTGCCCCTCGCCCGGGTAGATCGCGAGCTGCGACTCGACCCCGTGCTCCAGCAACGCCTGGTGGAACTCCCTGGCCTGCGTCGGGGGAGTGCACCGGTCCAGGGCGCCGGCCACGTTCAGGCAGGGGGTGCGCACCTTGCTGGCATGCGCGACCGGGCTCCTGGTGTGGAACTTGTCCCCGGGCACCTCCGGATTCCCGTCGAGGAACAGCGCGTCGAAGAAGGGGATGTTGCTGGTGAAGTGCTGGCTGTACCAGTTCGTCACGGGTGCGAACGGCACGGCGGCGGCCCAGCGCCGGTCCTGGGTGACCAGCCAGGAGGACATGTAGCCGCCGTACGAGCCGCCGATGACGCCGACTCTGGCCGGGTCGGCGATCCCGCGCTCGACCAGCGCGTCGACCGCCGAGGTGAAGTCCGCCGTGTCGTCGCCGCCCATCTCCCCGAACACCAGCCGGGCGAAGTCCTGGCCACGGCCCGAGCTGCCCCGCGGGTTGGGATTGAGGACGGCGTACCCCTGGGATACCAGCAGCGGAGTCCAGGGGTAGAGCATCGACCACAGGTTGCGGAAGCCCCACACCGGGCCGCCGTGGATGTTCACCACCAGCGGGAAGGGCCCCTCGCCGCCGGGGACGCACAGGATCCCCTCCAGCGTGAGACCGTCCGGCGCCGACCAGGTGACCGTCTCGGCCCTGCCCGCGATCGACAGCTGGTGGTCGGTGCCGGAGTGCGAGATCGCGGCCGGCTCGGCCCGGTCCTCGCCCAGCACCACGACGCGTTGCGGAAGCGCGTAGCCCTCCTCGACGATCACCGCGCGGCCGTCGGCGGTCCAGGCCGCCTCCGGGTAGCGCGTGCCGCAGCTGGTGTCCGTGCTCGACCACAGCTCGGTCGTCTTCCCGGCCACCGCGTCGTACACGGCGGCCACGGTCTCCAGGCCGCGTACCCCCACGAATCCCAGACGATCGGCGTCGAACCACTGGGTCGCGGTGACGTCCACCCCGCCGGCGTCGACCCGCTCCAGGGCCGCGTCACCTGAGCCCACCAGCAGGTCGCCCGCGACGACCCAGCGGTCGCTGCACACCGCCTCGACCACCGCCAGCCGTTCCCCGGAGGGCGAGGCGGCGGGCCAGCCGAACTGCACGCCGGAGCGGGCACGTTCGGTGACCGTCCCGTCCAGGCCCAGGCGGGAGAGCACGGCCGTGTACCAGGCGCTCTCGTCCGGAGCGGCGCTGGTGACCGCGAGGACGGCGTCCGGTCCTGACCAGGCCGCCTCCCAGACGTTGACGCCGTCCGGCGACAGCCGGGTGGTCGTGCCCGCCGCGAGGTCGTGGACCCACAGCGAGCGCCACGCCTCCTCCGTCGCGCCGACCTCGACGTGCGGGTGCCAGTCCGGCAGCTCCTCCTTCGGCTTGTACGTCGTGCCGCTCCCCTGGCCGCCGGCCAGATCGGCGCCGAGCCCGGCCACCCCGAGCAGCACCCGGGTGCCGTCGGGCGACCAGGAGCAGTACTCGACCGTCCCGGGCACGGCCGGGGTCGCCTCCGCCTCACCCAGGTGGCCCTCGCGCAACAGGTACAGCTGGAACCTGCCCGCCTCCGCGCGATCCGACAGGAACGCCACCGTCGCGCCGCCGGGGGAGAAGCACGGCTGCCTGGAGGAGCCGGACGAACCGGTCAGCGGCCGCAGTTCCGTACCGTCGACCAGGTAGCAGGCCTGCCGGGGGAGGCCCGCCAGCTCGTCGTACACCAGGCCGGTCACGGCGATCCGCGACCCGTCGGCGGAGCAGGACGGCTCCAGCACCTGGTGCGGCCGTCCCAGCACCGGGTCGTTCAGCCTGCGGAAGTGCTCCTCGACCAGGTTCCAGGTGGCGCTGCCGCGCACGTCGATGGGTGTCACGAAGAACTCCTGTCTGTCGGTGGTGCGTGAACCGGGCTAGCCCATGACGGTGCCGGTGCCGACGGTGTTGACGGGCCGTTTCCTGGAGAAGGCCGCCAGGGCGATGCGGTGCCCGGTGTGCGGGGCGAGATAGTCCAGGGGCTCGCGGTCGTGGTCCCTGCCGCCTTCGACCGCCTCGATCAGGGCGGTCATGATCCGGCCGACGACCGGGGCGTTCTTGAACTGGTTGCCGCTGGTGCCCATCGCCACGTAGAACCCGGGCAGCTCGGTCCTGTCGTAGACGGGCGTCCAGTCGTCGGTCACGTCGTAGACGCCGACCACTCCCTTGGCCCGGGCGGGCACGGTGAGTGCGGGAAAGCGGCGCGCGGCCCTGGTGACCTGCGTCTCGAACGACGACGCCGTCGGCGCCATGGCCGCCTGATCCGGGTCGTCCAGCCAGTCGAGCGGGTCGCAGGCCGGTTCGGTGCCGCCGACGAGCAGTCCGCCGCCCGGCTCGCCGCGCAGGTAGACGCCGAGGTCCAGGTCGGCGACGATGGGCCCGAAGCCCGGTGGAGCGGCGGCCACGTGGTGGACCTCCTGGCGCAGGGGACGCGTCCGCACGGATGTCACACCGGCCAGCCGGTTGAGCGCCGCCGACCAGGGACCGGCCGCGTTGACCACGATCGGGGCGGCGAGCAGGGTTCCGTCGGCCAGCCGTACACCGGAGACCCGCCCGCGTGAGCGGGTGACCTCCACCACCTGCTGCCGGTAGCGGAAGGAGGCGCCGCGGCGGCTCGCGGCGGCGGCCAGGCCGGCGGCGGCGAGCTGCGGGTCGTCGACGTAGCCCGCGTCCGGGGTGAACACCGCGCCGAGCCGGCCGTCGGGCTCGCTCCAGAAGCGCTCGTCGTCGAGCCGCGCGGGCGGCCAGTGCCGGCCGGTGTCGATGCCGGGGACGCGGGCGGCGAGCGTGTCGGGATCCCACTCCTCGTACGGCACGCCGGCCCGGTCGAACAACGGCAGGATCCGCGCGCGGGGAGCGGCCCGCACGTCCAGCATGACCAGGCCCGTGCGGTGGTAGCGGGAGAGGGGCTCGTCCGGCGGCGCGCCGAGGTGGTCGCGCCAGGACTCCCAGCAGTGCTTGGCCTCCCAGGCCAGCGCGACGCCTTCCCAGGTGAAGAAGGTGAATCTGACCACCGCGCTGGAGGCCCCGGTCGAGCCCTGGCCCGCGCCGCCGCCCTTGTCGATGACCAGCACGTTCAGGCCGGAGCCCGCCAGCTCGTGCGCGATCGACGCCCCGATCACACCGGCGCCGATGACCACCACGTCCGCGTTCATGCCGTCAGCCTGCCCGCAGGACCCGGCTGGATCCACTGACGAACCTATGGCGGCGGACGCCCGCGATACGACATTTGTCGAAAACCTAGAAATCTACTTTGTAAAGGCGCTGGGTGGGCTTCACTACTCCCGGACGAAGCCGACAAGCGCCCGGCGACAGGCGCGGGCCGTCTCGATCATGGTTTCGTCGTCGGTTCTGCCTTCGGACATGGCGGCCGCGGCCGTCGTGCTGACGGCGCCGAGTGCGGCGCCCACCATCGCGTACGCGGTCACGCGGTCGAGCCCGCAGGCGGCGGCGAGTGCGGTGGCCAGGCGTTCCACGCGGTTGTTCGAGCGGTCGATGGCGGCCTGCGGGGAGAAGACGGGCAGTTTGACCGCCTCGCCGACGAGCCCGGCGACCAGGCCCATCTCCCAGCTCTCGGCGAGCATCGCGTCGAAGGCTCGGGCGAGCAGGTCGGCCGGCGGCTCGCCGGGCCGCCGGGTGCCGAGCGCGATCACGCCGGCCTCCAGGCAGTCGGCGCTGTTGGCGTACAGGACGTCGGCCTTGTGCCGGAAGTAGGAGAAGAACGTGCGGGTGGAGACCCCGGCGGCCGCGGCGATCTGGTCGACGGTCGTGGCCTCGTATCCGCGCTCGTCGAACAACCGGGCGGCGGCGTCCATGAGGGCCTGCCGGGTCTGCAGCTTCTTTCGTTCGCGCAAGGAGGCCATGGCGACAGAATATTACATCGACTGCATATTTACAGGTCTGCAAGTTTTGCCGTAGCGTGCCGGGCATGGACGCTGCGATCTCGGTCTCGGGGCTCGTCAAGTCGTACGGGCGGGTCAGGGCGCTGGACGGGCTCGACCTGCGGGTGGAGGCGGGGGAGATCCACGGCTTCCTCGGTCCCAACGGGGCGGGGAAGACGACCACGCTGCGGGTGCTTCTGGGCATGCTGCGGGCCGACGCCGGACAGGTCAGGCTGCTGGACGGGCATCCGTGGCGCGACGCCGTACGCCTGCACCGGCGCCTGGCGTACGTGCCCGGCGACGTCGTCCTGTGGGAGGAGCTGACCGGCGGCGAGACGATCGACCTGCTGGGACGGCTGCACGGCCGCCTCGACGAGGGCCGCCGAGCCGAGCTGGTCGAGCGGTTCGCGCTGGATCCGGGCAAGAAGGTCCGCGGCTACTCCAAGGGCAACCGGCAGAAGGTCGCGCTGATCGCCGCGCTGGCGGCGCGCGTCGAGCTGCTCGTGCTGGATGAGCCCACCTCAGGGCTCGACCCGCTGATGGAGGCCGAGTTCCGCCGGTGCCTGGAGCGGCGGCGCGAGGAGGGCACCACGATCTTGCTGTCCAGCCACGTCCTGGCCGAGGTCGAGGCGCTGTGCGACCGGGTGAGCATCGTCAGGCGGGGACGCCTGGTCGAGTCGGGCACCCTGGCCGAGTTGCGCCACTTCACGTGGACGTCGGTCACCGCCCGGCTGGAGCGGCCCCTGGAGCGGCTGGAGGGTGTCCACGACCTGGAGATCGACGGGGGCACGCTGGTGCGCTTCCGCGTGGACGGCGGGCAGGCGGGCGAGGTGCTGGTGCGCCTGGCCGCGTTCGGGCTGGTGGACGTGACGGCGCGGCCCGCGACGCTGGAGGAGCTGTTCCTGCGGCACTACCGGCAACTGCCCGAGGCGGCGGCGCGGTGAGGGCCGGGGCCTGGGTTCTGGTGCGGTTCGCCGCCCGGCGCGACCGTGGCCTGATCGCGTTGTGGATCGGGGTGGCCGTCGCGCTGCCGCTGTTCAACGCCTACTCGCTGGCTGCGCTGCTGCCCACCGAGGAGACCAGGGTGGCCTTCGCCGGGATGAGCGCCGGTAATCCGATCACCAGGGCTTTGCTGGGGCCCGTTCACGGCACCTCCATCGAGTCTCTGGTCGCCTGGCGGTCGGGTGTGCAGAGCCTGCTCATCACCGGGCTGGGCGGGCTGCTGTTCGCGGTCCGGCACACGCGGGCCGAGGAGGATTCGGGTCGCGGGGAGCTGGTGGCCGCCCGTCCGGTGGGCAGGCACGCCGTCGTCACCGCCGTCACGGTCCTGGTCGCCGTCGTCAACCTCGTCGTCGCGGCGCTGCCGGCCGTCGCGCTGATGCTCGGGTTCGGCTATCCGCCCGGTGGCACGCTGCTGTTCGCGCTGACGGTGGGGGCGGGCGGCATGGCGTTCGCCGCCTGCGGGCTGCTCGCGGCGCAGGTCTGCCGCAGCGCGCCGGCCGCGCGCGGCGCTGCCGTGGGTGCGCTGGTGGCGGGGCTCGTGCCGGGTGTGGTGGTGCCGGAGAGCTGGATCGGGATCTTCCCGGCGGGGTGGCCGCGCCTGGCCCGCGCGTACGGCGCGGAGCGGTGGTGGGTGCCGCTGGTGCCGCTGGCGTTCGCGGCCGTGTTCACTCTGGCCGCCTACGGGCTGTCGGCCCGCCGGGATCTGGGCGCCGGGGTGCTTCCCGATCGCGCGGGCGGCGACGGTCCCGCGCGGGGGCGGCTGGGCAGCCCGCTCGCGCTGGTGTGGCGGCTGCGTGGCGGGCAGGTGGCCGGCTGGACGTTCGCTCTGGGTACGGCCGGCGCCGGCGTGGGCTGGGTGTCGGCCTCGTTCGAGCTGGCCACGTTGACCGGGCACACCCTGCTGGCGATCTTCACGTATGTCTTCTGCATGGTGGTGGCGTGCCTGACGGTGGCCGGGACGCTTCGGCCGTACACGGAGGAGAGCCGGGGCCGTGCCGCGCCGCTGCTGGCCACGCCGACCACCCGGACGCGCTGGCTGGGCGGGCACACGGCGCTGTCCCTGGCCGCGCCGGTCGCCATGCTGCTGGCCGTGGGCCTCGGCACGGGCGCCGGCAACGCGCTGGGCACGGGCGGCTTCGCGCCGATCCTGGCCCAGGTGGGCGCCGCCCTGCTCTTCGTGCCCGCCGCCTGGGCGATCGCGGGTGTCACGATCGCCGCCTACGGGTTGCGCCCGCGCGCCGCCGTCCCCGTCGGCTGGGCGGCGGTGGTGGTGTCGGGTGGTGGTGTGGCGTTGTGGGAGGCGGGGACGATCGGGGACACGGCGTTCCTGCTCACCCCGTTCGGCTACGTCCACCCGTCCCTCTCGTCCGGATTCGTGGCGCCGGCCGCGTTCGCCCTGGCCGCGGTGGTGCTCGTGGTCGCGGGCGGGGCCGGGTTCGCCCGTCGTGACCTGCTGGCGTGAGGCGGCGCTGTCCGCCTGGTCGCCGGGACGCGGCTTCGCGCGGCATGATCGTTGGATGACCGTTCCCATGTTGATCATCAGTGGCCCGGTGGGTGTGGGCAAGACGTCGGTGGCGGGGGAGATCTTCGATCAGCTGCTCGCCCGGGACGTCTCGCACGCGGTCGTCGACCTGGACAACCTCGGTTTGTGCTGGCCGTTCGGCGATGGCGACCCGTTCAACGACCGGATGGCCCTGCGCAACCTGGCCTCTGTCTGGCGGAACTACGCGGCGGCCGGGGTCGAGCGACTGGTCGTGGCCCGGGTGGTGGAGTCGCGCGCCGAACTGGAGGGCTACCGCGCCGCCGTACCGGATGCCGAGATCGTGGTGTGCCGGCTGGCGGCCGGCGCGCCGACGTTGCGCGGCAGGGTGGCGCGGCGGGAGGCCGGGGCCGCGCGGGAGGCGTTGTCGCGCCGGGCGGTCGAACTCGCCGAGACCCTGGCCAGGAGCGACGCCGCCGACTTCGTGGTCGCGACTGACGACCGCTCCGTGGCCGACATCGCCGAGGACGTCCTGCGCGGGGCGGGCTGGATCTGACTTGTGGGCCGCCGGGGTGCGGCCCGCCCTTCGCTACGATGATCGCGGACCATGATGGGCGGCAGGTTCGTGTCGCCGGAACGCGCGAGGAGTGCGGATGCAGCCGGATCCATCGCAGCCAGGGTTTTCTCAGTATGGTCAGGGCGGGCCCGCGCCGTGGGGTGGCGGGCCGAGCCCGTGGGCGGCGCCGCCCAGGCCGAGGGCGAATGCCGCGGCGGCGGTGATCGCCGGCATCCTGGCGCTGGTCGCCACCGCGATGCTCGTCTGGTTCGCGCTCAACGACGCCCTCTACGCCATCAGGCATGATGACTGGTCCAGCCTGGTGTTGCAGAACGTGATCGCCGGCGTCATCGGCGCCGGGGCGCTGGTGGTCGCGGCGGCGTTCACGTTCGCCCGCAGGATTCCCGGCGTGTGGACGCTGTGCGGGCTGTGCGGGCTTTACGTCGTGGCGAACCTCGTGCTGGCGCCGCTTCTGCATGGCACGCCGTTCGGTGCTCAGTTCGCGTTCCTGTTCGGTTTCGACAAGGTCAACGGCATCGCCGCAGGGCTGGCGACCATGTTCTGCGCCCTGACGGCGATCGTGGCGGCGGTCGCCGGCAGCGTGAAGTCGTAGGGGCCCGCGATGCGCCGTCCGTGATCACGGGGTGAGCTCCTGGAGCGGTTTCAGGCCGGTGGGCGGTTGAGGATGATGTCGCCGGCGCGGGCGATGACCTCGGCGCGTGTCTGGCCGGGATGGTCGGCGGCCAGGAAGTGGCTGCCGATGGCTCCGCAGAAGGCCAGCAGGGCGCGAGCCTCGACTTCGTGGGGGTCGGCGCAGACGGTGCCGATGGCCTCGCGCAGGAGTTGCATGCGTTTGTTGTCCACGCGGCGCAGGCGCTGGGCGACATCGTCGTCGCGGCGGGCCCAGTCGCGCACGGCCAGGTCGATGGGGAGCAGGCGGTCGGAGAAGGTGAGCCGCCCGGCCAGCCGGGCCTTGTCCGCGACGTCGCCGCCCTCCTGTTCGATCCGGTCGAGGACGTCGTCGGTGGCCTCCCGCTCCCAGGCGTCCAGCATCTCCGTCAGCAGGGCGCCGCGGCCGGCGAAGTACCCGTAGAACCCGCCTCTGGTCACTCCCAGCTCTTTGGCCAGGACGTCCACCCGCACGGCGTCCACGCCGCCTGAGGCCAGCGCCCGCAGGCCCTGCTCGACCCATTTCTCCCGGGGCGTGCGCAACGTGCCCATCATGTGGCCCACCTCACCGCCCGCATCGGTTGTGCAGGACTGTATAACCGGTCTAGCTTCGACTTATACACAACTGTATAACTGACTCGGAGGAGACAGGGCTATGTCCAGCAGGCTCCCCGTCATCGAGCACACCTCGCGCCCGTGGCGCATCCACACGATCGCGCCGGACTACCGGGTGGAGGACGTGTGGTCGCTGCCGACCCCCGGCGGCGCGGACGACTTCCCCCGGCTGGTGGAACAGTTCACCGCCGGCCCCGGCAACCCGATCGTGCGCGCCCTGCTGGCGATCCGCCTGCGCCTCGGCGCGCCGCTCGGCCTCAACCCGCCCGCCGCCGGCGCCCGGGCGCCCTGGCGCGGCGAGCCGATCCCCGGCGACCTGCGCGGCCGGCCGGGGCCGGACTTCGGCCCGTTCGCCTGCCTGTACCGCACCGACACCGAATGGGCCGCCCACGCCACCACCAGCGGCGTGGACGCGATCGCCCACCTGGGCTGGGTTGCCGACGGCTCCGGCGTCTACCGGGGCCGGTGGGCCACCCTGGTCAAACCCCACGGCCTGCTCGGACGGGCGTACATGGCGGGCATCGCCCCGATCCGCCACCAGGTGGTCTACCCGCTGATGATCCGCTCCATCGCGCGCGGATGGCGCCCGGCGAGGAGCGCCGATCTCTCCGGGAGCACCGGATGAACACCGCGCCCGGCCGCGTCCCGTCCCGCGCCACAGCCGTGGGGGCATGGTCCGCGATCACCACCGGGGCCGTGCACCTGCTGGGATCCTTCCTGCCGATCCCCTTCGACGGCGAGGCCGCCGCGCGCCGGGCGATGCGCGCCGCGAGGCCTGGCCTCGGCCTGCGGTCCGACTTCGAGCTGCTGTTCGACGCCAGGAGCCAGGTGATGTCGATCATGTTCATCGCCTTCGGCGCGATCACCCTCGCCGTCGTCGCGAAGGCCGCCGGACCGGCCACCCAGGAGCCCGCGCACAGGGAGTGAGCAGGGCCGCCCTCCGCACTGCGCCGACCGGGCTCCTGCCCAGGCGGCCGGGCCGGCCCGCGGCGGCGGGTGTCGCGGCTCAGCCGGGGATGGCGGGGATGGCGCCGAGCTGCCGCAACTGCGCGTGGACGTCGGCGACCCCCCAGATCTCGGCGATCAGGCCGTCGGCGAAGCGGATGATGAAGATCTCCTCGTAGGTGATCGCGTTGCCGGTGGGCGCGATGCCCCGGTACTCGCCCAGGTGGGTCCCGGTGACCGTGTTCCGGTAGACGACCTTGTCGCCGTCGGCGACCACGTCCTCGACGGTGACCCGGATGTCGGGGAACGCGCGCAGCAGCATCGTCCACGCGTTCGTGATCACCTGGACCGCGTTCGCGTCGGTCGGGACGGGCGTGTGGAAGCGCGCCTGCGGATGGACGACCTCGCCGGCGGTCCTGGCGATGACCTCCACGTCGCGGCTGTGGACGGCGTCGTACATGCGCTCGAAGATGGCGGTGTCGGCCATGTGGTTTCTCCTCGGGTTGTGGTCGTTCACACCCGGGCGACGAACGGGCCGGTGCCGGGGGGACGCACCGGCTCAGAGCTGTTCGAGCCGCCCCGTCAGGAAGCGCCGCTCGGCGGTCGAGGTGGCCAGGCCGAGGGCGCGGCCGTACGCCTGCCTGGCCTCGGCGGCGCGGCCGAGACGCCGCAGCAGCTCGCCGCGGGTGGAGTGGAAGTAGAGGTAGTCGTCCAGGTTCAGGCGCTCGACGGCGTGCAGCGCCTCGGCGGGGTCGCCGGCCTGGGCGAGCGCCACGGCGCGGTTGAGCTCGACGACCGGCGAGCCGGTGAGCTCGGCCAGCCGCCCGTACAGGCCGGCGACCTGCGCCCAGTCGATGCGCCGGTGCGTCTGCAGCGAGGCGATCACGGCCTGGACCACGTACGGTCCGCGCCCGCCCAGCATGAGCGCCCGGTCGAGCACCGTGCGCCCGGCCGCGATCTGGCCCGTGTCCCACAGCGAGCGGTCCTGGTCGTCGAGCAGTACGAGGTCCTCGCCGGAGAAGCGGGCGCGCCGCCGCGCGTGGTGGATCATCATCAGCGCCAGCAGGCCGTGCGCCTCCGGCTCCTCCGGCATGAGTACGGCCAGCACCCGCCCCAGCCGGATCGCCTCGGCGCCCAGGTCGACGCGGCCGCTGTAGCCCTCGTTGAAGATCAGGTAGAGGACGGCCAGCACCGCGCCGAGCCGCTCGCCCAGCAGGTCCGCGCCGGGCACGGCGAACGGGATGCCGGTCGCCTTGATCTTGGCCTTGGCGCGCGACAGCCGCCGCTTCATGGTCTCCTCGGGCACGAGGAAGGCGCGCGCGATCTCGCCCGTCCGCAGTCCGCCGAGCGTGCGCAGCGTGAGCGCCACCTGAGCTTCCGGCGGCAGCGCCGGGTGGCAGCAGGTGAAGATCAGCTCCAGGCGTTCGTCCTTGATCACCGTTTCGTCAAGCTCGTCGATGACGACCTCCGGCACCGGCAGCATGTGGATCTTCCCGGCCAGCGTGCGGTCCCTGCGGATCCGGTCGATCGCCCGGTTGCGCGCCGTCGTCACCAGCCACGCACCCGGATTCGCCGGTACGCCCGACGTGGGCCAGCGCCGCGCGGCGATCGCGAACGCCTCCTGGGCGGCGTCCTCGGCCCGGTCGAAGTCACCGAGGTAGCCGACCAGCGAGGCCAGCACCCGGCCCCACTCGTCACGGAAGACGTCCTCCAGCGCGGTCAGCGCCGCACCACCGGCCTGACCTCGACCACACCGCCGAGCCTGGCGGCCGGAATCCGCGCCGCCATCTCGACCGCCTCGTCCAGGTTGGCCGCCTCGACGAGGCAGAAGCCGCCGAGCACCTCCTTGGTGTCGGCGAACGGGCCGTCGGTCATCAGGGTCCTGCCCTCCGACACGCGTACGGTCGTGGCCGTCTCGACCGGCTGCAGCTGGGCGCCGCCGACGCAGCGCGGATCATCGCCCAGCGCGAAGTACTCGGCGTACATGGCCTCGCGCTCGGCCTCCGACACCGTCTCCTCCAGGCCGGGCTCGGCATAGATCACCAGGGCGTATTGCATCGCGACCTCCAGATCGGTTCACCGTACCTCTGACGACGAACGGCCCGGCGCCGGGGGGACAGCCGGTTCCATGAGAATGCGCCCGCGCGGGAAGTCGAAGGTGATCGCGTACGGCTTGAAGAACCGGTGCGTGGGCAGCCCGCCGATGCGGAAGCCGAAGCCGTGCTCGAACCACGGGGGGAACGCGCCGGTCAGGCCGGACACGTCGCGGCCCGCGGCCGAGCCGAGCGTCACCTCGCGCACGGTCACCGGATGGAATCCCGCGCCGGGAGGGATCTCGATCCCGGCGGCGGTGAAGGTGGAGGGGGGCGCGGTGAACCCGATGTCGCCGCCGCCGGTGTCGACGAAGAACACCATCGGGTCCAGGTCGTTCACGGTGCCGCGGGAGAGCAGGTAGTGGTCGCCCACCCACCACAGGGGCGCGCTGTGCCGGGCGCGCACGGCCGCGCGGCGGTCCCGGCGCAGGACGAGCGCCCGGCCCGGGTAGTCGAGGGTGGGCAGGAACCGCGCCAGGACGCTCGTGCCGATCGCGCCCTGGGTGATCCGGCCGTCGGGCGCGGTCAGGCGGATGGCGTCGGGGATCGTGTGCACGGGGACGTTGCCGAGGGTGAGGCCGCCGGGCAGGCCGAGGGTGTCGACGCGGCCCTGGTGGGCCTGGTGCTCGCCGTACATGGTCCGGCCGGTGGTGTGGCCGTAGGTGGGGATGGCGAGCCGGTCGGCGTAGTCCTGGTTGAGGGCGAACAGGGCGCCGGTGTCGAGGAAGAACAGTTCGGGCGGGGCGCCGTTCAGCGACGCCTCGATCATGGGCAGCGGGTCGGCCGCCGCGAACGGCACCCTGGCCGTCGCGGGACCGGAGATCGTGTACGGCCGCAGCCCGGCGAAGCTCCGCAGCTGCGCCGCCGTGGCGGTGGGGCCGTCCTTCTTCACCGAGGGCAGCAGCGCGGCCAGCTCCGCGAACTGGTCGGCGCGCCACAGCGCGTCGGCCAGGTTGCCCAGCGCGCGCGTGTTTCCCGGGTCGAGGCGCAGCACCTGCTTGAGCAGGCGTTTCGCCAGTGGCAGGCGGCCGGTCATGAGCGTGATGTAGGCGTGCCGGGCGAGCGCGTGCACGTGGTCGGGATCGCCGCCGAGGACCTTGCGGTAGAGCGCGCCGGCGGCGGCGAACTCGCCCGAGGCGAACAGCTCGTCCGCCCTGTCGAGGGTTTTCGGTGACGTGGCCGCCGCCAGGCCGGCGACGACGGCGGACTTCAGGAGGGTACGGCGAGTGGTCATGACCGATCCTTCAAATACCGACGAGTATCTGGATACCGATCAGTATTCGTATACTCTGGAGAATGTCAACAGCGGGGAAGGGATCGGTGCGGTGGCAGATCGGCTCACCCGGCAGGAGCAGCGCGAGCGCAACCGGCTCAGGCTGCTGGAGGCCGCGGAGAAGGTGTTCGCGGAACGCGGCATCCAGGGCGGTTCCCTCGACGAGGTCGCCGCCGCGGCCGGCCTGACCAAGGGCGCCGTCTACTCCAACTTCGACGGCAAGGAGGACCTGCTGCTCGCGGTCATGCGCCACCGCCTGGGACAGGAGGCGCGGGCGCAGGCCGACCACCTGCTCCACTCCGGGCGCGACGCCGGCGAGCTGGGGGAGGAGTACGGCCGGTACTGGGCCGAGCGGGCGCGCGGGGGCGAGCAGGACACGTTCGCGCAGGTGACCGTCGAGCTCATGATCCACGCCACGCGTCATCCGGAGGTGCGCGAGGAGCTCGTCGCCCTGCTGTTCCCGCCCGGCGGTCAGGGCCGCCATCCGCTGGCGCCCGAGGGCGGCGCGCTGGGCGACCTGCCGTACGAGCAGGCGGACGCCGTCCTGAAATCTCTCGACATCGGGATGCGGCTGCTCACGCTCCTGGCCCCCGGGCACTGCCCGCCGGAGCTGTTCGCGACGGCGCTGCGCCTGCTGGCCGCGCCCTCAGGCGGGCGACCAGACCAGAGCCAGGAACGTCCGGCCCCCGCCGTCCGCCCCCGACAGGACTAAAACCCCCGCCACCTGCCCGTCCTCGTCCTCCACCAGCCGGCCGGTCCTGTCCAGGGTCGTGGTACGGCCGGCGAACACCCCCAGCGCCCGCGGTCCGCGCGCGGGCCCCGGCGGATCGTCGCGCAGCAGGCGGGCGTGGAGGCGGCGCAGCTCGGCGCCCGGATCGGTGCCCAGTTCCTCGGCCAGCCGCCGCCTCAGCCGTTCGTACTGGGCCAGCGCCTCCGCCTGCCGTCCGCACCGGTCGAGCACGACCAGCAGCCGCTCCCACAGAGACTCCCGCAGCGGATGCCGCGAGGCCAGGTCGAGCAGCTCCGCGACCAGCTCGCCGTGCCGCCCCCCGGCCAGGCGCAGGTCGATCCGCCGCTCCACCGCGCTCAGATACAGCTCCTGCAGGTACGGGGTCAGGCTCGCGCCCAGCCAGTCGGAGTCGATGCCCTCGAACGGCGGGCCCCGCCACAGCCGGTTCGCCTCCTCCACCAGCGCCGGCTCGGCCGCCGTGCCACGCGCACGTGCCGCCTCGGACAGCAGCCGGCGAAAGCGCAGCACGTCGACCCGCTCGGGATCGGCCACCAGCCGGTAGCCGTCGGGCATCGTGCGGATCGCCGCCCGGCCGACGACGCGGCGCAGCCTGGCGACGTAGGTCTGCACGCTGCGCCGCGCGTTGGCCGGCAGTTCCTCACCCCACAACGCCAGGGCCAGGCGTTCGAAGGTGACCGTGTCACCGGCCGACACCGCCAGCGTGGCCAGCAGCGTCCGCAGCCGGCCGGTGGTCAGCCGGATCGGCGCGGGGCCCAGCCGTACCTCCATCGGACCCAGGAGCGCCACGTCAAGAGTCATACGACCACTGTCCCCGGCGGCGTGAGGCGGCGCATCGGCCGCACGATGCGCGCGAGGCTACACCCGGCGGCAGAGACGGCCGCCCCGGGCACTGCCACACCGGGATGACCCCGGGGCGCGCGGCTGCCGCTCCGGGCGCACCGCCGGGGAGCTGATCAGCCCCTGCCGGCGCGCTCCCCGAGTTCGGCGATCAGGGCGCGCTGGTCGGGGATCAGGGAGCGGGCCAGCGCGGTCGTGGGCACGTGCTCGCCCCGCGCGGTGACGGTCTCGGCCATCCGCACCCCGCTGCCCAGGTGCGTGGCCAGCAACGACGCCCACAACGTGTCGAACTCGGCGCCGCTGCGGCGCTTCAGCTCGGTGATCTGGACGGGGGAGAGCATGCCGGGCATGGCGTGACCGGCGGCCGGCGGGGTGGAGGGCACCGCCGTACCCCAGGAGCGCAGCCAGGAGGACATGAGCTCGATGTCGGCGCGCTCCTTCTTGATCAGCTCACGCGCGACGCGCCGGACGCCGGCGTCGCCGGACTTCTTCTCGGCCAGCTGAGCCACCTGGATGGTCTGCAGGTGGTGGGG
The DNA here is from genome assembly GCF_044457345.1 of Nonomuraea sp. NPDC050547. Lineage (NCBI taxonomy): Bacteria > Bacillati > Actinomycetota > Actinomycetes > Streptosporangiales > Streptosporangiaceae > Nonomuraea > Nonomuraea sp. NPDC050547. The sequence continues at coordinate 75,514 of NZ_JBITGW010000027.1, forward strand.
GATCATCTGCTGGGAGAAGGCCAGGTCGGCGGTGTTGTATCCGGCGCCGGAGGCGATGGGCGCCCCGGCTGCCCGGCCGCAGCCGCAGGCCAGGACGGCCAGGCACAGGGCGACGATCGCGGTTCGCGCTTTGCAGGAGCCTGTCATGGTCGATCCCTTCAGGAGCACTCATGACCGGATACGCGGCTCCCGCCGGACAGGTTCGGTCTCAGGCGGCGCGCAACTGGTTGAGCAGCCCGAGCCGGTCGATGACGGCGTGGCGTTCGCTGATGCGCTCGCCGGCGAAGCGGAACAGCGCGAACGCCTCCATGGACACCTCCCGGCCGGTCGGGGGGACGCCGAGCAGTTCGCCGCTGTGGGTCGCGGTCATGCGCCAGCGCACGGCGACCTGGTCGCCCTCGCCGAGGATGTCGAGGATCTCGAACCTGGGCGCGGCGTGCGTGGCGTGCACCTCGCGGATGGCCTCCTTGAAGCCCTGGGGCCCGACGATGTGCTGGTGCTCGCCTTCGGTGGTGATGAAGTCGGAGGTGAACAGTTCGTCGGCGATGTCGACGTCGCCGAGCTCTAGGGCCTTGTAGAGACGCCTGACGGTGTCCTTGCGCGCTTCGATGCTCACGAGGTCTCCTGTCGGAATTTCTGAGTGATTACTCAATAAAGCTACTCTTTCCTGAGCGATTACTCAATAAATCGGGAGTGGAGCGATGACGGAACCCAGGCGCGGCCGCCCGTCCACCGGCGTGCGCGAGGCGGTGCTGAAGGCGACCGAGCAGGTCCTCGGCGAGGCGGGCCTGGCGCTGTCGACCAAGGAGATCGCCCGCCGGGCGGGTGTCGTGGAGTCGAGCATCTTCTACCACTTCGGCAACCGCCTCGGCCTGCTGCAGGCCGTCATCAACCTGCACCTGCCGGTCTTCGCCGACGCCACGGTGGTGCTCGGCCGCCCCGGCCGCGGCGGCGACCTGAAGGTGGATCTGGCCGCGGTCATCGGCGGCCTGGAGCGGTTCTACCTGCGGATCATGCCGATTCTCGGCGCCCTGCAGTCCGACCGCCGGCTCCGCGAGCTGCTGGTCGAACGCGAGGCCGAGGTGGGCCCGCATCTGGCGCTGAAACCGGTGGCCGAGCTGCTGCGGTCCGAACAGCGGGCCGGGCGGATGCGGGCGTCACTGGACCCGGCGGCCGGCGCGCTGCTGCTGATTGGGGCCGGGCATCAGCGGGCGTTGCACCGTTACCTGCTGGGCGATCTGGCCGCCGGCCTGCTGCCGCCGGTGGAGTCGGTGGCGGAGGCGTTGCTCCCGGCGTTCCGGGCGGCGTAGTCCCTACCCGAGGGCGCACCGGATGAGGGTCTCGGCCGCGGCGCGGGCGTGCGCCGCCGTGCCGGGGTCGCGGGTGATCGCGGCCGTGGCCTGGGCGCCCTCGGCGAGCAGGGCCAGCTGCGGGGCGAGGTGGTCGGGGCCGCCCGCGTCGCGGACCAGGCCGGCGACGTGGCGCTGGAAGGACGTCTTCTGCTCGCGTACGGCCGCGGCGACCTTGGTGTTGCCGCCGCCCAGTTCGCCGAAGAAGTTGATGAAGGCGCAGCCGCGGAAGTCGTCCTCGCGAAACCACTCGGCCAGGAAGTCGAAGACGGCCAGCACCTTGTCGCGCGGCGTCGCGGCCGCGGCGACGGCCTTGGCGATGCCGGTGTTCCACTGCTCCGTCCGGTGCCGGAGCACGGCCAGGACCAGGTCGTCCTTGGAGGGGTACAGCGCGTAGATGCGCTTCAGCGACACGCCCGACGCGGTGCGGACCGCGTCCATGCCGACGGCCTGGACTCCCTGGGCGTAGAACAGCCGGTCGGCGGTGGACACGACGCGGGCGCGCGCCGCCTCCTCGTTGTTCATGAGAGCTCCCGGGTTGCGCGGAGAACGTACGTTCTCTACTGTAGACCACATAGGCGGAGAACGATCGTTCTCCGGCAAAAGAGAGGAAAGATCTCATGGGCCACATCAAGGTCGGAACGGAAAACAGCACCGCCGTCGAGCTCTACTACGAGGACCAGGGAGCGGGCCGGCCGGTCGTGCTCATCCACGGCTACCCGCTCGACGGCCACAGCTGGGAGCTCCAGACCCGCGAACTCCTCGCCGCCGGCTACCGGGTCATCACCTACGACCGCCGCGGCTTCGGCCAGTCCAGCAAGGTGGGCGGCGGCTACGACTACGACACCTTCGCCGCCGACCTCAACACGCTGCTGGAGACCCTCGACCTGCGCGAGGTCATCCTCGTCGGCTTCTCCATGGGCACCGGCGAACTCGCCCGCTACGTCAAGAACCACGGCCACGAGCGCGTCGCCAAGCTCGCGTTCCTGGCCTCGCTGGAGCCGTTCCTCGTGGCGGCCGACGACAACCCCACCGGCGTGCCCCAGAAGGTCTTCGACGGCATCGCCGCCGCGGCCCGAGCCGACCGCTACGCCTGGTTCACCCAGTTCTACAAGGACTTCTACAACCTCGACGAGAACCTCGGCACGAGGATCAGCCAGGAGGTCGTCACCGCGAACTGGAACACCGCCACCACCTCCGCCCCGGTCGCCGCCTACGCGGTGGTCCCGGCGTGGATCGAGGACTTCCGCGAGGACGTTGAGGCGGTACGCGCGGCCGGCAAGCCGTCGCTGATCCTGCACGGGACCAAGGACAACATCCTGCCGATCGACGCCACCGGACGCCCCTTCCACCAGGCGTTCCCCGAGGCGGAGTACGTCGAGGTCGAGGGCGCCCCGCACGGCCTGCTGTGGACGCACGCCGACGAGGTCAACCAGGCGCTGCTGGCCTTCGCCGGCAGGTGAGCGGTTCGTTCAAGACCGGGGCCTGACGCGGGATGAAGACTGCCCGGCATGACCGGACGAGCCTTCACTCCCGCCCTGGGCCGCTTCGCCCCCACCCGCCTGTACGACGCCGTGGCCGCGCTGACACGGGAACGCCTGTGGCGCGGCCTGCTCGCGATGCACGCCGCGCCGCGGCCCGGCGACGTGATCGTCGACGTGGGCTGCGGCACCGGCTCACTGGCGCTGCTGCTGAACCGGGTCGAGCCGCGCGCCCGCCTCATCGGCGTCGACCCCGACCCGGACGTGCTGGCGCTGGCCCGCCGCAAGGCCGCCGCCGCGGGCGCCGAGCTGGAGTGGCGCGCCGGCATGGGCGACGCGCTCACCGAGATCGTCGAGGTGGGCTCGGCGAGCACGGCCGTCTCCAGCCTCGTGCTGCACCAGTGCCCGGTCGCGATGAAGCGGGCCGTACTCGCGTCGATGTTCGCGGTGCTGAGGCCGGGCGGGCGGCTGGTGCTCGCCGACTACGGGCTGCAGCGCTCGGCCCTGATGCGCACGGCCTTCCGTGTCGTCCAGCTCGCCGACGGCAGAGCCGACACCCAGCCCAACGCCGACGGCATCCTGCCCGCGCTCATGGCCGATGCCGGGTTCGGCGATGTGCGCGAGGCCGAGGTGGTCTCAACGATCACGGGCTCCATCTCGGTGTACGTCGCCCGCCGCGGCTGAGCGGCGCATCAGGGGCGCCACGACGGCAGGGGTGAGCCCCATCATCTCGCGCAGCCGCCGGGTGAAGTGCGCCTGGTCGGCGAAGCCGCCCGTGATCGCCGCGCCGGCCGGCGACTGCCCGGCCCGCATCGCCTCGGCCGCCCTGCGCAGGCGCACCCAGATCCGCCAGCGTGACAGCGGCATGCCCAGCTGCCGCCGCGCGAGCGCCCGCAGCCGCTGCGGCGACAGCCCGACCTCGGCGGCCAGCGCGGGCATGGAACCTTCGACGCGCGGCCATCCGTCCCGGCCGGCCGCGGCGAGTACCGCGCCCGAAGCGGGGGTCGCATCCCGGCCGGCCAGGGCGCGCATCGCCGCCACCAGGCGGGGGTCGAGCTCGCCGGACGGGTGCGCGCCGCCGCCGCGTACGTCCTGCTCGCGCAGGCCGCGCAGGTCGGCGGCGGCGGTGATCCCGGCGCCGCAGCGCGCCCGCAGCCGGTCGGCGAACGCGCAGTGCGGTTCGACGAAGAACGTGAGCAGCTTCTCCACCGCGAGGATCCGGTGCCCCACCATCGGCGGCACGACCAGCGCCGCGGCGCCGTGCCGGGTCCGGCCGGCGTCCAGCATGCACACCTCGCCCTCCACGGCGATGGCGATCTGGAAGGCGGCGTGGCGATGCGCGACGCTGTCGGACACCGGGCCCCGGTACAGCGCGTACCCCTCGTGGACGGCGAAGTACGGCGCCGCTCCGTCCCCGGACGTCACCCCGCCGATGCTGCCAGGCGCCACAGCCGGTGGCGTCAGGGGGTGGCGGAGGCGTAGGCCTGGGCGAGCTTCGTCCAGATCGTGCCGGCCACGTCCGAGGCGGCCATCCGGTTGGTCACCACCATCAGCGTCACGCCGCGGGTGCGGTCGGTGGCGCCCATCGAGGTGAATCCGCCGTACGCGCCCGCGTGCCCCTGCCAGGTGCGCCTGCCGACCTTCGTGCGTTCCGTGGCCATGCCGTAGGTGCCGTCGGCGGCCTGCGACTGGGGCGACGGCGTGGTCATCGTCTTGACCGTGGCCGGGCGCAGCAGCCGGTCGCCGGCGAACAGGGCGTCGAGGAAGCGGGCGCCGCCGGTCGCGGTGCCGGCGAACATCCCGTCGCCGAACGGCAGGCCGTACAGGTCGGTGGGGATGCCCTTGGCACCGTAGGCGGTGAAGAAGTCGGTCAGCGCGCCGCCGTCGCCGGCGATGTAGCCGTGGGCGAAGCGGGAGAGGGCCCGCCCCGAGCGCTCGGCGGTGAGGGAGCCTCCGCCCGTGCCCGCCCCGCGCAGGAAACGGCGCAGGTCGCGTTCGAGGGCCGCGCCGCCGCCGGAGGCCTTGCTCAGCACGTGGGCCAGGACGATGAACCCGGTGTTGGAGTACGCGTGCCGTTTGCCGGGGTTGACCGGTTTGCGGATGCCAGGCGCGAGCATGGCGAAGGTGTAGGCCCGGTCCGGGTCGTACTTCTTGCCGCCCGCGAACAGGGGAGCGGTCGCGGGATCGGCGTACATGTCCGGATAGCCGGCGGTGTGCGTGAGCAGCATCCGGAGCGTGACGACGTTCGAGCCCGCCACCTTCTTCCCGACATAGGCGGAGATCGGGGTGTCCAGCGCCAGGACCTTCTTCTCGGTCAGGCGCAGGGCGTACGCGGCCAGGACCGTCTTGCCGAAACTGCCCAGGCTGAACATCGTCGAGCCGGTGACCGGAGCGGACGGCTCGTTGATCGCCCGGCCGGACTTCGCCGACCAGATCACCTTCCCGTCGCGCATCGCGACCGCCTGGGCGCCGGGATCGCCGGCGCTCGCCGCCGCCTTGGCGAACGCCTTGTCCAGCGCGGTCGTGAGCGGCGCCTGGGCCGAGGCGGGCACGGTCAGCCCGCCCACGAGAAGGCCTAACGCCGGCACGAGTGTCCTGAAGATCATGGTGGTCCCTCCGTGTGTCGGTGGTCAGTGACCATGCTTGTTCACGAACGCCGTGAGCGCGTCGAGATAGCCGGGGACGTACAGGGACCGCGGCGCCGCGACGGCCGTGACCGCACCCCAGATGCTGTCGGGATGGTCCAGTTCGTGCTTGGCCGCGCTGTGGGAGCCGCCGCGCAGGACCTCGACGGTGAGCAGGTCGCGGGGGACGCCCGCGCGGTAGGCGGCCTCGGTCTCCTTGACGTCGACGTTGCGGTCGTGGTCGCCGAGCAGGAGATACGTCGGGACGCGTATGCCGGGTAGCTGATCGGTCACGTCGGCGCGGAAGTTGCGGAGCACGAACCGCCAGCGGTCCTTGCTCATCGGCGGGTCGTCCAGCCCCGAGGCGAGGTAGCGGTCGTAACCCACGCCCGCCTCCAGCAGGCGGATCTGGGCGGCGCGCCGCTTGAGCTCGGCGTCGAGCGTGCTCTGGCCGCGCAGTTCGGCCCGCAGGTTGTACTCGCCCTGCCGCAGCCAGTTCACCGCCGCACCCACGAGGATCATGAAGCGCACGTCGCCACGGTCACCGGCGACCTTCGGCAGCACCCAGCCGCCCTGGCTGATGCCCCAGAGCCCGAGCCGCCCCGGGTCGATCTCCGGCCGCTTCTTCGCCCAGTCCAGCGCGGCCTCGACCTCGGCGCTGCGATCGTCCATGCTCTGGTCGAGCCAGTTGCCCGGCGCGCCGCCGACGCCCGGCTTGTTCCAGGACAGTGACGCGTACCCGGCCCGCGCGAACGCCTCCCAGAGCGGGCGGTAGAAGCCGTCCCGGCTCGCGTCCGCCTCGCCGTCCCCATGCGCGAAGACGATCAGCCCGTGCGGCCCCTTCCCCTCCTCCGGCAGCGCGAGCACCGCCGTCAACGGCTGCTTCGGTCCCGGGATGCTCACCTCCACCTCGCGCACGGCGAAGTCGTTCTGCACGACGATCCACACACCGGTCCCCGCGACCAGGACGAGCACGCAGAGCACGATCCATGTTCTAACTCTCATGCAACTATCGTAGCCGATACGATCGGCCTATTTGTGAACGTTATGGATGAGAGTGAGCATCTCCGCCACCGAACCGGCCGGATCGGTGATCGGGAACTGGACCGCCCGGATGACCGCGCCGGGATCGGCGAGCAGGCTGAGCCGCTTGAAACGGTCGACGCCGGCCGCGCGGAACGTCGGCAGCAGCAGCCCGGCCGCCAGCTTGCTGTCCTGGTCTGACAGGAGGGGATACGGCAGCTCGGTGTGCTCGGCGAAGGCGGCCAGCTGGTCGGGCCGCTGGGTGCTGACGCCCCGGATCTCGGCTCCGGCCGCGGTGAAATCGGCCCGCCGCGCGGCGTACGTGAGAGATTCCAGCGTGCAACCGGCCGCGCCCGGGATGTCGCCCCAGCCGGGCGGATAGGCGTGGGCGCCGGGGGCGAAGGCGCCGGGGAAGAGATAGAACACGCTCCAGGCATCGCCTGGCGCGCCGACCGCGAAGGGCCGGCCGTCGTGGCGTTCCAGCACGACGTCCGGCAGCTTGCGGCCGACCAGATCGTGCACGCGGCGCGACTCCGCCGACCCGTGCTCGCCGGCGGCGGTCAGCGCGCCGTCGCCCATCACGTGCCTGGTGCCCCAGTCCTGCAACGCGATCAGCGCCGGCAGCAGGCCCTCGCCCTTCGGGGTCAGCACGTAGTCGTGGCGCGGCGGGCGCTCGGAGTAGGGCCGCTTCTCCAGCACCCCGTGCGCGACGAGCCCTGCCAGGCGCTCGGCCAGCGCGCGCCGGCTGACGCCGAGCTCGCGCTGCAGGTCGTCGAAGCGGGTCGTGCCACCGGCGACGTCCCGCACCACCAGGAACGTCCACCAGTCGCCGATCACGCCGAGAGCTTGGGCGATGCCGCAGTCGGCGTCCTGGAGATCAGCGCGCTTCACGCTCCCACTATAGTGCGTTTCAAAATGGAACTTAATGAGGAGGAAGCCGGGATGACGAGCGTCTTCTGGCGGTGGTGGAGCGCCGGCACCACCAGCGCGATCGGCTCGGCGGTGGGCGGGGTGGCGCTGCCGCTGACCGCCCTGACGGTGCTCGACGCCTCCGCGTTCGAGATGGGCCTGATCGTGGCCGCCGGCTACGTCGCCTGGATCGTGATCGGCCTTCCCGCCGGGGTGCTGGTGCAGCGGCTGCCCATGCGCGGCGTGCAGATCGCCGCCGACCTGGCCCGCGCCGCGGCGGTCGTCTCCATCCCGCTGGCCTGGTGGTGGCAGGCCCTCACGGTCGCCCAGCTGGTGGCCGTGGCGCTCGTGATCAGTTTCGCGAACGTCGTCTTCGACGTCGCCAACTCGACCTTCCTGCCGTCCATCGTGAGCAAGGAGCAGCTGCAGTCGCGCAACAGCCTGACCTCGGGCACCCACGCCGTCACACAGCTCGGCGGGCCGTCCGTGGGCGGCCTCGTCGTCCAGATGCTGGGAGCGGTCCCGACCCTGCTGGTCGACGCGGTCAGCTATCTCGTCTCCGCGCTGCTGCTGCGCACACTGCCGGAACGGCGGGCCGAAGCCCCCGCCGAGTGGCCGCCGATGCGCGCGATGATCGCCGAAGGCTGGCGCTTCGTCGCGCACCACCCGGTGATGGGCCCCTGCATGTGGGCCGCCACCGCGGCGAACGCGGTCTGCGGGGCCCAGCACGCGCTCTTCGCCCTGTACCTGGTGCGCGAGCTGCACGCCTCACCCGCCCTCCTCGGGATCCTGCTGGCCGCCGACGGGGCCGGCACGCTGATCGGCGCCGCGCTGACCACCCGGATCACCGCCCGGTTCGGCAGCGCCCGCGCCCTGATCGCCGCCGGGTTCGTCTCGGTGGCCGGGGCGCTCGTCCTGCCCCTGGGCGCGGGCGTGCCGGGATTCGTCGCCTTCGCCGCCGGCAGTGCCGTCTTCGCGGCCGGTGTGGTGGTGCTCAGCGTGGTGACCCGCACCTACCGGCAGCTCGCCAGCCCGCCCGAGCTGCTGCCGCGGGTCATGGCGACGGTCCGCTTCGTCTCCTGGGGCGCGATCCCGATCGGGGGACTGCTCGCCGGAGGCGTCGCCGGCGTCCTCGGCGGCCGGGCCACCCTGCTGCTCTTCGCGGTGGTGGCCGCCGCGGTGCCGCTGATCCTGCTCTTCTCGCGCGTACGCCGCCTGCGCGACCTCTCCGACCACCAGCACGCCGCCATGTCCCCGGAATCGAGGTGAAACACTCTGCCGATTCTCCATCGCCTTCTCCTGGACCCTGGAGGCGCGGTCAGGCGGAGCGGGCCACCGACATTCTCACGTACGCCCCCGGCGTCTGGCCGAAGTGCCGGCGGAAGGCCAGGATGTAGCCGTTCGCGCTGGTGAAGCCGACTCTGGCGGCCACCGCGCTGACCAGGTGCCCGCGATCCAGCAACTCCAGGGACTCGTTGAGACGCAGCCGCGTGCGCCACTCGGAGAAGGCCAGGCCCGTCTCGGCCCTGAAGGCCCTGCGCAGGCTCGTCGAGCTGCTGTGCAGGCTGCGCGCCCACTCGGCGGCCGTGCGCGGGTCGCTGGGCGTACGGCTGAGCTGCTCGGCCACGGCCGAGGCCACGCGGCTGCTGGGCCGGGGGAGAGGCAGGCTGGCCCGATGGCCGGCCGACAGGGCGGCGAACACGTCCGCGTCGTCGGCGGGGGCCGATCTGCGCATCCGGCTGAGCAGCAGCCTGCGCTGCTGGTCGGTGACGTTCACGGTCGTGACCTCGGTGTGCGGCAGCCGGTACAGGTCCGTCTCGAACGTCTCCACGACGATCAGCGAGTCGGGGCCGAACCTGGCGCTGTGCGGCACCCCCGCCGGGATCCACACGCCGACCGACGGCGACAACCGATGCTCGCACCCGTGCGCGGTGACGGTGATCCGCCCGAGCGGAACGTACAGGAACTGGTGGAAGTCGTGCGCGTGCGTCGGATGGCCCCAGTCCGCGATGAACTCGTCGTCGGCCAGGACCTCCGGCGCGGCCATTGTCTCCGTCACGGTCGCACAACCTCCTCGTGGATGGGTGGCCCCTGAGTGTGAGCGGCCGCCCGCCGCGTTGGACCCGCCCAAGTAAGGTAAGGGTAACCTAATCTGCCGTTCGCCAGGTTAGGAGCCCAGGATGACCGATGACTGACACCCCGCAGCAGCCGAGACCGGTGCTCACCCGTGGCGTGGCGGTCGCCCTGCTCGCCGTCCTCTGCCTGGCCGTCGTGACCGTCGCGGGCATCGCGCTCGGCGCCCGCGACATCTCGCCGCTGGAGGTCGTCCGCGTCCTGGCCGACCCGGGAGGCGACAGCTACAACGGCCACGTCCTGTGGACCGAGCGCATCCCGCGCACCCTGCTCGGACTCGCGGTCGGCGCCGCGCTCGGCGCCTCCGGCCTGATCATGCAGGCGCTCACCGCCAATCCGCTGGCCGACCCCGGCATCCTCGGCGTCGAGCAGGGCGCGGCCATGTTCGTGGTGCTGGGCATCCTGTTCTTCGACATCACCGGGGTGGGCGGCTCCTTCTGGGCGGCGCTGGCCGGGGCGGGGCTGGCCGCCGCGCTCGTGTACGCCGTCGGAACCCGCAGCGCCGCCGGCAGCACCACGATCGGGCTCGTCCTGGCCGGGGTCGCGGTGGCCGCCGTCATGAGCTCGCTCATCACCCTGCTCGTCGTCCGCGACGAAGCCGTCTACGCCCACCTGCGGTTCTGGTCGGTGGGCCAGCTCACCGGCCGGGCCGAGATCCTCGACGAGATCGCGCCGTTCGTCCTCGCCGGGCTCGTGCTGGCGTTGCCGCTGGGCCGTACCCTCAACATGCTCAGCATGGGCGACGACGCGGCCGCCGCGCTCGGCGTCAAGGTCGGCAGGGCGCGGCTGGGCGGCGCGGCCGTGGCGGTGCTGCTCTGCGCCGCGGCCACCGCGGCGGTCGGCCCCGTGGCCTTCGTCGGCCTGGTCGGCGCGCACTGCGCCAGGATGCTCGTCGGCGCCGACCACCGCTGGTCGCTCCCGCTGTCCATGGCCTGCGGGGCCGTGGTGCTGCTCGGCGCCGACATCGCCGGACGGCTCGTCCTGCGCAACGGTGAGATCCAGGTCGCGGTGATGACCGCGGTCGTCGGCACGCCGTTCTTCGTGTGGCTGGCCCGCCGCGGGAACCTGGTGCGCGTCTGATGAACCCGCTCGACACCCGCGTGGGCGCGGGCGCTTCCGGCCGTGCCGCCGTGCTGGCCACGATCAGGCGTACGCGGCGGGGCCAGGTCAGGCGGCTGGCGGCTCTCGTCCTCCTGTGCTGCTCGCTGCTCGCGGCACTGCTGACCGCGGCGATCTTCCTCGGCGGAGCCCGCCGGGTCGATCCCGCCGACATCCTGCCCGCCGCCTTCGGCCTGCGCACCGGCCTGGCCGACTACGTGGTCTTCCAGAACCGGCTGCCGAGAGCGCTGGCCGCTTCGCTGTCCGGCGCGCTCTTCGGCCTGTCGGGCGCCCTCTACCAGCGGCTCATCCGCAACCCGCTGGCCACACCCGACATCATGGGTATCTCGGCGGGCGGCGGCGCCGGCGCCACCACCGCCCTGGTCCTGGCGCCCTCCCTGCCCCTCGGCATCCCGCTGGCGGCGCTGTGCGGATCGTTCCTGCTGGTGGCCGCGATCCACGCCATCAGCTGGCGCCAGGGCGTGGACACCTACCGGCTGGTCCTGGTCGGCATCGGGCTCAGCGCCGTCTGCGTCGCGTACACCAACTACCTGCTCACCGCTGCCGACCAGCACAGCATCGCCATCGCGATGCGCTGGCTGGTCGGCAGCGTCAACGGCGTGAGCTGGGAGGGCGTCGCCACCCTGGCGGTGGCGCTCGTCCTGTGCGCGCTGGGCGCCACGGCGCTGGACCGACCGCTGAGCGGCATGGTCCTGGGCGACGACCTGGCCACCGGCCTCGGCACGACCGTGCCCAGAACCCGCGTCGCCACCCTCCTGCTGGGCGCGGGCGCCGCCGCGCTGGCCACCGGCGTGGTCGGGCCGATCGGCTTCGTGGCGCTGATCAGCGGCCCGATCGCGGTCAGGCTGACCGGCGGACGGCACACGCTCGTCCTGGCGCCGCTCGTCGGCGCGGTCATCGTGCTCGGCGCCGACCTGGCGGCCCAGCACGCGCCCGTCATCAGCCCCGTGCCCACGGGCGTGCTCACCGCGCTGCTCGGCGCGCCCTACTTCTTCTGGCTGATCCTTCGCCGCGGAACCGGAGCCACCTCATGACCTACCAGCTCGAAGCTCGCGCGATCAGCAGCGGCTACGGCACGTCGCTGATCATCAAGGAGCTGTCCGCCGGCATCGCCGCCGGCCGCATCACCGCCCTGGTCGGACCGAACGCGTGCGGCAAGTCGACTCTGCTCAAGTCCATCGCCCGGCTGCTGCCGCTCGCCGCCGGCGCGGTCCTGCTCGACGGCGCCGACATCCACGCCACCCCGACCAAGGAGGTGGCCCGCAGGCTCGGCGTCCTGCCGCAGTCGCCCGTCGCGCCGGAGAGCATCACCGTCGGCGACCTCGTCTGGAGGGGCCGCCACCCCCACCGCCGCTTCGGGCGGCGCCGTACCGCCGCGGACGAGGCGGTCATCGCCGACGCCCTGCTGGCCACCGGCACCGCCGAGCTGATCGACAGGCCGGTCGACCAGCTCTCCGGCGGCCAGCGGCAGCGCGTCTGGATCGCGCTCGCCCTGGCCCAGGACACGCCGACGCTGTTGCTGGACGAACCGACCACCTACCTGGACATCGCCCACCAGATCGAGGTGATGGACCTGCTGGCCGAGCTCAACGAGCGCACCGGCAAGACCATCGTGCTCGTCTCCCACGACCTCAACCAGGCCGCCCTGTACGCCTCGACCATCGTCGCCATGCGCGAGGGCCGGATCGTGCGCCAGGGCCCGCCCGAGCACGTGCTCACCGAGGAGACCGTCGCGGAGGTGTTCGGCCTGACCTGCGCGGTCGTGCCCCACCCCGTCGACGGGACGCCACAGATCTTCCCACTGTCAAGGAGGAACCGATGAAGAAGCTCGTCGCGGCCGCCGCGGCCTGCCTGGCCCTGGTCACCGCCTGCTCGGCACAGGACCGGCCCGCGCAGAAGGCCGCCGCCCCAGGCACGGCGGGGGGCGTGTACCCCGTGACGCTCACCAACGCCTGGGGCGGGGACACCATCGACAAGAAGCCGCTGCGCGTGGCGACCGTCTCCGACGGCGACACCAGCATCGCCCTGGCCCTCGGCCTGGTGCCGGTGATCACTCCCGACACCGAGGACGGCGGGGCGATCCCCGAGTACAAGAAGCGGGCCATGGACAAGCTCGGCGTCACCAGCCTCAAGACCTACGACGACACCGACGGCACCGACTACGAGGCCATCGCCGCCGAGGCGCCGGACGTCATCCTCGGCGTCAACACCTGGGGGATGGACACCGACTACGCCAAGCTCGCGCCGATCGCGCCGGTGGTGACCTACGCCCAGAAGAAGGACGCCGACACCCTGCCGTGGCAGGAGCGGCTGAAGGTCGCGGCCCAGGCGCTGGGCAAGAGCGCCGAGGCGGAGGCGGTGATCGGCGGCAACCGCAAGGCCATCGCGGACGCCGCCGCCGCCAACCCCGCCTTCCGCGGCAAGACCTACACCTACGTCGTCGTCCACCCCGAGCAGATCACGTTCATGTCCTACGCCGACCAGGACCCGGGCATCTTCGAGGACCTCGGCCTGCGCAAGACCGACAAAGCCGCCGGCTACACCGCCAAGGACAACGGGGTCAGCCTGGAGAACCTCGACCAGCTCGACGCCGACGTCGTCTTGGTCACCTACCCGTTCGGCGACGAGGGCCTGCTCAGCGCATCGGAGCTGGCGGGCAACAAGCTCTTCCAGTCGCTTGAGGCGGTCAAGAACAAGCACGTCGCGGTGGTGCCCGCCGAGAACACGCTCTCCTCGGCGATCGCCTACCCCGACGCGCTCAGTTCCTCCTGGGTGGTCGAGCAGCTCACTCCGATCCTGGCCAAGGCGGTCGCCGGAGGCTGACGCCCTCCCCGGGGACCGTCACCAGGCCCGCGGGCATGGACAGCAGACGGCGGCCGCGCGCGATCGTGCCCGCCCGGTGGGCGATCACGATCAGCGTCCGGTCGCCGGCCGCGGCCGACAGCGCCCCCTCGATCATGGCGGCCGTCTCGTGGTCGACCTCGGCGGTCGCCTCGTCCAGGATCAGCACCGCGGGATCGGCGAGGGCCGCCCTGACGATCGCCACCAGCTGCCGCTCCCCGGCCGACAGGCGGGAGCCGTGCGTGCCCACCCTCGTGTCCAGGCCGTCCGGCAGCGCCGCGACCCATCCGGCCAGCCCGAGCTCGCGCAGCGCCGCCTCGACGCGGCGGCGGTCCGGGGGGACGGGCAGCATGGCCAGGTTCTCCGCGAGCGTGCCGTCCACCAGCAGGACGTCCTGCGGGACCAGCACGACGCGCGCCCGCACCCGGGAGGGGTCCACGGCGGCCAGATCGTGCCCGGCGAAGCGGACGGCACCGGTGTCCGGCGTGTACAGCCCGGCCATGAGCTTGCCCACGGTGGACTTGCCCGAGCCGGTCCGTCCCGCGATCACCAGGCGGTCACCGGCGGCGACGGTCAGCGACAGGCCGTCGACGGCCGGGCGCGCGCCGCCGTAGGAGAAGCCGACGCCGGACAGCGTGAGCTCCCCCCGCGCGGGCAGGTCGCCGCCGTCGTCCGCGCCGCCGGTGGGCGCGCTCGCCTCGATCAGGTCGAGTACGCGCGCCAGCCGTACGTGAGCCTCCCGCGCCTCGCCGATCGAGGCGGCCAGATCCTCGAAGCGGTGGAAGATGTCCCGGGTGGCCAGGACGAACACGACGGCCACGCCGACGCTGAGCAGGTCCCGGCCGACCAGCCACGCGCTGAGGGCCAGCACCACCGCCACGCAGGCCGCCTGGAGCAGCGCGAGCCGGTTGAGCTCCAGCTCGGCGCGCACCTGCGCCGCCTGCGTGTCGAGCAGCCGGTCGTTGTCGGCGCCGAAGCGCGCCAGCCAGCGTGGCACGGCGCCGTTGACGCGCAACTGTTCCTGGGCGGGAAGGGACTCGGCGAAGCGCGCCGCGACCGTGGCCTCCGCGGCGGCGACCGCGCCGTACGCCACGCCGGCCCGAGCCTTGAACCGGCGCACGATCAGCACGGCCGGCGGCACGAACGCCACCAGCATCACCACGGTCAGCAACCACGAGTACGCCGCCAGCATCACCACGGTGAACAGCAGGACCGCGGCGCCGGTGACGAGGTCGGGCAGCGTGGCCCCGGCGAACGAGCCCAGCCCGTTGATCTCGCCGGTCACCCGGCGCAGCAGTTCGCCCCTGCGGTTGGCCTCGACGAAGCGCAGCGGTGCCGTGCCGAGCGCGGACACGGCGCGCTCGCGCAGCCCGGCGAGCGCGTGCTCACCCACCCTGACCAGCCAGTACCGCGACGACCACGCGAGCGCGCCCCCGGCCGCGACCAGGACGAGCAGCGCCCCCGACCACAGGGCCAGCGCGCCCGCCCGCCCGCCGCCGGCCGCGTCGATCACCCGGCCGATCGCGGCGGTCACGCCGACCGCCAGGGCGGCGCCGGTCAGGTTGAGCGCCACGACGGCCGCGAGCGCGAGCCGGTGCCCGCGTAGGAACACCGCCGCACGGCGGAAGACCGCCCGCTGGTCCGGCAGATCGGCGAGGACGGGCTGGTCAGGCACGGGTGGGCTCCTGCGTGAGTGTGCCGCCCGCGAGCGCGACCCGCCGGTCGGCGCGGGCGAGGACAGCCGGTGAGTGGCCGGCGAAGACGACCGCCTTGCCCGCCGTCGCGCGGCGCAGCCGGTCCAGCACGCGTGCCTCGGTGCCGGCGTCCAGGGCCGAGGTGACGTCGTCGAGCAGCAGCACGGGACAGTCGCGCAGCAGCGCCCTGGCCAGCACGATCAGCTGGCGCTGCCCGCCGGACAACGCGCCGCCGCGTTCGCCCGCCTGCGTGTCCCAGCCGTCGCCGAGCCCGCTCAGCACGAGGTCGAGCCCGGCCGCGAACGCGGCCCGCTCGATCTCGTGATCGGGGTGGTCGCCGCTCAGCCGCAGGTTCTCCGCGATCGTGCCGTGCAGCAGCAGCGGCCCCTGCGGGACGAACCCGAGCGTGCGGTAGAGGTCGCCGGGGTCGCTGCCCCGCAGCGGGACCCCGCCGAACGAAGCCTCGCCCGTCGAGGGCACCAGCTGGGCGATGGCCCGCAGCAGCGTGCTCTTGCCCGACCCGGTCGCACCGGTGAGCACGACCCACTCGCCGGGCGCGGCGCTCAGCTCCAGCGGGCCGAGCACGAGCCCGCCCTCCCGTTCGACGCTCAGCCCGCTGACCCGCAGCAGCCCGGCGCGCGGCAGGGCGCTCCCGCCCTCCGGCACGCCGGGCAACGCCAGGATCTCCTCGATCCGCCCGGCCGCGACACGCGCCTCGGCCCGGTCCCCGAGCCTGGCGGTCATGACGGTGACCGCCAGCGACACCGTGCCCATCCACAACACGAACGTGGTCAGTTCGCCCACGGTGAGGCGCCCCTCCAGCGCCGCGTACCCGCCCGCGAACAGCCCGGCCACGACCGCCAGCCGGGGCACCACGAAGACCGCCGCCTCCCAGGCGGAGCCGACCGAGGCCAGGCGCATCGTGTGGCGGCTCACCTCGGCGCTGTGGCCCTGATGGCGCTCGACCATGAGCCGGTCGGCGCCCACGCCGCGCAGGGGGAGCAAGGCCGTCAGCAGGTGCTCCGCCACCGTCCCGCGCCCGCTGTGCGCCACGGCCAGCTCTTCCGCGCGCCGGTCGAACAGCGGCGGGAAGACCCGGTTGACCGCCAGCAGCAGCGGCACGGTCAGCGCTGCGATCAGGAGCAGCAGCGGGTCGAGACCCGCCAACGCCGGGACCAGCACCAGCCCGGTGGCGCCGATCACCACCCACGTGGTGAGCCCGTGCACCCAGACCTGGACGGCGCCGACGTCACGCGTGGCCCGGGTGCTCAGGTCGCCGAACCCGGCCGCGTCGCGCCGCATCGTCTCGGTGTCGACCGCCAGGATCGCCCGCAGCAGCCGGGTACGCAGCCACGCGCCCGCCCGGACGTCGGCCAGCGTGGCCCACTTCTGCCAGCCCCGCATGCCCGCGTACTCGGCGGCGGCCACCACGACGAAGGCGCCGGCGTAGCCGGCCGCGGCGGGCACCGAACCGGCCCGCACCCCCAGATCGACCGCCCGCCCGAGCAGCCACGGCAGGGCCAGGAACGCGAGCTGCCTGACCACCGCCGCCGCGACCGCGCGCAGCAGGTCCGCTCGCACCCGCACCAGGCACTGCCGCAGCAGCCGCCGTCCTCGCCGATTCGTCACGGCTGAAACCGTAGGTACCGCACCCGCCCGCGGCTCCAAGGCAGAGCGCACGCCGTCGAAGTCGCCGCCCGATCGTGCGCGGCAGTGGCACGGGCTGGACGCCTGGTTGGATCGCGCCCCCGCCGCCCGCCCTAGCCTGGCGGGGTCGCCCCGAGGAAGGAGCAGTGCGGATGCCCACCCGCAACCCCCGTACGGTCGTCACGTTCCCCATCGTGCTGAGGGAGCTGACCGTCCTGCGCGTCACGGATGTCACCCCGGGGATGCGGCGCGTCACGCTCGGCGGCGCGCAGCTGCGCGCCTTCCACCGCGACGGGTTCGACCTGCCGCCGCTGCGCTCGGAGGGCTTCGACGACCACGTCAAGTTCTTCTTCGCCGCCGACGGCGGGGACCGTCCCGTCCTGCCCCGCCAGAACATCAGCAGCCTCGACTGGCCGGCCGGCGAACGCCCGATCGCCAAGGACTACACCCCGCGCCGCTACGACCCCGACGCCGGGGAGATCGACTTCGACTTCGTCCGGCACGGCGACGGGCCCGCGGCATCCTGGGCCGAACAGGCCACGCCAGGACAGACCGCCTGGATCGCCGGGCCGAAGATGTCCCACCACCACCCCGAGGGCGCCGACTGGATCCTGATCGCCGGAGACGAGACCGCGCTGCCCGCGATCGGCAGGTGGCTGGCCGAGATGCCGGAAGGCGTCAAGGCCAAGGTCTTCATCGAGATCGGCGACGACACGCACCGCCAGGACCTGCCGACCCGGGCCGCCGCCGACATCACGTGGCTCTCGCGCCAGGGCGCCCCGGCGGGCACGACGGACCTGCTGGAGCGGGCGGTCAGGCAGATGGACTGGCTGCCGGGCACCGTCTTCGCCTGGGCGGCGGGCGAGGCGATCTCCCTCAAGGGACTGCGCCGCCACCTCGCCGCCGAGCGCCGGGTGCCGCGCGAGCAGACCCACATCACCGGCTACTGGCGCCTGAGCGAGGCTCCGCACGCCGTACCGGAGGAGGACGACGGCGCGCACGAACGGCTGCACGAGCTCACCGACCTGGCGCCGGGCTTCGCCATCAGGGCGGCGGTCACGCTCGGCCTGGTCGACCTGGTCCACTCCGGCGTGGGCGAGCTGGCCGCCCTGGCCGAGCGCACCTCGACGGACCCCGCCGGGCTCACCGCGCTGATGGACTACCTGGTCTCGATCGAGGTGTTCGCCGCCGGGCCCGACGGCCGGTACCGGCTCACGCCCGTCAGCGAGGAACTCGTCGAGGACGACCACTCGGCCGAGGAGTACCACCTCGGCGGCGCGCGGGCCGCGCTCGACCTGTCGCTGTCCGGGCTGGTGCGGACGCTGCGCACCGGCGGGGCCGGGTACCGGACCGAGACGGGCGAGCCGCTGGCGGCCGCGATGCCGTCCGACGCGCGCCTGGGCGGCTCGGCGCGCGAAGCCGTCGAGGAGAGCGCCCGCTGGGTCGCGCCCGGCGTCCTCGGCGCCTACGACTGGGCCGCGGTGAAGTCGCTCACGGCGGGCGGCAACGGCGCGGCGACCATCGTCAACGCCCTGCTCAAGGCCGACCCGGGACTGCGCGTGCGGATCGCGGCGATGCCGTCGGCGCTCGGCGTGCTGCGTGAGCGGATCCTCGACGCCGACGTGCTGGCGCGGGTGGAGCTGGTCTCCGCCGCGGAGCTGGTGCCGCCCGGCGGCGACGACACCGTCCTGCTGGCGCACGCGCTGACCTGGCTGTCCGACGAGGACGCCGAACTGGTGCTCGCCGAGACCGCGAAGAGGCTGCCCGCGGGCGGGACGCTGGTCATGGTGGAGGAGTTCAGGCCGGAGGGTCCCGACGACCCCGACGTGGTGCTGCACGACCTGCGGCTGCGGTGCGCCTTCGGCTCCGGCCTGCGTACGGCCGGCCGTATCGGGGAGCTCGCCGAGCGGGCGGGACTGCGCGTGCGGACGGCCCGCGACATCGGGTGGGACCACCGGATGTGGGTCATGGACGCGTCACTGGAGGATCGGTGACGGCGGACGGCGTGGTCCTCGTGCACGGCGGCATGCACGGGTCGTGGTGCTGGTCGCGGGTGCTGCCCCGGCTGGAGTTACCCGCCGTGGCCGTCGACCTGCCCCGCGACGCCGGCCTGGACGGGTGGGCGGACACCGTCGCCGGCGCCGCGTCCGGCATGCGGGCGGCCGTCGTCGTCGCCCACTCGCTGGCGGGCATCGTGGCGCTCGAGGCGCTGGCCCGCGCCGGGGACCGGATCCACGGGGCCATGTTCGTCGCCGCCGTCGTCCCGCGCGACGGTCAGTCCTACTTCGGCACGCTCCCCGCGCCCCTGAACCGCCTGCGTGAGCTGCTCGGCGTCGGCAGGCGCGGCGACATCGTGATGCCCGCGGCCCTGGCCCGCCTGCTGCTGTGCCACGACCTGCCGCCGGACGACGCCCGCACGCTGGTGGGCAACCTCACGCCCGAGCCGGTCTCCGTCCTGAACACGCCGGTACGGCACCGCCTCCCCGACGGCGCCCGCCTCGCCTACGTGCACACCACCCGGGACCGGGCCGTCTCCCGCCGCGCCCAGGAGCTCTACGCGGCCCGGCTCCACCCGGCGGCCGACCGGCTGTACCTGGACTGCGGCCACAGCGCCTTCTTCAGCCGCCCGCACGAGCTCGCCGCGCTGGTCAACACGTGGTGCGCCGGTCGGCCCGGCCTCACGCCGGACGGATGCGGATGACCGCGGTCTTCCCGGTGACGCCGACGACCTCCAGGCTCATCTTGTTGACGACGGTCGTGCCGCCCGCCCCGCAGGTCAGGCCCCAGAAGGCGGCGGAGTTCGCCGACGGGCCGGTGATGGTGGCCGAGCACCCGCCGTCGCTGGAGACCTTCGCCCCGATCATCGGCGCGACGAACGAGACCGTCTCGCCCTTGGGCCCCGGCGGTGACGCGTGGGGGTGGCGGCGGGGGAGATAGCGGTCCTTTCGTCGACCAGGCCTGTCGATCACACTGGAAGGATCACTGCATACGGGGAAGGAAGCACTCATGCCCAGCATCCCGAGTGAGCCCGCCGGCCGCCGCGACGTCTTACGCGGCCTCTCGCTGGCCGGCGCGGGAGCCGTACTGGCGACGGGTTCGCCGCCGGCACCCGCCCGCGCGCACGCACCGGACCTCACGGTCCTGCGGCAGGCCAGCCTGATCGACGGCACGGGAGCGCCGGTACGGCGAGGCGTCACCATCGTGGTCACCGGCGGCCGGATCGCCTGGATCGGCGACGACCACGGCGCACCCGGACGCCGGTCGGCCAACGTGGTCGATCTGCGCGGACGGTACGTCATCCCCGGGCTGTGGGACATGCACACCCACGGGACTCTCGACGAGAAGATCGCCCCGCCGCTGTACATCGCCAACGGAGTCCTCGGCGTCCGGGAGATGTGGGGCTCCCCGCCGCTGCACGCGCTGCGCGACCGGATCGAACGCGGTGACCTGCTCGGCCCGCGCATGGTCGTGGCCAGCAACATCATCGACGGCCCCGTCTCGCTGCTGGGGCCCCTGCCCACCAAGGTCGCGAACGCGGCCGAGGCCAGGCGGGCCGTACGCGCGGAACAGGCCGCCGGGGCCGACTTCCTCAAGATCTACTCCTACCTCGGCCGCGACGCCTTCCACGCCCTGGCGGACGAGGCCCGCGCGGCGGGACTGCGCGTCGACGGGCACGTCCCCTACCTGGTGCCCATGGCCGAGGCCAGCCGGGCCGGGCAGCGGTGCTTCGAGCATCTGCTCGGCCTCACCCTGGCCACCTCCAGCCGCGAACGCGAGTTCCGCCGCCGGATGGAGGACACGCCGATCGACCCGGCCGACCCGCGCGCCTGGTACACCATGGTGCGCGAGATGGAACGGCTGGCGGCCGAGACCTACGACCCGGCCAAGGCCAGGGAACTGTACAAGCTGCTCATCCGCGACGGCAGCCGCCACTCGCCCACGCTGTCGGTGCTCAACGTCGTCACCCAGCCCGCCGAGACCTACGCCGACGATCCGCGCCTGAAGTACATGCCGGCCGCCGTCCGCGCCGTCTGGGCCGAGAGCCTGAAGATCGTCGCTCCGGTCACGCCCGAGCAGATCGCCCAGCAGCGCCACTTCTTCAACCGGCTCCTGAGCCTGGTCGGACGCCTGCACCGGGCCGGCGTCGGCGTGCTCGGCGGCACCGACTGCTACAACCCCTACGTCTTCCCCGGCTTCAGCGCCCACGACGAGCTGTCGCTGCTGGTACGCGCAGGGCTCGCGCCGATGGCCGCGCTGCGGGCCATGACCCGCGACGCGGCCCGCTTCCTCGGCCAGGAGGACACCATGGGGACGCTCGCCCCCGGCAAGGCCGCCGACCTGGTGGTCCTGGACGCCGACCCGCTGGCCGACATCCGCAACACGCGCCGCATCCACGCGGTGATGACCCGGGGCCGCCTCATCGGGCCGAGGGAACGCGCCCACATCCTGGCCGAGGTGGAGGCGGCGGCCAAGGAGCAGGGCAGCGCGGCGGCGGTGCCCGCCTGCGCCTGCCACTGACATCAGGGTCGAAGGAGCGCGCGTGCCGGTGACGTTCAGGGCCGGAGGAGGCGGGCGACCTCGGTCACGACGACCTCGGGGTCGGTGAGCGGGACGTAGTGGCCGGAGCGGGGAGCGATCACATGGCGTCCGGCCGGTGACCGGGACGCCCGGTGGGCGTGGGCGGCGTTGGCCGCTGCCCTGGTGGAGGCGGGCATGCCGTTCCCCGCCCGGCCGCCGGAGACCACCGTGACCGGCAGGTCGCCGAGGTGGGGCGGGCCGATCCGCCAGGTGGCGAGCTCGTCGAGGAACGTGCGTACCTGGGCGCGATGGGTGCGCACGGCGGCCGCGGTGAACGCCTCCCGGCGCATGTCCCGCCGCGCGTCCCGAGGCAACGTCAGCATCGTGGACCGGTAGGCGAACCCGAGCAGGCCGAGGTGGGCCAGCAGGAGGTTGACCCGGACCACCACCCGCTCCACCCGCCGGAAGGCCGGGCTGAACAGCACGTCGGCGGCCTCGTCGGCCGGGTCGACGAGCACCAGCCCGGCGACCCGCTCCGGGCGCGCCGCCGCGGCGAGCCTGACGATCGGGCCGCCGGCGCTGTGCCCGACCAGCACGTACGGCCCGGCGCCGAAGTGGTCCAGCAGATCGCCCAGATCGCCGGCCATCCGGCGCAGCGTCCGCGAGACGGGGTCGGCGGGGGAGCGGCCGAGCCCGGCGCGGTCATAGACGATCGCGCGCGCGAACGCGCCCACGGCGGGCTGCACGAGCGCCCACGACGACCGGCCGACCGCGGCCCCGGCCTCGAACACCACCGTCGGCATGGGCCCCGCCGCCGTCGTCGGCTCTGGGCCGGGCGTCGTCATCGCCTCTGGAACGGGTGCCGCTGCCGGCTCTGGGCCGGGCAGCACCATGGCGTGCAGGCGGCGGCCGTCGCGGGTCGGCACCCACTCCGTCGTGCCCTGGATGTGGTTCACGGCCTCCCCGATCGGTCAAAGTTACGCACCCTAACTTAGGGCGGCCGTCAAGTGGGTCACCCGAGGGGTTCGCCCTCGCGGTCGTGGAGCCGCGCGGAGAGGACCGCGCCGATCTCGGCGAGTGGTCCCGGCCGGGTCAGGTCCTTGGGGTCGCAGGCCACGTCGTGCGCGTCGATCACGCCGGTGATGTGCGGGCGCCACGCCCCGGCCGGCCGGCGGTCGTGAAGGGTGCCGGCGGTGCCCCGGAAGTACAGGGCGTCGCCCTGGTACACCCTCGTGCCGTGGCCGCGTACCAGCCGGTCGGTGTTGAGGTGGACGTCCCTGAGCTCGGCCAGGGCGCCCGCGGGCAGTCCGGCCAGCGGACTGCCCTCCCTGCGCAGGATCTCCGCGACCCGCTCCAGCGTGAGCGCGGCGTCGGGGGCGTGGCCGTCCATGGCCAGCAGCGCCTCCAGCGCCTCCGCCTCGTCGGGGGGCGGCAGCTCGCGCAGCGCCTCGGCGGGCCGGGCGTCGAGGATCGCCAGGAGCCGTACGTCGGCGAGCAGCACGGCCAGTTCCTGCGCGATGACGCCGCCGGTGGACCAGCCGAGCAGATGGTAGGGGCCGTCGGGCTGTACCGACCGGATCTGGGCGGCGTAGTCGGCGGCCAGCTCCGTCAGCGAGGCGGGCAGCGGGTGGCGGCGGGCCTGCAGGGCGTAGATCGGGCGGCCGGGCAGGTGCTTGATCAGTCCGCCGTAACACCAGCCGAGCCCACCGGCCGGGTGAACAGCGAACAGCGGCGGCCGTGAGCCCGCCTGGCGCAGGGGCAGCAGCACGCCGAGCGGGTCCGCGCGGGTGCCGCCGTCGATCAGGCTCAGCAGGGCGGCCGGGGTCTGCGCCGCGAACAACGCGCCGACCGGGAGCGTGGCCCCGAGCACCTGGCCGATGCGGTCGATCAGCCGCACCGCGGCCAGCGAGTGCCCGCCCAGCTCGAAGAAGCCGTCGTCGACGCCGGCCCGCGGCAGCCCCAGCACCTCGGCGAACAGCTCACACAGCATCGCCGCCCGAGGCCCGTGGGGCGCCCGCGCCGGCGCGGCCTCCGCGCCGGGATCGAACGCCGCGCGTGTCAGCGCGATCGGCGTGCCAGGACCGTGTGGTGCGCGCGCCGTCGTTCCGGCCCGGCCGGGTTCCCGGCGCCCGGTGTGGGCGAGGGTGCCGTCCCGCCGCCAGACGGCCAGGCCGCCGGTGCGGTACATGCGCGAGCCGGGCGGGCCGAACGGGTCGGCGACGAACCGCTCGGCGGTCAGGCCGGGCCTGCCCAGGTAGCCGCGGGCCAGGGCGGGGCCCGCCGCGTACACCTCGCCCGTCACCCCGGGCGGGACCGGCTGCAGCCGCTCGTCGAGCACGTAGACGCGCGGGTCGCGGCCGTCGTCGCGCGGCCCTCCGGTGGTGTGCGGCCCTCCGGTGGTGTGTAGGCGGCCGGTGACGTGCGCGCTCGTCTCGGTGAGGCCGCGCACGGTGAGCGTCCGGGGTCCGTCCGGCCGCCAGTCGCGCACACGCGCGGCGTCCAGGACCGCACCGTTCAAGATCACGTAGCGGAGCGGCAGCTCGCGGCCGTCGTCGTCAGCCATGAGCCGGTCGAAGGCGACAGGGGCCAGGTTGAGCACCGTCACCTTCTCCCGCCGCAGCAGGGCGAGCAGCTGGAGCGGAGAGCGGCCGACCGGGTGCGGCACCACGACGAGGCGGCCGCCGGACAGCAGCGCGCCCCACAGCTCCCGGGGCGAAAGGTCGAAGGACGCCCACACGTCGCGGCGGGTGAACCCGAGCGAGGCCCCGGTCTCCGACAGCAGCCGCAGCACGTTGCGGTGGGTGACGAGCAGCCCGGCCAGGCCGGAGGAGTACGTCACGTACGCGGGATGCTCGGGCCGCAGCGCACGTTCCGGGTTGTGGCCGAGCCATTCGCCCAGGTCTTCCAGCCAGCTCTCGTCCACCACGCAGACCGGGCCGGCGTCGGCGAGCACGGCGTCGACGCGCTCGCGGGAGTCGGACGGGTCGAGCGGCAGGCACGCCGCCCCCGCCTTCAGCACCGCGAGGATCGCCACCACCAGGTCGGGCCCGCGCGGCAGGTCCACGGCGACGACCGCCTCGGGCCGCGCGCCGTGCGCGATCAGCTTGTGCGCGAGCTGGTTGGCGCGGCTGTTGAGCCTGCGGTAGGTGAGCGCGCCGACGGCCTTCGCCTGCGGGGTACGCCGCGCCAGCGCCTCGAACCGGTCGGGAACCGTGTCCCCGGCGGCGCAGACGAGGACGGGGTCCGGGTCGGCGCCGCCGGTCAGCCAGGCGCGTTCGGCGGCGTCGAGCAGGTCGAGGCGGCCGATCGGCAGGTCCGGCTCGGTCACCGCCTGACCCAGCAGGCCGGTGAAGCGGGCGGCCAGCGACCGGGCGCCGTCGCGGTCGAACAGGTCGGTGCTGTACTCCAGGAAGCCGTTGCCGTCGGTGTCCAGCCGCAGCGTCAGGTCGAACGCGGCCGTGCCGGTGTGCACCAGGCGGGACTCCGCGGCCTCCCGCAGCACCAGCATCACCTGGAACAGCGGGTGCCGGTCGCGGGCGCGGACCGGGTTCAGCGCCTCGACCAGCCGGTCGAAGGGCAGTTCCGGATGGTCGAAGGCGGCCAGGTCGGCCTCGCGCACCCGATGGAGCAGTTCGGCGAAGGTGGGGTCGCCCGAGGTGTCCGCGCGCAGCACGAGCAGGTTGGCGAACGAGCCGACCGCCCCGCTCAGCGCGCTGTCGTGGCGTCCGGCGACCGGTGTGCCGGTCGGGATGTCGGTGCCTGCCCCCAGCCTGGTCAGCAGGGCGGCGAGCGCGGCGTGCAGCACCATGAACGGAGTGGCGTGGCTGCGGCGGGCCAGGTCCAGGGCGCCGGTCCAGATCTCGGGCGCGATCGCCACCGGCACGGTGTCGCCCGCGCCGGTGGGGACGGCGGGCCGCGGCCGGTCGGTGGGCAGGTCGAGCCGCTCGGGCAGGCCCGCCAGTGCCTTGGTCCAGTGCTCGCGGCCCGGCTCGCCGAGGTCGAGCTGCCACAGCGTGTAGTCGGCGTACTGCACCGGCAGGGGCTCGAACCCGGGACTGTGCCCGGCGGCGCGCGCAGCGTAGGCGGTCTGGACGTCGCGCACCAGCGGGCCCACCGACCAGCCGTCACCCGCGATGTGGTGCAGGACCAGCATGAGGATGTGCTCGCGGGCGCCCAGCCGCAGCAGGTGCGCGCGGAAGGGCGGCTCGCGGGTCAGGTCGAAGGCGCGGCGGGCGATGGTGCGCATCGCCGTCTCCGGCATGTCCGGCTGCCACATGGGCAGCGCCACCGGCGCCGGCAGCCGGATCTCCTGGTACGGCACGCCGTCCCGGTCGGGGAAGACCGTGCGCAGGATCTCGTGCCTGGCCACCACGTCGGCCAGCGCCGTGGACAGGGCCTCGCGGTCCATCGGCCCGCTGAGCCGTACCGCGATGGGGAGGTTGTGGGCGGGCCCGCCCCCGTCGGCGCGGTGCAGGAACCAGAGCCGGGACTGCGCGGAGGACAGCGGCATCGGCCGCGGCCTGGGCCTGCGCCGCAACGGGGGCCGCGCGGCCCGGTCGGCCGGCAGCCGGGCGGCCAGTTCGGCGGGCGTGGGGCCGGAGAAGACCTCCCTGACCGGCAGCCGCACGCCGAAGCTCTCCCGGATGCGCCCGGCCAGCCGCCCCGCCAGCAGCGAGTGGCCGCCCAGGTCGAAGAAGCTGTCGCGCGGCCCGGCCGCGACGCCCAGCACCTCGGTGAACAGCTCGCACAGGGCGCGTTCCGCGGCCGTACGGGCGTCGGGGTCACGCCCGCCGACGACGACGGGTGGGGGGAGGGCGGCGCGCTCCAGCTTGCCTCCGGGTGTGCGGGGCAGCGTGGCCAGCGGCACGATCGCCGCGGGCGTGAGCGCGGCGGGCAGGTGTTCCGCGGCGTGCTCGCGCACGAGCAGCGGGTCGGCGGCGGACGTCACGTAGCCGATCAGCCGGTCGCCGTGCACGGCCACCGCGGCGGCGCCGACGTCCGGATGGCTTTCCAGCACGGCCTCGATCTCGCCCGGCTCGATGCGCAGCCCGCGCAGCTTGATCTGCTCGTCGCCGCGGCCGAGCAGTTCCAGACGGCCTTCGGCGTCCCAGCGGGCCAGGTCGCCGGTGCGGTAGAGGCGTTCCCCTCCCGGCGCGGCCACGAACCGTCCGGCGGTGAGCGCCGGCCGGTTGAGGTAGCCGCGGGCCAGACCGGCGCCGGACAGGTACAGCTCGCCGACGACTCCGGGCGGCGCGGGCCGCAGGGCGCCGTCGAGGATGTGGACGCCGGTTCCCGCGGTGGGCCCCTCCCCGCCGTCGCCGAACCAGGTGTAGGCGTCGACGGTCGCCTCGGTCGGCCCGTAGTGGTTGACCGCCCGCGTGCGCTCGCGGAGGGCGCGCCACATCGGCTCCGGCACGGCCTCGCCGCCGACCACGGTGACGCGCGGCGGGCCGGCCAGCAGTTCGGGCAGCTCCTTCAGCTGCGACGGCGTGACGTCGAGGCAGCCGATGGCGTTCTCGCGCACGTACGCGGTCAGCGCGGCGCCGTCGCCCTGGACGTCCTCGCCGATCAGGTGGAGCTCGTGACCCAGCACCATCCACAGCAGCGGGTCGAGTGCGGCGTCGAAGGAGAACGACGCGGTGTGCGCGACGCGCAGCCGTTCCCCGCGGGGGACCAGGCGCTCGCGGTGGCCGGCCAGGAGCGCGGCCAGGCCGCCGTGGGTGGCGACGACGCCTTTGGGCTTGCCCGTGGAGCCGGAGGTGTAGATGACGTAGGCGGCGTCATCGGGGTGCGGTTCCGCCATGCGGGTGCGCGGGACCTCGCCCGCCTGCGCCCAGCCGGGGGTGATCACGATCGAGGGGGCGGCGTCGGTGAGCATGAGGCGCCGCCGTCCGGCGGGGTAGGCGGGGTCGACCGGCAGGAACGCGGCCCCGCAACGCAGCACGGCCAGCAGCGCCACGACCAGTTCGGCCGAGCGGGGGAGGGCCAGCGCGACGATCTGGCCGGGTCCGGCCCCTTCGAGCACGAGCTGGCCGGCCATGTGGTCCACCCTGGCGCCGAGGTCGGCGAAGGTCAGCTTCTCCTCTCCGCTGACGAGGGCGAGGTCGTCCGGCGCCAGCCGTACCCGCTCCTGGAAGGCGGCGACGACGGACGGCGGCGCGACGGGCGGGCGGCGCGGCGCGGGCAGGGCGGCGCGGTCCTCGTCGGTCAGCAGGTCCAGGCGGCCCAGGGGCGTGCCGGCGGGCACGTCGGCGAGCGCGCCGAGGAAGCGGGCGAGGCGGCGGGTGTGCGCGGCCAGGGACTCGGGGGTGTAGCGGGCGGCGTTGCCGTCGAGGTCCAGGATCAGCTGGTCGCCGTCGAAGCTCAGCGTGATGGCGACGTCGTCCACCGGTCCGGCGGCGAGGTTGGTGACGGTGCCGGAGGATCCGGCGAACTTCACCTCGGTGGGGAACGGCTTGATGTTGAGCATCGGGCCGGACAGCGGGTGCCGGGTCCCGGCCAGCCCGAGGTCCCGGCGCAGGTCCTCGCTGCGGTAGCGGCAGTGAGCGCGCGCCTCGGCGATGCGCCGCGCCGCCTGCTCCACGAGCGAGCCCAGGGTACGGCCCTGCCGTACGTCCAGCCGCAGCGGCAGCACGTTGACCGCCAGGCAGGGCACCCGCAGCCCGGCGCCGGAGCGGTTCATCAGCGGCAGCCCGATCACCACGTCGGTGGTTCCGGTGACCCTGCCGACGTAGCAGGCGACCCCGGCGGCGGCCACGTCCGCCCAGGTCGCGCGGGCCTGCCGGGCCAGGGCGTCCCAGTGCCGCGCGGGCGGCAGGGACGCGCGGCAGCGGACGACCTCGTGGGCCGGGGTCGGCGGCTCGCGGGTGAGGCCCACCGGGTCCGGGCGGCCGGCGAGCCGTCCCAGCCAGTAGGCCCGGTCGGCCGCGAACTGCGGGGACCGGCGGTAGTCCCGTTCCTGGGCCAGCACGGGCGCGAGGGTGCCGAACGGGCTGGGCCCCGGCGCGAGCGCGTCGGTGAGCGCCGAGTAGATCTCCGCGACCCGGCCGACCAGGAGCGAGAGCGCGTAGGCGTCGATGAGGATGTGGTGGGCTCGCAGGTACCAGACCGTGTGCTCGTCGGACAGGCGCAGCAGGGCGTGGTGGTGCAGGGTCCCGGTGACCACGTCGACGGGGGAGCGGGTGCCGGCGCGCATCCACTCCTCGGCCGCCGCCTCCGGGTCGGGCTCGCCGCGCAGGTCGAGCAGGACCAGGCGGCCGCTGACGGAGTCCCAGTCGGGCACGTACTGGGCCGGTTCCTCGGTGAAGCGCAGCCGCAGCGGCTCGGCCTCGGCCAGGCACCGGCGCAGTGCCCGCTCGAAGCGGGCGGCGTCCAGCGGGCCGTGGATGTCGAGCCGGTCGGCGGCGTTGTAGAGGGGGTTGCCGGGGTCCAGGCGCTGGGCGAACCAGATACCCGCCTGAGCCCCGGTCAGGGGCATGGTCATGCCAGCAGCTCCGCCCAGGCCGTCAGCGTCGGGCGCTCGACCAGGTCGGGGAAGGACACCTCCGCGCCCTCTGCCCGCCACCGCTCGGCCAGGGTCATCAGCCGGATGGAGTCCATGCCCGCCGCGAGGAGGTCGTCGTCGGGGCCGATCTCCTCCGGCTCGACGTAGAGCAGTTCGGCGACCTGCGCGCGCAGCCGCCGGGCCGTCTCAGACACCGGCCACCTCCCTGCTGAGGGCCCGGCTGATCTGCGCGGTGGTCGCGGTGACCGCGCAGCGCTCGGCGGCGTAGCGCAGCGCCATCTCGTGGTGTTCCAAGGAGAAGTCGGCCACCGCGTCGGCCACGACGAAGGGCTGCACATCCCGCATGAACGCCTCGCACGCCGTCATGAGCACGCCGATGTGGGCGTAGACGCCGCAAATGATCAGTTGGTCGCGCCCCTTGTCCTTCGTCAGCCCGGCCAGGTCGGTGCGCTGGTAGGCGCTGTACCTCCACTTGGTGATCACCAGGCCGTCGCCGCGCGGCGCGAGCCCGGCCACGATCTCGGCCTCACGGGGGTCGGCGCCGACGCCCACACCCCAGAAGTCGCGCAGCAGGCCGCGGTCCTCGGTGCTCTGCGCGCCCGGCTGGGCCGAGTAGATGATCGGCACGCCCAGGTCCGCGCACCGGGCGCGCAGCGCCAGGACGTTGGCCATCAGTTCGATCAACGGGGACTGACCAGGGGTGAAGGCGTCGAGGAAGTAGTTCTGCATGTCGTGGATGAGCAGGACGGCCCTGCGCGGGTCGGGGCGCCAGGCGACGCGATTGGCGGGTACCTGACTGGGCATCGGATAGGGGGCGATCTCGGGAATGGCCATGATCGTCAGGTCCTCTCGCGGAGATGTCGCTTGCTCACCTTGCCGACGGCCGTGCTGGGGAAGGCGTCGACGTATTCGAACACGTCGGGGATCTTGAAGGTGGCGATGCCGCGCTCGCGCAGGAACGTGCGCAGCTCGGCCTTGGGCGGAGGCGGGCCGGCGCAGATGACGTAGGCGCAGGCGCGTTCGCCGAGGTAGGGGTCGGGCAGACCCACCACGCTCACGTCGTGGACCGACGGATGGGCCAGCAGGTGGTTCTCCACCTCCTCGGCGGCGATCTTCTCCCCGCCGCGGTTGATCTGGTCCTTGGCGCGGCCCTCGATCACGAGGTGGCCGGTGGGCGTGAGCCGTACCAGATCGCCCGTGCGGTAGAAGCCGTCGGCGGTGAAGGCGTGCTTGTTGTGCTCCTCGGCGCGCCAATAGCCGCGGATCGTGTACGGCCCGCGGGTGAGCAGTTGCCCGTCGTCCTCCACCACGACCTCGTCGGCGGGGGACAGGGGGCGGCCCTGCGTGGAGACGATGACGTCCTCGGGGTCGTCGAGTCGCGTGTAGCTGACCAGCCCCTCGGCCATGCCGAAGACCTGCTGGAGGGTGCAGCCGAGCTCCGGGCGCACCCGCCTTGCCACCTCCTCGCTGAACTTGGCGCCGCCCACCTGCAGGACGTCCAGGCTGGACAGGTCGTACGCGGCGCCGGCGGCGGCGCGCAGCCACAGCAACGCCAGCGGCGGCACCAGCGCCGCGATCGTGACCCGTTCGCGTTCGATCAGCGGGAAGCAGGTGCTCGGGCTGGGGTCGGGCGCCAGGACGGACGCGGCGCCGGCGCTCAGCGCCCCGAACACGCCCGGCGAGCTCATCGGGAAGTTGTGCGCGGCGGGCAGCGCGCACAGGTAGACGCTGTCCCCGCTCAGCCCGCAGAGGCGCGCGCTGGCGCGGAAGCTGTAGATGTAGTCGTCGTGGGTGCGCGGGATCAGCTTGGGCAGTCCCGTGCTGCCGCCCGACAACTGCAGGAACGCCACCTCGCCCGGATCGCGGCCGGGAAGCTCCACCGGCTCGGCCTCGGGAAGCTCGTCCAGAGTGATCGACGGCGTGCCCGGGGCGTACGCGCGGTGCGCCTCGTCCGGGCAGATGTAGGCCACGGCTTCGGTGAAGCCGCAGAAATGGGAGATCTCCGCCGACCGGTGGCCGGGCAGCGCGAAGACCGGCCACGCCCCGAGCCGGTAGAGGGCGAAGCAGACCTGGTGGAACTGCGGCACGTTCGGCAGCTGCACCACGACCCGGTCGCCCGGCCCGACGCCCCGCGCGCGCAGCCCGGCGGCCAGGCGGTCGGCGCGCTCGTCCAGCTCGCGAAAGCTCCACCGGGCCGACGGCGAGACCAGCGCCGTCCGCTCCCCGTGGCGCCCGGCCAGCTCGCGCAGCAGGTCGCCGAAGCTGATGCCGCTCCAGTAGCCCGCGGCCCGGTAGCGGGCCGCCTCCTCGTCAGTCCAGTGCATCGTTGCCCGCCCCCAGCGCGTCCAGGACCGTGCGGAACTTGCTCGTGGTCTCGGCCAGCTCCCGCTCCGGGACGGATCCGGCGACGATGCCGGCTCCCGCGAACAGCCGCACCGTGTGCTCGTGCACCTCGCAGCAGCGGATGGCGACCGCCCACTCGCCGTCGCCCGCGGCGTCGCACCATCCGGCCAGGCCGCTGTAGAAGCCGCGCTCGACCGCCTCCAGCTCGCCGATCACCCGCCGGGCCGCGGCCTGCGGGGTGCCGCACACGGCCGGGGTCGGGTGCAGCGCGGCGGCCAGCGTCAGCACCGACGTCGCCGGGTCGCGCAGGGTGCCGGTGATCTTGGTGGACAGGTGCCACATCGTCGCGGTGGAGGTGAGCCGCGGGGTCTTCGGCACCTCCAGGCTGTCGCAGTATCGGCTCAGCCGTTCGGCGACGGCCTCGACGACCAGGCGGTGCTCGTGCAGGTCCTTCGCCGACTCCAGCAGCGCGGCGGCCCGGCGGGAGTCCTCCACGGGGTCGGCGCTGCGCTCGGCCGAGCCCGCCAGCGGGTTGCTGATGACCTGCCTGCCGTGGCGGGCGACGAGCAGTTCGGGGCTGGCTCCGGCGAGGGTGCTCCCGCCGGGCAGCGGTGTGGCGAAGGAGTAGCCGTGGCCGAGCAGGGGACGCAGCAACTGCCGCAGGCTGATCGGCTCGTCGGAGCGCAGTTCCAGGGTGCGGGCCAGGACGACCTTGTCGAGGTTGCCCGCCTCCAGCTCGGCCAGGGCCAGCCGTACCGCCCGCATGTACGCGGCCGGCGCCGGGGTCTGCCTTCTCCACCAGCGCCCGCTGGGCACCGGCGGGGCGGCGGCCGGCAGCGGCGCCGACCAGGCCGACTCGGAGGGGACGAGCAGGTGCGCGGTCCCGTCGAAGGAGATCGCCCCGGCGGCCAGCCCGCCGGACCGGCCCAGTAACGCGGGCAGCCGGTCGGCGAGGGTGGCCAGCTCGCCGCCGGCGATCGTGGATCTGCCCCGCGTGAGCAGCGTCCCCCGCGGGGAGGCGAACAGCACCGACCGGGTGCGCTCGTATCCCGCAAGCGGGTCCGCGGCGGTGGTCAGACTTTCCATCGAGTTCCAATCACTCAGGCGCGCAGGGTGGCGCCGCCGTCGACGAGAAGGTCGTGCAGGGTGATGTGCCGTGAACGCGCGGAGACCAGGAAGAGCACGGCCTCGGCGACGTCACGCGGTTCCGCCACGCGGCCGAGGGGGATGCCGGTGCGGAAGGTGGCCAGGTCCCCCGCGACGGGATCGCCCCCTTGGAGCGCGCGCAGCATGGCCGTGTCGGTGGAGCCGGGCGAGACGATGTTGCAGCGGATCCCGTGCCCGGCCAGCTCCAGTCCCAGGCATTGGGTGAAAGCCCGCGCGGCCGCCTTGGACGCGGCGTAGGCGGCCATGCCGACGCGGGGGATGGTCGCGGCGTTGGAGCCCACGGTGACGATCGATCCCCGCCGCCGGGGGATCATGCGCCGGGCGACGGCCCGGCAGGTGTGGAAGACGCCGTCGGCGTTGACCGCGAACGTCTGCCGCCAGCGCTCGTCGTCGGTGTCCTGCGCGCGAGCGGGATGGAGCACTCCGGCCACGTTGACCAGGATGTCGATGGGGCCGAGCTCGCGCTCCACCCGGTCGACCAGGGTGTCCACCACGCGCGAGTCCCGTACGTCCAGCCGGTACGGCGTGCCGTCGAGGTCGGCGGCGGCCACCTTGGCGCCCGCCTGGGTGAGTGTGGCGGCGACGGCGGCGCCGATGCCCCTGCCCGCGCCGGTGACCAGAGCAACGGAGTCCCCGATGCCATCCAATCCTGAAGCCCCTCGTAGGTCAGAATGAAGTTAGGTAAGGCTAACCTAATTTGTACGTTTGCTGGGCATCTGTCAAGACTGTCCGAGTCTTCAGTGGCCACCGCCCGTCCCGTGCGGGTCCATGGCCGCCACCTGCTTCGGCAGCACCACGAACGGCCGCATCATCTTGTGGTCCTCGTGCTCGTAGATGTGGCAGTGGTGCATGAAGCGCCCGACCGAGCCCGTGAACCGGCCCACCGTCGTGATCATCTCGCGGAAGCCGACCGCGATCACGTCCTTCCAGCCGCGCTCCTCCGGTCGCAGCGGCTCGGCTTCGAGGATCTTGATCGGCTTCTCCGTGCCGCCGCCGAGGCGGGTGGAACCGCTGGTCGTGAAGTACTTGAACCCGGACGCGTCCAGCCGCAGCCGCTCCTGCGCCTGGAAGGAGAAACCATGGGCGTGCATGGGATGCGGCACCCCGCTGCCCTCCAGCGACACGAACCGCCAGGTCTCCCAGTCGCCGTCGGCCACGTGGAAGGCGACCGGGTCCGGATAGTCCCTGGACAGCCTGCGATAGGTGGTGACCTGCCCCTTCGCGTCCTCGAACTGGACGATCCCGTCGGCGGGCAGCGGTCCCGGCGGCGCGTCGACGCGTTCCATCTCCCACATCTCCGCGTTGATGGGAAAGGCCGGGGTGATGAGAACGAGCCGTTCCTTGTGCTGGGGCAGGGCCGCGGGGTCGACCTGCTCGAAGCTCGCGCTGATCTTGGGGGGCAGCGTGAACGTCGGCGGGCGCCGGTCCCCGCCCACCCGGAAGTTGATCACCTCGGGCACCGGCGAGGCGATGAACGAGGCGTCCACCCACCGCAGCGACCGGCCCTCCAGCCCCGTGAAGTCGACCAGGACGTCGGCCCGCTCGGCCGGTGTGACCAGCACCCAGTCCTCGATCGGCACGGGCGCGGGCAGCAGCCCGGCGTCGCTGCCGATCTGGAACACCCTGCCCGGCACCGGCTGGCCGTTCTGGTCTACCAGGCGCAGCAGGTAGGGGCGGATGCTGGAGGCGTTGACGATCCTGAAGCGGTACCACGCCGGCTTGACCTCCGCGTAGGGCCAGACGGTGCCGTTGACCAGCGTGTAGGGGCCGGTGAAGGAGCGTACGACGGTCTCGGTCTGCTGCGGGTACTCCGTGATCTTGTGCAGCAGGCGGCCGTTCACCTTGCCGTCGGCGTCGGTGTCGAAGTTGCGGTCGCACAGCACGAGCGGGATCTCGTAAGGGCCGGAGGGCAGGCCGAGGTCGTGTTCCTCGTCGTCGCGGATCAGATAGAGGCCGGCGGTCAGCCCGGTCATGGTGTTGAACCGGGTGATGTGCATGGCGTGGTCGTGATACCAGAGGGTGGCCGAGCGCTGCTCGTTGGCGTACTCGGCGAGCTGCGCGGCGCCGGGCGGGACCGCGTTCTCGGCCCAGCCGTCGTTGCCGCCGCCGGTGTGCGCGCCGTGCAGGTGCACCACGGCCCAGGGCGGCAGGGCGGCCACGTCGGCCCTGGGCGTCGCGCCGCTCCTGCCCGGCAGGTCCCAGACGGGCACCGGGCCCGGCACCGCGCGGAGCTGGACGGCGGTGACCGGGTAGGCGCCGCTCAGGGCGTTGGCCCAGGTGACGCGGAGCCGTTCGCCGCGGCGGACCTCGATGGTCGGGCCGGGGAAGTGGCCGTCGTAGGCCCACAGCGTGGTGGGCGGCAGGTCCGCGTGCAGGCGGGCGGTCACGGGGCGCATGGTGACGGTCAGCGTGGACAGGCCGCGTTCGCGCCGCACTCTGGCGCGGGGCGGGACGCGCAGGCGGTCGCGGTAGGGGCGTAACTGCAGCACGTCGCCGGGGGCGGCGGCCGTCTGCACGAACACCGTCGCGGCGCCCGGTTCGCGGGTCACGGCCTCGAAGGCGGGAGCGTGCGTGGTGTGGGCGCGCGGGGGCGCGGCCGCGGAGCTCGGACTGAGTACGGCGTGCAGGCCGTATCCGCCGGCCACGCCGAGGGTGGTGGCGCCGGCGAGCAGGCTGCGCCGGGAGATCGAGGGTTGGTCCGACATCGGGCGGCTCCCGGGAAAAGGGTAGAGATCCGAGCCATGAAGTTAGGTTAGGCAAACCTAATAAACAAGACTCTTCAAGGCTTGAAATGTGGACAGAACCACCTATGATCACGCGCCGGTCCGGGAGGCGGATGTTCTCCTCGGAGGCTCTTGTCAGAGAACTTAGGTTAGCCTAACCTAAGTTTGCTTCGTCCCGTCCGGGACGGTCAGGGGACCTTTCAGGAGGCGGACCACCCGCGATGGCAGCAGATTCCACACCGGCGTCCTACGCCCAGCGAGCCCTTTGGTTCCTCCACCGCTGGAACGGCCCTTCGGCGACCTACAACATGCCCTTCGCACTGCGCCTGAACGGCATGCCCGACGAGCTCGCGCTCCGCCGGGCGCTGGCCGACGTGGTGGCCAGGCACGACATCCTGCGCACGGTGATCGCCTCCGCCGACGACGAGCCGTGCCAGCGCGTGGAGGCGGGATGGCGGGGCGATCTCGCGGTCGTGGACCTCGCGGAGCCGGAGGTCGAGGAGCGGGTGCGCGCGGCCGTGGCACGTCCGTACGACCTGGAGAAGGAGCCGCCCTGGGGGGTGTGGCTGTTCCGGGTGGACGGCGGGGCTCCGGTGCTGCTGTTCGTGCTGCACCACGTGCTGGCCGACCAGTGGTCGTTCCAGGTGCTGGCCAGGGACCTGCACGTGGCCTACCGCGCGCGCCGGGCCGGGAGAGCGCCGTGGTGGGCGGCGCGGGCCTCGCAGTACGGCGAGTACGCGCGGTGGCAGCACGAGCGGCTGGGCGACAAGCAGGACGCCGGGTCGTTGACGGCCCGGGAGATCGCGCACTGGCGGCAGGCCCTGGACGGTCTGCCCGAACACCTCCCCCTGCCCGCCGACCGTTCCGGCAGCGGCGACGAGGGGATGGACGTGGGATTCGTCCTTCCGCCCGCCACCGCCGCGGCGCTGAGGACCCTGGCCAGGCAGAGCAAGGCCAGCCCGTTCATGGTGCTGCAGGCCGCAGTCGCCGCGCTGCTGCACCGGCTCGGCGCGGGCGACGATATCCCGCTGGGCGTCGCCGTCTCCGGCCGGGACGAGCCGCGCTGGGACGACCTCATCGGCCTGCTCGTCAACTCCACGGTCCTGCGCGCCGACCTGTCCGGCCGGCCCACGCTGCGCGAGCTCCTCGCCCGCGTGCGCGAACGCGGGCTGCGCGCCTACGGCCACCACGTCCTCCCCTTCGACCGCCTCGTGGACGGCCTCAACCCGGCCCGCTCGCCCGGCCACAACCCGCTGTTCCAGGTCATGACCGTGTACGAGAAGGCCGACGGGCGCCGGTTACCGCTGGACGACCTCCTCGGCCAGGTCATCCCCATCCCCGCGCGGACCGCCAAGTTCGACCTCACCTTCGCCTTCGTCGACCACGCCGGAGACGGGTCGCTGGAGGGTGTGCTGAACGTCGCCGCCGCCCGCTTCAGCCCCGCCGCCGCCCGGACCCTCGCCGACCGGCTCGTCCGCCTCGTCGAGGCCGCCGTCGCCGACCCCGACCTCCCCCTCCACCGCGTCGACCTCCTTTCTCCGGCCGAACACCGCGACCAGCTCGCCCTCGCCCAAGGCCCGCCGCACCGGGTCGCCGAACCGGAGACCTGGGTGACCCGCCGCTTCGCCGAGCGCGCCGCCGCCCATCCGGAGCGGATCGCCGTGGGGCACCTGACCTACGGCGAGCTCGACCGCCTGTCCGGCGTCCTGGCCGCCAGGCTGGCCGAACGCGGCGCCGGACCCGAGAGCGTCGTGGCGCTTCCGCTTCCGGCGGGGGAGTGGAGCCTGGTCGGCGTCCTGGCCACGCTGAAGGCCGGTGCCGCCTTCCTGCCGCTCCACCCCGGCCATCCGCCCGCCAGGAACGCCGCCGTCATCGCCGACGCCGGGGCCCGCCTCGCGGTGACGGCCGCCGGATCACCGCCCCTGCCCGCGGGCGTCGAAGCCGTGAGAGCGGACCACCTCGAAGACGACGCGTCGGGCGGGCCCGCGCAAGCGCCGCCCCACCCAGGACCCGACGCGCCCGGTGGGCCCGCACGAGCGCTGCCCCACCCCGGCCAGGCCGCCTACGTGATCTACACCTCCGGTTCCACCGGCCGCCCCAAGGGGGTCGTGGTCGGCCGGGCCGCGCTGGCCGCGTACCTGTCGTGGGCGGGTGAGCGCTACCCGGGGCTGGCCGGGACGGCGCTGCTGTCGGGCCCGCTCACCTCCGACCTCAACATCACCAGCGCCCTCGGGCCGCTGACGGCGGGCGGGCGGGTGGTCGCCGGTGAGTTCGGCGAACAGGTCGAGGGGCTGACCTTCGCCAAGTGCACCCCCAGCCACCTCGCCCTGCTGGACGGCGCCCGTGGCGACGCCCTGGGCGGCGCGCACACGCTCGTGGTCGGCGGCGAGGCACTGACCGGAGCCCACCTGCGGGAATGGCACGCGGGCCGCCGGGAGCCCGGCGTCCGGGCCGTCGTGAACGAGTACGGCCCCACCGAGGCCACCGTGGGCTGCGTCGTCCACGAGCTCACCGACGCCGGCGAGCTTCCGGCCGGGACGGTCCCCATCGGCGCCCCGGCCCCCGGCTGCGCCGCGTACGTGCTGGACGACGCGCTGCGGCCGGTGCCTCCGGGCGTGCCGGGAGAGCTGTACCTCGGCGGCGAGCAGCTCGCCCGCGGCTACCTCGGCCACCCCGGCCTGACCGCGACCCGCTTCGTCGCCAGCCCCTTCGCCCACGGCGAGCGCCTCTACCGATCCGGCGACCTGGCCCGCCGCCGCGGCGACGGCCTGCTGGAGTACCTCGGCAGGGCCGACGACCAGCTCAAGATCCTCGGCAACCGCATCGAGCCGGGCGAGGTGGAAGCCGCGCTCACCACCCACGAGGACGTCGCCCAGGCCGCGGTGGCCGCCCACCGCGCCGCCCCCGGCGCCCGCGAACGCCTCATCGCCTACGTGGTCTCCCGCTCGGCCGTCCTGGACCCCGAGGAGGTACGCGCCCACGCCGCCCGGATCCTGCCCCAGGCCATGGTGCCCGCGGCCGTCGTGGTGCTGGACGCCCTCCCGCTCACCCGCGCCGGCAAGCTCGACCGCGCCGCCCTTCCCGCACCGGCACCGCGAGCCCCGGCGGCGAGCCACGGGACCGCGGCGGAACAGCGGTTGTGCCGCCTGTTCCGCGA
Source organism: Nonomuraea sp. NPDC050547 (assembly GCF_044457345.1). NCBI lineage: Bacteria > Bacillati > Actinomycetota > Actinomycetes > Streptosporangiales > Streptosporangiaceae > Nonomuraea > Nonomuraea sp. NPDC050547. The sequence continues at coordinate 113,746 of NZ_JBITGW010000027.1, forward strand.
GGTCCTCGACCTCGAGCGGGTGGGCCCTGACGACGGCTTCTTCGCGCTCGGCGGCGACAGCATCGCGGCCATCCGCCTCGTCGGCCGCGCACGGGCGGCGGGCCTGCGCTTCACGGCCCGGGACGTCTTCGTCCACCAGAGCGCCCGCGCCCTCGTGAAGGCCACCGGGAGCGAGCCCCCGCCCCGCGAACCGGGCTCCGGCGAGGTGCCGATCACCCCGATCCTGGCCGAACTGCTCGCCAGGGGCGGCCCGTTGACCGGATACACACAGGCCCGAGTCGTGAACCTGCCCGCCGGCATCACCCCGGCCATCCTCACCGCGGCCGTCCAGTCCGTGCTCGACACCCATGACGCCCTGCGCTCCCGCCTGCTGCCCCCCGGCGGCACCGGCGGCTGGCGGCACGTGATCAGGGAACCCGGCGCGGTCCGGGCGGCGGACGTCCTGGTCTCCGAAACCGACGAAGAACGCGTCTCGGCGACCCCGGACCCGCTGGCAGGCGAACTGGCCGCCTTCGCGCGGCTGGACGCCCGCAGGTTGCTGATCGCCATCCACCACCTGGCCGTGGACGCGGTCTCCTGGCCGATCCTCCTGCAGGACCTCGCCACAGCCTGCGACCAGGGTGCACGCGGCGAGCCGATCAGCCTGCCCGAGCCGGGCACGACGCTACGCGCCTGGGCACGCCACCTTCACGACCTGGCCGCGGCAGGGGAGCCCGGCCTCGCCCACTGGCGCGACCTGGCCCGCGACGCGGGCGCCCCGCTCGGCGGGCGGCCGCTCGACCCCGCCCGCGACACCGTCGGCGGCACCCGATCCCTGCTCACCACCGCGCCCTTCGCCGCCCCGGGCGCCGACGCCCAGGCGAGGTTGCTGCTCGCCCTGGCCCGCGCCGTACCCCGGTGGCGCACCGGCGGCGAGCCGCCGCTCCTGATCGAGGTCGAGGGGCACGGAAGGGAGGAGTCACTGCTGTCTGGCGCCGACCTCTCGCGAACGGTCGGCTGGCTGACCAGCCAATACCCGGTCAGCCTCCGCCTCGGCCCGCACGACGACGTCACCACCATGCGCGAGCGCCTGTCACCCGCGCACGGCGTCGGGTACGGCCTGCTGCGCCACCTCAACCCCCGCACAGAACCGGTACTCGCGGCCCTGCCCCGGGCGCAGATCGGCTTCAACTACTGGGGCCGCGTCCACGACCGGGCGGAGGGCCGGCAGACCGTCGGGCAGGACGCCGTCGTACGCGGCCACGCCGACCCCGCGCTCCCGCTCCCGCACTGCCTGGAGATCAACGCCGTGCTCCGTGAAGGCCCCACGCTGCACGCGCAGTGGACCTGGGCGCAGGAGCTTCTCACCGAAGCCGAGGTGAGCCGCCTGGCCGATCTCTGGCACGAGGAACTGGGCGGAGCGGCCGACCCGCTCATCGACGATTTCGACCCTGCCGAACTGGACCGGCTCCAGCGCGAGTGGAGGCACGCATGACCGCCCTGCAGGACGTTCTTCCCCTCAGCCCGCTCCAGGAAGGCATCCTGTTCCACTCCAGCGGCGGCCACGACCCCTACATCGTCCAGCTCGACCTGGAGCTCGACGGGCCGCTCGACGCCGGTCGGCTGCGCGCCGCCGGCCAGGCCCTGCTCGCGCGCCATCCCAACCTGCGGGCCGCGTTCGTGACCCGCGCCTCCGGCCAGGCGGTCCAGGTCATCCCGGCCGAGAGCGTCCTGCCCCTTCAGGTGTACGGCGAAGCCGGCCAGGCCGCCTACGCCCGGATCAAGGCGGCCGACGCGCTCCGGCCGTTCGAGCTGACCGCCTCGCCCTGCCTGCGCATGACGCTGGTGACCGTGGAGGGGCGGCACCGGCTGCTGTTCACCTACCATCACCTGCTGCTGGACGGGTGGTCGAACTCGCTGGTCGTCGGCGACCTGCTCCGGCTCTACGACAACGGCGGCGATCCGGGGCGGCTCGAGCCGGCGCCGCCGTACCGGAGCTTCCTGGCGTGGCTGCGTGAGCGGCGGCGCGACGGGAGCGACGACGCGGCGCTGGCCGCCTGGCGGGAACGGCTCGCCGGGCTCGACGGGCCGACGCTGGTGGGCGTACCGGACGCTCCGCGAGGCGCGCGGCCGGAGCGGGCAGAACGGCCGGAGCGGTCACGGGCGGAGCGGTCACGGGCGGAGCTGAGCGAGGAGACGTCCGAGGCGTTGCGGGCACTGTGCAGGACGGCCGGGGTCACGCTGGGTGTGGCGGCGCAGGCCGCGTGGGCGCTGGTGCTGCGGACGCTCACCGGCCGGAGCGACGTCGTCTTCGGGCTGACGGTCTCCGGGCGCGACGCCGAGGTGGCCGGTATCGAGTCGATGGTCGGGTTGTTCGTCAACACCGTCCCGGCCCGGGTGGTGCTGGATCCCGCCGAGTCCGTGACGGGGCTGCTGCGCCGGGTGCGCGACGATCATGCCCGCACGCTCGGCGCGCAGCACGTGGGGCTGGCCGCCGTCCAGCGGGCGGTGGGGCGGCGGGCGCTGTTCGACACGCTGGTGGTCGTCGAGAGCCATCCGGTGGACGCGGCCGTTCTGGACGGGCGGTCGTTCGGGGGGCTGCGCCTGCGCGGGGTGAGCGGGACCGATGCCACGGGGTATCCGCTCACGCTGATCGTGGCGCCGGGTGCGCGGCTGCGGCTGTCGGTCGATCGGCTGCCGGGGGCGCTCGCGGGTGAGCCGCCGGAGCTCGCCGATCCGGCGGAGCGGGTGGCGGCCGTGCTCACCGCGATGGCGGCCGATCCGGCGGCCAGGGTCGTGGACGTGCTGCCGGGACAGGCGGCTCCTGTCAGGGGGAGCGCGGTCGCCGTACCGGAGATCGATGTGGTGCGGATGTTCAGGGAACAGGCGGCGCGGCACCCCGATCGGCCCGCGGTCCGCGACGGACGGCAGGTCATCACCTACGCCGAGCTCGACCGGCGCTCCGAGCGGCTGGCCGGGGCGCTGCGCTCGCGCGGCGCCGGGCCCGAGCGGCTGGTGGGCGTGGCCCGCGCCCGTTCGGCCGAGCTGGTGGTGGCGTTGCTGGCCGCGCTCAAGACGGGGGCCGGATACGTGCCGCTCGACACCGAGCAGCCCGCCGCCCGGTCACGCGCGATCGTGGACGACACCGAGCCGGTGTGCGTGGTGACCGAGGAGAGCCTGCCCGGCACGGACGGGGTGATCGACGAGGAGCATCACCCCGACCGGGTCGCCTATGTGCTGCACACCTCCGGCTCCACCGGCCGGCCGAAGGGCGCCGCCATCACCCACCGGGCGCTGGCGAACCGGATCCGGTGGATGCAGCACGCCTATCCGCTGCGGGCCGATGACCGGGTGCTGCAGAAGACCCCCGCGGGCTTCGACGTGTCCGGGTGGGAGTTCTGGTGGCCGCTCACGCACGGCGCCCAGCTGGTGATGGCGCGGCCCGGCGGGCATCGCGACCCCGCCTACCTGGCCGAGGTCATGCGCGGGGAGCGCGTCACGGTCGTGCACTTCGTGCCGTCGATGTTGCGGGAGTTCCTGGACGGGCTCGGCGCCGCGGACCTTCCCTGCCTCCGGCGGATCGTCTGCAGCGGCGAGGCGCTGCCCGGGGATCTCGTGGAGCGCGCGCGGGCCGTCCTGGGGACGGTGGCGATCGAGAACCTGTACGGCCCGACCGAAGCCACCATCGACGTCACCGCGTTCGAGGCGAACGCGGAGGCGGTCGTACCGATCGGGCGGCCGATCTGGAACACCGCCACCCACGTGCTGGACACCTGGCTGCGGCCGGTGCCCGACGGGGTCGCGGGGGAGCTGTACCTGGGCGGGGTGCAGCTCGCGCGGGGCTACCACGGGCGCGCGGGGCTGAGCGCCGGGCACTTCGTCGCCTGTCCGTCCGGCGCCGGTGAGCGGATGTATCGCACCGGTGATCTGGTACGCCGCCGGGCCGACGGGGTGCTGGAGTTCCTGGGCAGGATCGACGGCCAGGTCAAGATCCGGGGCGTACGGGTGGAGCCCGGGGAGGTGGAGGCCGCGCTACGGACCCATCCCGGGGTGCGGGACTGCGCGGTCCGGGCGCCGAGCCGGGCTGACGGGAGTTCTTACCTGGTCGCCTATGTCGTCGGGCGGCACGGGGAGGTGGAGCCCGGCGTGTTGCGCGCGCACCTGGGCGGGTTGCTGCCCGCGGCGATGGTGCCCGCGCTGTACGTGCCGATCGGCGCGCTGCCCCGGACGGCCAGCGGAAAGGTCGACGGCGGCGCGCTGCCCGATCCCGGCTCTCCGTCGCACGGGACCACCCGGCCGCCGTCGGGGGCCGCGGAGGAGCGGATGTGCGGGCTGTTCCGCGAGGTGCTGGGGCTGGCGGGCGATGCCGGGGCCGAGGACGACTTCTTCGAGCTCGGCGGGGACAGCATCACGGCGATGCGCCTGGCCGGTCGCGCGGGGGCGCCCCTGTCGGTGGGCGACGTCTTCGACCACCGGACCCCGGCCGCCCTGGCCCTCCTGCTCGCGAAAGCCGGACCGGCGCCGGTCGCGAAGGCGGCCGAGCTGCCGCTGGCGGCGCATCGGCTGCGGCGCTCGGGGCTGCCGGTCGCGTCGTACCTGATCACCGGGATGGTCGAGGGCCGGGCGGTCGTCCCCGTCGCGGATCTGAACGAGGCGGTGCGGCTGGCCATCTCCACTCCGGACCGCAGGCCGTGGCGGGCCACGATCGTCCCGCGGGCCGCGGACCTGCTCACGCACGACGGCACGGACCTGGCCGGTGCTCTGGAACTCGCGCGCGAGGGCGTGGACCTGGCCGGAGGACGGCCCCTGCGGGTGGTCGCCGTCGCCGGGCGGCTGGTGGCGGCCGCGCACGCCGCGGTGTTCGACGAGGTGTCCCTGCACCGTGTCCTGCACCAGCTCTCGACCGGGGAAGCGGCACAGGGCGGCGTGCCCGCCCGCCTCCAGGCCGGTGAGGATGACCTCGAAGGCTGGCTCGGGCTGCTGGCGAAGGGCACGGCCGAGGTGTTCGGGCCCTGGTCGCCCGGCGCCGGGCCGAGGTTCCGGGTGTCGGCGCCGGTCGGCGCGCTCACGTCCGCCGCCGTCCTCGCCGCCACGGCGGCGTGGCTGGGGCGGCCGGCGCTGCTGGCCGATGTGGAGATCACCCCGGCGGGCGCTCCCACCCGGATATATCCGGCTATGGCGGGTGAGGATTCCCCGGCCGACCCCTTGAACTACGAGATCTTGCACCTGCTGCACCCCCAGGGCGGCGCGGCGCTGCGCGCCCACCCCCGACGCCAGATCCTCATCCGCCGGAGCCTGTTCGAACCCCTCGACGACGAGGGCGGGGCCGACGCGCCCGAGCAGCACTACCCCCTGGTCATCTCCCACGCCGAGCACGCGGGCCGCCTCTGGCTGGCCGGCGACCCCGCCGTGATCGGCCGCGACGCCGCGGCCGGCCTGCTGGGCCACTTCCCCGTCTGAACGCGATCTCTGGAGACACGAACGGTGACGACCCTGCCCCTGTCCCGCGCGCAGAGCGGCCTCTGGTTCGCCCAGCGGCTCGACCCGGACAACCCCATCTTCAACGCCGCCGAGTACGTCGAGATCACCGGCGAGCTCGACCCCGCGCTCCTGGTCCGGGCGATCGACCGGGTGATGGACGAGACCGACGTCCTGCGGGTGCGGTTCGAGGCCGAGGGCGAGTCCGCCCGGCAGCGCGTCGCCGGAGCCACGCCGTACCGGGCGGAGGTCGTGGACGTCAGCGACGCCGCCGACCCGCACGGGACGGCGCTGGAGCGGATGCGGGCCGACCTGGCCCAGCCGCTCGACCTGACCGGCGACGACCTCGTGCGGCAGACGGTGTTCACGATCGGGGCCGATCGGCACTACTGGTACGGGCGGGCCCACCACATCCTGCTCGACGGGTACGCCCACGCCCAGCTGCAGCGCAGGGTCGCCGCCGTCTACACGGCGCTCGCCGCGGGGCGCGAGCCCGAGCCGAGCCCGTTCCTGCCGCTGGCCGAGGCGCTGGAACAGGAGGCCGGCTACCGCTCCTCCGCCCGCTACGACGAGGACCGGCGGCACTGGCTCGACCGGCAGCGGCTCCTGCCCGCCGCGACCAGCCTGGCCAGCCGGGCGGGCGAGCCCGCCAGGAGCTTCGTGCGCGAGCTGGGCCGCCTCGACGCCACGGCGACGGCACGGCTGAAGGACGGCGCCGCCGCCCACCGGGCGAACTGGGCCGAGGTCGTCATGGCGGCTCTGGCGGGATATCTGCACCGGATGACCGGCGACCGGACCGTCGTCCTGGGGGTGCCGTTCATGGGCAAGCCCGGGTCGGCGTACCCGCGGGTGCCGGGGACGTGGGTCAACGTGCTGCCGGTCGACATCGCCGCCGAGCCGGGGGCCGGCGGGGCGGAGCTGCTGCGCCGTACCAGGGAACGGCTGGCCGAGGCGCGTGAACGGCAGGAGTACCGCTTCGAGGACATGCGCGGCGACCTGCGAGCCGAGGCCGGCGACCGGGCGCCCTCGCGGGTGTGGCTCAACATCAAGCCGTTCGAGAGCCCGCTCGCCTTCGCCGGCGCCCCGGGCGCCTCGCGCTATCTCGCGGCCGGGCCGGTGGAGGAGCTGACGATCTCCGTCTACCCGGCCGGGGACGAGCTGGCCTTCGAGTTCGACGGCAACCCGTCGATGTTCACGCGGGAGGAACTGGCCGCGCACCGGGAGCGGTTCCTGGACTTCCTGAGCCGGTTCACGCCCGACGACCGGCCGATCGGCACGCTGGACACCGCGACCCCCGGCCAGCGGCACACCGTGCTCACGCGATGGGCGGGAGAGGCCGCCCCCGCCCCCGCGCTCTCGGTGGCCGAGGCCTTCGCGGCCGTGGTGCGCCGCGATCCGGACGCGGTGGCGGTCCGGCACGCGGGCACGCACCTGACCTATGGGGAACTCGACCGGCGCTCCGACGCGCTGGCGGCGCTGCTGCGCGAGCGCGGCGCGGGCCCCGAGAAGCTGGTCGCCCTCTGCCTGCCCAGGACGGCCGACCTGGTCGTGGCGGTGTTCGCGGTCCTCAAGAGCGGCGCCGCCTACCTGCCGCTCGACCCCCGCCACCCGCTCCGGCGGGCGGAGCTGATCGCCCGCGACGCGGCACCCGTGCTGCTGGTGCGCGCCCCCGGCACCGGCCTGGGCGGCGGCGACCTGGGCCTGCCCGAGCTCGTCCTCGACGGCCGGACGGCCCTGAACGGCGGCGCGCCGGCCCCGCACGGCGCCGGCCCCGCCTCCGCCGCGTACGTGATCTACACCTCCGGCTCCACCGGCACGCCCAAGGGCGTCGTCGTCTCCAACGGCGGCGTGGTCGGCCTGGCCGCCTGGGCGCGCGAGATCCTCGGCGAGGAGCACCTGCGCCACGTCCTGCTGTCCACCGCGCTCACCTTCGACGTCTCCGTACTGGAGATGTTCGCCCCTCTGCTGAACGGCGGCGCCGTCGAGATCGTCGAAGACCCGCTCGCCCTGCTGGAGGACGACCGGCTGACCTGGCGGGGCAGCCTGATCAGCGGCGTGCCGTCCGTGCTGGCCACGGTCCTGGCCGACCCCTCCTTCCAGGCGCGGGCGGACTGCCTGATCGCCGCCGGGGAGGCGCTGCCCGCCGACCTGGTGGCCGCCGTGGCCGACCGCATGCCGGGCTGCGAAGTCTTCAACATGTACGGCCCCACCGAGACCACCGTGATCGCCACGGCGGGAGCCGTCGGCCAGGGCGCACCCACGATCGGCCGCCCGGTGCCGGGCAGCCGCGCGTACGTGCTGGACGACGCCCTGCGGCCGGTCCCGCCCGGCGAGCCCGGCGAGCTGTACGTCGGTGGCGCGGCCGTGGCCCGCGGCTACCTGAACCGGCCGGGCCTGAGCGCGGGCAGGTTCGTCGGCGACCCGAACGGCACGCCGGGCAGCCGCATGTACCGCACCGGCGACCTGGTCAGATGGCTGCCCGACGGCCGCCTCGACTACCTGGGCAGGGCCGACGCGCAGGTCAAGGTGCGCGGGTTCCGGATCGAGCTGGGCGAGATCGAGCACGCGCTGCGCGCCCTGCCCGGCATCGCCCAGGCCGCGGCCGACGTGCGGGGCCCGTCCCGGCGCCTGGTCGCCTACGTCGTGCGGACGCCGGGCGAGGACGCCCCGCCCGAGGTGACGGCCGCCCTGCGCGAGAGCCTGCCGGAGTACATGGTGCCGGCCCACGTGGTGTGGCTGGACGCGCTGCCGTTGAACGCCAACGGCAAGCTCGACCGCGCCGCCCTGCCCGACCCCGCCGTGGAGGGCGCGGCCGCGCCGGCCGTCCGGGCCACTCCGGCCCAGGAACGGCTGTGCGGGATCTTCGCCGACGTGCTGGGCGTGCCCGCCGTCGGCCTGGGCGACGACTTCTTCCGCCTGGGCGGCGACTCGCTCGGCGCGGCCAAGGTCGCGGGCAGGGTCCGGGCCGAACTGGCCGTCAGGATCACCATGCGCGCGCTGTTCGACCACCCCACGGTCGCCGCGCTCAGCGCGTCCCTGCGGACGGCGGAACCGGAACGGGCGGAACCGCGCCGGCGCACGCGCCCGGCGCGCCCCCCGCTGTCGCCGGCCCAGCGCCGTCTGTGGGTCCTCTACCGGACCGACGGCCCCAGGCCCACCTACAACATCCCCATCGCCGTCGAACTGCGCGACCCGGTCGACCTTCCCGCGCTGCGGGAGGCGCTGACCGATCTGGCCGCCCGGCAGGAGAGCCTGCGTACCGTCTTTCCCGAGGACCTCGGCCTGCCCTGGCAGCGCGTCCTGGATCCGCGGGAGGCGGCGCCGCCGCTGGAGGTCGTCCGGGTGAGCGCGGCAGGGCTCGACGACGCGCTCGCCGCGGCCGCGCGGCATCCGTTCGACCTGGCCACCGAGCCGCCCATCCGGGCCCGGCTGTGCGAACGGGACACCGGCGGGCACGTGCTGCTGCTGGTCGTCCACCACATCGCCGCCGACGAATGGTCGACGGTCGTGCTCCTGGAGGACCTGGCCCACGCCTACGAGGCCAGGCGCGGGGGCGTGGAGCCCGCGTGGGAGCCGCTGGCCGTGCGGTACGCCGACCACGCGCTGCTGCAGCTCGACGGCCCGGCGGGCGACGGCCCCGAGGCCCTGGCCGGCGTCAAGCACTGGGCCGCCCGCCTGGCCGGCGCGCCCGCCGAGCTGGACCTGCCCGCCGACCGCCCCAGGCCGTCCCGGGCCGGGCACCGGGGCGGCGTGCACGCCTTCGAGCTGAGCGCCGGACTGCGCGCGCGGATGCTGCGCCTGGCCGCCGACGCCGCCGTGACCCCCTTCATGCTCGTGCACGCCGCCGTCGTCGCCCTGCTGCACCGGATGGGCGCCGGCGACGACGTCTGCGTCGGCACGCCCGTCGCCGGTCGCGGCGACCCCGCGCTGGACGGCGTGGCCGGATTCTTCGTCAACCTGCTGGCGCTGCGCGTGGACGTCTCCGGCGGGCCGACGTTCGCCGACCTCCTGGACCGGGTCCGCGAGAGCGACCTGGACGCCTACGCCCACCAGGACGTGCCGTTCGAGCGGGTCGTGGAGGCGGTCAACCCCTCCCGGTCCCTGGCCCGGCACCCGATCTTCCAGGTGCTGGTCAGCTACCACGCGCTGCCCGCCGGCACCGGCGACGGCGTCCTGTACCGGGGCGAGCCGCGCCTGATCGGCACCGGCACCGCCAAGTTCGACCTGACGTTCCGCGTCAGCGAGCGCGGCGAGGGCACGCCGCTGCGCGCGGAGGTCGAGTACGCCGCAGACCTGTTCGACCCGGCCACCGCCGCGCTGCTGGCCGAGCGGCTCGAACTGCTGCTGGAGGCCGTCACCCGCGACCCGCTGACGCCGGTCGCCGCCCTCGACCTGGTCACCGGCGCCGAGCGCGCCGACCTGTCGACCACCTGGCAGGGCCCGGTCACGCAGGTGACGCCCGCCGCGGTCGACCAGCTCGTCCGGCGGCGCGCCCGCCGGCATCCCGGCGCGGTCGCCGTGCGCTGCGACGGCGAGGTGCTCACCTACGGGCAACTGGAGGAGCGGGTCGCGCTGCTCGCCGGTGACCTGCGGGCCCGGCTGCACGGCGGCGAGCCGGTGGTCGCCGTCGCACTGCCCCGCTCGGCCGAGCTGGTCGTGGCGTTGCTGGCGGTGTGGCGGGCGGGCGCCGCCTATCTGCCGCTGGATCTGGACTATCCGGGTGAACGGCTGGCGTACATGCTGGGTGACGCCGCACCCGAGCTGGTGCTGACCACGTCGGGGACCGAGATCCCCGCGGGCGTGCCGAGGCTGGAGATCGACCGGCCCCGCGCCGCCGGGCCCGTCACCGAGAGCCCGTACGTGCCGGGCAGGGCCGCCTACGTCATCTACACCTCGGGCTCGACCGGCCGCCCCAAGGGCGTCGTGGTGCCCATGGCGGCCGTGGTCAACTTCCTGGAGTCGATGACCGGCCAGGACGTCGGCCAGGACGACACGGTGCTCGCGCTGACCACCGCCGGGTTCGACATCTCGGTGCTGGAGCTGTTCGCGCCGCTGATCGCGGGCGGGTCCGTGGTCGTGGCCCGCGAGGAGGAGGTACGCGACCCGGCCAGGCTGCTGGCCTCCGTACGCGCCTGCGGAGCGAGCGTCGTCCAGGCCACGCCCACCCAGTGGCGGCTGCTGGCGGAAGCCGACGGGGACGGCGCGCTCGACGGCATCCGGGCCCTGACCGGCGGCGAGGCGCTGGACCGCGCCCTGGCCGCCCGCCTGCGCGCCCGCGGCGCCGACGTCGTCAACCTCTACGGCCCCACCGAGACGACCGTCTGGTCCACCCGCGCCCCGTTCGGCGGCGACCTGCCCGCCGACCCGCCCATCGGCGCCCCGATCGCCAACACCGTCGCCCACGTGCTGGACGAGAGGCTCCGCCCGGTGCCCGCCGGGGTGCCGGGCGAGCTGTACCTCGGCGGAGCCGGGCTGGCCCGCGGCTACCACGGCCTGCCCGCGCTGACCGCGGCCCGCTTCGTGGCCGACCCCTTCACCGGCGCCAACCGTCTCTACCGCACCGGTGACCGGGTCCGCCGGACCGGCGCGGGCGCGCTGGAGTTCCTCGGCCGCGAGGACGAGCAGGTCAAGCTGCGCGGCTTCCGCATCGAACTGGGCGAGGTCGCCGCCACCCTGAACGCCCACCCCGCCGTACGGCAGGCCACCGCGGCCGTCCACCGGGACGCCTCCGGCCACGGCAGGCTCGTCGCCTACTACGTCCCCGGCGCCGAACCGCCCACCACCGCCGAGCTACGCGCCCACCTCGGCGCCGCCCTGCCCGCCCACATGATCCCCGCGCACCTGCTCGCCCTCCCGGCCCTGCCCACCACCCCCAACGGCAAGGTCGACAAGCACGCCCTGCCCGCCCCCGGCCAGGACGCCCCGGCCGGCCGCCCGCCCGCCACCGCTGTGGAACGCCACCTGTGCGCCCTGTTCGACGAGGTCCTGGGCCGCACCGCGACAGGCGTGGACGAGGGCTTCTTCGAGCTCGGCGGCGACAGCGTGCTCGTCGTCAGGCTCGCCGGCCTCGCCAGGCGCCAGGGCATCGTGATCACCCCCGCCGACGTGTTCGCCCACCCCACGGTGGCGGGGCTGGCCGCCAGGGCCCGCCACGACACCACCACCGCCCCCGGCTGGACGCCGCCCGCGCTCAGCCCCGCCGACGACGCCGCGTTGCGCGCCCGCCACCCCTCCCTGCGGGAGACCTGGCCGCTCACCGCCCCGCAGGAAGGCATCCTGTTCAGGAAGGAGACGACCGCGGGCCCCGACCCGTACCTCATCAGCTGGACCCTCGACCTGTCCGGCCCCCTGTCACCCGGGCGCATGCGCCGCGCGAGCGCCGCGCTCGTCCGCCGCCACCCCAGCCTGCGCAGCTCCATCACCCGCACCCCGTCCGGCGTCGCCGTCCAGGTCGTGCACACCGAAGCCGAACCCCGCTGGGGCGGTGAGGAACCGTCCGACCTGACCGCCCCCTCGCTCATCCGCTTCGACCTCCAGCCGACCGCGCTGGACCGCTGGCGCCTGACCATCACCACCCACCACGTCGTCCTCGACGGCTGGTCGCTGTCCGTGCTGGTCGAAGAGCTCCTCACCCTGTACGGCGCCGCCGCCGACGACAGCGCCCTCCCGCCGCCGCCCGACCCCCGCACCCACCGCGCCTGGCTGGCCGGCCAGGACCGGGAAGCCGCCCGCCGGGCCTGGCGGGACCACTTCGCCGGCCTGGAGGAGCCCACCCTCCTGGCCCCCTTCGACGAACCCGTCCCGCTGCCGGAACGTCTCGACATCGACCTGCCCGCCGGGCTCACCGCCGCGCTGACCCGGCTGGCCAGGCGCAACGGCCTGACGCTCAACACCGTCGTGCAGTGGGCGTGGGCCATGCTGCTGGCCCACTGGACGGGCCGCGACGACGTGGTCCTGCTCGGCATGACCTCCGGCCGCCCGCCCGAGGTGCCGGGAGCCGACCGGCTCGTCGGCATGCTCGTCAACACCGTCCCCGCTCGCCTGCGGCTACGTCCCGGCGACACCGCGCTGCGCAGCCTGCGCCGGATCCAGCGGGAGCAGGCCGGGCTCATCGCCCACCACCACCTCGGCCTGGCCGACATCCAGCGCGCCGCCGGGCACGCCGACCTGTGCGACACCTTCGCCGTCTTCGACAACTTCCCCTTCGACCAGCGCCGCCTCGACACGCTCGCCGCCGCCTCCGGCCTGTCGGTGACCGCCGTGGACGGCCACGACGCCACCCACTACCCGATCGGCATCACCGCCCTGCCCGGCGACAGCCTGCGCCTGGTGCTGCGGCACCGGCCGGGCGTACTGCCCGGCGACCTGGCCCGATCCGCCGGTCCCGCGCTGACCCGGCTGTTGGCCGCGCTGGTCGCCGAACCCGAGCGGCGCGTGGGCGCCTTCGACCTGCTGTCGCCGCGGGCCCGCGCGCACATCCTGCTGGAGGGCAACGCCACCGAGGCCGACGTGGCACCGGCCACCTGGCCCGAGCTGTTCGCCCGCCAGGCCGCCCGCGACCCGCACGCGCTCGCCGTCGAGATGGACGGCACCCGGATGACGTACGGGGAACTGGACGAGGCGGGCTCCCGGCTCGCCGCGGCGCTGGCCGGGCGCGGCATCGGCCGGGGCGACCTGGTGGCGTTGCTGGCGCCCCGCTGTCCCGAGGCCGTCGTCGCCATGCTGGGCGTGCAGCGGGCCGGGGCGGCGTACCTGCCGGTGGACCCCGCCTACCCGGCCGAGCGGATCGCGCTGATGCTGCGCGACGCCGATCCCGTCGCGGTGCTCACCACCCGGGAGACCCTGCCCGCGCTGCCCGGCGGGCTGCCGGGGCCGCGGCCGGTGCCGCTCGACGAGCTCGACCTCACGCGGGCGGCCGCCCCGCCGGAGCCGGGGACGCGGGTGGACGACGCCGCGTACATGATCTTCACCTCGGGTTCGACCGGGCGGCCCAAGGGGGTCGTGGTCACCCATGCCGGGCTCGCCGACCTCGGCGTCACCATGGCCGGCGCGATCGGCGCCGGGCCGGGCAGCCGGGTGCTGCAGTTCGCCACGCTGAGCTTCGACACCTCCGTGTGGGAGATCGCGATGGCGCTGCTGACCGGCGCGGCGCTCGTCTTCGTACCCGGCGCGCGGCGGCTCGGCGCGCCCCTCGGCGCCTTCATCGCCGAGGCCGGGATCACCCACTGCACCCTGCCGCCGTCCGCGCTGGCCGAGATCGCCGAGGAGGAGATCCCGGCGGGCAGGGTCGTGGTGGTGGCGGGGGAGGCCTGTCCCGCGCCGCTCGCGGCGCGCTGGGCGGCGCGCCACCGGGTGTTCAACTCCTACGGGCCCACCGAGACCACCGTGGACGCCACGCTGTGGCGCTGCCTGCCCGGCGACGAAGCCGGGCCGCTGCCGATCGGCGGGCCGGTGGTCAACACGCAGGTGTTCGTGCTGGACCGGGCGTTGCGGCCGGTGCCCGACGGGGTGGCCGGTGAGGTGTACGTCGCGGGCGCCGGGCTGGCCCGCGGCTACCACGGGCGTCCCGGGCTGAGCGCCGGCCGGTTCGTGGCGCATCCGTTCGCCGCCGGGCAGCGCATGTACCGCACGGGGGATCTGGCGCGGCGGCGTTCCGACGGGAGCCTGGTCTACCTCGGGCGTACCGACGACCAGGCCAAGATCCGTGGCTTCCGGGTCGAGCCGGGCGAGGTGGAGTCGCTGCTCACCGGCCATCCCGCGGTCACCCAGGCGGCCGTCGTCGTGCGGGACGATCCGCGTGGCGAGCCGCGGCTGGTGGCCTACCTCGTGGCCGAGCCCGCGGCTCTCGATCGGGTGCGCGAGCTGGCCGCGGCGCACCTGCCCGAGCATCTGCGGCCGTCGGCGTACGTGCTGCTCGACCGGCTGCCGCGCACCCCGCACGGCAAGCTCGACCGGGCCGCGCTCCCCGATCCCGGGCAGGCGGCGCCCGCGCGTGAGCCGTCCCTTCTGACCGGGGCGCAGCGGGTGGTCGCCGAGGCGTTCGCCGCCGTCCTCGGCGTGGAGGTCACGGCGCCCGGCGACGACTTCTTCGAGCTGGGCGGCCACTCGCTGCTGGCGATGCGCCTGGTCACGCGGCTGACCTCGGCCACTGGCGCGTCTCTGGAGGTACGCGACATCTTCGACCGGCCCTCGGTCGCCGATCTGGCCGAACTGCTGGCTCCGTCCGAACCCGCGCGGGCGGACGGCGTCGCGGCCGGCGACGGGCGGGACGAGGCGCCCCTGACGCCCGCCCAGCAGCGGCTGTGGTTCCTGGACCGTCTGGAGGGATCGTCCAGCGCCTACAACACCGGCGTCATGCTGGAGCTGAGCGGCGGGCCCGTCGATCCCGAGCCGTTCCGGCTGGCCCTGCTCGACGTCGCGGGGCGGCACGCGATCCTGCGGACCGTCTACCCGATGCGCGCGGACGGGCCGGTCCAGCGCGTCCTGCCGGCCGAAGCCCTCGCCACGCACCTGCGGGCCGACCTGGTGGACCTGCGCCCCGTCCCGGAAGCCGACCGTGAGGAAACCATCCGCGCCACCGTCAACCGGGCCTTCGACCTGGAGACGGAGCCGCCGCTGCGGCTGACGTTCTTCAGGACCGCCGACGACGCGCACCTCATGCACGTCGGCACCCATCACATCGCCTTCGACGGCACCTCGGCGCAGATCCTGCTGCGCGACCTCACCGCCGCCCACGCCGCCCGCGTCCGGGGCCACGCACCCGAGCCCGCCGCACCCGAGCGGGCCACGCCTGAGCTGAGTTACGCCGACTACGCGCGGCTGCTGAACGAGACGCTGGGCGACGCCGCCGACCCCGGTTCGCGCGTCTCCGCCGACCTGGCCTTCTGGTCGGAACGGCTGGCCGGCGCGCCCCGGCGCCTCGCGCTGCCCCTCGACCGGCCGCGTTCCGAGGCCGGCGACCATGAGGGCCGGGTGCTGCGGCAGCCGCTCGACGCGGGACTGTCGCAGTCGCTGCGCGAGCTGGCCAGGTCGCGGCGGGTGAGCGTGCTGACCGTGTTCCAGGCGGCGGTGGCCGTGCAGCTGTCCAAGGCGGGCGCGGGGGAGCTGATCCCGCTCGGCTCGCCCATGGACGTGCGTACGGAGGAACGGCTGGCCGAGGTCGTCGGCCTGTTCGTCAACACGCTCGTGTTCACCGCCGACTTGTCCGGCGACCCGCGCGTCGGCGACCTGCTGGAGCGGATGCGGGAGGGCAACCTGTCGGCGATGGAGCACGCGCGGGTGCCGTTCGAGCAGGTGGTCGAGCATCTCAACCCGCCGCGGGCGGCCACGCTTAACCCGCTCTTCCAGGTCCTCGTCTCCTACGGGACCGCGCCCGCCGTCGCCCTCGCCTTCGACGGCCTGCGCGTCACGCCCCGCCCGGTCGACACCAGGACCACCAAGTTCGACCTGGTCTTCCACGTGTTCGACGGCGGCGCGAAGCAGGCGCTGGACCTGTCGGTGGTCTACGCGACCGCCCTGTTCGACGAGGGTACGGCCCGGCAGTTGCTGTCCGGGGTCGCCGCCGTGCTGGCCCAGGCCGCGGCGCACGCCGGCACCCGCCTGTCGGACCTGGTCACCCCCGACGCCCTCACCCCGGCCCCCGCTCCGCTCACCCCCGCCCAGCGCTGGCTCCTCGACCGTGGATTCGGCACGGGGGACACCCTCACCACACGCCGCGTCACGCTTGCGCCCGGCACCGGCGACTCGGCCGTCATCGGGGCGCTGCGGGGTTGCGTGCTGCGGCACGACGCCCTGCGCACCCGCGTGTGGCGCGACGGCGCCGGCCTGTGGCGCACGAACGTCGTGGACCCCCTGCAGGCGCTCGCCCGCCCGGTGCTCGTCCCCCCGGACACCAAGCTCGACCTCACCACCGGCCACGTCTTCCACGCGACCCGCACCGGCCGGGACGAGCTCCTCCTCAGCGCCCACCCCGCCCTGGTCGACGAGCGCTCCTGGGACCTCATCCTCGAAGAACTCCCCGGTGGACGGCCCATAGCGGCCCCGACCTCCTTCGCCGACTACGCCAGAACCCTGGTCGCCGCGCCCGGCCCCGACGACACCGCGGAGGTCTGGCTCGACCTGGCCGACCGCGTCGCCGAGTCCGGCCCCCTGTGGCAACCCGAGGCCACCGGTCCGATCACCCGCAGCCGCGTCGAGCTGGCCGAGCGACTGGACGGCGAGCCCTGGCGCCCCGTCGCCCTGGCCGCCCTGGCCACCGCACTGGCAGCGGCGGGCGTCACCGGCCCGGTCCTGCTGGACGTGTACGAACCCGACCGTGAGCAGGCCCCCGCCACCGTGGGCCTGCTGACCCGGGTCTTCCCGGTCCTGCTCGACGCCGACCTCATGCGAAGCGACCCGGACCACCTCCTGCACGCCCTGCTGCCCCCCGACCGGGAAACGGCCGTCGCCTACGGAACGGCCCGCTACGACCGCCCCGACACCGCCGAGTTCCTGGAGCAGGCCCCCCAGGCCCGGATCCTGCTCAGCTTCGGCCAGAACCCGCCCTCCGGCTACGACCTGACCTTCACCGTCCACCGCCGTCCGAACGAGACGGTCCTGGCAGCCACCGGCCCGGCCGAGACGACGAGCGACCTGCTGCGCGCCTGGGCCGACCGGCTGGCGGCCTGGGCCCCTGACCACCTGCGCGCCACCGGCGACGACGGCCAGGAGACGGACGCCGCGCCCATGCTCGCCCTGACCCCGTTCCGCCGCCGGTGGCTGGAGAACAAGACCGGCCCGCTGCGCGACGTGCTCCCGCTCTCCCCGCTCCAGGAGGGCCTGCTGTTCCACCTGCTGCTGGCCGACACCACCGGAGAGGTCTACCTCACCGAGAACACGCTGCGCCTGCGCGGCCCCCTGGACCCCGCCCGCCTGGCCGGGGCCGTTCAGGCGGCGCTGGCGAAGTTCCCCAACCTGAACGCCGGCTTCCACGACATCGGCGACGCCACCGTCCAGGCGATCCCGGCCCACGTTCCGTTCTCCTGGACGGCGGCCGACCTGAGCGGCGCGCCCCGGCCGGAGGAGGCGTTCGTGGAGTTCCGCGCCCGCGGCGCCGCCGAGCCGTTCGACATCGAGAGCCCGCCGCTGATCAGGTTCGGGCTCGCCAAGCTGGCCCGGGACGAGCACCGCTTCGTCGTGTGGGCCCAGCACATCCTCATGGACGGCTGGTCGATCTCGCTGTTCCTGCTGTCCGTGCTGTCCTTCTACACCGACCCGGCCGCCGAGGAACGGCGCGAGGTCTGCGATTTCCGGACCTATCTGGAATGGCTGGCCGTACAGGACATGTCCGCGGCGGAGGAGGCCTGGCGCGGGTTCCTGGCGGGGGTCGGCGCGGCCGGGCTCATCGCGCCCCACGCGCAGGACACCACGGCCGACGCGCGCCACATGGACGAGCTGGAGGAGGACCTCGACGCCGATCTGGCCGACCGGCTCGGCGCGGTCAGCCGCGAGCTGGGCCTGACCGCGAGCGCGCTGTTCGAGATCGCGTGGGCGGTGCTCGTGCACCAGCACACCGGCGCGGACGAGGCCGTGTTCGGCCTGCTCACCTACGGCCGCCCGCCGGAACTGGCCGGCATCGAGAGTACGGTCGGCCTGCTGTTCAACACCGTCCCCATGCGCGTGCGCACCGCCCCCGCCGACAGCCTGCGGGCCATGGCCGCCCGGGTACGGAGCGAGCGCATGACCGTGGTCCGCCACCCCTACGTCGGCCTGGCCCGCATCCAGGAACTGGCCGGCCGGCGCAACCTGTTCGACACCCTGTTCGTCTTCCAGAACCAGCCGAAGGTCACCCCCGACCAGCGCTGGGGCCCGGACGGCGAGCTCTGGGTCGAGGGCAGGGACCTGCGCGACGCCACCCACTACCCGCTGACCATGGTGGTCAGCCCGCCCGACGGCACCGCCCGGCTGCGCATGCTGTTCCGCACCGACGTCTTCGGCAAGCACGAGGCTACGAGGGTCATGGACGCCTACGTCCGCATCCTGACGTCCTTCGCCGACGACCCCGACCGGCCGATCGGGCGCGTGGAAGCCGTCTCGGACCTGGAGCGGGCCCACCTGCTCGACGGGCTGAACCCCGCGCCCAGGCCGGTGCCGGAGCTGTCGATCGCCGACCTGCTGCACGAGCGCGCGCTGCTGATCCCGCACGAGCGCGCCCTGGTCAGCGGTACGGCGGAGCTGACCTTCGCCGAGCTGGAGGCGGCCGCGGCCCGGCTGGCCAGGCTGCTGGTGAGCCGGGGCGTCGGCGCCGAGAGCGCGGTCGCCCTGGTGCTGCCCAGGTCGGAGCTGATGGTGGTGGCGCTGTTCGCGGTGTTCGCCGCGGGGGCGGCCTACGTGCCCATCGACCCCGAATATCCGGCCGACCGGATCGCGTACATGATCGAGGAGTCCGCTCCCGTCGTGGTCCTCACCACCGAGGGCCTGCGCGACCTGCTCCCGGCCGGGCGGCCCGCCGTCGTGCTCGACGGGCCGGAGGCGACGGCCGAACTGGCGGCGACCTCGCCCGAGCCGATCCCGGCCGGCGAACGGCATGCCCCCGCCGGGCTCGAACACCCGGCGTACCTGATCTTCACCTCGGGCTCCACCGGGCGGCCCAAGGCGGTCACCGTGCCCTACCGGGGGCTGACCACCATGTACTACAACCACCTGGAGAACATCTTCGACCACGTGACCGCCCGGCAGGACGGGCGCAAGCTGCGGATCGCGCACACCACGTCGTTCTCCTTCGACGCCTCGTGGGAGCAGTTGTTCTGGCTGCTGGCCGGGCACGAGGTGCACGTCATCGACGAGGACACGCGGCGCGATCCGGCGCTGCTGCTGGACTACTTCGACCGCGAGCGCGTCGACGGCTTCGACGTGACCCCGTCGTACGGGACGTTCCTCGTCGAGGCCGGGCTGCTGGACCGGCCCCGGTGCGGCGGCGACGCCCCGCCGGACGCACCGGGGCTGGTCTTCTTCTCGCTCGGCGGCGAGGCCGTGCCCGCCGGGCTGTGGAACAGGATCCGCGAGGCCGGGGGAGTGGAGGGCTACAACCTGTACGGGCCCACCGAGTACACCATCAACGCCCTGGGCGCGGACCTGGCCGAGAGTACGACCTCGACCGTGGGCCGGCCGATCTGGAACACCCGCGCCTACATCCTCGGCCCCGGGCTGCGGCCCGTGCCGCCCGGCGCGGTCGGCGAGCTCTACCTGGCGGGCGACGGGCTGGCCAGGGGTTACCACCGCCGCCCCGGCCTGACCTCCGGGCGCTTCGTCGCCGACCCGTTCGGCGGGCCGGGCGGGCGCATGTACCGGACGGGCGACCTGGCCCGGTGGCGGCCCGACAACCTGATCGACTTCCTGGGCCGCTCGGACGGGCAGGTCAAGATCAGGGGCTACCGCATCGAGCCGGGCGAGGTCGAGGACGTGCTCACCGGCCTGGACGGGGTCGGGCAGGCGGCCGTCGTGCCCAGGACCGACGCCCAGGGCGCCGTCCACCTGGTCGCCTACCTGGTGCCGGCCTCCGGCGCGGAGGAGATCGACGTCGAACGGGTCACCGCCGAGGCCGCCGCCGTGCTGCCCGGCTACATGGTGCCCGCCGCGGTCGTCACGCTCGACCGGCTGCCGCTCACCGTGAACGGCAAGCTCGACCAGGACGCGCTGCCCGGCCCGGTCATCACCGCGCCCGGCGCGGGGGAGCCGCCGCAGGGACCGCGGGAGGAGGCGGTCGCGGACGCCTTCCGCGAGGTGCTCGGGCTGGCCGGCGTGGGCAGGAACGACGACTTCTTCGCGCTCGGCGGCCACTCGCTGCTGGTGGTGCGGCTGGTCGGCAGGCTGCGCGAGCGGATCGGCGCGGTCTCCGTCCGGGACGTCTACGACGCGCCGACGCCCGCCCGGCTGGTGGCCAGGGCGGACGGCCGGCGGGGCGGCGCCGGCGGGCTGCGGCCGCTGCTGGAGATCCGCTCCTCGGGGCAGGAGGCGCCGGTCTTCTGCTTCCACCCGGCCGGCGGGCTCGGCTGGTCCTACACCGGGCTGGTCTCCCATCTGCCGGGGGCGAACCCGATCTACGCGCTGCAGGAGCCGCTGCTGTCCGACCCGGCCGCGCCGCGGCTCACCTTCGACCAGGCCGTCGCCGGGTACCTGGACCGGATCAGGCGGGTCGACCCGCGCGGGCCGTACCATCTGGTCGGCTGGTCCTATGGCGGGCTGGTGGCGCACCGCGTGGCCACCACGCTGCGGCGGGAAGGCCACGCGGTCGCCTCGCTGACGGTCCTCGACGCCTACATCACCGAGACCGGCGGCGGCGGGGACGGCACCGGCGCGGCGCTGCGCGCGGAGGCGATGGCCTATATCGCCTCCTCCGCCGGACTCGACCCCGCCACGCTCGACCTCACCGACAAGCAGGACCTCTACGCCCGGGTACGCCGCACCGAGAGCGTGCTGACCTCCTTCGACGAGGGCGCGCTCGACCGGATCGTCGAGTCCTACCTGCGCCACAGCGAGCAGATGGGACACGCCGCCTTCGAGGTGTTCGACGGCGACATGCTCTTCATCGGCGCCTCGGCCGGCGAGCGGGAGGAGGAGGCCGCGGCCAACCGGGCGGCCTGGCGGCGGCAGGTGTCCGGGCGGCTGGTGGAGCACGCGGTGCCGGTGGACCACCACACGCTCGGGCGGGCGGCGGGCTGGGCGCTGACCGGCTCCCTCATCGCCGCCCACCTCGCGGGGGAGACGGCCGGATGAGCGTTCTGAAGAAGATCACTCTCGACCTGACGCCGCTGCGCGCCTCGCGGCCGTTCCGTCTGGTGTTCGCGGCGAGGCTGGCCTCGCTGTTCGGGATCGGGCTGCTGATGGTGGCGGTCCCTGTCCAGGTGTACGCGATCACCGGGTCCGCGCTGCACCTCGGCGCGGTCGCGACCACGGCGGGCGCGTGCGTGTTCGCCGGGTCGCTCGCCGGCGGCCTGCTCGCCGACCGCTACGACCGCCGCCGCGTCATCCTGGCCGCCCGCACCGCCGCCGGGATCGGGTTCGTGCTCCTGGCTGCCAACGCGCTGCTGCCCGACCCGCCGCTGTGGCCCATCTACGCGCTGGCCGCCTGGGACGGCCTGGCCGGCGGCATCAGCTCCACCACGCTCACGGCCCTGCTGCCCACCCTGGTCGGCCGCGAGCACCTGCCCGCCACCGGGGCGCTGCTCAGCCTCACCGCCGACCTGTCGGCGATGGTCTCGCCGGCGCTCGGCGGGGTGCTGATCGCGACCTGGGGCGTGGCCGCCAACTACGGCGCCGCCGCGGCGGCGACCGCCCTGACCGCGTTCAGCATCAGCCGCCTGCCCTCCTACCCCGCGCCGGGAACCGGACGGGAACCGCCCCTGCGCGCGATGGCGGCCGGTCTGACCTTCGCGGCGCGCCACCGAACGGTCAGGAGCGTGCTGGTGGCCGGGGTGGCCACGATGCTGCTCAGCGGCCCCGTCGTCCTGCTGCCCGCGCTGGTGAAGACCCATCTCGGCGGCGGCGAGACCGTGCTCGGCCTGCTCTACAGCGCCCCCGCGATCGGCGCCGTGGCCGGCTCGCTCACCAGCGGCTGGATCGGCGCCGCCCGCCGCCCCGGCCTCGCGCTGCTGGCGTCCCTGCTCGTGATGGGGCTCGCCGTGCTCGCCACGGGCCTGAGTCCCGTCCCGCTGCTGGCGTTCCTCGCCCTCACCGGGTACGGCGCCGGCCGCGTCCTGACCGACATCCTCCGTTTCACCCTGCTGCAACGGCACACGCCCGACGAGATCAGAGGCAGGGTGGCGAGCCTCTGGCAGGCGCAGGTCGTGGCCGCCGCCGCGGCCGGCTCCCTCGTCGCCGGCGTGCTGGCCGAGACGTTCAGCCCCGCGACCGCCCTGATCGTGTACGGGGCGGGGGCCGGGGCCACCGTGCTCGTCCTGGCCGCCCTGCTGCCCGCCCTGCGCGAACCCGACAGCCAGCCGACACCGACGTCCTAGTCACGCCCTATCCATGGAGGTTCCATGTCCAACCCGTTCGACGATGAGAACGGCACCTTCCTCGTACTCGTCAACGACGAGGGCCAGCACTCGCTCTGGCCCGAGTTCGCGGACGTACCGGCCGGATGGGAGGTGGTCCACGGGCCGGGGACCCACGCCGCCGCCCTCGAGTACGTCGAGCGCCACTGGACCGACATGCGGCCGCTGAGCCTGCAGCGGGCCATGGACCGTTAGGCGCCGGTGAGCACCACGACGACCCCGCGGATCGCGGGCGGCTCCCCACGGGCCGCCCGCGAACTGCTGCGATGGTGCCTGCGCGGCGAGGCGCGGGCGATCGCGGCCGCCGCCGCCCTCACCACGCTGTGGCAGCTCGCGCTCGTGTCGCTCCCGCTGTCGATCCAGCGCGCCCTCGACGAGGGGCTCGTCGCCTCGGACCGGGCGGCGCTGCTGCGGTGGAGCGGGGTGATCGTCGGCACCGGGCTGCTCGCCTGGCTCGCCCAGCACGCCGGCCAGCACCTCGACTACATGGCCGGCGCCAAGATCATCACCCGGTTGCGCCGGCGGCTCTCCGCCCACCTTCTCACCCTCGACACCCGTACGGCCGCCGCCTTCGGCCGGGGCGACCTTCAGGCGCGCAACTCCCACGACGTGGACCTGATCTGGATGTGGGTCGGCGGCACCACCGCCCTCCCGCACCTGGTCATCGGCCTCGTCACGGTCGTGGTGGCGGTCGCGTTCCTGCACCCGTGGCTGGCCCTGCTCTGCCTGGGCTGCGTGGCCGCGGTCCTCGGCACGAACATCGTGTTCGGCCGCGTCCTCGGCGTGCGCAGCGGCGCGCTGGCGGCGGCCCAGGGACGACGCGCCGACGTCGTGGACGAACTGGTCGGCGCGGCCCTGACCGTCAAGGGCGCGGGCGCCGAGCAGGCCCTCGTCCGCACCCACCACGGCCACAGCGCCGAGGTGAGCAGGAAGGCGCTGGCCGTGACCCGCGCCGGGGCGGGCTGGTCGGCGGTGTCGTCCTTCGTGCCGCTGCTGGCCATCGCCCTGGGCGTCGCCGCGGCCGCCCCCGCCGTGGCGGCGGGCACGATGACGGTGGGCGGGCTGGCCGCGTTCGCGTCCTGGATGCTCATGCTCACCGCCACCTCGACCACGCTGTCCGTGCGCGTCTCCGAGCGGGCCCAGGCGGTCGAGGCCGCCGCGAGGATCGCCGAGATCTTGCGCAGCGGACCCGAGGCCCGTAGCGGGAGCGCCGCTCCCTCGGAACGTCCCGGCGGCGTGATCGAGGTCGCGGACCTGAGCGTCGAGCACGAAGGACGCACGGTGCTCGGGCCGGTCGGCTTCCGCGTGGAGCCGGGCGCGTTCGCCGTCGTCACCGGTCCGGTGGCCTCGGGCAAGTCCACGCTGCTGCGGGTGCTGGTACGCCTCCAGGAACCCCGCCAAGGGCAGGTCCGCTACCGCGGCATGGACCTGCGCGACCTCGACCCGGCCACCCTGCGCGAGCTGGTCACCCTGGTGCCCCAGCGGCCGGTCCTCGTGTCGGGCACCGTCGCCGACAACCTCACCCTCGGCCTGGACGATCCGCCGGGGCCCGCCGAACTGCGCGCCGCCCTGCGCGCCGCGGCGGTCCTGGACGAGGTCGAGGCCCTGCCGGGCGGGCTCGGCGCGCTGATCGGGGAGGGCGGCGCCACCTTGTCGGGCGGCCAGCGGCGCCGGGTCGCGCTGGCACAGGCGCTGCTGCGCCGTCCCGACGTGCTGCTGCTCGACGACGTCACCTCCGCCGTGGACGAGCCCACCGAGGAACGGGTGCTGGCGGGCGTACGCGACTGGCTCGGCGCCGGCACCGTGATCGCCGTCAGCCACCGCCCCGCCGTCCTGCGGCACGCCGACCAGATCATCCCGATCGGCCGGGCCCATGGGTGAGGCCGGGAGACTGCGGGAGGCGCCGTCGAGACGGGGCCTCGTCCGGGCCGCGCTGCCCTACCTTCGTCCGCACCTCGCCCGGATCGGGTGGGGCGCCGGGCTGAGCCTGGCGGCGTCGGCGGCGGTCGCGCTGGTACCGGCCGCCGTCGGCGCGATCACCACGGCCGTGCTCGACCGCGACACGGATCAGGTCACGACCGTGACGCTCGTCCTCCTGGGACTCACCCTCGTCCATCTGGCGACACGGCAGGGCGGAGACCTGCTGCTCGGCGCCGCGGGCGAGCGGCTGGTCCGCACGCTGCGCGAGCGTGCGGCCGAACGGCTGGCCGCGGCCCCGCTGCGGTTCGTGGAGAGCCACGCGGCGGGCGAACTGGTCGGCCGGGCCACCGCGGAGATCGCCGAGCTTGCCGTGTTCGTCCGCCGGCAGGTGCCCGCTCTGCTCGCCTCCGCCGGCTACCTGCTCATCGGCGGGTACGTGCTGGTGAGCAGGTCGTGGCTGCTGGCCGTAGTGCTGTTCGCGGCGTTCATGCCACCGGCGCTGTTCGTCCTGCACCGCTTCCGGGTCCGCTCGGCCGGCGCGTGGGACGCCGAGGCGGACCGGCAGGCGAAGGTGGCCGCCACGTTCGCCGAGAGCCTGGAGGCCCGCGAGACCATCCAGCTCGCCGGGGCGGCCCGACAGTGGGACCGCCGCTACGCCCGCGACAACGACCGGCTCCTGGACGGCATCGCCCAGACCACCCGAGCGCTCAACACCATGACCGCCATCCAGGCGTTCGAGTGCCTGTCCGTCGCCGGGGTGATCCTGCTGGGCGGGGTCCTGCTCGGCGGCGGTCCGGGCGAGGTGGGCACCGTGGTGGTGTTCATACTGTCGTGCCGCGGCATGTTCGACTCCTTCATGGAGCTGACCCGCCTGGTCGGCGGCGTGCAGCGGACCAGGGTCGGGCTGGCCCGCGTTCTCGACCTGCTGGCCGCCACCGAGCCCCCGCCCGCGGCCGGCGGGGACAGGCCGGGATCCGAGCGCGGGCTGCGCGTGGACGCGGCCTGCTACGCCTACGTCCCGGGCGAGGACGTTCTGCGCGAGGTCACGCTCGCGTTCCCGCCCGGCGAGCACGCCGTCGTGGTGGGCGCGACCGGCGCGGGCAAGTCGACGCTCGCCAAGCTCTTGGCCGGCCTCTACACCCCCGACCGGGGGACGGTCCGCCACGACGGAGCCGACCTGGCCGCCCTCGGCCCGGCCGAGCGGCGGCGGCGCGTCGCGCTGATCCCGCAGGACGTGCAGACCGTGCGCGGCACGATCGCCGACAACCTCGCCCTGGGCACCGGCTCCGGCCGCGCGGACCTGGAGCGGGCGATCACGCTGCTCGGCCTGGACGGCTGGCTCGGCGGCCTGCCCGCCGGGCTCGACACCGAGACCGGCGCGCGGGGCGCCCTGCTGTCGGCGGGCGAACGCCAGCTCATCGGCCTCATCCGGGCCGTGCTGCTCGGCCCGGCCGTCCTCATCCTCGACGAGGCCACCGCGGACGTGGACCCCGCCACCGCCGCCCTCATCGAGGGCGCGCTCGAACGGCAGGCGGGCGAGCGCACCCTGATCGTCATCGCCCACCGCCGCGCCACCATCGACCGCTTCACCCGCCGCGTGGAACTGCGCGGCGGCGAAGTGGCCCCATACCCCACACCTGAGGAGACGACGTGAGCAACGGCCTTTTCCCCGCCGAGGTCATCGGGACCCGCCACGTGACCCCGCTGATGATCAGGGTCACGCTCGGCCTGGACGGCTATGTCAGCAGCGGCGCGGCCGACGAGTACTTCAAGATGTTCTTCCCGGCGGAAGGACAGCGCGAGCCCGTGCTGCCCGAGGTCGTCGAGGGCCGCTGGGTGTACCCGGAGGGCGTGCCGGAGCCGGTGCTGCGCACGTACACGGTGCGCCGGTTCACCCCGGGCACCGGCGAGATGGACGTCGACACCATGGACGTGGACTTCGTCGTGCACGAGGGCGGCGTGGCCGCCCCCTGGGCCATGAGGGCGCGCCCCGGCGACAGGGTCGGGGTGTCGGCGGCGCACGGACTCCACCGCCCGCCCCGCGAGGCGTCCTGGCAGCTCATCGTGGGTGACGCGACCGCGCTGCCCGCCATCGGCCGCATCGTGGAAGAGCTCCCCGCCGGGACGAGCGCGACCGTGTACGCCCAGGTCGCCGGCCCCGCGGAACGCCAGGAGTTCGACACCCGGGGCCAGGCCGACATCACCTGGCTGTACCCGGGCGACATCGGCCTGCCGGAGGTCGTCCGGCGGCACGACGTGCGCGACGCCTACGTCTGGGCCGCGGGCGAGGCCGCGGCCATGCGGGCCATCCGCAAGTACCTGCGCCACGACCTGCGGCTGCCCGCCGACGGCTTCGCCACGCTCGGCTACTGGCGCCCGGCCGCCGAGGAGTGGCAGCGCCGCTTCGAGCAGGTCGCCCCCGACGTCAGGGCCAGGGTCGCGGTGACGCGGGAGCGGGGCGGCGACACCGAGCAGTGCCAGGACGAGTTCGACGCCGCCCTGGAAGCGGCGGGCCTGTGAGCCAGACCGCGGAGGACCGCTACGCCGACTTCTACGCCAGGCAGCTGTCGAGCCCGACGCTGGCGCGCATCTACCGCGACGTCTACGGCGACGACCATCCCGGGGAGCTGCGCCCGTTCGGCTTCGTCACCAGGACGGACCTGGCGCGCTTCGCCGTCCTGCTGGGCCTGCGGCCGGGGATGTCACTCCTGGACGTGGGCTGCGGCAGGGGCGGGCCGGGGATCGCGCTGGCGCGTGCGGCGGGCGCCCGGCTGCTCGGCCTGGACCCCCTGGCCGTCGCGGTGGAAG
Organism: Nonomuraea sp. NPDC050547; assembly: GCF_044457345.1. Classification (NCBI taxonomy): domain Bacteria; kingdom Bacillati; phylum Actinomycetota; class Actinomycetes; order Streptosporangiales; family Streptosporangiaceae; genus Nonomuraea; species Nonomuraea sp. NPDC050547. The sequence continues at coordinate 140,964 of NZ_JBITGW010000027.1, forward strand.
GCGCGCGTGAGCTGAGCGTGTCGCTCGGCCTGCCCGAGGCGCGTTTCGCCGTCGGCGGTTTCACCGCCACGGGCCTGGAGCCGGCTTCGTGTGACGCGGTGCTGAGCGTGGACGCGCTGTGGATGGTGTGGAACAAACGGGCCGCGTTCGCCGAGGTGGCCCGGGTGCTGCGGCCAGGCGGCAGGTTCGTGTTCAGCACCTGGGAGCCGTCCTACCTCGATCACGGCGCGCTGCTGGCCGGGGCCGGGTTCACCGTGACGGCCAAGGAGGAGGCCGAGCGGTGGCTAGAGCGGCAGCTGCGGGTGTACGAGCTGGTGCGCGCGCGGGCCGCGGAGCTGGAGGCGGAGCTGGGTCCCGGGGCCTCCGTCCTGCTGGAGGAGGCCAGGGACACGCCCGCCACCCTGCCGGCCAGCCCGCGCGTGATCATGGCGGCCACGAAGGCGGGGTGAGGTCAGGGGGAGCGGCGGGCCAGCAGTGAGTCGCGGATCTCGCCGGCCCTGACCGCCACGGTGGACAGCAGCGTCGAGGTCAGGCCGTGGGTGTGCTCGGTCGCCCCCTGAAGGTAGATGCCCGCCTTGACCCGCGGGGCGAGCATGATCCTGTGGTCGCGGTGCATGCGCAGGGCGTCCTCCTCGTCGCGCAGGCAGAACTTGGCGGCCTCGCCGAGCAGCGCCGCCGGGTCGTGCGGGCGGTAGCCGGTGGCGTGCACGAGCACGTCGGCGGCCAGGACCTCGCGTCGGCCCGTCGGCAGGTCCTCGACGGTCACGTCCAGGCCGCCGGCGCGCTCGCGGACGTCGTGGACCCGCGAGACGTTCAGCATGCGCAGCCGCTGCCTGCCGTGCAGCCGTTCGCGGTACATGGTCGACGACAGCGACTGGATGAGGTCGATGTCGACGACGGAGTAGTTGGTGCCGCGGTGGTAGTCCAGGATCGAGCGCTTGACCTCGGGCGGGGCGCCGTAGAAGACGTCCACGGCCGCCGGGTCGAACACGCGGTTGGCGAACGGGCTGTCGTCGGCGGGGGTGTAGCCGAACTTGCCGAACACGCCGCAGACCTCGGCCTCGGTGAACGTGCGGTGCAGCAGGTCGACCACCTCGGCGGCGCTCTGGCCGGCGCCCAGGACGAGCGCCCGTCGTACCGGCTCGCCCGATTCGAGGCGTTCCGCTATGCGGGGGAGGACCTCGCTGGTGTGCCAGACGTGGTCGGACAGGACCGTGCCCGGTGGCAGGTGCGGTTTGAGTCCCATGGCGATGGACAGGTTGCGGGCGCGCCGCCGTACCCGGCGGCCGTCCTGGGCGGTGACCACGTCGAACGCGTGCACCTCGCCGCGGTCGTGCACCGGTTCGACGGCGACGACCTCGGCGGCGTAGTGGGTCAGGTGGCTCAGCCTGGCCGCCGCCCACTCGAAGTAGTCGTGGAACTCCGCGCGTAACGGGAACAGCGTCTTCTGGTTGACGAAGTCGACCAGGCGTCCCTTCTCCCGGAGGTAGTAGAGGAAGCTGAAGTCGCTGCTCGGGTCGCGCATGGTGACCAGGTCCTTCGGAAAGGACACCTGCATCGTCGCGTCGTCGATGAGGATTCCCCGGTGCCAGCCGAACCGCGGCTGCCGCTCCAGGAATCTGGAGGTGAGCGGCGGCGCCGCCGTGTGCTCTTCAAGGGCTATGGCCAGGGCCAGGTTCGAAGGCCCGAACCCGATGCCCAGGACGTCGAGAACGGTCTCCGATTCGCAGCCGTGCATGGTCACCCGCATTCTCCTTGAGTCAGCCTCGCCCTGCCCGCCACTGGGCGGTGAGCAGAGCCACCAGATACAGCCCGCCGATCACCCCGGTCAGAATGCCCACGGGCAGTTGCACGCCGGGTATCACCCGCTGGGCGGCGAAGTCGGCGGCCACGAGCAGCAGCGCCCCCATGAACGCCGACGACATCACGCCCTCCCCGCTCGTCCGGGTGAGCCTGCGGGCCAGTTGCGGCGCGGCCAGCGCCACGAACGCGATCGGCCCGGCGGTGGCCGTGGCGGCGGCGGTCATGGCGACCGACACCAGCATCAGCCCCAGCCGGGACCGCTCGACCGCGAGCCCGAGCCCGCGCGCCTGCTCGTCGCCCAGCCCGAGCAGCCGCAGCCGGCCACCCATGGACGCCGCCGCGGGCAGCAGCACCGCCAGCAGTGCGGCGAGGACGGCGGTGTTGCTCCAGGTGGAGCCGTTCAGCGAGCCGATCAGCCAGCGCTGGGCGTTGGCCGCGGTCTCGACCTCGGCCCTGGCCAGCAGGTAGCTGTTGACCGACACCAGGATGGAGGTGATGCCGATGCCCATGAGGATGAGCCGGTACCCCTGCACCCCCCGCTTGAACGACATCACGTAGACGGCCAGCGACACCACGCCGCCTCCGGCGAGCGCGCCGCCCGCCACCTGCGCGGAGTCGCCCGCGAGCAGCACGATCACCAGGATGCCGCCGGTGGCCGCCCCGGTGGTGAAGCCGATGATGTCGGGGCTGGCGAGCGCGTTCTGGGTCAGGCCCTGGAAGATCGCCCCGGCGGCCCCGAGCCCGGCCCCGATGAGCAGCGCGCACAGCACGCGCGGCAGGCGCAGGTCGGCGACGATGAAGCGGTCGCCGCCAGGCCCGTCTCCGGCGAGCGCGGCCAGGACGTCCGGGAGAGGGATCGGGTAGTCGCCCACCGCGAGGGCGAGCATGCCGAGCCCGGCCGCGGCGCAGGCCAGCAGCGCGCACACGGTGACCGTGCGGACGGAGACGCGGGCCGACACCCGGTCGCCGAACAGGCGTACCGTCTTGCCGGGGACGGCCGTCATGCTCTTCACAGCTTCGCCAGCCTCCTCCCGCGGACCAGCCACATCAGCACGGGCGCCCCGAGGCACGAGGTGATGATGCCGACCTCCAGTTCGCTCGGCCGGGCGAGCAGGCGCCCGGCCAGGTCCGCGCCGAGCAGCAGGATGGGCGCCACGACCATGCTGTAGGGGATCACCCACCGCTGGTCGGGGCCGGTCAGCAGGCGCACCATGTGCGGCACCGCCAGCCCCACGAACACGATCGGCCCAGCAGCGGCCGTCGCCCCGCCGCACAGCAGCGTGATGGCGACGGCCGTGAGCACGCGCACGTGCCCGAGCCGCAGCCCCAGAGCGCGGGCGCTGTCGTCGCCGAGCGCGAGCACGTTGAGCGAGGGCGCCAGGACGAGCGCCATCGCCAGGCCGATCAGGATGAACGGCAGCACCTGCTCGGCCACCCGCATGTCCCGGCCGGCCAGGGCGCCGACGGCCCAGAACCGGTACCGGTCGAAGGCGATCGGGTCGATCAGCAGGACGGCCTGGATGATCGAGGTCAGCACCACGCCGATGGCCGTTCCGGCCAGCGCCAGCCGTACGGGGGTGGCCCGGCCGCCGCCCGCCGAGCCGATGCCGTACACCAGCAGGGAGACGGCCAGCGCGCCCGCGAACGAGAACCACACGTACGAGGTGAGCTGGTCGAGCCCGAAGAACGCGACCGCGAACACCACGGCGGTGGCCGCGCCCGCGTTGACCCCGAGCAGGCCGGGATCGGCCAGGGGATTGCGCGTCATGGACTGCATGAGCGCGCCCGACACGCCGAGCGCGGCGCCGGCCAGCAGCCCGACGAGCGTCCTCGGCACCCGCATCGAGGTGACGATGAGCGCCGAGTAGGAGTCGTCGGGCGACAGCAGGGCCGAGATCACCGTGGCGGGCGACATCTGCAACGAGCCCATGCCCACGCTGAGCAGGCACACGAGGAACAGCACCCCGCAGGCCGCCACCAAGGCGGCGCCGCGCAGCGCAGCACGGCCCCGGTGGCCGTCGCTCACGCGTTTCCGGCCTTTTCCAGGGCCGGTTTCATGGCGTCGAGGAGGTAGGGGATGTTGCGCACGGTGGGGGTGCGCATCGCGCCGATCTTCTCTGCGTCGAGGACCAGGTACGTGCCGTCGCGCACGGTGGGGATCTTCTTGAACAGCTCCGACTTCTCGAACGCGGTCATCTCCTCGTCGCTGAAGCCGCCGATGAACATGAGGTCGCCGTCGAGCGCGCCGAGTTGCTCGTAGCTGAGGAAGCCGGTCTCGCCGCCCTTGGCCTCCAGCGCCGTCAGCCCCGGGGCGGGGCCGAGTCCCATGGTCTGGAAGAAGCGGACGAGGTGGTCGTTGGCCTTGGCGCCGGCCTGGACGGTGCCGGGCTGGCGCAGCACGACGTACTGCACGGTCTTGCCCTTGATGCCCGGGTAGGTGGTGGCGACCCCGGACAGCGACGCCTCGGCCTTGGTCACGGCGGCCTGGGCTTCGGCGCTCTTGCCCAGGACCTTGCCGACGGTGAGCAGGATCTCCTGCCAGGTGCCGTCCTGGTTGTCGGCGCCGATGATGCCGATGGTGGGCGCGATCTTGCTGAGCGCGGCGTACAGGCCCTTGTTGGAGGTCACCTGGTACGAGCCGAAGATCACGTCGGGGCGCAGCTTGGCGATCTCCTCGACGGAGATGTCGGCCACGGTGTTGATGGGCGTGGTCGTGGACTCCTTGAGCAGGTCGGCGTTCCACGGGGCGAAGACCGGCTGGGTGGCGCTCCACCGGTTGGCCGCGACCGGGACCACGCCGAGGGCCAGGGTGGCGTCGACCCAGCCGGTGCTGAGGGCGACGACGCGGGCAGGGGCCTTGTCGATGCGGCTCTCCCCGGCCGCGTGCTTGATCGTGACGGGGAAGGCGCCGGCTGGCCGCTGCGCGGGCGCCGCGGAGGGCGTGGCGCTCTGTACGTTGCTGCCGCACGCCGCCAGCAGGACCAGGACCAGGCCTAACGCGGCGGCCTTCAGGGTTGCCGAGGATCGGGGTGAGGCTTCATGCCGTGCCAAAGGACGGCTCCTTTCGACGTCGTCCGACGTGGTGCACGACAAGTATGATCCCTTAAGTTAGGTTAGGCTAGCCTAACTAAAATATTGCCCGGGAACGCCTCAGCCGGTGAGGATCGCCGCCCAGGTGACGGCCAGCAGCAGCACGCCGAGGCCGAAGTCGAGCACCATGCAGAACTCGGTCAGGGAGCGGGTGACGACCTTGTCGCGGCGGTGGTGGATCACGTCCCAGACGCCGTGACCGATGGCCGCCAGCGCCGCCAGGTGGACGGCGAGGATCGGGCCGGCCGTCATCGCGGTCAGCGCGATCGCGGAGTAGCCGGCGAAGGCGGCCGCCTGGATGCCGAGTTCACGCCGGTCGACGCGGTCGCCGCGCAGCAGGCCGTACACGAGGAAGATCGCGGCGGCGGCGAGGAGCAGCACGATCGCGTCCAGCGCGGTGGCCATCCCGATGCTCACCAGGGCCGAGGCGAGGACGGCGACGATCCAGCCGGCGCGGCGCGAGCCGAGCGCCGCGGCGCCGAGGTAGCAGAGGGCGGCCAGAATGATGATCATGGCGGCGACGTGCGCGTCGGGGCCGGAGAGGGCGAGGACGACGAGGCCGGCCATCGTCGGCCACCGGGCCAGGAGGGCGTCGCGGTAATGGGTGAGAGTTCGCATGGGTGACAGCGTGCGGGCATCTCCGAACAACGCACCCATGCGGATTGTCATCAGATCCTGTGCGCTTTGCGGGATCTGAGGGCCGACCACAGCTTCGCCGTACTGCTCCACCGGCCCCAGGCGATCACCAGGGACAGCGCGAGCAGGACGAGCGGCAGAAACGCGCCGCCGCCCATCACGAGCAGCTGGATCAGCGTCGCGCCGGCCATGAGCGCGGCGAACGCCAGCGCGGCGAGCCCGGTCAGCGGCGGCACCAGCAGGCCGATGACGCCCGCGACCTCCAGCGCGCCCACCAGATAGCGCAGCCAGTCACCCGCGCCGATCGCGTCGAACGTGCTCGCGGCCGGCTCGGCGTCCGCGAACTTACCCAGTGCCGCCAGCAGGAACGCCGCCGCCGTGACGACCTGAAGGATCCACAGCCCGATGGTCCGTATGAAGGGTGTCATGATCCCGACGCTAGGTTCCCGGCCCGGGATTCAGAATGCAGGTAACGCCCAAGCGAGGGTGTACCTGCGTGCACTCTCTATAGAGTCGGACCATGCTCCACGCGCTCTACGCCCGCAGGCTCCGTGCCCAGGTCACCCGCGTCCCCCGCCACGTCGGCCTGGTGATGGACGGCAACCGGCGCTGGGCCCGCGAGGAGGGCTTCGCCAACCCCAGCGTCGGCCACCGCTACGGCGTCGAGCACATCCAGACCGTCGCCGGCTGGTGCGCCGAACTCGGCATCAAGGAGGTCACGATCTACGTGGCCTCCTCCGACAACGTGCGCAAACGCGCCTCCGAGCAGGTCACGTTCTACATGGAACTGATCGAGAAGGTCATCGCGGGCAGCCTGGTCGCCTCCTCGCCCCTGTGGCGGCTGCACGTGGCGGGCCGCCTCGACGAACTGCCCGACTCGACCGCGCACGCGCTCAAGCTCGCCATGGAAGCCACCGCGGGGCGCGAGCACGGCCACGAACTCACGCTCGCGATCGGCTACGACGGGCGGCAGGAGGTCGTGGACGCGGTCCGCGCGCTCCTGGAGACCGACGGCGCGGACCTGTCCGAACTGGCCCGGACGCTGACGGCCGACGACATCGCCGCCCACCTCTACACCAGAGGGCGCAGCGACCCGGACTTCATCATCCGCACGAGCGGCGAGCAGCGCCTGTCCGGCTTCCTGATGTGGCAGGCCGCCCACGCCACGCTGCACTTCTGCGACGTGAACTGGCCCGGCTTCCGCCACATCGACTTCCTCCGGGCCCTGCGCACCTTCGCCCGCGACGCCCGGACCTGACCGCTCATCCCGGGCCTCCTCCGGCGGATAGCCGGCCTTCTACCCGATTTCCGCGTGGCCGGGCAGGGTCACGCTCGACCGCTTGCCGGGGTAGCGCTCCAGCAGACGGGCCCGGCCGCTGCGCACGTCGACGGCGTAGGTCCGCGTGCCTGTTACATCCGAATAGGTGATGTCGATCTCCCCGGAGCCGCGCCAAGGCCCGGTCGCGGTCACGGCGCCGCGGCCGTCGGGCAGGCCGCGGACGGGCAGCGCACGCAGGGTTCTGCCGGTCTTGGCGTCCAGCAGGGTCAGCTTCATGCGGAGATGGTCCGGGTGCCGGACCGCGGCGACCGTGCGGCCGTCGGGGGCGGGCTCACTGAACATGATGAACACGCCGTCGAACCGCACCGGCTTGCCGCCGCCGGTCACCGGCATGAGCCACAGGTCGGTCTTGAGGTAACGCACCAGCGACACCACGCCGTCCTTGACGCCGACCGGCTCGTACTTCCCCGGCACCGCCACCGTCGCGCCGGTACGCACGTCGATGACCATCCCCGGCTCTTTGCCGCCTTCCCGAGGGTCGAAGGCCAGGTAGCGGCCGTCGTCGGAGACGAAGAGCAGGGAGCCGATGCCGACGCGGTCCTCGCCCAGCCGCAACCGCGACACCGTCCGGGTGCCGCGATCCAGGTCGTGGACCACGTGCGCCCCCTCCCGGGGGTCGTAGTAAGCGAGCATGCCGCCGTCACGGCTGATCGCCACCGGCGCGGCGAGCGCCTGGGGGAGGTACGAGGGGGCGTTCGGCAGCCGGTAGGTCCTGCCCGAGCGGGTGACGACCCGCCACTCCGACGTGGAGCAGTCGTGGTCCGGCTTGCCGCCGCAGGGTGTGCGGATGGCGTAACGGAGCGGCCCCACCGCGGTGGCGGGCAGGTCGGGCACCTTCTTCGCGCCCTCGGCCGCGACCGGGCTCACGGTGCTCTGCCACGGCAGCGTCACCACGGCTCCGGCGACGGCCAGCGCGGTGGCGGTGGCCAGGGCGGCGACCATCCGGCCGGTACGCCGCCTGCGCAGGTGGCCCGCGATGGCCGCCTCCGCCAGGTCCACGCGTGGGGCCTGCTCGGCCAGGTCGCCGAGCGCGTCACGCAGCCTCGTCATCGGGCCACCTCCTCGATCACATGTTCCGACAGCAGACCGGCCAGCTCCGGCGCCTGCTCGCGCAGGCGCGAGAGCGCGTGGTGGGTCTGGCTCTTGACGGTTCCCAGCGAGCAGCCCAGCACCTGGGCGGTCTGCGCTTCCGTGAGGTCCTCCCAGAACCGCAGCACGATGACGGCCCGCTGCTTGGGAGTCAGCCTGGCCAGCGCCTGGCGCAGCACGATGCGGTCCAGCGCCGCCTCGTCATAGCGGCGCCCGCGCTCGGGCAGGCTGGCGCTGGGCGACTCGGGGCGGGGCCGCCGCCGCCAGGAGATGTACTGGTTGATGAGCGCTTTGCGCGTATAGGCCTCGGGGTTGCCGTCGCGGGCCAGGCGGGCCCAATGGCCGACCACCTTGACCAGGACGCTCTGCAGCAGATCCTCGGCAAGGTGGGCGTCCCCCGTGAGCAGGTACGCGGTCCGCATGAGCGCCTGCTGGCGGGCCAGCACGAACTCGCGGAAGCCGGCGTGAGGTTCCAAGATTCGTTCTCCTCTCACCCCAGTCAAACGCCACGTACGGGGCGAAAGGTTGGAACCCTGACCGGATCAATCCGGCAGGAACCGGATGCGCAACGGCTCGGGCACATCGGCCAGCGGCGTCGTATACGAGAACAGGTCAAGGCCGAGCCGCTTGTGCCGGACCGACGCCCCGGCCTGGATCGTGCCCTCGGCCGGCAGCCCAGCGGGCGTCCTGACGACCAGCCGCAGCCGCTGCACCCCGTGCACCGGCGCCCGTGCGCTGCCGTGGAAGAGCCACGACGGCGTCCGCGTCCCGTCGTAGAGCCCCTCCACCGCCGTGCGCCGCCTCTTGCGCGCGCCGTTGACCCCGAACTCGCTCTCGATCACCAGCGGCACCACCAGCTTGATCGAGTACGACAGGTCCGCGAACTCCTCCAGCACCATGGGATCCATCGAATGGGCGGTGCTCTCCTCGCCCGACAACGTGATCCGCAGCCACCCCGACGCCAGCTCCGCCTCCTCCAGGGAGACGAACGTGCACGACAGCGCGGTCAGGTAGTAGTCCCAGCGGGCGGACTCCGCGGCGATGAACCCGGCCAGCTCGTCATCCGGCCCCGCGTCGGCGGCGGTCAGCCGCCGGGTCGTCGGCGTGCCGACGGCCACCTGCCCCTCCAGCAGGAAAGGGGCCGCGGGCGCCGGCCGCCCGCGCACCGTCCTCAGGCGCAGCGCCACGGGGACGTCGGCGTCCTCCGACAGCTCGATCTCAGTCATCGCCATCTCCTCCCATGAGGACGAACGCGCCCCAGTCGCGATACTGCGGGAACTGCCGGCGGGTAAGGTGCCGGACGTCGTGGAAGGCGTCCCAGATCCCCTTGCCTTCGGCGAGGCCGGCGTACAGGCGCGGGAAGAAGTACGCCGCCGTCTCGTCGGAGACCGGCCACAGCGTGGCCACGATGAACCGCACCCCGGCCACGAACAGGGCGGCGGGGATGCCGCGCAGGTTGTCGGCCCGGTCGATCCGGCCGAGCCCGGTCTCGCACGCGCTCAGGGTGACCAGTTCGAGCCCGGTCAGGTCGAGGCCGAGCAGGTCGTACGCGAAAAGAGGCCCGTCGGCCAGGTGCACGGCCTGCAGGACGGGCGCGTCGATGTTGTGCGAGCCGTGCGCGGCGAGGTGGACGTGGCGGCTGCCGCGCAGCGCGGCCAGCACGGCGGCGCGGGTGGCGGCGGCGTTCAGGACGGGCGTGGTCGCGAACGCGGCGGCGCACGCGCTCGCCTCGGCGACCGCCTCGTGCAGCGGCGGATGCTCGGTGCCGAGGTAGTCGAGCCCGATGCTGGTCAGCGTGCCTTCGCCGATCGCCGCCGCGGGGCGCAGGAGCAGGTCGAGGTTGGGCAGGTAGCCGGTCTTCCAGTCGTCCAGCCACCGGCCGCGCTCGGGCCCGGCCAGGTGGAAGGGGAAGAAGTGGTACGGGCCGTGCGGCGCGACCAGCAGCCGGTCGTGACCGCTCGCGCGCAGGCCGGCGAGGTGGTCCAGGCTCTCCCGGCCGAACAGCAGGGGGTTGACGAGGAAGGCCGGCGCCTCGGCGGTCACGGGCGCGGGGCCTGGGTCCTCCTGCAGCAGTTGCCTGGTCCCGGCCACGTCGGTGCCCAGCGTGGACACGGTGAAGGCGGTGTCGCCGACGACGGCGATGTCGCCCGCGGGATGGTCGTCCCAGGCCTGCCCGACGAAGATGGCGTCTGCGGTGACGATCAGGTGGGCCAGCCCGCCCCGCCCGCCGGCGGACAGGATCGGCAGGTAGATGATCAGCGCGGTGCGCTCGCCGAGCCGTTCCATGAGCCCGCCGAGCTTGAGCGTGGCGTAGGGCAGGACGGTGCGGTGCGCGAGCACCTTTTCCGTGATCTCGGCGTCGAACGCGCGCTGGCGGTTGCGCAGCCGGCCTTCCTCGGAATCGGCCGGACGGCGGTGGCGGGAGTCGGCCCACGCGACGACCATCAGCTCGTCCAGCGTCTCCTGCGCGGCCGCGGGAACGGTGAACGCGACAGGTTCGGGGTCGGCCAGCGCGGGCGGCCCGGCGAGCAGGACCTCGCCCAGGCGGCTGCCCTTGGCCTGGCTGAGCAGGACGCCGAGCGTGTGCTCGCTCGTGCCGGTGGTGAGCAGCCCGGCCAGGAGGCGCGCGTAGAACCGCTGGAGCAGTTCGGTGGTGCCGGGGGAGGTGAGCGGGACGAACTTGGCGACCACGCCGAGGATCGCGAGAACCTGGATGGCGTCGTCGTCGGAGAGGCCGGCGCCGGCGGGCATGAGGAAGGACTCGATGACCAGCAGCGCGTACTGCGTGGCGCCCGCGTAGGTGAAGCCGTGGACGGCGGCGGCGGCGAGGCCCACCTGCTCGGAACCTTCCGCGTGTTCCGCCGCGGTGGCCGACAGGCGGGCCTCCAGGAAGTGCAGGGCCTGGCGGAAGCCGCCGAGGCGCGGGTCGTCCCGGTCGACGCGCCCGAGCGCGGCCAGGCCCCGCTGCGGATCCCCGTCCTGCGCGGTGGCCAGGTCGGCCTCGGTGAGCAGCCGTCCGAGGTCGTCGTCGTGGATTCTGGCCAGGAGCTTGATCTGCCAGGAGCAGACCTGGGCGACGCCCACGCTCTCGTCGAGGTCGGCGCCCGGTTCGGCGGCCGCGGCGGCGACCTTGGTCAGCAGGTCGAGGGCGCGGGCCGGGGCCGTGCCGGCGAGCAGCCGGGCCAGGGTGACCGCCGCCGCCAGGGCGGCCTCGGCGCCCGCACGCTCCATGTACTCGTCCAGGTCGGCTTCCAGCAGGGCGAGGGCACGTTCCGCCCCGGCGACCCGTTCAGGGCCCGGCCGCATCGCCAGCATCCCCAGGCGGCGTCCGTACGCGTCGTCGGGAAGCAACTGGAGCGCCGTCTCGACCGCCGCGTCCAGCTCGGCCTCGTCGATCGGCTCGCCCCGCTCGCGCAGCCGGTACAGCGCGGCGGCCACCCGCCGTGCCGCCTCCCCCCGGGCCTCGCCGGTACGCAGGCCGGCCGCCCGCGCCAGATGCCCGGCGGCGGTGCGCAGGGCGGTGACGGGATCGGGCAGACCGGGGCCTTCGTGGCCAGGCAGCAGCGGTGCGGGGTCGAGAAGGCGCTCGCGGCCGCGCCGTTCCCAACCCGGGGTCGTGTACCGGCCGTAGAGCTCGAGGTTCAGCGTGCCGAGCCGGAAGGCGGCGGTCCCGGCCAGGATCGCCTCGCCGATCTCCTCGGCGAAGCGGGCCACCCACGATCCCGCCTCGTGGGCCGCGTGGTAGAGCGCGGGATCGGCGCGCCGGGAGAGCACCTCGCGCGCGCTGTCCACCAGGATGAGGCTCGCCTCGGCCCGTGCCTTGGCGAGGACCGCGTCGTCCGTCGTGTCCCGCAGACCGGCGACCAGGAGCCTGGCCAGGCGTAACGCCTGCTCGGTCGCGCCGGCGCCCAGCACCAGCGTCGCCTCGGCGGTCTGCCTGAGCAGCGCGCCGAGCGTCGCCTCGTCGTCGGCGAAGGGCGGCATGGCCGCTTCGGCCTGCTCGATGTCGAGCGACCCGTCGGCGACGTCGGCGAGCGCGGCCTGAAGGAGCGCGGCGGCCGGCGGCTCTTCCGGGTGGCGCAGGGCCAGCAGATCGCCGAGCAGCAGGAAGTCGGCGGTACGGCGGGCCGTCTCGATGGCCTCGTCGAGGTCGTCCGGGCGGCCGGCGTCTTCGGCGCGGCAGGCCAGCGCCCGCGCCAGCTCCTCCCGGCTCGTGGTGGCCAGTTCGTGCCCGTCGGACAGCGCCACCGCCCCGCGCAGGAAGCCGATCGCCGCGTCGAGCAGCGCGGGCCTGGGTTCCAGGGCGTGGCGCCATTGCAGCAGTTCGCCCAGGCGGAACAGGACGAGGAGGGGTTCGGCGCCGGCCGCGCCGCCGTACGCGGCGAGACTGCGGTCGAGGTCGGCCGGGTCCTGACGGCGGAGGTGGCGCAGGCGGAGCGCGGAGCCGTACATGAGGGTGGTCAGGCTGGTTCCGTCCTGGGTGACGGCCAGCATGTCGATGGCCTCGTCCAGGTCGGCGGCGGGGTCGTGAAGTGCCCGTTCGGCCAGTCCCAGCCCGATGTTCCCGGTGATCTCGCGCCATTCGGGGGAGTCCTGCGGCAATTCGGGGAGGAAGCGCCGGGCGACGGCCAGCATGGCGTCCGCGTCCTGGCGGGCGGCGTGGGCGCGGAAGAGGGAGACGACGGCGACCGGGGGCGGGGGAGTGTGCCGCGTGGCCTGCTCGTAGAGCTCGATCGCCTCGTCGAGCCCGGCCGGTGTGTGGCTGAGCGCGTCGCCCAGGTAGGCGAGGAACAGGCCGCGGCGGTGCTCGGGCAGCGGGCCGTCGAGCGCCTCGCGCAGCAGCCGGAGCGCGCTCGCCTCGTCGCCGGGGTCGCCTTCGAGGTGGTGGCGGATGTCGTGGGCCAGGCCCAGGTATCCGGTGAGGACGGGCGAGGACGGCCGTGTCCGCAGGCGTTCGACGACGCGGCTGAAGAACCGGGGGAGTGTCGGGCTCAGGACCTCGTGGATCAGCGCCGCCGTTTCGAGGTCCAGGCCGTCGGCGCGCAGCCCTTCGCTGTCGGCGGCGAAGCGGCGCAGCGCCTCGGGGCCGGTCGTGGCGTCTTCGAGGCCGGTGGTCTCGCCCAGGTACAGGGCGCGGTACCAGGTCAGCAGGCCCGAGTCGGGCTGGGGCCCGGTCAGGTGGGCGGTCTTGCCGGTCTGCTCGAACGCCCGCAGTTCGGGGGTCGCCGGTTCTTCCTCCGGCTCCGGCTCTGGTTCCGGCGTGCCGTCGCCGAACCGGTCGGCCATCAGCCGGGAGAGCACCTGCCCGGTCTGCCGGGGCGGGTCTCCGGTGGCGTAGAGGCCGGCGAGTTCGTTCAGGACCCGGTCGGCGAGATCCTCATCACGCGAGGTCTCGAACAGGATGGCTCCGGCGTCGCAGTAGTTGAGCACGTGGACGGCCCGGTCGATGTGGTCGTCGGGGATCAGCCCCAGCACGTCCTCGTAGATCTCCACGGCCTGGACGAGCAGGGTGGGGTCGCCGGTGACGTAGTGGAGGTCCTTGACGATCGCCGCCCGCAGGGCCGAGCGGGCGGCGTGGTCGGGGTCGTCCTGCCGGGTCGCGGCCAGCGACTCCTCGACCAGTTCCAGCGCTCGCCGGAGTCCGGCCGCGTTGGCCAGGTGCTGGGCGATCAGGTGCCAGGCGTTGCCCAGGTTGAACACGTGCCGAGGGCGGCTGGGATCGTCGGGGCCGGTCGCGGCCAGCACGCGTTCCCACAGGTAGACGGCGTCGGGCACGCCGTCGACCGTGCCGGTGCCGATGACCCGGTCGACCAGTTCGGTGGCGGCGCCGTCCCACATGAACCGGACGAGGCCGCTCTCCCCGGCCAGTAGGTGCCGCGGCACGGCCACGACCAGGTCCTTGACCGCGCCGGGCACGCGGTGCGGAGCGACGGTCTTCAGCAGGGAGAACAGTCCCATGGCGGCCAGGAGCTCGCCCTCGTCGCGGCTGCCCCCGGTGGTGTAGCGGGCCCAGTGCAGGCGCCCGACCGCCTCGACCGCCTTGGCGAAGCCCGCCGGGTCGACCGCGTGGTCCCCGTCGATGAGCCGCACCAGCTCCGCGGCCTCCGTCAGTGCCTCCCCGGCCCAGACGCGTTTCTTCCTGCCCCAGACGAAAACCCGACGGCGTACCTTTTCCACCAGAGTGTCCAGGTCTTCCACGCGGCCTCCCCGCCGAGAGTCACACGGCACTCGCCGGAGGCGGGTCCTCCCCAAGCAAACCAGATGGGGATGCGCCTGCTGTGATCTTTCTCCCATCCACTTGACTGTAGCGTCACTACAAAAACATTCTTGTAGTCAGACTACAAGAATGACGATGGGGAGAAGGCCGTTGACGCCCACCAGCCCGCCGGTCCGGCAGTACGCGCGCGTGCCGGCTCCCGACCTCGCCAGAGGAGCCATGCTCCTGCTCATCGCCATCGCCAACACCCCCTGGTACCTGTGGGGCAGGCAACTGCGCCCCAGCACCATCCATCCGCCGGGCGGCTCGGCGCTGGATCGGAGTGTCCAGGTGGCGAGCATCGTCGCGGTGGATTTCCGCGTCTACCCGATGTTCGCCTTCCTCTTCGGCTACGGCATGGTGCAACTCCTGAACCGTCAGCGGGAGGCCGGGCAGGATCGGCCGAGTGTGCTGGCCCATTTGCGGCGCCGCGGCTTGTGGCTCCTGGTGTTCGGGTTCGCCCACGCCGCGTTGCTGTGGCAGGGCGACATCCTGGGCGCGTACGGCCTGGCGGGCATCCTTCTCGCCAGGCTCTTCCTCCACCGCGCCGACCGGACGCTTCTGACCTGGTCGGTGATCGGCGGCGCGGTGCTGGTGCTGGCGACCGTCGCCGCCATCGCGGCCGCCGCCGTACCCGTGGCGGCTGAGACCCTCGCGTACCTGCCCCTCGGCGCCGCCCCAGCCGGTCAGAGCGACCTGTTCGCCGCCGTGGCGGACCGTCTCGCCTTCTGGCCGATCGTCACCCTCGGGCAGGGGCTCTTCGCCCTCGCCCTGCCCATCGCCATCGTGCTCGGCTTCTGGGCCGCCCGGCTGCGGATTCTGGAAGAGCCGGGCCGACGCCTTCCGCTGCTCCGGCGGGTCGCGGTCATCGGCGTGGCGACGGGCCTGCTGGGCGGACTGCCCCATGCCGCGGCGGTCATGGGATGGCTGACGGTCCCGCCAGAGTCCATGTTCGTCTTCGAGGTCACCCAGATGACCACGGGGCTCCCCGCCGGGCTCGGGTACGCGGCGCTCTTCGGCCTGCTCGGGTGGCGGATCGCCGGGCGGAACCCCGGGCTGGTCGCCACGGTCGTCACAGCCGTGGGGAGGCGATCGCTGTCCGCCTACCTCACCCAGTCGCTCCTCTGCGCTCCCGTGCTCGCCGCATGGGGGCTCGGCCTCGGCGCCCACCTGCACAGTGCCGCCATGGCCGGCTATGCCGTAGGCGTGTGGCTGATCACGGCAGCGGGAGCGTGGGCGCTGGAGCGGCGCGGGCTTCCAGGACCAGCCGAGATCGTACTGCGCCGGCTCGTCGCCCCCAGAACATGATCTCCGGGTAGGCCTACTCCGTCGTCGGTTTCTTCATCGCCGGTTCGGCCCCGGTCGCGTGATCGGCGTCCCCAGCCGTCGTGGCGGACCTCCGCAACCGGGAGACGAACCCGCCGGCCAGCGCGGCCACGACCGCACCGGCGGCCGCCGTGACGAAGGCGCCGGCACCGGTCTCGCCGGTGCCGGTGAGCTGGCCGGCCGCCGCTGTGCCCAGTCCGTAGCCGGCCCACATGAAGGTGTTGAGCCAGGCGAACACCTCGGTGCGGTAGCGGGCGGGCGCGTGGTCGGCGAGCAACGCCGGTACGACGGCGTCACGTGGCCCGGTCGCCAGCCCGACGAGCGTGATCAGCACGGCGAGGACCGCGAAACCGGGCAGCCAGGCCGCCGCGACCAGGATGAGGGCCTCGCCGAGGGAGAACAGGACGAGCAGGCGGCCGGGGGCGATCGGCCAAGCCCGCGCGCCGTACCCGAGGGTGCCGAGCAAGGCTCCGGCCGACAGTAGCCCCATCAGGATCCCGGCCAAGGCGGCCGAGCCCGAAGTGCCCGCCGCGGCGACCGCGGCGATGCGCAGGCAGCCGAAGGTGAACGTGCCACACGCGGCGATGGTCAGCAGCAGGAGTGTGGGCCGGTGGGTGAGTGGCCCGGCCAGCAGGAACCGGCCCGGCGTGACCCGTTCGGCCTGGCGTACCGAGGATGAGGTCAGGAGCAGCGCGGTGCCGAGCAGGACCGCGCCCCCGGCGGCGGCGACCACGCTGTGGGCCGAGATCGCCATCGTCAGCACCGGCACGAGCAACGGGCCGGCGATGAACATCAGCTCGTTGACGGCGTTGTCGAGTGCGTACGCGGCGTGCAGGGAAGACTCGGGGACCAGGCGGGGCCAAGCGCCCCGGATGACCGAACCGACGGGGGGAGTGGTGGCGCCGAGCAGCACCGCGGCGCCGATCATCAGGACCGGCGGGGCGAACAGGAGCAGGGCGTAGGCCGCCGTGTGGGCGGCCAGGTAGCCGGTCAGAGCGGGACGCGGGCCGTAACGGTCGGCCATCCGGCCGCCGAGCGGCGCGCACAGAGCCAGGGCCAGCGCGTGGCCGGTGAGGACGAGCCCGGCGACGGCGTACGAGCCGAGCCTGTCGACGGCGGACAGCAGCAGGGCCAGGCTGAGCACGGGTGTGCCCAGCTTGGCGACGAGCCCGGCGACGAGGAGCCGGGGGACACCCGGACAGGCGAGCAGGCGGCGGTAGGGCGTGAGCACGGGACCTCCGTTACCATCTAACAAAGCTACGCCCATGACATCGGAACGAGGGGTTACTGGTCAAGTGCAAATAGCCTGTAACGTGACCCGGCAGGCTCCGCTGATCGCGGAGCTGGTCAACCTGGGCACCGCCCACTGGCGCGGTGGCGCCTCGGTGGTGCCGCTGACGGGTGAAGCGCTGACGACGGCGTTCTCCGGCGCGCTCGGTGACCGCGTGGCCGCCGCCGTCCGCGCCGTCCCGGACGCCGGGCGGCGCCTGGCGGGGCTCGCCGCCGATCTGCGCGACGCCCTGCTGGCCACGACCCCGGCTGACCAGGCCGCCCGCATCAACGCCCTGATCAGCCGGTACGGCGCGCGGCCGTACCTGGTGGATGACGTCGGCCAGCCCTTCCACCTGCACTTCCACGGTTCCGGAGACACCCCCGTGGAGGCTCTGGGCGGCGAGTTCGCCACGGCTCTGGCCCTCATCGTGGACGGCTACGGCCCCGACCGGTTCGGGCAGTGCGCGGCACACCAGTGCGAGGCGGCCTACATCGACCTGACCCGGAACGGATCACGCCGTTACTGCGGCGCCGCGTGTACGGCTCGCGCCAAGACCGCCGCCTATCGCAGCCGTCGCCGCACCTGAGGGGAGGGATCGCGCGCCCTCCGTCAGCGGGACCCGCCGAGTCGCCGGCCGTGACCTACAGCGGCCCGCGTGACCACGGCCCGCGGATGGCGTACGTGCGCCCGGGAGGGTCGAGCGCTGCGGTGTGGCCGAGACAGTTGACGAACAGCACCGAGCCGTCGGGGCTGAAACAGGCTCCGGCGAACTCGCTGTCGTTGATGATGTTCACCGCGAACTCGAACGGCTGCCCGCCCCGTGGATCCAGGCCGATCAGCCGGTTGACGTTGTCCAGGCCCGGGGCCAGCGGGTGCGGGTCGGCGTCGGCGGAGGAGGCGTCGTCCTCGCACAGGACGATGCCGCCGCGCGGGGTGAAGGTGAGGTTGTCGGGGGAGTCGAGTTCCTTGCGTCCGGGCGATTCGTAGACGAGCACCAGCGTGTCGGCGCGGCGATGGCGCCCGGGGATGAGCTGCCAGACCTGGCCGTAGCCCTCGCGGTAGCCGTCGGCGTTGGGGGCGTCGCCGTTCTTCGCGTCGCCGCCGCTGGTGGAGCTGAAGAAGATGGCGCCGTCGCCGTACCAGCAGCCTTCGAGCCGGTTGAACTTCGCGCCTCCCTTGGCCAGCCCTTGCTGGGTGCAGGTCGGGGCGCCGTTCTCGAGATCCGGGTCAGGGTCGTCGATTCTGACCCACTCCACCGGCAGGCGGCCGCCCATCGTCTGGCCCTCGCGGCAGTCGTAGTTGCCGGCGCCCTTGACCTTGAGCATCTCCAGCACGCCGCCCGCGGCCAGATCGCGCGGGTCGTCGGGCCGGAAGCGGTAGAAGCCGTCGGGCTTGCCGGAGTCGTCCTCGGTCTCGTAGACGTAGCCGGTCCGCGGGTCGACCGCGACGGCTTCGTGGGAGAAGCGGCCCATCGCGGTGAGCGGCATCGACGGAGCGGGTCTGCCCGGCCTGGGCCCGTTCAGCGGCACCTCGAAGATGTAGCCGTGCTTGCGCTGCCAGCCCTGGGCCAGGCCGGAGGTGGTCTCTTCACAGGTCAGCCAGCCGCGGTTGTGGAGCATCCGGCCGCCGGCGCAGTTGACGATCGAGCCGCTGAAGCTGACGAAGTGCTCCAGCACCTCGCCGCTGCGCAGATCCACCTCCAGCGTGGTGGTGCCGCCGACGCCGAGCTCGTCGTAACTCCGGGACCCGGGCACGTGCACCCGGCCCGTCGGTGATCCTGGAGTCGTGCGGACCTCGTGGTTGCGGATCAGCCGGACGGTGTGGCGTCGCCTGCCGGGGAAGGCGGCCATGCCGTCGTGGGCGATCGGGGTCGCGACCCCGTCGGTCATGGGGGTCCCGGTCTGGCCGAGCACGATGTAGGAGAAGCCCGCGGGCAGGGCGAGGAGCTCTTCGCCGGTGTTCTTGGAAGGGGTACGGCGCAGCGGGCCGTACCCCGCCTTGCCCGGGTCACCGGTCGGGCGTCCGGCGTCGGCCCAGGACGCGTGGGCTGCCAAGGTCTCGATGGCGACACCGCTGGCCAGGACGCCACCGGCGGTGGCGAGGCTGCGGCCCAGGAAGGATCGTCGATCAAGCGCGGTCATGTGTGCCTCTCCTTGTGTGAACACACGATGAACAAAGGCTTTTGAAGCCTAAGCGCGCTGATCATCCCTGAGAGGGCCTATTTGTCAGTTGGTGAGCTCTTCTCCATGCGCGTGCGAACCATCGTCAGGCTCTGACATGGTGGCGAGCGACGGCCGTGTTCACGTCGCCGTCCAGGCCGGATCCCGGCCGATGACGCCGAGCAGGCGGTCGAAGGCCGGCGCGTCGTCCGGCACCGTCACCGGCGGACCGAAGGCGCCGCGCTGCCTGCCCATCTCCACCATCTGAAGGGTGAAGTCCACCGACAGCGTCACGGTCTCCGGGTCCGGCTCGTACGGCTGCCCGGTGGCCTTGGCCAGGTCCCAGCCGTGGACGACCATGTCCACGAGGAACATGTGCCCCAGCACGGACATCGGCAGGCCCAGGGCGGCACTGTCCCCCTGCCACGCCTCGGGCCGCGACCAGACGGCCAGCGTGCGCCCGGCCCGCTCGGGGAAGTCGCCGGTGTAGGGGCTCTGTTCGACGGACGGCCCCTTGGCGCCCAGCGACTCGAACAGCTCGGCGACCCACTCCAGGTGGGCGATCAGGGCTTCGACGTCGAACTTCGCGCAGGGCGTGGGTGCGGCGAACTGCTCCTGCCGTACGCCGCGCACCACGCCGGCGGTGCGTTCGGCGGCACGTGTCATCAGCGGCATCATGTGGTCCATGGCAGCGATGATGCCCCGGCCGTCACAGGCGCGGCTTGTAGAAACGCGACAGCGTGGCTGGGTAGACCCTTATGCGGGGCTCGCGGCCTTCGACTTCACCCGGCAGGCGCCGCCGCCCGGCCTCGCGGCGTTCGTGGACCACTTCTGGGTCGTCACCTGGACGGATCTGGCCGAGCCGTACGTGCAGCGCATCGTCTCCCATCCCACCGTGAACCTGAACATCGCCCCGGACCACCGCCGGATCGCGGGAGTGATCAAGGGCGGTTTCTCCTACACGATGCGCGGAAGCGGGCGCGTGCTCGGCGTGCGATTCCGTCCCGGCGGCTTCCGCACGTTCCTCGGCGGCCCCGTCTCCGAGCTGACCGGCCGTTTCGTGGAGATCGGCGACATGTACGGCGAGGCGGGCGCGGCCATGGCCGAGCGGGTCCTGGCCGAACCCGAGGCGCGGGCGGCGATCGCGCGGGTCGAGACGTTCCTGCTGGGCCTGGACCCGCGCGAGGATCCGCTGGCGGAGGAGGCGGCGGCGCTGGTGGCCCTGGCGGAGGCCGAGGTGCCGATGGTCAGGGTGGAGCAGCTGGTCGCGCGGTCGGGCCGGTCGATGCGCTCGTTGCAGCGGCTGTTCCGGGACTATGTGGGGATCGGCCCGAAGTGGGTGATCCGCCGGTTCCGGCTGCACGAGGCGGCGGAGCGGATCTACCAGGGCCTCGACCTGGCCACGCTGGCGGCCGAGCTCGGCTACACCGACCAGGCCCACCTGACCCGCGACTTCACGGCGGCAGTCGGCATGACTCCGGCGGCCTACGCTCGCCGCAGATCTTGATCTACATTGTAAAGGCGATCGGCTGAGTAAGCGATTTTTTGGCTATGCCGACAAACAAACAACGAGGGCGAGGCGCGGCCTTGGGCTTCTGGGTGACCGCCAGGTGTCATGTAGTGAACCAATCAGGTGACCTGCGCATCTCAACTTACCGATTGATGCCACCGTCAGGAGGGGTCTCAGTGGATACCCGTCAGGTATGGCCCGGTCTGATGCGCAAGGCCGTGGCGCTGCCGTCCGCAGCGATCGCCTTAACGAGCGTGATCGGTTTGGCCACGCCCGCACCTACCGAGTACCGGACTCTGGCTACCGCGAGCATGGAGACGGCCATCCCCCGGGGTTTCCTGCTGTATGAGAGCGAGGCGGTGAGGAAGAGGCTGGAGAAGAAGGTCGTCCGCACACGCATGCAATGGAGGGCCAGTGACCGCCTGGAAGAGCTGTTGCTGATCGATCCTTGTGCCACAGGAAAGCAGACCGACAAGAGTCGCCGGTCCGCACGTACCATCACGGGGCGTTCGGTTGAGTGGGACGGCGACTACTCCGAACAGGTGATCGTCTACCGCGATGAGATCGCTGCACGCGCGGCTGTGCGGAACCTACGCTCGGATCTGCGCCGGTGTGCCAAGCGGAACCGCAACCACTTCACCTACCGGGTCAAGGCCACACCCATCGGGGATGAGGCGTTCATGGTGCATATGTTCAAGGTCGCCTCCATAGATGCGGCCACCGTCGTGCGACAAGGCAGGACCGTGGCGATCTACACGCTTCCGAGCAGCGGTGACATCCCGGGCGATCCTCCGAAGTGGCGGCCGGTCGAATATGGAGGACTCGAGGCGAGGAAGATGGCGAAGAAGCTCGCTGACACTCCTCTGTGAGTTGGCCACCGACTGGCGGGGAGGCGCGGGGTCGAGATCTGAAGATCGGGATTCGACATGCATGACCAGGCAGCGGCGGGCGAGGTCGTCACCGAGACGTTCGATTATGACGGTGGCAGGCAGGTCACGGTGTACGTCCCGCCGGATCCGCCCGAGGCGGTCGTGTTCGCCGGCGACGGTCAGTTGATCTCGCGGTGGGGCGGAGTCCTTGAGGCGGCCGGCGCGCCGTCCACGATGATCGTCGGTGTGCACCGCGCGGGCGATGAGACGCTTCGGCTCCATGAGTACTCACCGGGCTTCGATCAGGAACGGTTCGCGGCGCATGAGCGGTTCTTCGTCGTGGACGTCCGCCGGTGGGTGCGGTCGCGGTTCGGTGTCGTGCTCGCCGCCGAGCGCACCGCGGTGTTCGGTGTTTCGGCGGGTGGGGAGCTGGCGCTCGCGATGGGGCTTCGGCATCCGGACGTCTTTGGTGTGGTCTTCTGCGCCTCGCCGGGCGCGGGGTTCCGGCCGCCTGGCGTGATGCCGGGTTCGATTCCGCGTTCGTACCTCGTCGCCGGCACGCAGGAGCCGTTCTTCCTGGAGAACGCGACCCGTTGGGCGGTCGCGCTGCGCGATGCGGGTGCGGAGGTCGTCATGACGGAGCGGGCCGGGTCGCACGGCGGTGCTTTCTGGCGGGAGGAGTTGCCGTTGATGGTGGCATGGGCGTTCGGGCCGTGAGGCAGCCCGGCTGAACCTCATGGTTCCAACGCGCCGGGATTCACCCGCTGCCCGATGCCTTCGTGCTCCTCGGCCACGTTGATCATTCTCGTGTTGGGGAGCGTGCTCAGCGCGGGTGCGGCAAGATACCGTCATGGTTGCCCGACGCACCGCCCCTACCATTCACCGGATCAAGGTCACGCTGGTCGGGTCACGGCCGCCGATCTGGCGGCGTCTGGAGGTTGCGTCCACGATCACGCTGCGCGCGCTGCACACTGTTCTCCAAGCGGCATTCGGCTGGGAGGACTGTCACCTGTGGGTCTTCGACAGCTCGCTGGGCCGCTACGGCGTCGCCGACCGCGAACTGCAGATCGCCGGCGCCGCTGCCCGACGACTCGACCAGGTGGCTCCCGCAGGGCAAGACCGTCTCAGTTACACCTACGACTTCGGCGATGACTGGGAACACACCATCCTCGTCGAGGCCGTCACTTCGGCGGAGTTCGGCATCGCCTATCCACGCTGCCTCGACGGCCGGGGAGCCTGCCCGCCTGAAGACTGCGGCGGCGTCTGGGGCTACGACCATCTCCTGGAGATTCTTGCCGACCCCCACCACGAAGAGCACGAGGATCGCCTGGAATGGCTCGGCCTCGACTCAGCTGACCAGTTCAACCCCACGGCCTTCGACGTGGCTCGGGCGAACACCGCGCTGTCCGCTCTGGCGACCGTTCTCATCAAGAACTGACGCTGCGCTGCCAGTCAGTATGCACCTTCGCATGATCAACGCGGGGCGGCTCCGGCCTGTCGTTTCACCTCAGTGCCGCGGCTCGGGAGGTGCCTATGCCGAGCCTTGTCGCGTGGGTGGCCGATCAGGGTCGGCAGCTCGGGCGAGGTCCGGACGTTCGCAGATGGCGTACGAGGTGATGCCTCTCGGGCCGGTGTTGGCGGGATGCGAGCGGGCGTGGACCGTCGTCCGTCTCGATCTTGTTGGTGCAGGCGCCCTCCTGGTCGCGGGAGTTGGCTGACGCGGGGTCAGGTGGCGACCGGGGGCGGACTGGTGCACGCGTTCTGGTCTTCCGTGGATTGCCGCGTCTCGCCGGGTCAGTGTGTGCGTTGGGTGATGAGGACGTCGAGACCGTCGAGGAGGCGTTGGAGGCCGAATTGGCGGCTTCTGTCAGGGGTCGGGTTTTCGGCGGATGCGATGGCGGCGGTGAGTGCGGGGAAGCGGTCGGCGGCGTGGGCGGGCAGGGTGTTGAGGGTGGGGCTGGGCTGGTGTTGGGTGGTCCAGGGCTGGGTGCCGGCCGAGGTTGTGGATCGGGTGTTGCGGACGTGGCCGCTGAGGAGGAGGACCGCGTCCATCTGTTCGCTGCCGCTGAGCCCGGTTTCGGCGAGGGCGGCGACCGCGACTTCGGTCCAGGCGATTTCTTTCGGGCCCATGGCTCGTTCGCCGAGGGTGGCGCCGGGTAGCCAGGGGTGGCGGTCCCAGGTGGTCCAGAGTTGGTGGGCCCAGTGTTGGAGTTTGCCGCGCCAGCCGCCTGGGGTTGCGGTGAGGTCGGGTGGGTCGCCGACGGCTTCTTCGATCATGACGGCGGTCAGTTCGGCTTTTCCGCTGACGTAGCGGTAGAGAGCCATTTTGGTGAAGCCGAGCTGGGTGGCGACCCGTTGCATGGACAGTGCGGTGAGGCCGTCGGTGTCGGCGATGTCCATGGCGGCTCTGGCGATCTCTTCGACGGTGAACGCGGGCTTGGGGCCTCGGTTCGGTGGTTGTCGCATTCCCCAGAGCAGCTCGGCGGTGCTGTCCAAGTTGATCCTCCAGGAATGCTTGTTGCCGATCTTAATCTGTGTCTAGCATACACAGCATCCAGCGGACACTGTTTGCTGGACCGTCGACAGGGAGAACGGATCCACGATGCCTGAGAACTCCGGACAGCAGCGCCAACTCCTCTCGATCGAGCGGGGGGAGGCGAGCTCATGCTGAGGCAGGTCGCGGAGGGTGTGCTGGTCCATCAGAGCGAGTTGCTCCAGAACAACACGGTTGTCGTACGCGGCCGGGACGGCGTGTTGCTCGTCGACCCCGGGCTCACGGGGGGCGAAATGGCCTGTCTGGCGAACGATCTGTCCGAGATGGGCCGGCCTGTGGTGGCGGGCTTCGCGACGCATCCTGATTGGGATCACGTGCTCTGGCACGCCGAGCTCGGTCAGGCGCCTCGTTATGGCACGGCCCGTTGCGCGGCTTTCATGCGGGATCGGTTGTCGGAGGCGGACTGGAAGGCGCGGGCCGCCGAGGGGTTGCCGCCGGAGATCGCCGAGGAGGTGCCGCTGGACCTGTACGGCCTCATCACCGCCCTGCCCGCCGAGACGGCGCGGATTCCCTGGGACGGCCCGCACGTCCGGATCATCGAGCATCCGGCTCATGCCCCGGGCCATGCGGCGCTGTTCATCGAGGAGGCCGGGGTTCTGGTCGCGGGCGACATGCTCTCTGACGTCTTCATTCCGATGCTCGACGACTTCGGCAGCGCCAATGACCCGGTCGAGGAGTACCTGGCCGGGCTGCGGCTGCTGGAGGAGGTGGCGGACGGGGCCGAGGTGATCGTCCCGGGTCACGGTTCCGTCGGCGGAGCCGGTCAGGCACGTGCGCGGATCAATCTGGACCGGGCGTACGTGCATGCCCTGCGTGACGGCCGCGATCCCGGCGATCCGCGGATCGGCCCGTCGGCCAAGCCCGGCTGGGAATGGGTGAGCGACATCCACGCAGGGCAGGCCCAGAGCCTCGCCCGGAGAAACGAGCGCGACGGGACGCCCGGCTAGCGATCGGCGTCACGCTCGCGGCGGGGTCGCCGGCCCGCTTCCTCTCCCGCGCGGCCGTTGGTCATCGGTGGCTTGGTCGCTGCGCCGGGCCGCCTTTGTGCCGGCTGGTGGTTCACGGCCGAGGTGGGCTGGTCATCACCTCTGGTGTGGCCGCCGAGGGTGCGGGTCGGCGGTGGTTGTCATGCCGCGTGGTTCTGGGGAGGTGTGAGGGTCAGGAGTCGGCGAGGCGGTCGGCGAGGGCGAGGGTGCGGCGGGCCTTGGCGAGTACGGGGGCGTCGACGAAGCGGCCGTCGGGCAGGGTGAAGGCGGCCTGGCCGGTTGCTGTGGCGGCTTGCACGATTTCGGCGGCGCGGGCGGTTTCTTCGGGGGTGGGGCGGAAGGCCCGGCGGATCGCGGGGATTTGCCGGGGGTGGATGGCGGTGCGGCCGAACATGCCGAGGGCGCGGCCTGCCGTACAGGAGGCGATGAGGCCTTGTTCGTCGTGGACGTCGGGGTGGACCGACATCGGGACGGGGGGCAGGCCCGCGGCGGCGGCGGCGAGGACGACCTGCAGGCGCAGGTGGTCCAGGGCGGCCGGGGAGGTGAGGGAGAGTTCGGCGGTCAGGTCTTGTTCGCCGAGTGCGACGGCGGTGATGCGGGGGTGGGCGGCGATGGCGGCGGCGTTGAGGATGCCGGCGGCCGATTCGAGCAGGGCGCAGGCGGGGACGTCGAGGGTGTCGAGGGTTGCGGTGGATTCGACTTTGGGCAGGCGGACGGCGGTGAGGCCGGGTGCGCCGGTGAGGGCGGCGAGGTCGTCGCGGCCGCGCTGGGTGGTGAGGTCGTTGATGCGGACCTGGGTGGGGATGCCGGGGTTGGTGTGGAGGTAGGCGAGGGCGTTGGCGCGGGCCTGGTCTTTGTGGTCGGGGGCGACGGCGTCTTCGAGGTCGATGATGATTTCGTCGGCGCCGGAGGCGGCGGCTTTGGCGAAGCGTTCGGGGCGGTCTCCGGGGACGTAGAGCCAGGTGACGGTCATGCGATGACTCCGGCGTCGCGCAGGGTGGCGATCTGTTCTGGGGTGTAGTGGAGTTCGGTGAGGATGGTGTCGGTGTCGTGGCCGAGGGGGCGGCCGGGCCAGCGGATTTCGCCGGGGGTCTCGGACATGCGGAACATGACGTTCTGCATGGTGACGGTGCCGAGTTCGGGGTCGGGCAGGTCGACGAAGGTGTTGAGGGCGGCGTATTGCGGGTCTTCGGCGATGTCGGAGATTTCGTAGATGGGGGCGATGGCGGCCTGGGCGGCTTCGAATGCGGCGATGACCTCGTCGGCGTCGCGGGCGGCGATCCAGGTGGCGACGGCGTCGTCGAGTTCTTCGACGTGCTGGACGCGGCCGGCTCCGCTGGCGAACCAGGGTTCGGCGACGAGGTCGGGGCGGCCGACGAGGGTGACCACGCGTTCGGCGACGGGCTGGGCGCTGGTGGAGATGGCGAGCCAGCGGCCGTCGCGGGTGCGGTAGGTGTTGCGGGGGGCGTTGCTGCTGGAGCGGTTGCCGGTGCGGCGGGGTGTCACGCCGAGGGCTTTGTAGGCGCTCATCTGGGGGCCGAGGAGGCCGAGGATGGGTTCGATGATCGCCATGTCGACGATCTGGCCGCGGCCGGTGTGTTCGCGGCTGTGGAGGGCGACCATGACGGCGTACGACATGGCCAGGCCCGCGATGCCGTCGGCCAGGGCGAGCGGCGGGAGCGTGGGCGGGCCGTCGGGCTGGCCGGTCATGGCGGCGAAGCCGCTCATGGCTTCGGCGAGTGTGCCGAAGCCGGGCTGGCTTGACATGGGGCCGAACTGCCCGAATCCGGTCATGCGGGCGATGATGAGCCGGGGGTTGGCGGTCAGGAGGTCCTGGGGGTCGAGTCCCCAGCGTTCGAGGGTGCCGGGGCGGAAGTTCTCGATGAGGACGTCGGCGTTGTGGGCCAGTTGCCGGATGATCTCCTGCCCTTCGGGGCGGGACAGGTCGATGGCGGCGTTGCGTTTGTTGCGTGACAGGGTCTTCCACCACAGGCCGACGCCGTCGACGGCGGCGCCGTGGCCGCGTGAGGGGTCGCCGCGCCGGGGGTGTTCGATTTTGATGACGTCGGCGCCGAAGTCGCCGAGCATCATGGCGGCGGAGGGGCCGGCGAACAGGGTCGCCATATCGATCACCCGAAGGTCGGGCAGGCTGGTCATGATGCTGTAACTTATAAGAAATAAGTCATACGTCAACCCGCGCGACTCCGAAATACGGAACAATCACGGACATGCCGCCTACGCCGCCGATGAGTAAGGCTGATTACGTCTACAGCGTTCTGCTGGACGACATCCGCAGCGCGCGTATCCCGGGGGGCACCGCCCTGCGCGCCGCTGCGGTGGCCGAGCGCCTGGGCGTCTCGGTCACCCCCGTGCGCGAGGCGTTGCGCCGTTTGGAGAAGGACCGGCTGATCAGCTACGAGCCGCACCACGGCGCGACCGTCATCGACATGGGGGCGGACGCGCTGGAGGAGTTCTACGGGGTGCGTGCGGTGGTGGAGGGGCTGGGCGCGCGGCTGGCCGCCGCCCGGATCACTCCTGAGCATCTGGCGGGGCTGTACGCGTTGCACGCCGAGATGGTCGCCGATCTGGCCGCCGGTGCGCCGGCCGGGCTGGGGGAGAAGTCGCGGGCGTTTCACCTGTCGATCGCCGATATCGGGGGGCCGGCTTTCCTGGGGCAGCACGCCCGGGCGATTCGCAACAGCGTGCCGGTTCCGGCGGCGGCGTCGTTGTGGCTGGATCCGGTGCAGGCGCGGGCCAACCTTGACGCGCACGAGCACATTCTGGCGGCGTTGCGGGCCGCCGACGGGGACCTGGCCGAGAAGATCATGATCGATCATGTACGGCAGGCGGGGGCGTCCCGGGCTTCGTGACCGGGTTTCTCCGGTGTCAGACCCTGGGCTGGTGGCGTTCAGACCGTGGGTTGATGTGGCGGGGCGGCGTTCGCCGCGATGCTGTACGCATGCTTTTCCAGGTCGTGCGCTGCGCCGCCCCGGAAGCCACCGCTGTGACGCGCAGCGCACCGCGCCTGGCAGGTGGGGGGCGGGCCTGCGGGGGCGGGGGAGGGGTTATGTGTCGGTGAGGATGAGGTGGAGGGCGGGGCGGACGGTGGAGGCGGGGGTGCCGTCGGCTACTTCGAGCAGGGCGGCGCGCCAGGCGGCGGCGAGGATGGGGGCGGCGCTGGTCAGGTGGGGTTGCAGGAGGTCGCGCAGGAGTTCGGTGATCGGGTCTTTTCGTGGTTCGGGGGGTTGTTCGGCCAGGATGCGGCAGGTGCCGAAGTGGACGGCGGTGTCGAAGGCGATCAGCAGGGCCGCGCGGATGGGGGCCGGGGCGGCGGCTGCTGCTCCGTGCATGCGGTCGATGACGCGTTGTTCGAAGTCGTCGCGGATGACGCCGTAGAGGCCGAGCTTGGAGCCGAAGTGGTGGTAGAGGGCGCCAGTGGTGACGCCGGCCTTGGCGGCCAGGTCGGTGACGTTGACGGCGTCGTAGCCGTCGCGTTCGAAGCGGTGGAGTCCGGCTTCGATGAGCCGTGCCTTCGCTGATCCGGGTACCGGGATGGAGGGGCGCACCACGCCATCGTAGTTGATTGACGGGATAACGTAAACGGATTATGTTCGGGCGTATGAAGCTTATCTTCCTGTATCAGCCGGTGACCGACCTGCAGGAGTCGGTGGCGTTCTACCGCGACGTGCTGGGGCTCGATGAGTCGTGGCGGGAGGGCGAGACGACCGTGGCGTTCCATCTGCCCGGCACGGAGGTCGAGCTGATGCTCGACATCCCGCCCACCGACGGGCCGGAGTGGGGGAGAGGCGGCGGGTTCATGGTCGACAGCGTCGACGACTACATCGCCGCCCACCCCGGACTGAAGTGGGTGGGTGAGGTCCAGGAGCTGCCCGACGGCAAGAGCGCGGCGTTCCTCGACCCCTCGGGTAACCCGATCCACCTGTTCGACCAGAGCACGGCGGGACCGCAGTAGGCTCTACGCCTTCGGCTCCTGCTGGATCCGTACCAGGTTGCCCGACGGGTCGCGCAGGGCGCAGTCGCGGGGGCCCCAGGGCTGTTCGATGGGCTCCTGCAGGATCTCGGCGCCGGAGGCGCGGGCGTTCTCGAAGGTCTTGTCGAGGTCGTCGGCGCGCAGGACGATCATGGGCATGACGCCCTTGGTGAGCAGTTCCTGGATGGCGTCGCCGTCGGCCTGGGAGCGGCCCGCGTGCGGTTCCGACAGCACGATCTCGGTGCCGGCGGCCTGGCCGGGGGTGCCGAGGGTGACCCAGCGGAATCCGCCGGAGGCGACGTCGTTGCGTACCTCGAAGGCGAGGGCGTCGCGGTAGAAGGCGAGGGCTTCGTCGACGTCGTTGACGGTGACGTGGCAGTACTGAAGTGCGATGGTCATGCCGCCCACGTTAGGCGGCGGCCTCGCGTTTGGCTTCTTCGATCCTGCTCGGCGCGTCGCGGGTGGGCCGGGTGCGCAGCCGCGCCACGCACGGGGGCATCGCGGCCACGGCGCTGTGCTCGCGGGCGCGGTAGGCGCTCGGCGTCTGTCCGAGCAGTTCGGTGAAGCGGGAGCTGAAGGAGCCGAGCGAGGTACAGCCGACGGCCATGCACGCGTCGGTCACGCTGACTCCGGCGCGCAGCATGGCCATGGCCCGCTCGATGCGGCGGGTCATGAGGTAGCTGTAGGGCGTCTCGCCGTAGGCGGCCCGGAACTGGCGGGAGAAGTGGGCCGGTGACATGAGCGCGTGGCGCGCCATGGTGGGCACGTCGAGGGGGCGCGCGTATTCGCGGTCGATCAGATCCCGCGCCCGCCGCAGGTGCGCGAGGTTGGCCAGGTCTTGCGGGGTCATGCGGGCAGCGTAGCACCGGCGGCCGACAAAGTGCCCCTGACCTGCGCTCGGGCCGCGCCCCGGCCGGGGGCTGTGCGGCGGGCGGTCGCCCGGGTAGTCTCGTCGGGTCCTCCGAGTCGGGTCCTCCGAGTCGGGTCCCCCGAGTCGGGTCCCCCGAGTCGGGTCCCCCGAGTCGGGTCCCCCGAGTCGGGTCCCCCGAGTCGGGTCCCCCGAGTCCGGTCCCCCGGCTCGCGTCCTATGAGCCCACATCCCGCCACAAGTCACATCCCGGCTCACGTCCCCCGAGCCGCGCCGGCCTGACGGTGACCCCCATGACGCTGCCCCGCCTGCTTCCCTCCGCCTACCGGCCGGTGCCGGCCAACCGGGTGTTCCGGCGGCTGATCGGCGGTTTCGCCGTGTCCTATCTCGGGGACGGGATGAGTTTCGTCGCGGTGGCGTGGCTGGCGATGGAGCTGGCGCCGCCGGCCGGCGTGGGGCGTGGCCGGTGACGGTGGTGATAGTGGCCGGGTGGGGGAATGTTGCTGCTGCCGTTCGGGTTCGAGGCGCCGGTGGTGGTGACGGTGGCGTGTTTCACGCTGGGCGGTGTGGTCTATGGGCCGTTCGTGGCGTTGTCGGTGACGCTGATGCAGACGGCTTCGCCGCCGCGGCATCTGGCCGCGATGCTCGCGGCGCGCAGCGCGGTGCTGCTGACCGCCTCGCCGCTGGGCACGGCGCTGGGCGGGCCGCTCACCACCGTGCTGGGCCCGCGGGTGACGCTGGCCGGTTCCGGTCTGGTCACCGTGGCGCTGGCGGTGGTCGCGGGCGTGTTGCTGTTGCCGGTCAGGAGGGGAGCTTTGACCAGACCAAGCAGGAATGAAGAAGCATCCGGTACGGCGCCGCCCCTAGCGTGACCCCTGGGCCGCCCCTGCCGGACAAAACCAGACGTACCACGTAAAACTGCTTAAATCTACACGGCGGGCCGTACGGGACCCCGCGTAAAGTTCAGGCGCACACGATGGAGACACGATGCCGCACGCTGCCGACACCCACGACCTGATCCGCGTGCACGGCGCGCGCGTCAACAACCTCAAGGACGTCAGTGTCGAGATCCCCAAGCGCCGCCTGACGGTGTTCACGGGCGTGTCGGGCTCGGGCAAGAGCTCGCTGGTGTTCAACACGATCGCCGCCGAGTCGCAGCGGATGATCAACGAGACCTACAGCGCGTTCGTGCAGGGCTTCATGCCGACGCTGGCGCGGCCGGAAGCTGACGTGCTCGACGGGCTGACCACCGCGATCATCGTCGACCAGCAGCGGATGGGCGCCGACCCGCGCTCGACCGTCGGCACCGCCACCGACGCCAGCGCGATGCTGCGCATCCTGTTCAGCCGGCTCGGCCAGCCGCACATCGGCTCGCCCCAGGCCTTTTCCTTCAATGTCGCCTCGATCAGCGGGGCGGGCGCGGTCACGCTGGAGCGCGGCGGGAACACGGTCAAGGAGCGGCGCGACTTCAGCATCACCGGGGGCATGTGCCTGCGCTGCGAGGGCCGGGGCAAGGTCTCCGACATCGATCTGACCCAGCTGTACGACGACTCCAAGTCGATCTCCGAGGGCGCGTTCACGATCCCCGGCTGGAAGTCCGACAGCTTCTGGACGGTGCGCATCTACGCCGAGTCGGGGTTCGTCGACCCGAACAAGCCGATCCGTGACTTCACCAAGCGGGAGATGCAGGCCTTCCTGTACAAGGAGGCGACCAAGGTCAAGGTCGACGGCGGCAACTACACCTACGAGGGGCTGATCCCGAAGATCCAGAAGTCGTTCCTGTCGAAGGACCGCGAGGCGATGCAGCCGCACATCCGGGCGTTCGTGGACCGGGCGGTCACCTTCGCCTCCTGTCCGGAATGCGGGGGTTCGCGGCTGAGCGATCTGGCGCGGTCCTCGCGGATCAAGGGCATGAACATCGCCGAGGCGTGCGCGATGCAGATCAGCGACCTGGCCGAGTGGGTGCGCGGCCTGGACGAGCCGACGGTGGCGCCGCTGCTGGCCAAGCTGCTGCACACGCTGGAGTCGTTCGTGGAGATCGGGCTGGGCTACCTGTCGCTGGAACGGCCGGCGGGCACGCTGTCGGGCGGCGAGGCGCAGCGCGTGAAGATGATCCGCCACCTCGGCTCCTCCCTGACCGACGTCACCTACGTCTTCGACGAGCCGACCATCGGCCTGCACCCGCACGACATCCAGCGGATGAACGAGCTGCTGCTGCGCCTGCGCGACAAGGGCAACACGGTGCTGGTCGTGGAGCACAAGCCGGAGGCGATCGCGATCGCCGACCACGTCGTCGACCTCGGCCCCGGCGCCGGTACCGCCGGCGGCACCATCTGCTACGAGGGCACCGTCGAGGGCCTGCGCGCGGCCGGCACGATCACTGGCCGCCACCTGGACGACCGCGCCCGGCTGAAGGACTCCACCCGCACGCCCAAGGGCACGCTGGAGATCCGCGGCGCCACCCGCCACAACCTGCAGGACGTCGACGTCGACATCCCGCTCGGCGTGCTGTGCGTCGTGACGGGCGTGGCGGGCTCGGGCAAGAGCTCGCTGCTGCACGGCTCCATCCCGGCCTCGGCGGGCGTCGTCTCGGTCGACCAGGCCCCGGTACGCGGCTCGCGCCGCAGCAACCCGGCCACCTACACCGGGCTGCTGGAGCCGATCCGCAAGGCGTTCGCCAAGGCCAACGGCGTCAAGCCGGCCCTGTTCAGCGCCAACTCCGAAGGCGCCTGCCCCAGCTGCAACGGCTCCGGCGTCATCTACGTCGACCTGGGCATGATGGCCGGCGTCGACACCCCGTGCGAGGAGTGCGAGGGCAAGCGTTTCCAGGCGTCGGTGCTGGAGTACCGCTTCGGTGGCCGCGACATCAGCCAGGTGCTGGCGATGCCGGTGACCGAGGCCCTGGAGTTCTTCGGCGCGGGAGAGGCGAGCACCCCGGCGGCGCACGCCATCCTGGGCCGCCTGGCCGACGTCGGGCTCGGCTACCTCAGCCTCGGCCAGCCGCTCAACACGCTGTCGGGCGGGGAGCGGCAGCGGCTGAAGCTGGCCACGCACATGGCCGACAAGGGCGGCGTCTACCTGCTCGACGAGCCGACCACGGGCCTGCACCTGGCCGACGTGGAGCAGATGCTCGCCCTGCTGGACCGCCTGGTCGACTCGGGCAAGTCGGTGATCGTCATCGAGCACCACCAGGCGGTCATGGCGCACGCCGACTGGATCATCGACCTCGGCCCCGGCGCCGGGCACGACGGCGGCCGGATCGTCTTCGAGGGCAGCCCGGCCGAGCTGGTCGCCGCCCGCTCCACGCTGACCGGCGAGCACCTGGCCGCCTACGTGGGCGCCTGAGAGCTCCCGTAGCGGCGCAGGAAGGTCTCCACGCCGTCGGTGATCAGCCGGTCGGCCAGCTCCGGCGGCAGGGCGGCGCCGATGGAGGCGGTGATCAGGTGGGGGTAGACGGTCAGGCTGAAGAACTGCAGCACGGCCAGCTCGATGTCGTCGATGTCGAGCTGGCCGCGCGCGCACAGGTCGCCGAACAGCGCGCCCAGCTCGTGGCCCGAACGGGACGGGCCGTGCTCCCGGTAGGCGCGGGCGAGTTCGGGAAAGCGGCGCAGCTCACCGGTGACGAGGTTGCGCAGCGCCAGCCTGGACGGGTCGGTGGCGGCGGCCACCAGGGCGCGGGCGGTGTGCAGCAGTGACGCGCGCACGTCGCCGGTGCCGGCCAGCTGGGTTCTGACCTGGGCCATCGTGGCGTGCGCCTCACCCATCGCCAGGCCGATGACCTCGGTGAACAGCTCTTGCTTGCTGCCGAAGTGGTTGTAGACGGTCACCTTGGACACGCCGGCCCGGGCGGCGATCAGGTCCATGCCGGCCTCGAAGCCGTCGCGGGTGAACATCTCGCGCGCGGCGGCCACGATGGCCTGCCGGTTGCGTTCGGCGCGTTTGCCCGTCGGCGCCGCCGTCCTGGTGCTGTCTGTGCCCACGTCCCGCATCCTACCTCTAACTGAACCCTTGAGTACAGGAGTATCTGTCCTGTACAGTTCAGTTCAGTTACCGAGGAGGGGGAGACGTGAACGAGATCTGGCCGGCGGTCCACGCCGAACGCCGTGCGCTGATCCGGGACCTGGAGGACGTGCCCGCCGAGCGGTGGGCCACGCCGTCCCTGTGCCCCGGCTGGGACGTCCACGACGTCCTGGCCCACCTCGTCGACGACGCCAGGACCACCCCGGCCTCCTTCCTGCTGCGCTTCGCCGCGGCCCGCTTCGACTTCGACCGCTACAACCAGGCGGGCCTGGCCCTCGAGCGCGCCGCCGACCCGCGCGAGACGCTCGCCGCCTTCCGCGCGGTCAGCGGCCGCACCACCGGCGCCCCGGCGCCGAAGGCCACCCGGCTGGTGGAGGCGTTCGTCCACGCGGAGGACATCCGCCGCCCGCTCGGCCTGACCCGCGCCTACCCGCCCGGGCCCGTCGCCGCCGCACTGCGCTACCAGCTGCGCACCGGCGTCGGGCAGGGCGGCGGCCGCCAGCGGGCCGACGGCCTGCGCCTGATCGCCACCGACGCCGACCTCGACGCCGGCGACGGCCCGCAGGTGCGCGGCAGCGCCCTGGCCTTGCTGCTGGCCGTCTCCGGGCGCCCCACCCGGGCGCAGGAGCTGACGGGAGCCGGCGTGCCGGCCCTGACCCACGACGGAGGAACCCACCATGGCTGAGCCCATCGACACCACCTTCACCGCGCCGGTCGTCGCCGACTCCAACAGCGGCTGGCCCTGCGTGCGGATGCCCGGCTCGGCCGGCCTGTTCGGCACCGGCAAGGCCGTCAAGGTGGCCGGCACCGTGGACGGCCACGCCTACGAGGCGACCCTGCTGCCGATCGGCGGCGGCAGCCACATGATGCCGCTGCGCGCCCCCTTCCGGAAGATCATCGGCAAGGGGCTCGGCGACGAGGTGACCGTGCACCTGACCCGCCGCCTGACCTGAGGGCGCGGCCACGCGGCACGTGATGCGTATCACCCGCGGGGGGCGTCACGTCCGCCCGCCCTGTTTCGTCATGGTGATGAGACGAGACGAGGGGGCTCCCATGCGCCTGCTGCCGGCCAAAGGCCGTACCTTCCAGTTCTCCCACTGGACCTTCATGTTCGCCGAGATCGCCATCTGGTCGTTCGTCGTGCTGCTGGTCACGGGATTGTTCCTCATGGTGTTCTTCGACCCCAGCACCTCCCGCGTGCTGTACGACGGCGTCTACACCCCGCTCAGCGGCATCCCGGTCAGCAAGGCGTTCGACTCCACGATGCACCTGAGCCTGGAGGTGCGCGGCGGCCTGCTGATGCGCCAGGTGCACCACTGGGCGGCGCTGGTGTTCGCCGCCGCCGTCGCGCTGCAGCTGCTGCGCATGTTCGTCACCGGCGCCTTCCGCCACCCGCGTACCGCGCAGTGGCTGATCTGGGTGACGCTGCTGCCGCTGGCCATGGCGGCCGGCGAGACCGGGCACATCCTGCCCGACGACATGCTCTCGGGCGGCAGCCTGTGGCTGATCAAGTCGGTGCTGCAGTCGATCCCCGTCGTCGGCTCCTACGGCATGTACCTGCTGTTCGGCGCCGAATTCCCCGGCGAGAACGTCATCACCGTCCTGTACTGGGCGCACGTCCTGGTGATCCCCGCCCTCATGATCGTGTTGCTGGCCGTGCGCGCCCGGCTGCTGCGCCGTAACGGCCACACCCGCTTCGCCGACGCGGCCCCCGGCCGCCGCCGCGCCCGCCCGATCATGGCGCTGACGACCGTCGGCGTGCTGCTCGTGCTCGGGCTGGCCTTCCAGGTCGCCCCCATCTGGCTGTACGGCCCCGCCAACCCCACCCACGTCTCGGCCGGATCGGTGCCCGACTGGTACATGGGCTTCCTCGACGGCGCCCTGCGGCTCATGCCCGCCTGGGAGGCCACCGTCTTCGGCTACACCCTCAGCCTCGCGGTCCTGCTGCCCACCCTGGCCGTGCCCGGCCTCTTCTTCACCGTCCTGGCCGGCTACCCGCTGCTGGAGCGCCGCCTGGCCGAACGCCGTACCCGGCGCGACGCCGAAGGCCGCCCCAAGACCAGCGCCCGCATCAAGGGGGCCAGGGCCCGGCACGACATCCTGCAGCGCCCCCGCGAGGCCGCCGTGCGCACCGCGCTGGCCGCCGCCGGCGTCACCTTCTACGGCCTGCTGTGGGCGGCCGCGTCCAACGACCAGCTCGCCCACCGGTTCCACCTGTCGCTCGAAGCCGTGACGATCGGCTTCCAGGTCGCCGTCGTCGCCGGCCCGATCCTGGCCTTCGTCCTCACGCGCTGGATCTGCCTGGCCCTGCAGCAGGGCGATCGCCGCCTGGTCGCGCACGGCGTGGAGACCGGGATCATCACCCGCTCGGCCGACGGCGGCTTCCACGGCGCGAGCACCCACGAGGAACGCGTGCCGCTGGGCCGCTAGCTGTTCTGTCCTGAGAGGTTAGGCACGCGGCTGGCGGGTGGTTGGCCGTTGAGTGCGGTGTGTCCGCGGTGGTGATTGTAGGTGTGGAGCCAGGGA
>NZ_JBITGW010000028.1:0-52059 GCF_044457345.1 Nonomuraea sp. NPDC050547
ACGAGGATGACGAACAGGTCGCCGGGAAACCCCGCGACGATGTCGTCCTTGCCTTCGCCGAGCACGAAGGCGCCGACCATGAAGGCGGCGACGAAGGCCAGGGCGCCCATGTGAACGGGCAGGACGGTGGCGACGAGGAACACTGCGGCGAGCACGATGATCGTGATGACTTGCACCGACATGCGGGGACTCCAGCGGTCGACGTGGCGGGTTTTCCATGATGTGGAAACTTGTTTCCGCTTTGCGAGAGTATGACCCGGCTCACATGCCACGTCAAGACTTTCGCGCAGCCGGAAACCCGCATATATTCCGCATAGCGATATAAATTTTCCGTATTGCGGGAAGTTCTCATACGGCGGAACCCCCGAGAACGACGATGGCGGCACCGGTGAGCAAGACACCGATGCCGCCGTCGTCGCGGGCTCAGGAGATGCGAGTCGCCTTGTCCGCCGTTCTGCGGAACTTCGTGCCGTCCCATCGGTAGGTCTGGCTGACGACCAGGTCCGGACAGCATCTGGGGGCCCGGTCGCTGACCACCTTGCCGCGCAGGTGCACGAGCCCGTCGCGGATCGAGACCTTCATCGACGTGAAGGAACGGTTCTTGCCGAGCCGCCCGATCAGGCGGGGGGCCGAGGGTTTGGAGACTCCGTCGTACACAAAGGCGATCAAGGGGTTGCTCGCCGTCGGGCTCGGGCACGACGACACGACGACGGTCTCGCGGCGTCCGTCACGGGTGAGGTCGCCGACGGCCGCGACGCGGGCGCGCACGACGTACCAGGCGGGTTTCGGCCGCGGCTTCGGACAGTTCAGCACCGGCTCCACCACGGACGCCCAGTCGACCCGGGTGGCGGCGTCCGCCGCCGCACCATCCGTGGTGGCCGCGTTGGCGACGCCTCCGCCCAGGACCATCGTCAGGGCGGCGGCGCTCGCCCATGCTCCGAAGCGGCGGCCGATGTGCTCGGTAGATGAGTTCATAGTCACTCAGACGCGCGGACTCTTGAAGATGTTGTGGATCGCGCCGTCCAGGGCTCCCGCGCCGGGCACGCCCGAAAGGCCGGTCCGGCAGGCCGGCGGTCTCCGCCTCGATGGCCGCCCGATGATGCTGCCACCAGGGCTGCGCAGTGGGGAGAACTCGACGTAGCCCTATTGCCGAGGAGGAGCGATGCCTGATTATCAATCGCCGGGCGTCTACATCGAAACAGTCGACTCCGGCTCCCGGCCGATCGAGGGCGTGGGTACGGCTGTCGCCGCGTTCGTCGGCTTCGCGAGCAAAGGACCGAGCGAGCCGACCCTGGTGACGAGCTGGACCCAGTACACGGCCTCCTTCGGTGAGTCCTTCGCGGGAGGCCTGCTCGCCCACGCCGTCTACGGGTTCTTCCTCAACGGCGGCAGCGCCTGCTACGTGGTCCGCATCGGCGGCGACGGCGCCGCCCCGGCCCCCGCACCACAGGCGATGCTCGGTTCCTTCCGCATCGTGGCCAAGGAACTGCCCGAGGGCGACGGCGGGGACATCAGCGTCGAGGTGTCCGAGCTGCCCCAGGCCGAGGGTGAGCAGTCGCAGGAGGAAAGGTTCGCGATCAAGGTCAAGCGTGACGGCAAGGTCGAGGAGACCTTCGAGTTCCCGCCCAAGTCCGGTAAGGGCACGCTGGCGACGGCCGTCCGGCAGTCGAAGCTGATCAAGGTCGAAGAGGCGGGCGCGGAGCTGGCCAAGCTGGAGCCGCAGGCGGTCACGCTGACGGCGCCGCCCCCGGCCCCGGTGCTGCCCGCCAAGGTGACCCCGGATGTGTACATGGGGAACGAGGAGCAGCGCAGCGGCGTCAGCGGTCTCGCGGCGGTCGACGAGGTGACGATGATCGCGATACCCGACCTGATGGGCGCGTTCGAGCAGGGCGCCATCACCGCCGACGAGGTGAAGAGCGTGCAGGGCCAACTCGTCGCGCACTGCGCGAATTTGCAGGACAGGATGGCGATCCTCGACGCGCCACCCGGGCTGACCGCGGCCGACCTGAAGAAGTGGAATGAAGGTCTCGGCCTGAAGAGTATGTGGGCCACCCTCTACCACCCGTGGATCAAGGTCTTCGAGCCGCAGAGAGGGATGAGACTCATCCCGCCGAGCGGACACATCGCCGGAGTCTGGGCACGTAACGACGCGACCCGCGGGGTGCACAAGGCGCCGGCCAACGAGGTGATCCATGGCGCGATCGTGCTGGAGTCGCAGCTCACCCACGGGGAGCAGAACCTGATCAACCCGACCGGCGTCAACTGCATCCGGGTCATGCCCGGCAGGGGGATCCGCGTGTGGGGAGCACGTACCCTCGCCGACGCCAGCGAGAAGCAATGGCAGTACCTGAACGTCCGGCGCCTGTTCAACTACCTGCAGGAGTCGATTCTGGAAGGCACCCAGTGGGTGGTCTTCGAACCCAACGACGACGCCCTGTGGGCCAGGATCCGGCGTACCATCGCCGCCTTCCTCGTCATGGAGTGGCGCAAAGGCGC
This sequence comes from Nonomuraea sp. NPDC050547, assembly GCF_044457345.1. NCBI lineage: Bacteria > Bacillati > Actinomycetota > Actinomycetes > Streptosporangiales > Streptosporangiaceae > Nonomuraea > Nonomuraea sp. NPDC050547. Next base: position 2,497 of record NZ_JBITGW010000028.1, read on the forward strand.
GCTGTTCGGGCTCACCCCGGACGAGGCCTTCTACGTCAAGTGCGATCGTGAGACCAATCCGGCAGAGAGCATCAGCAGAGGCATGGTCGTCTGTGAGATCGGTGTCGCACCGGTGAAGCCGGCCGAGTTCGTCATCTTCAGGCTGGCCCAAATGGCGAGCGGCACCAGCCTCGTCAGCGAATAGCACAGGAGATCGCAGATGGCACTTCCCGACCTCGACACCGCGGTCGCCCACTCCTTCGGCCTGGAGGTGGACGGCATCGTCATCAAACAGATCAGCGAGGTGGCCGGGCTCAAGATGGAGCAGGACGTCATCGAGCTGCGCCAGAACACCGCCGACGGCAAGTACATCGTCAAGAAGCTGCCCGGCCGCGTCAAAGCCGGCGAGGTGACGCTGGTCCGCGGCCTGACCGCCGACAACAGCTTCGAGAAATGGGCCAAAGAGGCGCAGTTCGGCCGGATGTCCAACGCCAGAAAGGGCGGCGCCATCATCGTCTACGACTACGAGAACAACCCCATCAAGCGCTACAAGCTGGTCAACGCCTGGCCGAAGAGCCTGGAGATCAGCGCCATGAAGGCGGGCGACACCAACGTGCTCACCGAGACCCTGGTCATCACGTACGAGCAGATGGAGGTCGAGTGAGCATGTGGCGATCGACGGCCGTCGCCGACCCCGCGCCGCCCGCCGGAGAAGCTGCTCCGCTGCGCACCGAGTTCCCCTTCCGGCTGCCACGCGGATACCTCGACGCCTCCGGCACCCTCCACCGCGACGGGGTCATGCGCCTGGCCACCGCCCGCGACGAGCTCATCCCCCTGCGCGACGACCGGGTACGGGAGAACGCCGCCTACCTCACGGTCGTGCTCCTCGGGCGGGTGGTCACCCGCCTGGGCGGCATCGCCGACGTGCACCCCGGGATCATCGAGAACCTCTTCGCCGCCGACCTCGCCTTCCTGCAGGACCTCTACCGCAGGGTCAACAGCGAGGGGCACGCCCGCGCTGACGTGGGCTGCCCCGCCTGCGGGCACGGATTCGCCGTCGACCTCTCGGGCAGCCGCCTGGGGGAATCGTGACCCACGCGCCGGACCGTCTCTACGGGGAGATCGCCTACGTCGCGTACCACTTCCACTGGCCGCTCGACGACATCCTGGACCTGGAGCACGCCGACCGCGAACGATTCGTGGCCCAGATCGCCGCCCTGGACGTCCGTACCTCGCAGGGCACCCCTCGATGAGATGGCCCTGGCGCGTCTCCCGCCGCCCGCGGCCGTCAGCGCCCGCCTCCTGCGCCGACTGGCAGACCTTGCCCCCCATCGCCCTTTCCATCCCCCCGCACCCCGTGCTGCTCGACCCCGCCCGCTTCGCGGCGACGCTGGCGTCCTGGCGCAACCCGTCCTTCCTGACCTTCCCCACCCACGAGCAATCCCCCGAAGCCCCCTCCGGCCTCGTCCACAACCTGGCCACCCCGATCCCGCCCCATACTCGTCGCACCACCCTGCCCCCCACACCCGCCCCCACCCCAACACCCACCGACCCCACGCCGAGCCCACGCCCCGCTTCAACACCCACCGAGCCCACGCCCGGCTCACACTCCACCCCGCCGCCCGACGAGCCCGCGCTCGCCTCACACCCCGCCCCCGCACCTGGCACCCACTCCCCCGTGACACCATCCGCTCAGTCGCCCGCCTCGCCCGAGCTCGATGTGCCTCCCGCTGCGCTCCCCGGCAGTCCCGCGCCCATCCCGCCCCGGCTCGCCCCCGAACCGCCCGCGAATGTGCCGCCCTCCCCTGTGACGCCTTCCGTGGAGCCGTGGCCCTCGACCTCTCACCCGGCGCCGACCGTGGGTCCGCGTCCTGAACCCACGCCGCCGATCACGCCACAGCCCGAGCAAGCCACGTCACAACCCGCTGATCTAGTACGGCCGATGCCGCCCGTCACCCCCGAAGACGAGCCCCTTCCCCCGCACCACACCCCCGGCTCCGTCAGCCGGCACACCCCCAAGCCCGCCACCGGTACACCTGCGGAACCCCGCAACACCTCCAAGCCCACCCCCGGTCCGCCCGCCGCACCCAACACCCGCCACGCCCCCGGGCCGATCCCCGGCGCGCCTGCCGTACCCGGAGAGGAAGCGACCACGCCGGGCGGCGATGTGCCCGCAGTCATGCCGCGACCCGCAGGCCATGCCCCTCCGTCTCGCCCGCTGGGTCTGGGCGAACCCCTCATCACCCAGCCCAGCCCACGTACCCCGGAGCAGGCCACGACCACCACCGGCGAGCGACGAACGCCGACCCGAGGGACCACCCCCGAGCCCCCCGGCGAGCACGCCGCCACACGCCAAGACGCCCCCATGCACCAGCGTTCCGGCACACACCAAGACGTCGGCACGCACCATGGTTCCGCCACGCGTCGGGACCCAGGCACGCTCGGTTCGCCATCGGCGCCGCCCGCACTGGGTTCCTTCGCACCTGGCCTCTCCGCGGATCCCAGGATCCTGCGCGGAAGCGGCACCGAGACGGACGGCGACGTGCGGAGGACGCCATGTCCGCCAGAGGACCTGCCGCCGAAAGGCCGGCACCCCAGGCACGAGCCGGGATACCGGGAACCGGCCGCGACACCGCCCGGCGCATCAACGGGCGGACCGGCACCGGAGGGTGCACGGGTACGGGCGAATGGGGCGTCCGCCGTGCACGCGCCCAGTGCGGACGCGCGGGCCGTTCAGGCGACGCGAGTCGAGTGGGAGCCCTGGGACGGGACACGGGCCGTACCGGAGGAACGGGGCGACGGGGTACGCGGGTCGCGGGCCGTACCGGAGGAACCGGGGGACGGGGTGGGCGGGACACGGGACGCATCACAAGCCCAGGGGACGCGGGACGGGCAGGAGCGGTCGGCGGGGCGGGTGGAGAGCGGTGAGGAGGGGCCGGTGAAGGTGGAAGAGCTGGTGGAGACGGTCTATGAGCTGCTCGTCCGCAGGTTGAGGGCCGATTCGCGGCTGGATCGGGAGCGGCGGGGGCTGTCCATGGGCTCGCGGTTCTGAGGGGGCGGAGATGGCGGAGGAGGAGATCGCGGTCGCGGTGTGCTACGTGCTCAAGATCGACGGCCATGATCTGGGAACGTTCGACAGCTGCGACGGGCTCGGCTGCGAGGTGGAGATGGAGGAGCGCGAGGAGGGCGGCAACAACGGGTATGTCTGGCAGCTGCCGACTCGGGTGCGGTTCTCCAACGTCCGGCTGTCCCGGCCCGTCACCGCTGCCAGCAAGGACGTCACCAGGTGGTTCGCGGGTACGGTGCACGGTGTGGCGCGCAGGACGGCGACGATCGAGGCGCGCACGCTCGCGGGCGAGCTGATCACGAGCTGGGGGCTGCGTGACGTCGTTCCGGTCAAGTGGACGGGGCCGCGGTTCGACGCCGGGACGCCCAGGCCCGCCATGGAGACGGTCGAGCTGGCCCATCACGGGTTCTTCGGACCGGGCTGGGGAGGCTGATCATGTCCACGCCTGTCGCGTTCGAGGCTTCCGCGCCGTCCGGGGTCGCCGCCCAGGGCCCGCCGCCCAGCCTGGAACGGGCCTATCTGGAGCTCCTTCATCCGCCGAGCGGCGGCTTCGGCAAGCCGGGCACCCGCTACGACACCATCGGCTTCCAGTTCAACCCGAGCGAGCTGTCGTTCACCAAGGCCGCGCGGTGGCGGCGCAGCCCTCAGCGCAACACCAGGAAGAGCGGCGTGCCCCAGTTCCAGGGCCCGGAGCCGTGCAAGCTGACGCTGGAGATGTTCTTCGACGCGAGCGACACCATGGACGACAAGGTCGTCAAGGCGGTGGAGAAGCTGTTCACCTGCGTGGTCCCCACGGACAGGACGCTGGCCAACGCCCAGTCGTGCCCGCCGTGGGTGGTGCTGCGGTGGGGGTTGCTGAACGGGTTCACCGCGTTCGTGAGCGACGTGGCGGCGAGGTTCACCCTGTTCACGCCGGGTGGCCTGCCGATCAGGGCGGTCTGCTCGGTGACGATGGAGGAGGTCGCCGGGGTCCTGCCGAAGCAGAATCCGACCTCGGGCGCGCTGGGCGCGGCCGAGGTGCACGTGGTGGTCGCCGGTGAGACGTTGGCGGCGGTGGCCTACCGCGCGTACGGCGATCCCGCCCTGTGGCGGGCTGTGGCCGAGGCCAATCACATCGACGACCCGTTGCGGCTGCGGCCCGGCACGCGGCTGCTGCTCCCGACGATCGAGGAGCTGACCAGTGGCCGCTGAGCTGTTCACCGGCGGCCTCGTGGTGGACGTCGAGGGCAGTCCTCTGCCGGAGGACGTCGCGGTGCGCCTCGTGTCGGGATATGTCGAGGACAGCGGGCATCTTCCCGACGTGTTCGTGCTGCGCTTCCGTGACGACGCCAACGTGGTGCTGAGCAAGGGCGGCTTCGCCATCGGCGCCAAGGTACGGCTGCGCGTGCAGACCTCCGATCCCGGCGGCCCCCGCCTCCTGATGAGCGGCGAGGTCACCTCGGTGGCCCTCGACCTGGCCGCGGACGGGGCCTTCGCCGAGGTCCGGGGGATGGATGAGGCACACCGGCTCATGCGCGGACGACGAGTGGCCGTATATCCGGACATGATGGTTGCGGACATCGTGCGCAAGGTGGCCCAGCGGGCAGGCCTGAAACCGGGAGAGATCGACCCGCTGCCGGGTGTCGGCGGCCGCCCCGGTACGCAGATCAACCAGGACGGGATCAGCGACTGGGAGTTCCTGTGCCGGTTGGCCCGCCGTACCGGGGCCAGAGTGCGCGTCACCGACGGGAAGCTCTCGTTCCGGCGGCCCGGACCGCCCGCCGGGGCGCCGGCGGTCACCGTGGCGGCGGGCGGCGCCCTGCTGTCGCTCCGCGCCACCGTCACGGCCGGCGGCCAGGTGCCGGAGGTCGAGGTACGGGGCTGGGACTCCGAGAACAAGCAGGAGGTCGCCGCCGTGGCCACCCCGCGCGCCCCCGAGGCGCAGGTGCCAGGCGCCGACCCGGTCGCGCTGGGCAGGCGGTTCGGGGCGCCGTCGTTGATGGCCGGCGACAGCACGTACCGCACACAGGCCGAAGTGACGGCGGCGGCCGGCGCGCTGGCCGCGGAGCTGGGCAGCGGCGCGGCCGAGCTGGAGGGTGTGGTCAGGGGCGATCCGGCGCTGCGGGCGGGCACCCTGGTGGCGCTGGCCAACGTGGGCGCGCCCTTCGAGGGGCAGTACACGCTGTCGACGACCCGGCACGCGTTCTCCGAGGTCACCGGCTACACCACCGCCTTCACCGTGTCGGCCGGACTCCCTCCCGGCCCCGCGCCGTCCGGCGGCACGGGACTGGTGCCCGCGATCGTGAGCGACGTGCACGACCCGGCGGGGCAGGGCAGGCTGCGGCTGAGCATGCCGTGGCTGGCCGACGGATACACGAGCGGCTGGGCCAGGGTGATCACGGCCGGTGCGGGGAGCGAGCGCGGAGCGGTGCTGCCCGCGGAGGTCGGCGACGAGGTGCTGGTCGGCTTCGAGAACGGCGACTTCGACCATCCGTACGTGCTCGGCGGGCTCTACAACGGCCAGGACGCGCCCCCCGGCCTGTCCACCTCGATGATCGACGCCGTCAGCGGGGAGGTGAACGTCCGCGCCCTGGTCTCCCGGGCCGGCCACCGCCTGGAGCTCGTCGACTCGGTCACCGACGGCAGCGGAGTCCTGCTCGCCTCGGGCGACGAGCGGCTGACCGTACGGCTGGACGCGCTCACCGGCATGGTCGCGATCAAGGGGGCCAACGGCGTCGCCATCGACGCGGGCAACGGGCCACTGGAACTCAAGGGCGCCCGCGTCACCATGAGCGGCCTGGCCGACGTGGAGATCAGAGGCACCCAGGTGAGGATCAACTGATGGGGTTCGCGGCACGGGTGGGCGACCCGACGGATCATCCCGGCGTCATCACCGGGCCCGGTGTGCCGACCGTGCTCATCGGCGGCATGCCGGCGGCGACGGTCACCGCGATGCACGCCTGCTCGTTCCCCTCCCCCACCACGCCGCACCCGCCGACGCCCATCGTCGGGCCCGGCAGCGTGAGCGTGCTCATCGGCGGGCTGCCCGCCGTACGCGTGGGCGACCGTGCCGGATGCGGCGCCATGATCCTCGTCGGCTGCCCGACGGTGACGATCGGCGGATGACCATGAGCAGAGACTTCATCGGGTCGGGCTGGGCCTTTCCCATCGCGGTGGACCGCACCGGATCGATCGCGCTCGTCGCGGCGGAGCGGGAGGTCGCGGAGAGCATCCGCCTCATCCTCGCCACCTCCCCCGGCGAGCGGCCGATGCGCCCCGAATTCGGCTGCGCGATCCATGACCTGGTGTTCGCGCCCGCCAACGCGGGCACGGCGGGACTCATCTCCTATGAGGTACGGCGGGCGGTCGAACGCTGGGAAGTCCGCGTCGACCTGCACGACGTCCAGGTGGGCTTCGGCCGCGCGGACGAAGGGATCCTGCTCATCGACATCCGCTACACGATCCGCGGCGACAACGACCCGCGCAACCTCGTCTTTCCCTTTTACGTCATCCCGCCGCACGAAGGAGCACGATGACGCTTCCAGCTCCCAATCTCGACGACCGGAATTTCCAGGACCTCGTGGACGAGGCCAAACGCCTGGTCCAGGAGCGCTGTCCGGACTGGACAGACCACAACGTCTCCGATCCGGGCATCACGCTCATCGAGACGTTCGCGTTCATGGTCGACCAACTGCTCTACCGCCTGAACCGGGTCACCGACCTGCACTACCTTCGCTATCTGGACCTCATCGGCGTACGGCGGTTTCCGCCGGCGCCGGCGGAGTGCGACCTCACGTTCATGCTGTCGGCGTCGAGGAAACAGCCGGTCACGGTCCCCAAGGGCACCCAGGTGGCGACCGAGATCAAGGTGGCGAAGGCGGAGGAGCCCATCGTCTTCACGACGAAGGACGACCTGCTGATCGTCCCGTGCTCGCTCACCCGCCTCTCCACCGGAACGGTCGGATCGGCTCCGGTGAACCAGAGCGACGCGCTCGCGGAGGGGACGGGCGTGGACTGCTTCTCCCGCTCCCCCGGCCAGGGCGACGCGGTGTACTTCGGGCTCTCGAACGCCGTGCCCGGATGTGTGGTCAGCCTCACGTTCGCGTGCGCGCTCGCGGGGCCCGGAATCGATCCCCGCGACCCCCCTCTCGAATGGCAGTACTGGGACGGGAAGGCCAAGGACTGGGTGTCCTGCGAGGTGGCCGGTGACACCACGGGCGGGCTCACCCAGGACGGCGTGGTGAACGTGTGCGTCCCGGGCGGCCACGTGGCTTCCGTGGTGGGCGAGCAGCGGGCGGGCTGGCTCCGGTGCCGGGTGGTGGAGGCGAGGGACGGCCGGCCGTCGTACACCGCCTCACCACGCGTCATGGCGGTGAGCGCGAGGACCATCGGCGGTACGGTCGCGGCCTTCCACGCCGACGTCGTGGCGGACGAGATCGTCGGCGTGGCGGAGGGAGTTCCCGGGCAGCGGCTCACCGTCCAGCGCCCGCCCATCCTCGCCGACGAGCGGATGGTGGTGCAGGTGCACGCGCGTGACGGCACTCAGGAGTGGACCGAGGTGAGTTCCTTCGCCGCGTCGGGACCCGCCGACCGGCACATCATGGTGGACCGGGCGGCGGGCCAGATCGTCTTCGGGCCCGCGGTGCGGCAGAAGGACGGCTCGCTTCGCCGGTACGGCGACGTGCCGGAGAAGGGCGCGTTCATCCAGGTGCCGTACTACCTGACCGGCGGTGGGTCCCGCGGCAACGTGGCGCGCAAGATGCTGATCGTTCAGCGCGAGCCGGTGCCGTTCGTGAAGTCGGTCATCAACGGCAAGCCCGCCATCGGCGGTGTGGACGGTGAGTCGGTGGCCAACGCCGCCGCCCGGGGCCCGTTGCAACTGCGCATCAGGGATCGCGCCGTCACCGCCGAGGACTACGAGGAACTCGCGCGGGAGGCCGCACCGGAAGCGGCGCGGATCACGTGCGTGACCGCGTCGGATCAAGCCGATCAAGGGGTCCGGGTGCTGGTGGTACCACGAGTGGACGCGACGAAGATGAGCTTCGAGCACCTCCAGCCCTCCAAGGAACTGGTCCGAAAGATCGGGCTGTACCTGGACGAACGGCGCTGCCTGGGTGCCCGCGTGCTCGTCGAGCCGCCCTATTACCAGGGCGTCACCGTCGTGGCCAGGTTGAAGGGCAGGTCGGGCTCGGAACGCGAGGCGGTGCGCACCCAGGCCGTGTCCGCCCTCGACGCCTACCTCAACCCGATCATCGGTGGTCAGTTCGGCACCGGCTGGCCGTTCGGCCGCATGGTGCAGTCGGGGGACGTGCACGCGGTGCTCCAGCGGGTCCCGGGCGTCGAACTCGTCGAGGACATCCAGCTGTTCGAGGCCGATCCGGTCACCGGGGACCGCGGCGAGCCCACCCAGCGCATCGTCCTGGAACCGGACGCCCTCGTCTTTTCCTACCGCCACCAGATCAGGGTGGGGGACTGAGCGATGCGCAAAGCGGTCAGCCACCTGGCGAGTGCCCACCCCATGGGCGAGCAGCTACCGGCCATCTTCGCCGTGGGCAAGGCCCAGAAGCTGACGCAGGCGCTGGACGAGGTGCTCGCCCCCGTCCTCACCACACTGGACTGCCTGGACAGTTACCTCGACCCCGCCCTCACGCCCACGGACATGCTCCCGTGGCTGGCGGGCTGGGTCGCGATCGGCTTCGGCGGGCAGATGACCGAAAAACAGCGGCGCGCGCTCGTGGCCGATGCCGTGTCGCTGCACCGGGGGCGCGGCACCCTGAACGCGTTGACCAGGCTGGTGAAAACCCTCACCGGCATCGACGCGCGGGTCACCGACTCGGGCGGCGTCGGCTGGTCCACCCGGCACGGCGGCTACCTGCCCGGTACGGACGAGGCCGTGGTCACCATCCACCTGCCCGACGAGACGGAGGTCGACCGTCAATGGCTCCAGGACGTGCTCGAACTGGGCGTACCCGCGCACGTCAGCGTCCGCATCACCATTCTCAACCCGCCGGGCTGACCTTTGACGGAAAAGTGCCTCCTGAAGGTTTCAGGAGGCACTTTCCACGTCACGGGCAGGCGTTATGCGTCCAGGTGCACATTCCCGGTGGATAGCGCCGCTGCACCAATATGGCGTTGATGTTGGCCACGAAGTTGTCCATGATTGCCGCGACGTCCTCCGGCGAAGGCGCGGCGACCTTGAGCGAGCGCCAGGAACGCCCGTTGAACCGCACGCAGACGTCGAATACCGGAAGTTCGGTGACGTCCGCTCCCGCTTCCGGAAGTTGCTGAGGGAGTTCCAGATCGGGGAGGGTCTCCAGGTCCGGTTCTGTCATGTTCTTTTCCTTGCCGTCAGAGGGTGAAGACGCGGATGCCGACGCGCGTGCCGCTTGAGTCGGTGTCGTGAACCAGGGAAATGGCGTAGTCGCAGTCGCCCACGGGCGAGACCCCGTCGGCCCGTGTCGGGAAGCCGCTGAACTCCACCCAGCCGACGCTGCTGTCGCCCTCCTGCCAGGTCAGCGAGGCCTCGCCGACGAACCGCCCGCTGCCCTCCGGATCGGAGACGACGAACGTGCAGGTGTTGCCGTCGCCCCTGTCGTTCTCGGCGGAGATCTGAACCGTCAGCGGAACACCGGGCGTGGCCAGTGCCTTCCCCGACACGGGGAATCCGTTGCTGACATTGAACGAGCTGCCCAGCCCGGAGGATGTGGTGTCGGCGATGGCTCGCACCGACACATTCATGGTGGTTCCGACGCTCAGTGTCGCCATTTTCTGCCCCCGTCGAATTCGTGTGCGTCAGATGGGACGATAAGATCCGCTCCCGCGAAGCGCCAAAGACGTCCGAACGATCATGCGGTAAAGGTTTGTTGGCCGAACTCTGGCGACGCCCAGAGCGACGCGGGCATCTTCGGAATGCTGGATATGCGATTTTCGTAGGTATCCGCCTTGCCCGATCGAGCGGGCGCCGAATGGAGATCGGATGGAGCGTATCCAGGTGGTCGTGCGGGCCCACGACCCCATCTCCCGTGCCGGGGTGCTGAGCCAGCTCAGGCAGCGACCCGAGGTTGAGATCTTGGAGACGGAACGCCCGGAGAACGCACACGTCGCGCTCGTGGTCGCCGACTCCGTGTGCCAGGAGACGCTGGGCGTCCTGCGCACCCTGCGCTGCCACGGTGACCTCCGGCTGGTGGTCGTCGCCGGGACCGTGGACGACTCCGGGCTGCTCGCCATCGTGGAGATCGGGGTGTCCGGCGTCGTACGGCGGGCCGAGGCGAGCCCCGAGCGACTCGTCTCCGTGATCCGCTCGGCCACCACTGGCGGGGGCACCATGCCACCCGATCTCCTCGGCAGGCTGCTCGCCCAGGTCAGCCGGGTTCAGGGCGACCTGCTCACCCCACGCGGCCTGAACTTCTCCGGCCTGGCCGAGCGCGAGGTTCAGGTGCTGCGCCTCATCGCCGAGGGCTACGACACCGCGGAGGTCGCCGCCGAGTTGGCGTACTCGCAACGTACGGTGAAGACCGTCCTGCACGACATCACCACCAGGCTCCACCTCCGCAACCGCGCGCACGCGGTCGCCTACGCCCTGCGCAACGGGCTGCTGTGAGCGGGCAGGACGGTGTGATCGGCGAAGCCGACGACGCGCTGCGCGAGCTGATCCGCCGGGGAGCGCTGTCCGGCTCCAAGACCGAGGTTCTCCTCAGCGCGCCCGGCCAGGAGCCATCGGCCGAGGGCGCGGCTCCCGCGGTGCACCTGCGCCTCTACGACATCCGCGAGGACCTGGGCAAGCGACGGCAGGGCATGATCAACGAAACCAACGCCGACGGCGCGGTCACCGCGAGGCACCGCCCTCCCCGGTACGTCAGCCTGTCGTACGCGGTGACGGTCCGCGCGCCGGAGCCGGAGGAGGAGCACCGGCTCCTGGGCACGATTCTGCGCGCGCTCCTCGCCCACGACACCGTCCCGGCCGACCACCTGACGGGCTCGCTGGCCGAGCTCGGGCTCCCGGTCGCGCTGGTGGCCGCCCATCCGCCGCAGGAGGACCGCGCTTTCGCGGCCGCCTCGGTCGCGGGGGCGCGGCCGTTCGTCAATGTCGTGATCAGCGCTCCGATCAAGCCGGAGACGCCCGGACCCGTCGCGCCACCGGTACGCAAGCCGCTCGGAGTACACGCGGAAGAACGCCACGGCACCGAAGGACCGGGATGAGTATCAAGTGCACGAACTGTGGCGACGTCAACCCGGACCGCACCAGGTTCTGCGTCCAGTGCGGCGAGTACCTGGCCTGGGACAAGCACGGCGGCGGGCCGGAGGACAACCGCCTGCCGCAGCCCGCCGAGCCGCGCCCGCCCGAGCAGCACGCGGAACTCGTCGCCGCGCTGTCCGAACGATCGGTGTCCGTCACGCCCGGTGAGCAGGCGTCGACGACCGTGACCGTGCGCAACAGGGGCACCCGGGTCGAGCGGGTCAGCGTCGGCGTCAAGGGGGACGCGGCGGCGTTCGCGACCGCCGAGCCCGACGAGCTCGTGATCCCGCCCGGGGACACGGCCACCTCCACGATCGTGTTCGACCCGCCGCGGTCCTCGTCCGTCGCCGCGGGCACGGCCGAGTTCACCGTGCTGGCCCGCTCCCTGGTCACCAGGGGCGTCTACGCGACCGCGGAAGGCACGTGCGACGTCGGCGGCTTCGACGACCTCAGGGTCGACCTGACTCCCGGGATCACCCGGGGCCGGTGGGCGACCCGCCACTCGATCACCTTCGACAGCCGCGGCAACCTGGCCCACCGGGCCCGGCTGCGCGCCACCGACGAAGAGGAGGCGTTGAGCTTCCGGATGCCGGTGTCCAATCTGCTGATCGACGCCGGCCGTACCGTGGTGCCGCTGCGTGTGTCCGCGCGCCCGCCCTTCACCGGGAAGCCGGCGGAGATCCCCTTCTCCGTGACGGCGAGCCTGGACGACGGCGAGAAGTCGTTCCGGGTCGACGGCACCCGGGTGGTGCTGCCGCTGATCCCGTCATGGGCGCTGAAGACCCTCATCGTGGTCCTTGGACTGGTCCTCATCGCCGTCGCCGCGATCGTCGTGATCAACGCGTTGCGGCCGGCGCCGGAGCAGAGGCCGGCGGTCACCGCCCAGGGGCCGTACTCCGCCGGAATCGGCACCCTCACCGACGGGTACGCGTCGGTCGCGGTGAACGGGCTGTCCGACCAGGCGAAGATCTTCGTGACCTCCGACCTGTCCAAGATCGGCGAGAAGGCGGCCAATCTCGGTCAGCCGCGCACCCGCGCGGAACTGCCCACCGGGTCCCTAGGCGTGACCGGCCGCGACGGCGGCTCCTTCGCGGTTCAGCCGATCGACGGGGAGAGCGTGGAGGGGATGGCCTTCGACTACCTCGTCGTGAAGCAGTCCAGCGGGACCATCGGCGGCATGCCGTTCGAGGCGGGGTCGGGGTCGCTCCCGCAGGGGGAGACCAGCCTGGACGTACCGGCGGCCGCGGCCACGAGCGACTCGGTGATCCTGCTGACCGTGGAGCTGAACGGGCCTGCGGATCAGCCGATCACGGGTCTCAAGGTGGACGCCAAGAACGACGGCGCCTTCACGGTCGCCACCCTCGACCTGTCGCCGGCGCCCGTGGACGTCGGGTTCAACTGGATCGTCCTCGACTCCGGCGACCCCGCATCGGCCGGGGTGAGCTCGACGGACGCCGTGAGCGGCAGCGGGGACCCGGTGCGCATCAGTTCGCCTCTCGCGGACGGTTCCGGGATCATCCTGCTCACCACGGACGCCGCGCACCGGGGGCTGGCCGGTGTCGCCATGTCGGGAGTATGCGTGGGCGGTCAGGGCGACGGCGAGTTCACGGTGGAGTGGTTCTCCGATCGGATCACCGTTCTGCCCACGGACTTCGACTACCTGATCGTCCCGAAGAAGTGACCCCGCGCGTCCGTGCGTCCTGAAGGGCGGTGAACTCTGCCCTCGGGACGGCCTGATGTGCGCTGGCCGCCGCCACCGCCCGGGTGGCAGCCTCCTGCTGACGACTGTTTTCAGGGGGTATGAGGCCATGAATAACAGGATGCGACTCACGTCCGTTTTTGCAGCCGTTTGTGTGACCTTGGCCGGCGCACCACCGGCCGCCTCGACGGTACTCGCCTCCCCCGCACCCGACACGACCCCGGAGGCCGAGCCCAACGAGGAGCCGAAGATCGAGCCCTACCCGGGACCGGATGGGCCGTCCTCTCCGGGAGAAGAGTCTCCTCCTCCTCCGCCTCCGCCTCCGCCTCCGCCTCCGCCTCCGCCTCCGCCAGGCAAGGTGTCCCCGCCCCCACCGGAAAAGGTGTCCCCACCCCCGGAATGGAGCCCCAGGCCCCGCCCCCGCACCAGCCGGCCCCACGTGGCGCCCGCGGGCTGCGACATCCTGCCGGCCACCGGGCCCGGTAGCCGCAAATGGATGGCCGACCAGCAAGTGGTCGCCGCCATGTCCGGCATTCCGGAACTGTCGACCTTCGTCTCGGCCATCAACCAGGCGTCCTACGCCGCCACCTTCGACACCTCTCGCGACATCACCGTCTTCGCACCGGTGAACGATGCCTTCGACAAGCTCCCCGAGGGGCGGCTCGACACGTGGCTGGGCGACCGCGAGGCGCTCATCAGCCTCCTCGGCTACCACGTGGTCCAGGGCCGCAAGACCCCGGCGGACCTGGCCGACGACAAGCTCACCACGAGGCAGACCGGCACCATCACCGCCCAGACCAGCGACGGCACGATCACGCTGAACGGCGAGGCCGAGGTGACGTGCCCGGACATCAAGACGGCCAACGCGACCGTCTACCTCATCGACACCGTCCTGGACCCGCCCAGCTAGGTGACGACCGTCTTCCCTGGCCGGCCCGCACCCACCAGGGCTACCCGGCGAGCCAGAACCTCCCCCGTGCTCACCCCGCCGGGTCAAGGGGAGCTCGCTGAGCGGCCTTCCAGGGTGCGAAGGTCACGGCCCTGTTGCAAGGCGCACTGGCTCTTGCTAGCTTTCCACGCGAGACTTCTCACCGCGGGCTCACGCCTCGCCAACCAGCTTCTTCGGGCCCCGACGGCCGCGGAAAAGGTGGGAGTCGTTCCACACCTGGAAGAGAGTATCTCTGCGATGGTGCTGGCAGTTTGGCGAGCCGTGAACGGGCCGACGACCTTCCTTCGGAGCGCGCGGGAACCCGTGTCCCGCCCTTAGCGCGACCGGTTTCACGTTCTCCCCCTCGCGGCGTTCCCCGCCGCCGAGCAGAGATCCACGACCGGTCGCGAGCCCCGGGCCCGCCACCGCGACGAACAGTCCCTCCCGCGCGAGCACCGTGTGGCCATGACCGGTACTTCCGTGTTCATGGAGGTCAGACAGCATGACAGAAACCCCTTCGGCCACGCGGCGACCGTGGCTGGTCCTCGGCGTCTTCTGCGCCGGATTCTTCATGGCGCTGCTGGACGGAACCATCGTCAACATCGCCGTGCCCACGCTCATCAGCGACATCGGCGCCTCGTACCACCAGATGCTGTGGGTGCTCGACGCCTACCTGCTGGTCTTCACGGTGCTGCTGATCACCACCGGACGGCTCGGGGACATCTTCGGCTACCGGCGGCTGTTCCTGATCGGCACCACGCTCTTCACCGTGGCCTCGGCCCTGTGCGGCCTGGCCGACAGCGGAGGCTGGCTGCTGGCCGCGCGGGTACTGCAGGCCGTGGGTACGGCGCTGCTGTTCCCCCAGGTCATCTCCACGATCCTGACGATCTTCCCGCCGGAGCTGCGCGGCCGCGCGTTCGGCGTCTTCGGGGCGGTCGCGGGCCTGGCCCCGGTCGCCGGGCCGATCGTCGGCGGCTTCATCCTCGCCCACCTCGGCTGGTCCTGGATCTTCTTCATCAACATACCGATCGGCGTGATCACGATCATCCTGACCCTGGTCCACGCCCCGCCGATGCGCTCCGGGGGCAGCCACAGGCTCGACCCGATCGGTGTGGCCCTGGCCACCGGCGGGCTGACCGGCATCGTCTTCGGCCTGGTCGAGGGTGAGCGCTACGGCTGGGGGCCCATCGCCCCCGTCATCGTCGCGGGCATCGTGCTGCTGGTCCTGTTCGTGCTGTGGGAGAGCCGCGGGAAGAGCGAGCCGTTCATTCCCATGGCCCTGTTCGCCGCCCGGGGCTTCTCGGTCGGCAACGGGGTCGGCTTCCTCTTCTACGCCGGCATGATGGCCATCCCGCTCGTCATGGTCCTCTACCTGCAGACGGCCCGCGGCCACACCCCGCTGGAGACCGGCCTGATCCTGCTGCCCGGCGCCGTTCTGACCGCTCTCACCTCTGCCCGCAGCGGGCGGCTGTCCGACAGGTTCGGCGGCAGGTACATCCTGATGGCCGGGCTGGCCACGCTCGCCCTCGGGCTGATCGTCCTGGCCGTCACCACCGGCCCGCACAGCACCGCCTGGAGCGTGCTCCCCGGCCTGATGATCATCGGCCTCGGCAACGGCGCCACGTACGCCCCTCTGCAACAGGTCACGATGGACGGCGTGAGCCCGCGACTGGCCGGTGCCGCCTCCGGCGTCGCGAACACCGTCCGCCAGATCGGCAGCGTCGTGGGCCTGGCCGTCCTGGGCGCCCTGCTCTCCGCCCGTCTCAACGCCACACTCCAGAATGACGCCGTACGGCAGGCCGCCCGGCTGCCCGAGCACCTGCGCGACGCGTTCACGACCGCCATCAGCGACGGCGCCCGGCGCTCCAGCCCGCCCAGCCCACCCGCCGGCCTCAGCCCCGCTGAAGCCGCCCTCTTCCAACGCCTTGGCGACGAGGCCTTCGCCACGAGCTTCACCAGCGCCATGCACACCACCCTGCTGGCCACCGCCGCCGTCCTCCTCGCCGCCACGGCGTCCTGCGCGCTCCTGGCGAAACGCCGAAAGGACGACCCAACCGTTTCGAAATCAAAATCTCAAAACTAATTTTGAGACAGCGGTAGAGACTTTGAGCCTGGTCGCGAGCAAAGGCCGGAGACCAGTACTTACCCTAGGTCAAACTCTTGGGTACTCTACTTACCGTAAGTCAGCTCGCTGAAGGGGTCACCACACCATGTATGAACGCACGAAAGTGTCCTTCCAGTCGTCCGGCACCCCCTGCGCGGGGTATCTCTACCTGCCGACCGGCCGTTCCGGGCGACTCCCCTGCGTCGTGCTCTGCCACGGCTTCAGCGGCACCATGGACCGCCTGTACGGCTACGCCGAGCGCTTCGCCGCCGAGGGCATCGCGGCACTGGTCTTCGACTACCGCACCTTCGGCGAGAGCAGCGGCGAACCACGGCAACTCGCCGCCATCAAGGGCCAGCACGACGACCTGCGCGCCGCCGTCGCCTTCGCCCGGGGCCACGAACGCGTCGACCCCCGCCAGATCGCGCTGTGGGGCAACTCGCTCGGCGGCGCGCACGTCGTGTCCGTGGCCGCCGACGACCCCGCGATCGTCGCCGTGGTCTCGCAGATCCCGTACAACGGCTTCCCGAAGCGGGTCGAAGGGCGCAGCACCGGCCAGACCCTCCGCGTCCTGGCCGCCATCCTCTGGGACACCATCCGCGGCAAACTGGGCCTCCGGCCGTACTACATCCCGATGGTGGGCCGTCCCGGCGAACTCGCCGTCACCACCACCCTTGAGGCCGATCAGCACATCCGCACCCTGACCGGCGACGGCCAGACCATGTGGCGCAACAGCGTCGCGCCCAGGGCCTTCATCCCCATGATGCGCTACCGCCCGGCCGAGGACGCCGCCCGCCTCACCCAGCCGCTCCTCGTCTGCATCGCCGCCACCGACCGGGAGACCCCCGGCGAGTCGACCCGCGCGCTGGCGAACAGCGCTCCCAAGGGCGAGCTGCGTGAGTACCCGGGCACCCACTTCAGCTTCTACACCGACCCCGCCATCCGCGACCAGGTCGCCGCCGACCAGATCACGTTCCTCCGCCGTTACCTGCCGTCAACGGCCCCGGCGGCGTGAACAAGGCGCGGCCGATGAGTTTTCCGTGCCCACGGTGTCTACCTAGATGACAAGGATGAAGACGCGAGAACTGGAGCACCCCGTGGTCATCGTCGCAGGGCACATCATCGTCGAACCTCGGCAGCGCGAGTCCTACCTCGCGGATTGCGTGGACGTCGTTCGGCAGGCTCGCGGGGCGGCGGGATGCCTCGACTTCGCCATCACCGCGGACCTGCTCGACTCCGGCCGCGTCAACATCTTCGAGCGCTGGGAGTCGCAGGCGGCCGTCGACGGTTTTCGCGGCAGCGGTCCCGGCGACGACCAGGGCGCGGCGATGCTCTCGGCATCGGTGGCCGAGTACGACATCGCCGACGTACGCTCGTTGACCGGCGAAGACCACACATGAGGCCGTGGCACCGCCGCGAAAGGCAGCGGATATCTCGCGAGAAACCACGAGCGACACGCCAGTAGTGAGTATTTTGACAATGGCCAGGTGAGGAGAGATCGGCATGTCCCATGATGAGGCACGACGTGTCTTCCAGGCGGTCGACACCTTTGAACCCGGAGAGTTCGTACGATTACTGTCCGACGACGTCAGGATGGTGTTCGGCAACTCCGAGCCCATGGTCGGGCACGCGGCCGTCACCGACGGGCTGCGGGCTTTCTACGCCACCATCGCCGGCCTCGCACACAAGATCGTCAGAACGTGGCGGGCCGGCGGCGACACCGTCGCCGAGACCGAGGTGACCTACCGGCGGCTCGACGGCACGTACGTCAGCGTCGCGGCCGTGTCGATCTGGCACACCCGCGACGACGGCCTGATCGCGGACTACCGCATCTTCGTCGACCTGGCGCCGGTCTATTCCGGCTAACGCCGTATAACCCCGTCGCAGAACAGTGAAAGATTCTGTCCCCCTGGTTGAAGCGCCGCTTTAAAGCCGCGAAAACCCAGGGCCCGGCAATGGTCTTACCGATCGGGCACGGCGATCCTGTCTTGGGCAACACCGGTGGTCGCCGTGCCACAGGACCGATGCCGGCCCTCCGCACGTCACCGCCGCCCGCTTAAAGGGTCATCCCTATCCGGCTTTTAAGGCCGAGCGCGCGAGAATGGCCTCTGTTGACAGTGCGATGAGCCGTCATGTATCTCTTGACCCTGGCGCCCGCATTCTCATTATGAAAGTCGCGGGACAAAGCAAATTAGAAATGAACTCCCTCAAAAGGGGTAAGATGAGTTCGCGGGAATTTGCATTAGCCGGCGGGGTGATCTCGGACCGCTCCGGCGCTTACGTCATCGCGGAGATCGGGCACAATCACGAAGGCGACCTCGAAAAGGCGGAGCGACTCGTACTGAGCGCCGCCGTCAAGGGCGCGAGCGCCGCCAAGCTGCAGAAGCGCGACAACAGGACACTGTTCACCAAGGCGATGTACGCGCAGCCCTACGAAGGGCGCAACAGCTTCGGCCCCACCTACGGAGAACACCGCGAGGCCCTGGAATTCGGCAGGACGGAGTACACGCACCTCGCGCAGGTGGCCAAGGAAGCGGGGATCGACTTCTTCTCCACCGCTTTCGACTTCCCGAGCGTCGACTTCCTGATGGAGTTCGACCCTCCGGCCATCAAAATCGCCTCCGCCGACCTCACCAACACCCCGCTGCTCGGCTACGCGGCCAAGACCGGCAAACCACTGATCGTCAGCACGGGCGGCGGCACCCAAGACGAGGTACGGCGAGCCGTCGACACCGTCCTTCCGGTCAACCCGAACCTGGCCCTGCTGCAGTGCACGGCCGTCTACCCCGCCGGTCCAGCGGACCTGAACCTGTCGGTGATCACCCGCTACCGCGAGGACTACCCGGACGTCGTGGTCGGCTTCTCCGGCCACGACCTGGGCGTCGAGGCGAGCCTGGTCGCCTTCACACTGGGCGCGCGGGTCATCGAGAAGCACTTCACGCTCGACCAGAGCCGCCCCGGCAGCGACCACCACTTCTCGCTGACCCCGCCGCAGCTCGGCACGCTGACCGCCGCGCTGGACACGACGCGGCAGATGCTGGGCTCCCCGGAGAAGTCCTGCTCCGCGCGGGAGCTGGCGGCGGTGCGCAAGCTGGGCAAGAAGCTGGTCGCCGCCCACGACCTGCCGGCGGGGCATCTGCTGACCGAGTGCGACGTCGCCTGCAAATCTCCCGGCGACGGGCTCAAGCCGTACCAGATGGACCAGCTTCTGGGCAGGCGCGTGGCGGTTGCGGTGCGCGAGGACGAGGCATTCGCGATGGAGCTGCTCGCCGCCGGCCCACCCACCGCCAACGGATAGGTCCACGGAATGGCCACGACAGAAAAAGTCCCTTCCCTCTTCTCGCACCAGGCCTTCCGGCGGGTGTTCATGGCCGCGGCGGCCAGCCTGGTCGGCGTCGAGATCGCCTTCGTCGCGCTGCCGCTGGTCGCCATCTCGGCGCTGAACGCCTCCCCCGGCCAGGTCGCGGTGATCGGCGTGCTGGACACGATGGCGTTCCTGCTGATCGGGCTTCCGGCGGGCGCGTGGCTGGATCGGACCCGGCGGCGCTGGGTGATGGTCGTCGCCGACCTGGGCCGCGCCCTGCTCATGGCCTCGATCCCCGTCGCCTGGCTGATGGGCGTCCTGACGATCTGGCAGTTGTTCGCGGTGGCGCTGCTCACCGGGGTGGGGCGGGTCTTCTTCGACGTGGCCAGCCTGAGCTACCTGCCGACGGCCGTCGGCAGGGAACGCCTGGTCCAGGCCAACTCCTACCTGCAGTCCTGGGACGCCGGCGCGACCGTGGCGGGACCGAGCCTGGGCGGCTTCCTGGTCCAGGTGGCCGCCGCGCCCATCGCGATCGCGGTCACCGCGACGACCTATCTGTGGTCGGCGCTGTGCCTGTTCGGCATCCGGGTCAAGGAGCCGGAGCCGGAACGCCGGGCGGACCGGCACCTGGCGCGCGAGGTCGGCGAGGGCGTCTCCTTCGTGCTGCGCCATCGGCTCCTGCGGCCGATCGCGCTGCAGGGCGCGGTCACCAACCTGTTCCTCATGGTGGGCATCATCTCGATCCCGCTGGTGTTCACCCGCCTGCTCCACCTGAACGCCGGCGACATCGGCATCTTCTTCACCTTCGGCGGCGTGGGCATCCTGATCGGCTCGTCGATGGCCAGGCGGGTGGCCGACCGCATCGGCTACGGTCCGTCGCTGTGGCTGGCCGGGCTGGCCGGCGCGCCTCTGTGCCTGCTGGTGCCGCTGGTCCAGCGGGGGGTCTGGCAGTGGGTCACCTACGTGTGCTGGCTCGCGGTCACCTTGAGGATCGGCATGAACAACGTGGTCCTGGTCAGTTTCCGCCAGCGCATCACCCCCGACCGGCTGCTGGGCCGGATGAACGCCACCATGCGCTTCCTCATGACCGGCTCCCTGGCTCTCGGCGCGGGTGTCGCCGGCCTGGTCGGCCAGTTCGCCGGGGTGCGCGCCGCGCTGTGGGTGTCGGTCATCGGCCTGACGGTGGCCTGGCTGCCGGTCTACTTCTCGCCGCTGCGGTGGATGCGCGAGCTTCCGTCGGAAGAGGAAGGTTCAGATGTTCGCTCCGATGACTGAGCGCTACCTGGGTGAGGTGTCCGCGGGCAACCGGGCACTTCTGGAGGCGAAGGAGGCGGCGCCGTTCGGCCCGGCCTTCCTCGCCGCCCACGGCGGCGACCTCACGCTGCCGCGCCCGCTGTTCGTGGACGCCGAGCCCACCCGCGCGCTCGCCGCCGACCTGCACGCTCTCTACGAGCTGGTCTTCCAGCTGCCCGCGCGGCTGTTCGATGGCGACTTCGACGCCTACCTGAAGGAACTGGGCCTGGAGCCGGCCAAGCACGCCGTCCTGCGCCGCTACCGCGCCACCCCTCTGCTGTACGGCAGGGCCGACGTCTACCACGACGGCGACTCCTACAAGGCACTGGAGTTCAACGTCGGCAGCTCCCTGGGCGGCATCGACCGATCGGCGGTCGAGGCGGGCTTGATGCGCGTACCGGCGTTCCGTGACTTCGCCGAGCGCCACGGCCTGTCCTAC
Source organism: Nonomuraea sp. NPDC050547 (assembly GCF_044457345.1). Lineage (NCBI taxonomy): Bacteria > Bacillati > Actinomycetota > Actinomycetes > Streptosporangiales > Streptosporangiaceae > Nonomuraea > Nonomuraea sp. NPDC050547. The sequence goes on from NZ_JBITGW010000028.1 coordinate 23,525, forward strand.
GTGAACGCGGCCCGGCGGCTGGCCGAGGAGTGGCGTAAGGCGGCGGCCCCGATCACCGGCGGCGCCGACCCCGTGGTGGCGTTCCTGGAGTGCGACGGCGGGCTGGAGGTGTACCTGCCGATGGTGGAGTCGCTGCGCGAGGCGATGGCGGGGCAGGGCATCGAGATGCTGCTCGGCGAGATCGGCCAGGTCACCGAGCGCGACGGCCGCCTGTGGCTGCGCGGTCGCCGGATCGACCTCGTGCTCCGGTACTACACCGAGAACGAGATCGTCTCCGGCGAGGCCCCGATGGAGGCGGTCGAACGTGTCGAGCGCCTCCACGAGGAGGGCCGGGTGGTGCTGTGGGCGACGCTGGACAGCGCGCTCTACCACAGCAAGGGCTGCCTGGCGATGCTCTCCGACGAGCGGTGGCGCGCGGCGTTCACCGCCGAGGAGATCGCGCTGGTCGACCGGGTGCTGCCGCTGACCCGCACGCTCAGCACGTCCCACTCGGTGATCGAGGGCGAGCAGGTCGACCTCGTGGACTACTGCCGCGAGCACCGCGACGAGCTGATACTCAAGCCGCGCGCGAATTTCAGCAGCACCGGCATCGTGGTCGGCTGGGAGAGCGGCGAACGCGACTGGCACGAGGCGCTCGACGACGGCAGGACCACCGGCGCCATCGTCCAGCGCCGCGTACGCCCGAAGCCGTTCGAGGTCATGGATCCGGAGACGAACCAGGTGTCGCGCTGGGTGGGCGTGCTGGGGCCGTTCGTCATGCCCGGCGGGCGCTATTCCGGCTGCTACGCCAGGGCGATGCCCGAGGGCGCCAGCATCGTCAGGGGGCTGGGAGCAGGACCGTCCACGGGGGTCTTCCTGGTCGAAGGAGCAGCGTTATGACCGACCACGTGACCGAGATCTACATCGAGCGCTGCGAGGCGGGCCGCAGCGAACTGGCCAAGGCGATGAGCGACATCCGGCTGACGGAGAAGTTCGCCGCCTCCTGCGCGCACCGGCTGCTGCCGCGTCCGTTCTTCATGGAGCGCGAGCGCATCCTGGGCTTCGCCGCCGACCTGACGCGGCTGTTCGACGTGCTGGTCTCGCTGCCCGAGCGGCTGCACGCCGGCGACGTGGCCGCCTTCTGCGCCGCGCTCGGCTTCGACGCGCGCAGCTCGGCCTTGCTGGCCAAATTCCCGGAACGCCCCACCCTGTACGGCAGAGCCGACCTCTACCACGACGGAGACTCCTTCCGCCTGCTGGAGTTCAACTTCGGCAGCGCCCTCGGCGGCGCCGACCGGGCCCAGATCTCCGCGGCGCTCCTGGAGGTGCCGGCGTTCCGTTCGTTCGCCGTCGAGCACGCGCTGGACTTCGTGCACACCGGCGAGCGCGTGGCCGCGGCCCTGCGCGCCGCGGCGGCCCCGGTCACCGGCTCGCGCGATCCGGTCGTCGGCTTCGTGGAGGCGGACGGAGAGCTGGGGACGTACCTGAACCTGGTCGAGTCGTTCACCGAGGCGCTGACCGGGCTCGGCATCGAGGTGGTGCTGGGCGAGCTGAGCCAGACGGCCTACGACGGCTCCGCCCTGACCGTGGGCGGGCGTCGGGTGGATCTGGTGCTGCGCTACTTCAACATCGGCGAGATCATGGCGGCGTCCGGTGGCGAGCGGGCAGTGGAGCCGGTGCTGCGGGCGCACGCCGACGGCGCGGCGGTCCTGTTCACGACGCTGGCCAGCGAGATCTACAACAACAAGGGCTGCCTGGCGCTGCTGTCCGATGCCCGCTGCCGCGCGACCCTGACCGCCGAGGAACTGGAGCTGGTGGACCGGGTGCTCCCCTGGACCAGGCGCCTGGTGCCCGGCGAGCTACCGGAGCAGTGCCTGGACCAGCAGGACGACCTGATCATCAAGCCGTGGGCCGACTTCGGCGGCAGCGGCATCGTCGCGGGCTGGGACGTGCCCGCCGGCGCCTGGCGCGCCGCCGTCGAGCAGGGGGTCGCCACCGGCGCGGTGGTCCAGCGCCGGGTACGGCCCCGCCCAGAACCGGTGGTCAACCCCGACACCGGCGAACTGGAGCTGTGGGCGGCGGCCTGGGACGCCTTCCTCACCCCGGACGGCTACGCGGGCTCGCACATCAGGGCGCTGCCGCACGCGGAGGCGCCGATCATCGGCATGGGCGTCACCCCGGCGACCAGGACCACCGGCATCTTCCTCTACTGAAAGGTGTCCCCTTTCCGCCGGGCCGTTCGTGGTGTGGGTGTATCAGCCATTACCGCGAGGAGAGCTCTCATGGAAGCCCGGTTCGACTACGCCGCCAACCCGATCGGCGCCAAGGCCGCGAAGTACTTCGTCTCGGCGAGCAGGGCGGTGGCCGGCTCGTCGCTGCCGGCCACCACGCTGGAGCTGGTGCAGCTGCGCGTCAGCCAGATCAACGGCTGCGCCGTCTGCATCGACCAGCACACCAAGGACGCCGCGCACGCGGGTGAATCCTCGGTGCGCCTGAACCTGGTCGCGGCCTGGCGGGAGGCGACGGTCTTCACCGACGCCGAGCGGGCCGCCCTGGAACTGGCCGAGCAGGGCACCCGCGTCGCCGACGCGGCCGTCGGCGTCACCGACGAGGCATGGGCGAACGCCGCCAAGCACCACGACGAGGACCAGCTCGCCGCCCTGGTTTCGGCCATCGCCGTCATGAACGCCTGGAACCGCATGAACATCATCACCCAGCAGCCCGCGGGCGGCTACCAGCCCGGCCAGTGGGGGTGAACGGCCCCGCCGGGCCATACATCGTCGGCGCACAGCGGATGTATTAACTGCGGCGCGCACTCTGTTCTCACACGGACAACAACCGAGGAGCACAGATGAACCGTTCCGTCGTACGCGCGCACCGCTACTCCGTAGCCGAGTCCGACCTCGAGGAGTTCCTGGCCCGGCGTGGCTCGCTGATCGCCACCATCCGAGAGAGCCACCCGGGCCTCACCCACGCGGTCCTGGTCAGGCTGGAGGACGGCTCCTACACCGACACCTGGCACTGGGAGAGCGCCGGGCAGATGGGCGCCGCCTTCGCCGATCTGCCCACGTTCCCCGAGGCCCCGCTGACCATGGCACTGACCCAGGACGCCACCGCCCAGAACGGCCAGGTCATCGACGAGTCCTGACCGGCGGGCGATACGTTTCAAGTCCAGTTTCACGAAGGAGATCTGCCATGAGCACCTATGAGGGATTCTCGGCCGAGGAGCGGGCCGCGATGAAGGACCACGCCACGGAGATGAAGAAGGCGGCGCGCCGCGGCACGAAGGCCGACAAGGCCGCCGAGGCCCTGCGGGACGTGCTGGAGAAGATCGCCGAGATGCCGGAGGACGACCGGATTCTGGGCGAGCGCGTCCACGCCGTCGTCACCGCCGCCGCCCCGTCCCTCGCGCCCAAGCTCTGGTACGGCCAGCCCGCGTACGCCCTGGACGGCAAGCTCATCTGCTTCTTCCAGGGCAGGGCGAAGTTCAAGACCCGCTACGCGACGCTCGGGTTCAGCGACGACGCGAAGCTGGACGACGGCCCGATGTGGGCGACCTCCTTCGGCCTGCTCGAGATGACGCCAGAGGTCGAGGCCCGGATCACCGCGCTGGTGAAGCAGGCCGTCGGCTGAGGCCGGTATCCTCGGGAGCTCCCCCGCTCCCGGATTGGTGATCTTGCCGCGTCTCTCCCCGCCCGCCGAAGCGCCGGTCGTCTCGGGCCGTCGCGTGATCGCGGCCGTGGTGTGCGTGCAGCTGGCCGCCTCTCTCGGCTACTACGCGGTGATGGCCCACCTGGTCACGCACCTGCGCGACGACGTCGGCCTGCTCGCGGGCACGATCGCGCTGGTGCTGGGCCTGCGGGTGGCGATGCAGTACGCGCTGTTCCTGCCCTTCGGCTGGCTGGTCGACCGGATCGGTCCCGGCCTGGCGGGGGCGGCGGCGTGCGTGCTCAGGGTCGCCGCGTTCGGGCTGCTGGGGCTGGCCGACACGCTGAGCGGGTTCGTGGCCGGCGCCTTACTGCTCGCGATCGGCGGGGCGCTGTTCCATCCCGCGGCGCAGACGCTGCTGGCCAGGCTGCCCGACGGGGTGCGGCCCAAGGGCTTCGGCACGTACGTGGTGACGGGCCAGATCGCCGCGGTCGCCGGGCCGCCGGCCGGGCTGGTGCTGCTGGCGGGCGGGTTCGTGCTCGTGGCGAGCGTCTCGGCCGCCGCGTGGGCGGTGGCGGCGGTGTTGTTCTGGATGCTGCGCCGCGTGGGCGGCCCCGACGGGCGCTCCGAGGGCCTCATGCTCGCGCGGGGGGTGGCCGAGGTCGTGCGCGACCGGCCGTTCCTTCGCTTCGCCGTCGTCACCTCGCCGGGCACGCTGCTGGTCAGCCAGGCCGTGTCCGTGGTACCGCTGAGCGTCGGCCACTCCGGCCTGATCACCCTCTTCTTCTGTACGGTCGCCGTCGCGACGGCAGGCGTCCAGCCGTTCGTGGCCAGGCGGGCGGAACGGCCCTGGGTGATGCGCGGCGGCCTGCTCTTCCTGGGCGGCGGCTACCTGGTCCTGGCCGCCTACCCGGCGCTGCCGGGGTGGGAGGTGGCGGTGCTGGTGGCGGCGGCCGTACTGAGCGGGCTGGGCAACGGCCTGACCACGCCGGCCGCCTTCCAGACGATCGTCGGCCGCGCGCCAGCGGGGCGGATCGGGGTCTACAACGGCCTGTACGCCTTCGTGTCCGGGCTGGCGGCCTTCGCGGGCGGGCTGGTCATCGGGCCGTTGTTCGACGCGGGGGCCGTGGCGGCGGCGCTGATCGGGCTGGCCGCGCTGGCGGCGGTGTCGGCCGCCGCCCATCGCTAGGGCGCCGGCGGGCGGGCGGCCACCTCGGCGTCGTAGCGGCGGCGGTTGCCGTTGATCTCGTGCCGGTGCGTCCTGGCCCAGTCGCCGAGGCGGACGACGGAGTCCAGCAGCGTCGTGCCGAGTTCGGTGAGCGCGTAGTCCACGCGGGGCGGGACGCTGGGGTGGACGTGGCGCGACAGCAGGCCGTCGCGTTCGAGCTGCCGCAGGGTCCGGGTGAGCATGCGCTGGGAGATGCCGGTGACGGCGCGGTGCAGTTCGCCGAAGCGCAGGGTGCGGTCCTGGAGCTGCCCGATGACCATGATGCTCCACTTGTCGCCGATCAGCGCGAGAATCTGGAGCACCTCCCGGCACGCCTCCAGATCCGGCTCGTCGAGGGGCGGGGAGAGTACGCCGCGGGTCGCCAACACTTACCTCCGTGTGCGTCACCGACACAGATGTGCCGTCTTGTTCCCCACATTAGTAACAGGCCATGCTGCTACGAACAAAGAGTAAGGGAGCAGGTCATGGCAGAGACGCTGGTCGTCGTGGGTGCGGGTCCGGGGCTGGGAATGGGGGTCGCCCGTGCGTTCGGGCGCGCGGGCTTCCGGGTCGGGCTGATCGCGCGTACCCCGGAGAAACTGGACGCGCTGGTCGCGGAACTCACCGGCCTGGGCATCGGCGCGGCCGCCTTCCCCGCCGACATCCGCGACCGGGACGCCCTCGCCGCCGCGCTGGCCGCGGCGAAGGAGCGGCTGGGGGCGATCGACGTCCTCGAGTACGGCCCCAGCCCCACCGGGCCGATCACCAACGCCGTTCAGACCACGGTGGAGTCGGCGACGGCGCAGTTCGAGCTGAACCTGCTCGGCGCCGTGCACGCGGTGGGCCAGGTGCTGCCGGACATGCGGGCCCGCGGCGACGGCGCGGTCCTGCTGACCACCGGCGTCTCTTCGACGGTTCCCGCGCCGTTCCTGGCCAACGTGGGCGCGGCGATGGCCGGACTGCGCAACTGGGCGCACTCCCTGCACGCCGAACTCGAGCCCGAGGGCGTCTACGTGGGGACGGTGACCATAGCCACCGGGATCGCCCCCGGCGGCGGCGAGGGCGACCCCGACGCCATCGGCGCCCGCTACCTGCGCATGTACCGGCAGCGTGACCAGGTGGAGGAGGTCATCGGCGACGTGGAAGCCTTCCGCGCCCTCGTCGCCCGGCACTAGCGACGGACGTGAACCACGGGTAGATCGTGCTGAGGCCGAGGCCGACGGTCACCTCCGGCCGCCCGCGCCACCGGCGCCGTCGGTGGCCGGGCGTCGGTGGCCGGGCAGGCGCGGGCGGGCGTCGGCGGGCAGGCGTCAGGGCCGCCACATGGGCCAGAATCTGGCTCCGTCCGGCAGGACGATCGGGCGGCGCTCGACGTAGCCGTGCCTGGCGTACAGGCGGCTGCTTTCCGGGCTGGCGGACTCCAGGTAGGCGGGCAGGCCGTTCAGGGTGGCGTGGTGGTGGTCCATCAGGGCGCTGCCCAGGCCGCGGTTCTGGTGGTCCGGGTGCACGGCCAGGAACAGCAGGTGGTGGTGGGGCGCGTGAGGATGGTGCTCCTCCAGGAGCTCGTCCACGATCTGGAAGCGCTCCCGATGCTCTCCCACCGCCTCCGCCAGACGCCCGTCGTAGTCGTCCGGCGCGGGCAGAGGCGCCTCGCGGTGGAACCAGACGGCGGCGCCCAGCAGGCCGGACTCATCGGCGACGAGGTCGATGTGACCGTTCTTGAGCGCGTCCTCGACGAGGATGGCGGCCCAGGCGGACATGACCGGTGCGCGCCGTTCCGGGTCGGAGATCATGTACGCCACAACCCCCAGACCGGCGAAGGCGGTGCCGACCAGGGCAGCCACCTGGTCGACGTCGGTGTAGTCGGCCCGGTGAACGACGCGGGACTCGGACACGGGTGTGCTCCTTCGGGGTGGCGGATCAGGACGCGACGGCCTTGGCGCCCTGGCCGATCTGGAGGTAGATGCCGGGGCGGTGGCGTTGCAGGACGAAGGCCCAGATCAGGCCGAGTACGGCGGCGATGCCGTACAGGCTGGGCAGGATGACCGCGATCGGCTCGCCCTCGGGCACGCCGAGCAGGGTGGAGAAGTTGGTGACGGCCAGCCCGAGCATGACCACCAGGATGACGGCGGCGGCCACCGGGGCGATGAGGGCGTGGGTGCGGGGTTCGGTGTGGGGGTTGCGGGCGAAGTAGATCGGCACGGAGATCGCGGTCACGGTGAGCAGCACCAGGATGCCGAAGCCGCCCAAGGTGCCGCCGAAGTAGAACAGCTGGACCATCGGGTCGAGTCCGAGGACGGCGTAGACGACGATGACCAGCAGGCCGAGGCAGCTCTGGGCGATGGATCCGGTCTTGGGGGCGCCGGTGCGGGCGGTGGTGCGGCCGAACACCTCGGGCAGCACGCGTTCGCGGCCGAGCGCGAACAGGTAGCGGGCGCTGGTGTTGTGGAAGGAGAGCATGGCGGCGAAGGTGCTGGTGATGAAGAGGACCCGGCCGATGGTGGCGACCACGTCGCCCATGTGGTCGGCGGCGAGGATGAAGATGGTCTCCGCGCTGTCGCGGCGGGCGACGGCGGCGATGTTGGCGGGACCGATGGCCACCTGCATGACCCAGGACGACAGCGCGTACACACCGGCGATCACGGCGACGGACAGGTAGGTGGCGGCGGGGATGGTGCGGCGCGGGTCGCGCGACTCCTCGGAGAACACGACGGCGGCCTCGAACCCGACGAACCCCAGGATGGCGATGACCAGCAGCGCCCCGATCCCGGGCGAGAACAACGCGGCCGGTGACAGCGCCTCCCAGGCCAGCGACGCCCCGGCGGGGTTGAGCAGGTCGGCCAGGTCGAAGAGGAGGATGATCGCGATCTCGGCGGTCAGCAGGACGGCCAGCACGCGGCCGTTGAGGTCGACGCGGGACAGGCCGAGCACCGCGACCAGCGCCCAGGCCACCACGGCGATGATCCACCAGGGCAGGGTGATGCCGAGCCAGGCGGCCAGCAGCGGGACGGAGGCGGCGCCGAACACACCGTACAGGGCGACCTGGATGGAGTTGTAGGCCAGCAGCGCGCCCCAGGCGGCGGCTACTCCGGCGGGACGGCCCAGGCCGTGGGTGACATAGGTGTAGAAGGCCCCGGCGTTGGCCATGTAGCGGGCCATCGCCACGTACCCGACGGCGAACAGCGCGAGGACCGCGCCGACCACGAGGAACGCGATCGGCAGGCCGGTGATCCCGGTGACGGCGTAGCCGGTGGTCACCACTCCGGCGATGACGCTGAGCGGCCCGGCTGCCGACAGGACGAAGAACGCGACGGCGGGCACGCCGAGGCGGTTGGCGGCCAGCGCGGCGGTGATCCGGTCGCCCGGGGGGTGGCGATGCTGCGTGGTCACGGGGGGTCCTTTCCAGGGGAGTCAGAGGCGGCGGGTGCGGTAGGTGAGGACGGCGTTGCCGACGGCGGCGCGTACCTGGCGGGCCAGGACGGTCAGCGGCGCGGGCAGGGCGCGCAGGACGGTCGCCAGATAGGCCTCGCCGGTCCGGCGCATGGCGGGGTCGTTCAGCAGCACGGGGGTCAGGCCGCACGCGTCGACCAGCGCGAGGAGCATCATGTCCTGGTCGGGGACGGGACGGTGCGCGACCAGGCAGCCCCGCAGCCGCTCCGGGGGCCAGGCGGCCCGGCCGAAGACGGCGCGGGAGGCGTAGCGGTAGCGGCACTGGCGGTTCTTGAGCAGGCGGGGCTGTTCGCGGACGAGCAGCCCGTCGCCGATGAGCCGGTCGGCGACCATGGTGGTGGCCTGGCTCTCCATGTAGGCCAGCCAGGTGGGGATCGAGGTGTGCTGCGGGTGCGCGACCAGTTCGGCCAGCACGCTGGCGGCCAGGGGGTCCTGGACGGCGCCCCGGCCGACGACGACGAGCTGTTCTTCGCGTACGGCCAGCCGTCCGGCGAACACCAGCTCGCCCAGCAGGGCTCCGGCCAGCGCCAGGGCGATGCCGTGCGGGTGCAGGCGGGGTTGCCCGGAAATGGTGACGTCCCAGGCTACGAGGAACAGATCGTCAGCCAGGGGAAGGACGGGTCGGGATGTCATGGGGATCGGAGGGGGACGAATCGGTCAGGCTGCTCCCTCGGGCGCGCGGGTGCGGGCTGTGGGGTGACGAGGGGTGCCAACGACGGTGCGATCCATTCCGGGCCTCCTGTCGGGATTTGCCGGCACGCAAATCCGCACTTTTCCAACCCGGCTGATCATGGTGAATACACCCACAGGGCGTCAAGCATCACTTGACTCTTCACAAGTATCGGCATGAACATAAATCACGATATGTCTCTCCGTTAGCGCAGATGGCGCTTAACGTGGGGTTCTATGCCGGGCTCGCAGCTTATGAGGCCACTATGAGTGTGATGGGCAATTTCGCCATGTCAAATGTGACTTGCCCTCATTTCAGCCGAGCCGCCAGGCCGTCCAGGACACATGCGAGCCCGTCCTCGAACTCCCGCTCCCGGGCTTCCCGCTGGTCCTGGCCGCGCTGGTCCGCGTACAGGGCGGCGAGCCTGGGGTAGGCCCTGACGGCCTCTTCGGCCGCGGGCCACAGGCGTTCGGCCCATTCCTGCTCGTTCTGGCCGCGGCGGGCCAGCCTCGTCAGCCACGCGGCCTCGCTGGCCGCCCGCCCGATGATGTAGGCCATGACCGTGTTCAGCGCCCGGTCGGCGGCCTTCAGGGAGAAGCCGCCCGCCTCGAACACCGCGAGCGTGCCCTCCGACATGCGCAGCACGTTCGGTCCCAGGTAGGCCACTCCGGCCTCGCCGAGCACGGATCCGATCCAGGGATGGCGCAGCAGTCCCGCCCGGACGTTCCGGGCGAACCCCACGACGTCCGCCCGCCAGTCCTCCCCCGGCGCCGGCGGCTCGATCTCGCCGTAGACCTCGTCCACGACCAGTTCGAGCAGTTCCTCCTTGCTGGCCACGTGCGTGTACATGGAGGTGGCCCCCGCATTGAGCCGGGTGCCGAGCTTGCGCATGCTCAGGGCGTCGATGCCCTCGGCGTCCAGCAGGTCCAGCGCGGCGGCGACGATCTGCTCGCGGCTCAGCGCCGGCTGCTCCCGCCGCTGGGGTCGCGGACGGGTCCACACCGACAGTTCCTTCTCGCCGGACATGCCTTCTCCTCGCCTCGCGCACTCCCTTCCGCACAGTGTACGGCTTGCGCACACCAATCGCTCTCCGTACAGTGTGCGGAGCCCGAACACTGTACGGAGGTAGTCATGGCATCCCCCTTCCCCACTGACCGGTGGCAGGCCAGGCTCGACGAGCTGCGCGCCGCCCACCACGTGCCCGGAGCCACGCTGGCGGTGCTGACCGGCGGCACCGTCCACGAGCTGGCCAGCGGGCTGCTGCACCGCGGCACCGGCGTGCGCGCCACACCCGACTCGGTGTTCCTGGCCGGTTCGCTGGCCAAGGTGTACACCGCCACCCTCGTGACGCAGCTGGCCGCCGAAGGTGAGCTGGACCTGGACGCGCCCGTGGCCGGCGTGCTGCCCGAGTTCGGCACCCCCGACCCGGACGCCACCGCGACGATCACGATCAGGCAGTTGCTCTCGCACACCGGCGGCATGACCAACGACTTCATGTACGACTCGGGACGGGGCGACGACTGCCTGGCCAAGTACGTCCGGGCGTTGCGCGAGGTGCCGCTCGACTGCCCGCCCGGCATGGTGCTGTCCTATGGCAGCTCCGGCTACGTGGTGCTGGGCCGGCTGGTCGAGGTGCTGACCGGCCGGACCTGGGACCAGGCGCTGAGGGAGCGGGTGTTCGAGCCGCTGGGCCTGGAGCACTCGATGACGCTGCCGGAGGAGGCGCTGCGCTTCCGCACCGCGATGGGCCACATGGGCGAGCCCGGCCGGGAGCCAGAACCGGCGCCGATCTGGGACATGATGCCGCGCTCGGCGGGGCCGTACGGGAGGGTGATCGTCTCGGCGGGGGACGTCGTGCGCTTCGCCAAGATGCACCTGGACGGCGGGCTCGCCCCCGGCGGGGCCCGCGTGCTGCCCGCCGACGCGGTCGCCGCGATGCGGCGGCGCGAGGCCGACAGCCTGGACAAGTGGAGCGTCTCGGCCGACGGCTGGGGCCTCGGCTGGACCCTGCACGACTGGAACGGGGTCCCCGGCTTCGGCCATGACGGCAGCGCCGTCTCCCAGTTCTCCTTCCTGCGCGTGCTGCCCGGCGCGGGCGTGGCCGTCGCGCTGCTGGCCAACGGCGGTGCGGCCGGCCGCCTGTACGCCGACCTGGTCCGGGAACTGCTCGGCGAACTGGCCGGGGTGCACATGCCGCCGTCCTTCGCCCCGCCGGCGAACCCGCCGGAGGTGGACCTGACGCCGCTGGCCGGGACGTACCCGCGGGCCGGGGTCGTCACGACCATCAGCCGGGGCGCGGACGGCGGCGGGCGCCTGCGCTACGAGTTCGTCGATGAGATGCGGCACTTCTCCCCGCCGCTGGAGGCCGATCTGGTGCCGGTGTCGCGGACGGCGACCGCCACGGTGTTCGCCGCGGCGGGCATGCCGGTCGGGGAGGAGTTCTGGCCGGTGGTCTGCGCCACGCTGCCGGACGGCAGGCGGTACGTGCAGGTCGGCATGCGCGTCGCCGTCAAAGCGCCTTAGTTCGGCTTGGGCATCTGCTGGGTCGCGCAGTGGATGCCGCCGCCGCCCTCGCCGAGGGTGTCGACGGGCACCTGGACCACCTCGCGCCCGGGATAGAGGTCACGGACGATGGCGGCGGCGTCCTTGTCGGCCTTCTTGTCGCCGAAGCGGGGCAGGATGACGCCGTCGTTGACCACGTAGTAGTTGACGTACGTGGCGAGGAAGCCCTCGCCGCGGCGGCCGATGTCGACCGGCTCGGGCAGCTCGACGAGCTCCAGCCGCCTGCCGCGCGCGTCGACGGCCGTGTCGAGCACCTTGCGCGCCTGGTCGTAGGCGCCGGTCCAGACGTCCTGGGGAGCGTCGTCCGGCGGGGTGCTGATCACCACGACGCCGGGCTCGGAGAACCGGGCCAGGGCGTCGATGTGGTAGTCGGTGATGTCCTTGCCCTTGACGCCCTTCACCCAGATGAAGGTGGTCGCGCCGACGGTCCGCGTCAGCGCGCTTTCGATGTCGGCCCGGCTCTTGCCGGGGTTGCGGTTGTCGTTGATCAGTGAGCTCTCCGTGGCCATCAGCGTGCCCGCGCCGTCGACCTCGATCGAGCCGCCCTCCCCGACGATCGGCGCCTGGATCCTGGTGACGCGCTCCCTGGCCAGGATCTGCCGGGCGACGTCCTTGTCGCGTGAGTGCTTCTGCTTGCGGCCCCAGCCGTTGAAGTTGAAGTCGACGCCGGCGATGTCCTTGCCGCGCAGCACGAAGGTGGGGCCGGTGTCGCGCATCCACAGGTCGTCGACCGGGATCGGCACGACCTCGACCTGTGAACCGCAGGCGTGCTGCGCGGCCTTGACGTCGCCGGGGTTGGCCAGGAGCACCACCGGCTCGAAGGCGGCGATCGCACGGGCGATGCCGGCGATGTCGTCGCGCACGCCCGCGGTGTCGGACTTCCAGATGAGCTCGGTCGGCCACGACATGAACGTCTTCTGGTGCGGATGCGTCTCCTCCGGCATCAGCCATCCGGCGGCCTTCGGTGTGGGCCCCTGTTTCGCCGCCCCGGACCCCGTCACGGACGCGCCGCAGGCGCTCAGCGCGCCCCCCATAGCCGCAAACATCGCTGTTTGTAGCGTCTGACGTCGAGAAATACGCATCACAGTCCCCCTGACTGAAATTTTGGTTAGGACGCAGCCTAGCCGGGCGGCCGGGGTACCGACGCCAGCAGGAGCCGGGTGTAGGCGTGTCGTGGATCGGCCAGCACGGACGCCGTCGTACCGCGTTCGACGACCTCCCCCCGCCGCATGACCACCAGATGGTCGGTGACCTGACTCACCACGCCGAGATCATGGGTGATGAACAGGAACGCGGTGCCGGTCCGCTCACGCAGGTCGGCCAGGAGGTTGAGGATCTGCGCCTGGACGCAGACGTCGAGGGCGGCGACCGCCTCGTCCAGGACGAGGACGGCCGGTTCGACCGCGAGCGCGCGGGCGATGGCCACCCGCTGGCGCTGGCCGCCCGACAGGTGGCGCGGCAGCGCGTCCGCCTCCCGCTCCCCCAGACCCACCTGGTCGAGCAACTCGGCGATCCGCCGCGCGTGGTCGAGGCCGGGGAAGTGCAGCTTCAGGGTCTCCCGCAGCACCGTCCTGGCGCTGAGCCGAGGGTCCAGCGACAGGAACGGGTCCTGGAAGACGATCTGCGCCTCGCGGGCCAGGCGCAGCCGTCCGGCACGGCCGCGCCGCCGGACGGAGCGGTCGTGCCCGCCCACGGTGACGCGTCCGGTGTCGGGGCGCTCCAGGCCGAGGACGATGCGGGCGGTGGTGGTCTTGCCCGACCCCGACTCGCCGACGACGCCGAGCGAGCCGCCTTCGGCCAGCGTGAAGCTGACGTCGCGGACCGCCTGGACGCTTCCGTAGGACTTGGACAGCCCGTCGACTTCAAGCACGCTCTCCCCCTGGGATGCCGTGGTGGCAGGCGACCTGGGCGATCAGCTCGGGTGGATCGGTGCGGCACACGGCCGTCGCCAGCGGGCAGCGCGGGGCGAAGGCGCAGCCGATGAGCTCGGTCCGCGGATCGGGCGGCTGCCCGGGAATGGTGGCCAGCCGTGCCCGCGGCGCCTCCACCCGCGGGGTGGCCGCGAGCAGGGCCGCTGTGTACGGGTGGCGCGGGCGGGAGAACACCGTTCCCGCCGGCCCGCTCTCCGCGATCCGGCCCGCGTACATGACGTGGACACGGTCGGCGATGGCCGCGGCGAGCTCCAGATCGTGGGTGACGAACAACAGCCCGGTCCCGTACCGCCGCCGCACCTCGGCCAGCAGGGCCACGATCTCGGCCTGGGTGGTGACGTCGAGCGCGGTGGTCGGCTCGTCGCACAGCAGCAGCTTCGGATCGCCCATCAGCGCCCCGGCGATCATGACGCGCTGCAGCATGCCGCCCGACAGCTCGTGCGGGTACTGCCGCAGCACCCGTGCTTCCAGACCGACGGCGGCCACCAGCTCGCGGGCGCGATCCCGCGATCCGGGCCGCCCCTCGACCAGGAAGTCGCCGATCCTGCGCAGCGGGTTGATGCCCGCCCGCGGGTCCTGAAAGATCATCGCGACGGTACGGCGGCGCAGCTCCCGAAGCCGGGCAGGGGTCAGCGTGAGCACGTCCTGCCCCGCGACCTCCACGCCGCCCTCGACCTCGGCTCCGTCGGGAAGCAGCCCGAGCACGGCCCGCGAGGTGAGGCTCTTGCCCGAGCCGGACTCCCCGACCAGCGCCACGGTCTCGCCCTCGCCCACGGTCAGCTCGACGCCGTCGAGGACGGGCCGCGGCGTGCCGGGCAACCACATCCGCAGGCCGGTGACGCGCAGCACGCTCATGCCCGCCTCCGTGACACGCGGTCGGCCCAGTGCTCGGCGACGACGTTGAACGCCACCACGGTGAGCACGATCGCCGCGCACGGCAGGATGGCCGACAGGGGGTGGCCCTGGAGCAGGGCGGACTGGCCGTCGTTGATCATCGATCCCCAGGTGGGTGTGAGGGGCGGTACGCCCAGGCCCAGGTAGGACAGGGCGGACAGGTCCAGCAGGGCGTAGCCGAAGTTGACCGAGGACTGGGCGAGCACCACGGGCGCGATGTTGGGGATCAGGTGGCGCGCGCAGATGGACAGGCCGGAGAAGCCCTGCACCCGGTAGGCGGCCAGGTAGGGGCGCCGGCGTTCGGAGAGGGTGAGGTCGCGGGCCAGGCGGCTGACGTACGGCAGGTAGGCCAGGGAGAGGGCGATGACCGGGGCGGCCAGGCCGGTGCCGTACAGGGAGACGAAGACGATCGCCACGAGCAGGGCGGGGAAGGCGAGCAGCAGTTCGGCGGCGCGCGACAGCAGCGTGTCGGGCCAGCCGCCGAACCAGCCGGCGGCGACGCCGACCAGGACTCCCGCGACGGTGGAGAACAGGACGACGGCGATCGGTCCCAGCAGCGAGGTGCTCGCGCCGGCGACGAGCCGGGAGAGGGTGTCGCGGCCGGCGGCGTCGGCGCCGAGCGGGTGGGCCGGGGACGGGCCGGTCAGGGCGGCGCCGAGGTCGGTGGCGTTGGGGTCGTGGGGCGTGAGCAGGGGCGCGGCGATCGCGACGAGGACCATCAGCGCGGCGAAGACAAGACAGGTCAGGTAGAGACCGTGCCGCGAGGCACGCGGGCCGCGCAGGATTGCGCCGGCGGCGGTCATACGGCGTCACTCCGTACGCCGAGCCGGACCCGGGGGTCGACCAGCGGGTAGCACAGGTCGACGATCAGGTTCGTCACCGTGAACAGGGCGACCACCAGCAGCGTGATGGCCTGGACGACGGGGAAGTCCTTGACCTGCACGGAGCTTTCCAGCAGCGCGCCGAGCCCGCCGATGCCGAAGGCGGCCTCGACCAGCACGGTGCTGATGACCAGACCGGACAGGGTCAGGCCGCTGACGGTGGCGACGGGGCCGAGCGCGTTGCGCAGGACGTGCCGGCGGATCACCAGGCGTTCGGGCAGGCCGCGGCTGCGGGCGACGGTGACGTGTTCGAGGGCGAGCTGGTCCTTCATGGCACCGCGCGTGACCCGCGCGAGCCAGCCGGTCCAGTACAGGGCCAGCGCCAGGGACGGCAGCGCCAGGTGGTAGATCATGTCGGGCAGCCCGTCGCCGCTGCCGATCGTCGGGAACCAGCCGAGCTGCACGGAGAACACCCACAGCAGGCCGATGGCGGCGACGAACGACGGGGTGCCGAGCGCGACCGAGGTGCCGACGAGCACCGCCGAGTCGGTGGCGGGCCCGCCCACCGCGGCCAGCCGGCCCAGGCCGATGCCGAAGACCACCACCAGCACGGCGGCCATGGTGATGAGCAGCAGCGTGCTCGGCAGCCGGGCCTCGATCAGCCCGAGCACCGGGCTGCGGTACTGCATCGACCGGCCCAGATCGCCGGTGAGCACGCCGCCCGCCCACTTCAGGTACTGCAGGAGGAACGGGTCGTCCAGGTGGTACTGGGCCCGGATCGCCGCGAGCGCCTCCGGGCTGGCCGCCCGGCCGCCGAGCAGGAAGGTCTCCGGGCGGCCAGGGGCCAGGTGGACCGCGCCGAACACCAGGAACGACGCGGTCACCAGCGTCAGCGCCAGCTCCAGCAGGCGCCGCAGCATGAAGCGGGCGATCATCCGGCCGCGCCCACGTCGGCCGCCCACGGGTAGTACATGTAGGCGATGGAGGTCGGGGCGCCGGTGATGCGCCTGCTGAGGTACAGGGACGTGGGCCATTCGGCGACGGGGATCCAGAGCACCTGCTCGGCCTCCTTCCGCCCCAGCCCGGCGGTCAGCGCCGCCCGCTTGACCGGGTCGTACTCGGCGACGGCCTGGTCGACGAGCGCGTCGTAGGCGGGGTCGGCGTAGCCCATGTAGTTCTCGAAGCCGTCGCTGCGGAAGATCGAGTAGCTGGCCAGCGGGTCGGTGATCGACAGGTAGTAGGTGCAGGGGAACAGGTCGACGGCCGCGCGGGCCTTCGGGTCGGAGAACAGCGCGGTGTAGGCGTCGGGCGCGATGGTCTTGAGCTCGACGTCGAGGCCGATCTCGGTGCCCGCCGCCTGTACGGCCGTGGCCAGCAGCGACACGTCGGTGCCGATGGGGCTGGTCGCCACGGTGATCTTCTTGCCGGTGGCGCCGGCCTGCCGGATGAGTTCCCTGGCCGCGGCCACGTCGCGCTTGGGGCCCGGCGGGGCCGCGCTCTGCTGGGGCCAGGCGTCCCGGGGCGCGGGGGCCGCGGCGATCGAGCCGACGCCCTGCAGGCCCGTCTTGACGAAGCCGTCGCGGTCCAGGGCCAGCGACAGCGCCCGCCGTACGCGGACGTCGCTCAGTGTGCCTTCGAGGTTGGTGAAGGCGAGGTTGACCGTGGTCAGGCTCTTGCCGAAGTAGAGCGTGCCCTTGCCGCCCGCGCGCAGGCCGGCGTAGCTGTCGGGGGCGATGAGGTAGCCGCCGTCGACCTCGCCGGTCAGCATCGCGTTGGTCCTGGCGGCCGGGTCGGTGATGAAGCGGAAGGCGACCTGTCCGGCCTTCGCCTTCTTGCCCCAGTAGCCGGGGAAGCGGTCGAGCGCGATCGACTCGCCCTTGCGCCACGGGCCGAGCCGGTAGGGGCCGGTGCAGTCGACGCCGCCGTCCGGGTTGCCGTAGTCGCGGCCCTTGGCCTGGACCGCGCGCGGGTTGACGACCGTTCCCGCGGAGGTGGCCATCCACTGGTTGAACTGGGAGTCCGGCCGCTTCAGCCGTACGGTCACCTCCATCGGGCCGCTCCTGCCGATCGAGGCGACCCGGTCGAAGGACTTGGCCCAGTAGGAGCCCAGGGCGGCGTCCAGGTGGCGGCGCAGGCTGAAGACGACGTCGTCGGCGGTGACCTCGCCGCCGCCGTGGTACTTCACCCCGGGCCGGATGCGGTAGACGAACGTCTTCGCGTCCGGCTGCTTCACCTCCTCGGCCAGGCCGGGCTCCAGGCCGAGCTGCGGGGTCCAGCGCATCAGGCTCTCGCAGACGTTGGAAAGGATCATGTTCTGCGGGTAGTCGAAGGCGTAGATGTAGTCGAGCGTCGGCGGCTCGGCGTAGATGGACCAGGTGAAGCCGTCGATCTCGCCCTTGGCGGGCGGCGTCGTGGGCGACAGCGTGAAGCTCGTGCCGGCGGTGGAGTGGGGGGTGGCGGCCCCGCCGCAGGCCACCGCCATGAAGGCGAGGGCCGTGAGTGCTGCGATCCGCATGGGCTCTCCCTGATGTCAGATCGGGCGGGTCAGCGCGCCGTAGAGCTCCGGCCGCCGGGTGTTGATCAGGCCGAACTCCAGCCAGTCGCGCCGCTGGTCCAGATCGAGGTCGGCGACGAGCACGGCGGGCCGGTCCCGCGGGGCGCGCAGCATCACGCGGCCGTAGGGGTCGGAGATGAACGACGAGCCGTAGAAGGTGATGAGCCCTTCCGCGCCGACCCGGTTGGGCACCACCATGAACAGGGCGTTGGCCAGCCCGTTGGCGGAGATGGCGTGCTCCCACATGGGCCGGGTGTCGAAGTGCGGCAGTTCCGGCTCCGAGCCGATCGCCGTCGGGTGGACCAGCACCTGGGCGCCCTCCAGCGCGTAGGTCCTGGCCAGCTCGGGGAACCACTCGTCCCAGCAGGTGGGGAAGCCGAACCTGGCGCCGCGGATCTCGGTCACGGGGAAGCCGGTGTCGCCGGGGCGGAAGCACAGGTCCTCGTGGTAGCCGGGGAAGCGCGGGATGTGCAGTTTGCGGGTGCGCGCCAGCAGGGCGCCGTCCGGGTCCACGCAGATCGCGGTGTTGTAGCCGAGGCCGCCGTCGGTGGCCCGCTCGTACAGGGAGGCGTGCACCACGACGCCCAGGTCCGCGGCCAGTTCGGTGGCGAGCGCGGTGGTGGGGCCGCCGGGCAGGTCCTCCATGTGGCGGGCGGCGTCCTGCGCCCGCGTCTTGTCGGCGGCGAAGTAGGGGCTGCGGGTGAGCTCGGGCAGGCAGACCACCTCGGCGCCGAGGCCGGCGGCCAGGCGTACCCCGGTGCGCAGGGCCTCGTCGTGGGCCCGTTCGTCGGGCTGCCAGCGCATCTGGACCAGGCCCACTCGCAGGAGCGTGCCGGGTTCCGTGCCGGGCCGGGCCGGTGAGCCGAGCGGCGAGCCGTAGGAGGTCAGTTCGACGTAGTTCACGAGGCCTGCCCGGCGGCCGGGATCTGCTGGGTGACGCAGTGCACGCCGCCACCGCCGTAGGCGATGACCGGGGTGCGCACGCCGACCACGGTGCGGCCGGGGAAGGCGCCGGCGATGACGGCCAGGGCCTTCTCGTCGGCCTCGGCCCCGGCGACGGGGACGACCACGCCGCCGTTGGCCACGTAGAAGTTCAGGTAGCCGACCTCGATCCGCTCTCCGGCCACCTCGGTGAACGCGCTCTGGGGCAGTTCGACGAGCTCGAACGATCTGCCCGCGGCGTCGGTGGAGGCCTCCAGGACCGCCTTGTTGGCGCGCATGCGGGCGTAGTCGGGGTGCCCGGGGTCGTCGGGGAGCTGGATGAGCACCTTGCCGGGGGCGGTGAACGCGGCGACGCCGTCCACGTGACCGTCGGTCTCCCGGTCCTCCAGCCCGCCGTACGGCAGCCAGATCACCTTGGTGACACCCAGCCTGGCCTTGAGCTCGTCCTCGATCTCGGCGCGGGTCAGGCCGGGGTTCCTGTTGGGGTGGAGCAGGCACTGCTCGGTGGTGATCAGCGTGCCTTCGCCGTCGACGGTGATCGCGCCGCCCTCAAGGATCATGCCGGACTCGACGCGGGTGACGCCGAGGCGCTCCAGGAGCAGGGCGGAGATCCTGTCGTCGTGGTCCCAGGGGTGGTGCTTGCCGCCCCAGGAGTTGAAGCGGAAGTCCACGCCGGCGCGGGAGCCGTCCGGGCCGAGCACGAAGATCGGGCCGGAGTCGCGCAGCCACGAGTCGTCGATCGGCAGCTCGACCACCTCGACCGTGTCGCCGCACTGCGCACGCGCCTGTTCTCCCTGGCCGGGCAGTGCCACCATCGTCACCGGCTCGAACCGCGCGACGGCGCGGGCCACCGCCGCGTACTCCTGCCGGGCGGAGGTGAGCACGTCGCCCCACAGTTCCTCCCGGGTCGGCCAGGCCATGAGGCAGCCGTCATGGACGGCCCATTCGGCGGGCATACGCATGGTCACTCCTGTCTGAAAATTCAGTCAGCCTTACGGAGTTGCTATAGTGCCCACCGACTGAAGATTCAGTCAAGGTGTCCCCGACCCTGCGACGTGAGGTGAAATGTCGTCCGATCGCCAGCGGCAGATCCTGGAAGCGGCCGTCCGCGTCATCGCCCACAGCGGCGTGCGCGGGCTACGGGTGGAAAAGCTGTCCGCCGAGGCCGGAGTGTCGACCGCGCTGATCTACTACCACTTCGGCGACCGGGCCGGGCTCATGCGCAAGACGCTGGAGTTCGTCAACGAGCGCGCCGGCCGCTACACGCACGAGGCCATGGAGATCGGCAAGGACCCGCGCGAGCAGCTCGAACTGCTCCTGCTCCTCGAACTGCAGGACACCCCCGCGGTCCGGGAGAACAGCGCGGCCTGGGGTGAGCTGCGGGCCAGCGCGGTCTTCAACCCCGACCTGCGCGAGCCGCTCAGCACCTCCACGCGCGGCTGGGTCGACGACCTCGCCGCCATGATCAGGCAGGCTCAGGCGGCCGGGCTGGCCGCCGCGCGGGCCGACCCGCTCGACGTGGCGGAACGGCTGACCGCCCTGGTCGAAGGCGTGAGCGAACGCTGGCTCAGCGGATCGATGACCCTGGAGCGCGCCCGCGAGCTGGTGGGGGGCGCCGTCATCGCGGAGCTCGGGGAAGCGTCGAGTCACGTTCGACCAGACGGGTCGGCAGGGCCCGCGTGACGGGGGCCGCGGCCCTGCCCTCCAGGAGGTCGGCGAGGAGCTCGGCTCCGTACCGGCCCATGAGGCGCGGGTTCAGGTCGATGGCCGTGATCGGCGGCTTGGCGCTCCAGAGGGAGGAGTGGTCGACGCACGAGGCGATGAGCATGTCTTCGGGTACCCGGATGCCGTGCCGTTCCGCCGCCTGGAGGATGCCGAGCGCGCCGCCCTCTGGCGCGCTGACGACGGCGTCGATCTCCGGGTGATCGTTCAGTAGCCGGTCGGCGGCCTGGTACCGGGACTCCGCCGAGTCGACGAAGGGAGTCTGGCTGATGAGCGGAGGCTGACCGCGCGCGGCGCACCAGTCGAGGTAGGCGGCGTGCACGTCGCTGCCGAACGCGGTGTCGCCCGCCAGGCCGAGCAGCCCGATCGTCGTGGCGCCCCGCCGCGCGAGGTGGCCGAGCAGTTCGTGAACGGCGGCGCGGTTGTCGGCCGTCACCACGCCGGCGAACCTGACCGGCGAGCCCAGGTCGCGCTCGCAGCTCACGATGGGCACGTCGAGCCCGGCCAGCGTGTCGAGCACGGGATCGGTGAGCATGGGGTCGACGACGATGAGGCCGTCCAGGAGATCGGCGGAGATCTTCTGCCGGGCGTCGGGCCTGATGGGCATCAGGGTCAGCGTGAGGTCACGGGCGAAGGCCGCGTCGGCGGCGCCGAGCGCGACGTTCATGTAGTAGTCGAGGCCGGAGGCCCGGTCGGGCAGGTACAGCCCGATGGCGCCGGTACGGCCCTGGCGCAGGCGGCGCGCGTTCGGGCTGGCGTGGTAACCGAGGCCGGCGGCCACGGCCACGACGCGGTCCCTGGTGGCGGCGGGCAGGCGGCCCTTGCCGTTGAGCGCGTCGGAGACGGTGGTGATCGAGACGGCGGCCGCCTTGGCCACGTCGCGGATCGTCACTCGCTTCGGCCTGCCCATGGTCGGAAATCTACCGCCTGGCCGGGACCCGAAAACTGAAAAAACGTTTCTGCAACGGCTCTTGAAGAAACGTTTTTTCGCGCACACACTGTGGCCTCTAGGCACCGGCGCCGCCCCAAGGAGGCCTCATGACGCAGGCGGAGCACCCGGCCATCGAGCGGCATTCGATCGACTGGATCCCCCTCTCGGAACGCCACGGCCGGCTGTCGAGCCTCGGCGCCATCTGGTTCGTCGGCAGCCTCAACCTCACCGGCTTCGCCACCGGCGTGGTCACCCTGTCCATGGGCGCCACGCTCGTCTGGACCGTCGTCGCCACCGTGCTCGGCTCCCTGTTCGGCACGTTCTTCATGGCCTTCCACTCGGCGCAGGGCCCGCAGCTCGGCCTGCCGCAGCTCGTGCAGTCCAGGCCGCAGTTCGGGTACGTGGGCGCGGCCCTCACCGTCTGGGTGTTCGCGCTGGTCAACTACATCGGCTACAACACCTCCGACGCCCTGCTGGCCGGGGACGCGATGCACTCGCTGTTCGGCCTGCCGGACTGGCTCGGGTACGTGCTCGCCGCCGCGGTCGCCACCGTGATCGCGCTACTCGGCCACGACTGGATCCACGCCGTCAACCGGTGGCTGACCTGGCCGTTCGTCGCCGTCATGGCCGCCATCACGGTCGCCGCGCTGCTCACCGGCGGCATCCGCGGCTCGGCATGGGAGGCGGGGCCGTTCGAGCCGACGACGTTCATGCTGGTCTTCGTCTTCGTGGCCGGGTTCCAGCTCGGCTGGGCGCCGTACGTCTCGGACTACTCCCGCTACCTGCGTCCCGATATTTCGGTACGTCGCACGTTCTGGTGGACGTACCTGCCGAGCGCGCTGTCCGGCATCTGGGTGTTCGTCCTGGGGGCGGCGGTCTCGGCCGCGGCGCCGAAGGGCGCCACGCCGGTGGCCGCGCTACGGCTGGCCGCCGACCGCCTGTTCTCCGGATTCGGCGCCGTCGCGGTCGGCGTCCTGCTCATCGGCCTGCTGTCGATCATGGCCATCAACCAGTACGGCGGCAGCCTCACCATGATCTCCATAGCCGACTCCTTCCGCCCGGTCAGGCCCACCCGCGAGATCCGGGTCGTAACGATCGGCATCATGCTCGTCAGCGTCGGCTCGATCGCCTCGTTCGTCGGCATCGACCAGTTCGCCTGGTTCTACGCCAACGTCGTGGTCCTCCTGACGTATCTGTTCATCCCGTGGACCGCCATCAACCTCGTGGACTACTTCTTCGTCCGCCGCGGCCGCTACGTGATCGCGGAGATCTTCAACCGCGACGGCATCTACGGGCGGTGGGCGTGGCGGGGCAACCTCGCCTACGTGATCGGCCTGGCCGCCATGACGCCCTTCATGGTCGTGGCGGGCCTGTACACCGGCCCCGTCGCCGCGCTCCTCGGCGGCGTCGACTACTCCCTGTTCGTCGGCCTGCCCGTCGCGGGCGGCTGCTATCTGCTCTTCGCGCGCAGCCTCGACCTGGCCACGGAGCGTGAAGAGGTCCACTGAGAAAGGAGTCACCCATGTCCGAGATCAGCAGACGTTCGATGCTGGCCCGTACGGGTCTCGCCGCGGCGGGTCTGGCGGCGGCGCAGGCACTCGGCGACGCCCCGGCCGCCTCCGCGGCGTCGGCCGCCGCCTGGCGGGTGCCCGGCGAGGAGACGGCGCACATCCGGACCTGGATGTCCTGGCCGTCGAGCACCACCATCTGGGGCAACCTCCTGTCCAGGATCCAGGCCGACATCGCCAAGCTCGCCAAGGAGATCGCCCGGCACGAACCGGTCACCATGTGTGCCAGCGGCTCCACGAACGCGGCGCGGGCCCGGACGCAGTGCGGCTCCACCGTCACGGTGATCAGCTCGGTTCCGGTCTCCGACTGCTGGATACGCGACACGGGCCCTATGTTCCGCGTCGACGGAGCCGGCGGCCGCGACACCATCGGCCTGAACTTCAACGCCTGGGGCGAGAACGCCACCCGATTCCTCGGCATCCCCGCCTCCGCCTACAACAACGACCGGCGTCTGGCGCAGAATCTGGCCGCGCACATCGGCCTGCCGTTCACCAGGGCCGGGGTGGTGGGTGAAGGCGGCGGGATCGAGTACGACGGCGACGGCACACTCATGGCGACGGAGAGCTGCTGGGTCAACTCCAATCGCAACCCCGGCAAGTCCAGAAGCCAGATCGAGGCGGAACTCCTGGCCCGCTTCGGCGCGACCAAGATGATCTGGCTGCCCGGCGTGCGGGGCCAGGACGTGACCGACGGCCACGTCGACGGCACCGCCCGCTACATCGGGCCGGGCGTCGTGATGGTCCAACTGGCCGGCGACGTACGCCCCGACGTGTGGACCGCCAATGCCCAGGCCATCCACGACGTCCTGGTGAACGCCACCGACGCCAGGGGACGCAGGCTCCGGGTCCTGACCATCGAGGGCCCCGACACGCTCCCCCGCATCCCGTCCGGCCAGCGGGACGAATTCCTCAGCTCCTACATGAACTGGACCTTGACCAACCAGGCGGTCGTCACCGCCCAGTTCGGCGACACCGCGAAGGACACGGCCGCCAGGAACGCGATCGCCGCGGCCTTCGGCAAGCCGGTGGTCATGCTCAACCTGGACAACCTCTACGGAAACGGCGGTGGCGGCGCGCACTGCGTCACCATGCAGGAACCCACCCCCTGACCCGGCCTTCGGGCGGGCACCCCCCAGGCTGCCCGCCCGTGCCGGTGGGCTCTGCCCGCTCCGTGCCCTATGGTGGATCTTGAGTGCGGGACCAGAAGACCACGACCGGAAGGCGGAATCCGGATATGCCAGACGCTCCACAGAACCGGCCCGCCCCGATGGATCTGCAGACCCACCGGCCGCACTCGGCGCGCGTCTACGACTACATCATGGGCGGCAAGGACAACTTCGCCGCCGACCGGGACACCGCGTCCAAGGTGCTGACCAACTGGCCGGGGCTGCGTACCTCGATGCTCGCCAACCGCGCCTGCATGCACCGGATGGCCCGTTACCTGGCCGACGCGGGCGTCCAGCAGTTCGTCGACATCGGCACCGGCATCCCGTCCTCCCCGAACCTGCACGAGGTCGTCCAGGAGAGCGCGCCCGAGGCGCGGATCGTCTATGTCGACAACGACCTCATCGTGCTGACCCACGCGAGAGCCCTGCTGGCGGGTACTCCCGAGGGCCGCATCGCCTACATCCAGGCCGACATGCGCTCCCCCGAGGCGCTCCTCGGCGACCCCACCCTGCACGAGGTGATCGACCTCACCCGCCCGGTGGCCCTGACGGTGATCGCCATGCTCCAGTTCGTGGAGGACGCCCAGGGCCTGGTGGAGGCCCTGATCGCCCCGCTTCCCGCCGGCAGCTACCTGGCCGTCACCATCCCCACCGCCGACCTGGCTCCGGAGTCCGAGCAACTGGCCCGCGAGTACACCAGCAGCGGCATCCCCATGTACCTGCGCACCCGCGCCGAGGTGGAACGCCTGTTCACCGGCCTCGACCTCCTGGACCCGGGCGTCGTCCCGATGCCTCGCTGGCGCCCGGCCCCGGGTGACCGGCCTCTCCCGGACACCGCCACCAACATGTACGCCGCGGTGGGCCGCAAGCCATAGCTACACCGCGTCGTCGACGACCGCGACGGCGTCGACTTCGAGCAGGTACTCCGGCCTGGACAGCGCGGCGACCCCCACCAGCGTGTCCGCCGGCTTGTGGTCGCCGAACAGCGCGACCCTGCCCTCCTCGATCTGCGCGAGGTGCTCACGCCGGTACCCGGCGACGAAGATCGTCAGCTTCGTCACCTGGTCGGGGCGGGCGCCCGCGGCGGCGAGCGCGTGCCCGATGTTGGCGAACACCTGGCGCGCCTGGGCCGTCATGTCCCCGGGCCCGACGAGATCGCCCGCCCCGTCCTCGGCCACCTGACCGGCTATGAAGACCATCCGCGTGCCGGTGGCGACGACGACGTGGCTGTAGGTCTCCGGCGGGTCCAGTTCGCCGGGATTGATGGACTCCAATGCCATGGGGGCACCCTCTCCATAGGAAGCGCCGGCGGGGTCACGGGCGGCGGCCGGCGTAGTGGTGGATGATCAGGGCCGCGATGAAGCCGATGCAGACGATTCCGGCGATCAGGCCCGCGACCTGGGCTGGACCGCCGATGGAGCCGCCGATGGTGTTGATGGCCGCGAACACGAGGAAGCCGATCCACAGGAGCACACGGCGGCGCGGGTCGTTCATGCCGGCCAGTCTAGAAAGCTCCGTCCGGCCCGGAGAATGCCGCAGCCTGCCGGGCCGGTGGTAGTGCAGGGGGGAAGGGACGTCACAGGGCCTCCACCCCCGGCAGGACCGTGGCGCGGAAGGCGGCGTCGAGCTCGGCGGGTGTGGCGGTGATCTCCTCGTCCACCCACCTGCGCAACAACGTCATGAACGCCCCCGCCACACAGCTCACCACCAGCTCGGACACCTCCCCCGTCCTGGCCTCCAGCTCCGCGCGGATCATCCGGCCCAGCATCTTCTCGCCCCGCGCCACCACCACCCCGCCGCCGCGCCTGCCGAGCAGCGCCTTCACCAGCCGCCGCTGCTCGTGCACGTGCTCGAACATCGGCAGGCTGAAGGCGAACAACGGCCCGTCAGCGCCCGGCTCGGCACGCAGGAAGGTCAGCGCCTCCAGATTGCTGAACAGCACGTCCTGCTTGTCGGTGAAGTGCGCGTAGAACGTGGAGCGGCCCACGTCGGCCCGGTCGATGATGTCGGTGACCGTCACCGCGTCGTACCCCTTCTCCAGCGTCAGCTCCACCAGCGCCCCCTGGATGGCCTGCCGCGTGCGCCGTACCCTCCGGTCCAAAGTCCCTCCTTGTGTTCAGTACGGCACAGCCGGGCAGAACTGTTTGTTGCCCCGGCAACACCGACAGACAGACTATTCATTACAGAACACCCTGTTCGACATCGGAGGCGATGATGGGCTTGGGCAAGCTTCTGCACCGGCACGAAGAGCACGCCGACCACGGCGGCACGATCGACCGTCCGCGGGCCTACGGCATCGGCGCCACCCTAGGATTCCTGGGCCGGCGCCGCGAGGTCTTCACCCGCCTGGCCACCAGGTCCGGGGTGCGGACCGGCGACCGGGTCCTCGACGTGGGCTGCGGCACCGGCTACCTGACCAGGATCGTCGCCCCGATCGCGGCCGAGGTCACCGGCGTGGACCCCTCGCCGCCCATGGTGGAACACGCCCGCTCGCGCGCCCCGCGCAACTGCGCCTACCTGGTGGGCGAGGCGCAGGCGCTGGCCCTGCCTGACGCCTCGTTCGACGTGGTCATGTCCACGCTCGCCGTCCACCACATCCCGGCCGATCTGCGCGGCGCCGCCGTACGGGAGATATTCCGGGTGCTGCGTCCCGGCGGACGGCTGCTCATCGCCGAGTTCCGGCCGCCGACCGGACGGCTGGCCGGGCGGCTCACGCAACTGCTCACCGGGCCCGCCATGCGCCACAGTCCGCGCGACCTCCTCGGCGACCTGATCCCCGGCGCGGGCTTCCAGGTCGAGGGGGAGGGCGAGCTCAGCCCGATGATCTACTACGTCACCGCGGCGCGCCCCAAATAGGGTCAGGGCCCGGCAGCTGGGCGATCCGCCGACCCCGGACCCGCACCCGCCCCGTTCTCGATCGCGCCGACAGGGCCACGTTCATGGCCGGGCGTTCTCCAGGCGGGCCACGGCCTCGACCATTTGGGGGAAGGTGTCGATGAACGCGTCGACGCGATGGGCGGCGAAGTCGGCGCGCCGCCTGACGCCGCTTTGCATGCAGGCGATGAAGCGCAGGCCGGCGCCGTTGGCGGCGTGGGCGTCGCCGGGTGAGTCGCCGACGTACAGGCAGTGGTGGGGGTCGAGCCCGGTGGCGGCGAGGAGTTCGTCGAAGGCGCGGGCGTCGGGTTTGCCGTAGCGCATGTTGCCCGCGTGGTAGACGGCGGCGAGGCGGCCCGTCAGCGCGTGGTCCGGGGCCAGCAGGTGCTCCACCTCGGCTTCCGTGCGTGAGGTCAGGAGCATGAGGCTGCGGCCCGCGGCGGCGAGCGCGTCGAGGGCCTGGAGGTTCTCCTGTGCCACGACGTCCAGCCGCCCGGCCGCCACATACCGCCGGAGCACGGCCGGGTACGCGGCGGCGAAGGCCTCGACGTCGATGCCGGGCGAGCGCAGCGGCATCGCCTCCAGCAGCGGCTGCCCCCACGTGGACAGGTGCACGTCCCGGGACATCGGCTCCCGGCCGATACACGCCAGGACCTCGTTCTCGAGCTCGAAGCACGCCGCCTCGGTGAGGCAGAGCGTGTCGTCCACATCGATCACCACGGCGCGGATCATCCCGTAAGGATACGGAAGCCGGGCAACAGCCTTACGCCTCGCGGACCTGGGCGTCATCGGGCAGGCGGCCGGGGTCGTTCGCCGCGACCGACATCGACGACACCGTCATCCTGGCCCTGTTCTTCGCCCAGAGCAGCGGGCGGAAGGCCGCGGCGCGCATCGTGGCCGGGCGGCACCTGGGCTTTCTCGGAATCCTGGTCGTGGCGGGGGCGGCCGCGTTCGCCACCCGGCCGCTGATCGCCAGGACCCTCAGCCGGTGGGGGTACATCGTGCCGCCGATCGTCCTGATCGGCATCGGCCTGCTGATCCTCGTCGGGGCGGCGCCTTTTGATCCAGATATTGACGACCTGGCGGGCAGGGGTTAACGTCGCATGTAATTAAAAGGAAACTTTCCTAAGAGTTTCTGAGCCTCTCTTCATCCCACCCCCCAAGCACCGGATGTCGGAGCAGTATGAAGCATCGCAAAACACTCGCAGTCCTGGCGGCCTTACTCTTGCCACTCGGCGCAGCGGTGGTCGCCCCGCCCATGGCCTTCAGTGCCAGCAGCACCCAGGTCGCCTTCGCCGACTGGGCCCCGTGGACCGCGTACACCGCGGGCACCCGGGTCACCTACAACGGCGTCGAGTACGAATGCCGCCAGAGCCACACCTCCCAGCCCGGCTGGGAGCCGCCCAACGTCGCGGCCCTGTGGAAGACCACCGGCGGCGGTGGCACCGACACGCAGGCGCCCACCGTGCCGGGCAACGCCCGCTCGACCGGCGTCACCGCCAGCAGCGTCTCCCTCGCCTGGAACGCCTCCACGGACAACGTCGGCGTCACCGGCTACGAGATCTACCGAGGCGGCACCCTGGTCACCACCGTGACCGGAACCACCCACACCGACA